>JBJHBT010000078.1:0-1808 GCA_050485645.1 Gammaproteobacteria bacterium | reverse complement strand
CATTCTCGGCCAGGTGGCCGGTGAGCGCGATGATCTCGCCGCGTTCGGGCCAGGGCCGGAACAGGCACGGAATGCGGAAGAAGCGCTCGTCCTTCGTTTCGCTCCACAACTCGCGCAGGATGGCGAGGCGCGTGTTGCCGCCATTGCGAATGATGTAGTGCGTCCCGCCGGGCCGGCGGGTGATGGCCGGCGGCGCGTCGAGGCCACGCTCCCGGATCGATGCCTTGATTTCGTCGTAACGCGGGTTGCGCGTGACGCGCGGATTGAGGTCATAGGGCTGGAGCTGGTCCAGTGTCACCGTCATGGGAGTATCGGCGATGGGATCGCTCAGTGCATCGGTGACCGGGCCGCTGCGCTCGAAGCGGTCGGCCAGCAACTTGGCTGCCATGTCCTGGGGAGTCGGTTCAGCCATCGACGTCGGCCTCCCTTGTCGTCGCTTTTGGGTCGATGGCGCGGTCGGTGCGGCGCAGTCGAGCGCGCGCGTTGAGGCCGGCGCGGCGATCGCCGGGCGTTGAGCCGGTGTAGATCGGAGGCAGGCCCGGCTTGGTGAACTTCAGGTGTCCGCCCGATGTGCGAACGACCTCCCAGCCTTCCTTCAGGGCGAAGTCGATGAGCGGCTTCAACCGCTTGTTTAGACGATGGAGGGAGCGCGCGGTGGTCATGTGTTGCCCCTCCGGTGCGTCCCCGCTTTCAGCCGAGTGAACGAGGGTTCCCAATTCGTCAGCAGTTCGCAGGCGAGTGCGCGCATCGTGTCGAAAGCGGCCGGCGTCGTCCGCCCCGTAGGGCGTCGGTGTTCCACCCGATGCACCGGCAAGGCCTGGGTCGATGCGCGCGGATAGGCTTCGATGGCGGGAATGCTGGTATCGAGCACGGCGATACCAGGCTCGGATCGGAACAGGTCGCGCAGTGCCTGCTGTATGAGCCGCGCGTTGCTGGAAACCGGATGCACGCGGTTGATGAGCAGGCGCAGCGGCGGCGGCTCGATGCCGAGGCGCCGGTATGGCGCGATGTCCCGCATTAGTTGCAAGGTGCCGCGCCGGAACTCGCGAGCGGCGAGGATCTCCGGCGTGACCGGCGACACCGCCAGATCGGAGGCAAGCACGGCCATCTCCAACAGGACACTGCGAGCGCCCTGCGTGTCGATCAGCAGCAGGTCGTAGTGTTCGCGGAACGCGGGCAACAGATTGCGCAGCCGGAGCCGTCCGTCCGGCGCGTGCAGCAACAGGGTGTTCAACTGCCCTTTGTCGTCGTTGGAGAGCACCAGGTCCAGGCCAGCGATCTCGGTACGCGACACCAGCCGGCCGATGTCCTGCTCGTTGAAGGCCAGCAACTCGTAGATGCCGGCGGGGGCGCGCGTTTGCAGCTCGAAATAGCTCGACAAAGTGGGCTGCACGTCCAGGTCTAGCAGCAGCACGCGCAGCCCTGCGTCGGCCGCGAAGCCGCCCAGGTTGGCCGCCGTGGTCGTCTTGCCCACGCCGCCCTTGGTCGAAATGATGGATACCACCTGCATGGGCTTCTCCTCACGGAATGAGATGAACCGGAAAAGGAGAAGCGTCAGGCGCGTTCTTTGAGGCGATCAGCGATCCACTGGTCGATCTCGGTCGAGTCCCAGCCCACTGCGCGCACGCCCAAACGCAGCGCCTTGGGGAACCTTCCCTTTTTCATCAATGAATAGATGTGAGCGCGCTTGAAGCCGGTCTTGGCTTCGACTTCGGCGCGGCGCAGGATGCGACGTTCAACCGGCGTCGCCGGGGCGGTGGTCTGCGAAGACATGGTGGGCACTCCTTGACGCTCATCGGCGCTGTTCG
>JBJHBT010000077.1:0-2064 GCA_050485645.1 Gammaproteobacteria bacterium | reverse complement strand
AGCGCGCCAGGTGATGCGCGATCTGCGCATCGTTGGGCCGGTACGGCGTGGCCGCTTCGCCGACGGCGCGTACTTGCCCGCCGTGGTCCACCTCCACCACATAGGGCGTGACGATGGACTGCGCCGAGCGCCAGACAAGGCCGGCGGCCATCAGCAGCGCCAGCACCAGACAGCCGAAGGCCATCAGCCGCCAGTTCTTGGCCTGTGTACGGGCCGAACCGATGCGCTCGTCCCATACCTGTTCGGCGGCCTGGTACGGCGTGGCCGGTTGCGGTGTGTCGGCGTAGCGCACCTGCGGTCGTTTGAATCGCATGGCAGGTTCTCCTTATGAGTTCGATGGATCGTGCAGGCTGGGGCCGCTGCCCGCGCCGCCACCGTCGCCACCGCGCAGCGTGTGCGCGACGGTGGTGGCGGCATGGGAAAGCTGCTGGCGGCGTTGCAGGCGCCTAGCCCATGCGGGTTGTCCGGTGTTGGCAGGCGCGCCTTCCGCGCCGCCCTGAGCGGTCGAGCCGGTAGCAGCGCTGCCCGTGGAAACATCGGGGTTGATGGCGGCAGCGGCGCGCGCTTTCAGCGAACGCGCACCGGCAGACACACGCTGCCCGACCGACTGCGCGCCGGTCCGGGCGACGTTGCCCAGACCGGCCGCTGCGCCTCTGAGACCACCGCCGGCACCGGCGGAACCTGCCTGGAAAGCCGACCTCGCGCTGCTGGCGGTCGATGCCATCGAACGTGCGCCGCCGACAGCCATGCGGGCCGCTCCGGGCGCCATGCGCGCGCCGGCCGCGACGGCACCCCCGACACCTGTGGCCGCTGCACCCACCGCGACCGCTGTACCAGCCGCGCCGAGCGTAGCGCCCGCCATCGCCCCGGCGCCGAGCTGCGGCGAACCGGAGACCAGGCCGGTAGCGATGCCCGGTCCGAAGATCCCCAAGGCCAGCAGCGACAGCGACGCCAGCATGATGACCAGCGCATGGTCGATGGACGGTTCGGCCGGCGTGACCTGGAACTCGGCGAACAAGCCGGTGCCGATGCCGACGATCACCGCCAGCACCAGCACTTTGACGCCCGAGGCCACGACATTCCCCAGCACCTTTTCGGCCAGGAACGCGGTCTTGTTCCACAAGGCGAACGGCACCAACACGAAACCGGCGAGCGTGGTCAGCTTGAACTCGATCAGCGTGATGAAAAGCTGGATCGCCAGGATGAAGAAGCTGAGGATCACCACCAGCCAGGCGAGGAACAGCACCGTGATGACATCGAGGTTGGTGAACACGCTTGGAAAGCCGGTCATGTCTCCGATCTGTTCCATGATCGGCGCGGCGGCGTCGATGCCGGTCTTGGCCAACCGTCCCGGTTGCAGGAACTCGGCCTGCGTCAGCGTCGAGCCGGAAGCGGTCAGCCCCAGCCCCGCGAAGGAACGGAACACGATGCTGGCCAGCCAGTTGAAATTGCCGATGATGTAGGCGAACACGCCGACGTAGAGCACCTTGCGGATCAACCGGGCGATCACGTCATCGCCCTGGCCGGTGGCGTGGCTCATCGCCCAGTACAGGCCCGCGATGGTGATGTCGATCACGATCAACGTGGCGGTGAGGAACGCGATCTCGCCACCCAGCAACCCGAAACCCGAGTCGATGTAGTTGGAGAAAACGATCAGGAATCGGTCGATGACCGCCACGTCGTCCATCGCACGTTCCTCAGTTGCCGTAGAACTGGACGGACTGTGGCGTGTACGGCGTACCCTCGCCGACAAAGCGGCGGCGCACTTCGCGCGCGCGCTCGGCCTCTGCCGCCTGACGCGCCAGTTCCAGCGATACGGCGCGGTCCTGCGTTAACTGAAGTTGCTGTGCCTGGATCGCCTGCTTGGCCTGCAAGGCCAGCAACTGGTTGGTTGACTGCATGGCTTGCAGCGCGCCGTTGGCCGACTGGCTCTGGCCGACCAGATCGGCGAGCACGCCTTCGTCTTCGCTGAGGTTCTGGTACACCTGCGCCTGCACGCGCATCGCGGTGTGCAGGCCGTCGAGCGTATGGCGCCAGCGCTCGCGCGCGTCCTGCGCCATGCGA
>JBJHBT010000076.1:0-2325 GCA_050485645.1 Gammaproteobacteria bacterium | reverse complement strand
AAGCACCGGCCCTGGCCACCTATTCCCTGCTGCCCATCGTGCAGGCGTTCGCCAGGGCGACCGGAGTCGCCGTGGAAACCCGTGACATCTCGCTGGCCGGCCGCATCATCGCGCAGTTTCCGGACCGCCTCCCCGAGGACCGCCGGCGCACGGACGACCTTTCTGAACTCGGCCGGATCGCCACCACACCGGCTGCCAACATCATCAAGCTGCCCAACATCAGCGCATCGGTACCGCAGCTGCAGGCCGCGATTCGTGAACTGCGAGATCAGGGCTACGACCTCCCGGACTATCCCGAAGAGCCGCGCGATGACGAACAGCGCGAGATTCGCGCACGCTATGCCAGGGTGCTGGGCAGCGCGGTCAACCCGGTGCTTCGCGAAGGCAATTCCGATCGCCGCGTGGCCGCTGCCGTGAAGCGTTATGCGAAAAGCCATCCGCATTCCATGGGTGAATGGCGCGCCGATTCACGTACCCATGTCGCGCACATGAGCGACGACGATTTCTATGCCAACGAACAGGCTGTCGAAATACCCACCGCGATGCGGCTGCGTATCGAGCACCATGATGAAGCCGGCCGGAACACGGTACTCAAAGACGGCATCGCCGTTCAGCCCGACGAAGTGATTGCGTCATCGGTGATGCGCTGCGACGCGCTGTGCGCCTACTTCGACAGGGAGATCGCCGACGCCCGCAACGAGGACCTGCTGCTGTCGCTGCATCTGAAAGCCACGATGATGAAGGTTTCCGACCCGATCATGTTCGGACACGCCGTACGAGCCTATTACCGCGGCGTATTCGAAAAGCACGCGAAGCGGTTCGCGGAGCTGGGCGTGGAGCCGAACAACGGCATCGCCGACGTATACGACAGGATTGGGCAGCTGTCGCCGGCCGACCGCGCCGAGATCGAGGCCGACATTCAATCGGTTTATGCGGCCGGTCCGTCACTGGCCATGGTCGATTCCGACAAGGGCATCACCAACCTGCATGTGCCGAGCAACATCATCATCGATGCGTCCATGCCGGCCGCGATCCGTTCTTCCGGCCAGATGTGGGGTCCGGACGGCAAGCTGCATGACACCAAGGCGCTGATTCCTGACCGCTGCTACGCGGGCATCTACCAGGCCGTCATCGACGACTGCAAACAGCACGGCGCATTCGATGTGCGCACCATGGGTAATGTCGCCAATGTCGGCCTGATGGCGCAGAAGGCCGAGGAATACGGCTCACACGACAAGACCTTCGAGATCGAGCGCGCCGGCACCGTGCGCGTGCTGGATGATGCCGGCAATGTGCTGATGGAACACCCGGTCGCACCGGGCGACATCTGGCGCATGTGCCAGACGCGCGACCTGCCGATACGCGACTGGGTCCGGCTCGGCGTGGAACGCGCCCGGGCCACCGGCTCCGCGGCGATTTTCTGGCTGGACGAAAACCGGGCCTACGATCGCATCCTGATCGCGCGCACAAGGCGTTACCTGCAGGACCATGACACCGCGGGGCTGGATATTCGCATCCTCTCCCCGACCGACGCGATGCACGCGACACTGAAGCGCGTGCGTGCCGGCGAAGACACGATCTCGGTCACCGGCAACGTGCTGCGTGACTACCTCACCGATCTGTTCCCGATACTCGAACTCGGCACCAGCGCGAAGATGCTGTCCATCGTGCCACTGCTGGCCGGCGGGGGTCTGTACGAAACCGGCGCCGGCGGCTCGGCGCCGAAGCACGTGCAGCAGTTCCTCGCAGAAAACTATCTGCGCTGGGATTCGCTGGGCGAATTCCTTGCACTGGCAGTGTCGCTGGAAGACTTCGGCCGCAAGAACGACAACCACGGCGCAGTCGCCCTGGCACGCGCGCTGGACCGCGCCAATGAACTGGTGCTGGAGAACAACCGCTCACCGGAACGCAAGGTCGGTGGACTGGACAACCGCGGCAGTCATTTCTACCTCGCCCTGTACTGGGCCGGCGCACTGGCCGAACAGGGTGAGGATGCAACCGTCAGTTCGAAGTTCGCTGCGCCGGCCGCGGCGCTGAAGGAGAATGAACGCCGCATTGTCGAGGAACTGGCCGCGGTGCAGGGCCGTCCGGTGGACATCGGCGGCTACTATCACCCTGACCCGGCACTGGTGGGAAATGCGATGCGGCCCAGCCGGACGCTGAACGGGATTATCGAATCGATCTGAACCGCATACTGCAGCCCGGCGGCTCTGACGTCGGGGGTTGGATTCGCTACTCCTCGGGAAGCAACTCGCGCTGCAGCGTATAGACCGCATCCCCGATCTGCGACTCGTCGCCATCACCGGCGACGAGCGCAGCGTGGAC
>JBJHBT010000075.1:0-2483 GCA_050485645.1 Gammaproteobacteria bacterium | reverse complement strand
ATAAAAGGGCATTTTTTAATTCCATTTGTAGTCACTAAATATATTGACATTCTTCAGAAAGAGTGCTACAAACCTCCCATGGCAAAACGTTCAGGCACCGCGCACGTCGTCACCACGAAACGCACCTACAAGGGTCGTGTCTACCGCACCCATTTGCTGCGGCGCAGCTATCGCGAGGATGGCAAGGTCAAGAACGAGACCCTGGGGAACCTCTCCCATTTGCCGGAATCGCTGGTCGACATCATTCGCCGCTCACTGCAGGGTGAGACCTTCGTGCCTGTGAACGAGCGGTTCGAGGTGATCGCGTCGCGCAGCCACGGCGCCGTCGAGGCCGTGACCACCGCCATGCAGCGCCTGGGACTTGCCGCGGTGATTGGCAGCCAGTCCTGCCGCGAGCGCGATCTGGTGTGCGCGATGATCGCAGCGCGGATCCTCGCGCCAAAAACCAAGCTGGCTACGACACGCTGGTGGCACACCGCCACGCTGGCCGAATCGTTTGACGTTGGCGATGCGACCGAGGACGAGCTTTACACGGCGATGGACTGGCTACTCAGTCGCCAGGGTCGGATCCAGAAAAAACTGGCGACTCGCCACCTCGAGGACGGCGGCCTGGTACTCTACGACTTGTCCTCCAGCTACTTCGAAGGCAAGACCTGCCCCCTGGCAAGGCACGGCTACAACCGGGACGGCAAGTCCGGCAAGTTGCAGGTGAACTACGGATTGATGACCGACGCGCGCGGCTGTCCGGTGTCGGTTTCCGTATACGAGGGTAATGTCTCCGATCCGCAAACCCTGCTGCCCGAAGTGGCGCGCTTGCAAAAGGATTTTGGCCTGGAGCAGCTCGTGGTGGTCGGCGACCGCGGCATGATCGCGCAGACAGGCATTGACGCGTTGCGCGAACAGAAGGGGATCGATTGGATCACCGCCCTCAAAAGCGGCGCGATACGCAAGCTGGTCACACAAGGCGCTCTCCAGCTCGACCTCTTCGATGAGCGCAACCTGTTCGAGTTCACCCACCCCGATTACCCCGATGAGCGCCTGGTGGCTTGCCGCAACCCGGATCTGGCCGCCTTACGCGCCCACAAGCGCGAAGCGCTGCTGCAGGCCACCGAAACGAACCTCGACAAGGTGCGGGCGATGGTCGTCGCCGGGCGCCTGCACGGCCAGGACAAGATCGGGCTGCGCGTCGGCAAAGTCATTGATCAGTACAAGATGGCCAAACACTTCACCCTGTCGATCGAGGAACGTGCGTTCACCTTCGCGAGGAACGAGGAAGGCATTGCCGCGGAAGCGGCGCTCGACGGACTCTATGTGATTCGAACCTCGGTGGCTGCCGACACCATGGACAGCGCGGATTGCGTCAGGAACTACAAGTCCCTGGCCAACGTGGAGCGCGCCTTCCGCACGCTGAAATCCGTAGACCTCAGAATACGCCCGATCCATCACCGCCTGGAAAATCGCGTACGCGCGCACATTTTTCTGTGCATGCTGAGCTACTACGTGGAATGGCACATGCGCGAAGCCTGGCGTGAGCTGTTGTTCTCAGATACCGAGCTGGAGGCAAAAGCAACACGGGATCCGGTCAAGGCAGCGCGGCGGTCCGACGCAGCGGACGCCAAGGTCTCCCGTCACCGGCTGGATGACGGCACCCCGGCACACAGCTTTTGCACGCTGCTGGAAGAGTTATCAACCATCGTGCGCAACACCTGTCGCGTACCAGGTTCAGAGGCGCTGGCGCCGACCTTCTCGGTCGACACCACGGCGACGCCGCATCAGCGCCGGGCGCTGGAATTGCTCCAGACGATTCAGGTGTAGACAGAACGCAGAGCCCGTTATTTTTCTACACAATTGATATGCTGGGAAAAATTTTGTCTCGGTCGCAGGAACTTCAGCCTAGAGCCTCGATCTACAGGATATCCACGATCCATCTTTGCGTCAGACGTCAGACATCAGACATCAGACATCAGACTCAAAATCACGCCTCCCCAAACATCTCCTTCCCCCCCAGCCAGCGGCGAATCAGCGGCGGGGCGTTGTCCGGGTGGCGGGTCAGCAGCCGCACGGCGGTGGCCTTCACTTCCGGCAGCAATTCCGCGTCCCTCTGCAGGTCGGCGACGCGCAGTTGCAGCTCACCGGTCTGCCGGGTGCCCAGCACTTCGCCGGGGCCGCGCAGGGCGAGATCCTTTTCGGCGATGACGAAGCCATCAGTGGTTTCCCGCAGGATACGGATGCGCTCCTTCGACTGCCGCGACAGCACATTGCCGTAGAGCAGCACGCAGTGGCTCTCCCGCTGGCCGCGTCCCACGCGGCCGCGCAACTGGTGGAGCTGGGCGAGCCCCAGGCGCTCGGGATTTTCGATCACCATCAGGCTGGCGTTGGGCACATCCACCCCCACCTCGATCACCGTGGTGGCCACCAGCAGGTCGATGTCGCCGGCCTTGAAGGCGCGCATCACCTGTTCCTTTTGCGCGGGCTTGAGGCGC
>JBJHBT010000074.1:0-2700 GCA_050485645.1 Gammaproteobacteria bacterium | reverse complement strand
TGTTGTACGCCGTGGCCTTGCAGGAAAGCGGCATCGCGCTGCGCGGGCGGCGAACCCCGTGGCCCTGGACCTTGAATGTCGCCGGCCAGGCACGCCGGTTCCAGACCCGCGAGGCCGCCTGCGCGAATCTGAGGCGCGCGCTGCGGGAGGTGCCGGCCACGCGCATCGACGTTGGTCTGGGGCAGATCAACGTCGGCTACCAGGCGCACCGTTTCGATCACCCGTGCGAACTGCTGGACCCGTACCGGAATCTCGCGGTCGCCGCCGCGATCCTGCGCGAACACCACAGGCCCGGCGATGACTGGCTGCTCGCCATCGGCCGCTATCACCGCCCCGCCGGTGGCCCACCGGCAGCCCGCTACCGCCACAGCGTTCAAAAACATCTGGCGCGCGTGCAGGGCAACCCGGTTCCGTCCACCGCATCGAGGAGTCATCGACCATGAACATCCGCCTGCGCGTACTGCCGCTGCTGGCTCTGCTGGCCCTCACCGCCCATGCCGCCGACCAGACCCTTGTCGTCGTCGAGGATCGGGGCGGCGCGTCCGCCTTGCCCTACTACCAGGCGCTGAACCTCCAGCCCCGGAACCCTCGCCAGGCACTACCGCCACCACACATCGAGGTGCCGCCGCTGCCGGGGGAACGCCACGGCGAGGCCGACATGCTGCCAGTGCGCTCGACGCTGTTGACGCCGGGCACGGTGGAGCGTCGGGTGATCGAGGCGCAGGGGTTGCGCCCGCTGTTCCTCGTCGGTGATGACGAACGCTCACGCGCCTGGCTGCGTCAGCGCGTGGAAGTCTTGCACGAACTCGGCGCGGTCGGCCTCGTGGTCAACGTCGAGTCCCAGGTCGCGCTGGATGCCCTGCGACGCCTGGCGCCGGAACTGATCCTATCCCCGATCTCCGCCGACGACCTGGCCCGACGGCTTGGCATCCGCCACTACCCCGTGCTCATCACCGCCACGGGGATCGAGCAGTGACATGGCCCAGCCGCATTCGGTGGAAGTCCTGCTGCGTCCGGCGGTCGAGCTTTACACCGTCGCGGTCTGCCTCGGCGCCGCCGTTCTCTGCCTCGCCGCGCCCTGGTCGCTGGCACTGAGCCCGCTGGTGGGCCTGGCCGGTGCGCTGGCCTTTCTGACCTTCGGCACCATCCGCTTCTACGAAGCCTGGGCGATTCTGCGCTATCGCCGCAACATCCGCCGCATGCCGCGCTATGTGATGGCCAGCCGCGACGTGCCGGTGAGCCAGCATCGCCTGTTCGTGGGCCGGGGTTTTCGCTGGGATCAGCGCCACACCCACAGGCTGATGCAGACCTACCGGCCGGAGTTTCGCCGCTACGTCGAGCTGACACCGCTCTACCGATCCGTGCGCCGGCTGGAGGAGCGATTGGAGTTCGCGCCTTTCCCGCTGCCTCTGCTGACCCGCGTGACGGCGTGGGACAACCCGTTGAACCCGGCGCGGCCACTACCGCCGGTCGGCGGCCTGCCACGGTTACACGGCATTGAACCGCACGAGGTCGATGTGTCGCTGCCGCTGGGCGAGCGTGTCGGCCACACGCTGGTGCTCGGCACCACGCGCGTCGGCAAGACGAGGCTCGCGGAGTTGTTCATCACCCAGGACATCCGCCGTAGGGTCAATGGCGAACACGAGGTCGTGATCGTCTTCGATCCCAAGGGCGACGCGGACCTGTTGAAAAGAATGTACGTGGAGGCCCAGCGCGCCGGACGCGCAGGGGAGTTCTATTGCTTTCATCTCGGCTGGCCGGACATCTCCGCGCGCTACAACGCGGTGGGCCGCTTCGGACGAATTTCGGAGGTCGCCACGCGCATCGCCGGCCAGCTCTCCGGCGAAGGCAACAGCGCAGCGTTTCGCGAATTTGCCTGGCGTTTCGTGAACATCATCGCGCGTGCCCTGGTGGAATTGGGACAACGCCCGGACTACCTGCTGATCCAGCGCCACGTCGTCAACATCGATGCGTTGTTCATCGAATACGCGCAGCACTTTTTCGCCAAGGCCGAACCGAAAGCCTGGGAGACCATCGTCCAGCTCGAAGGCAGGCTGAACGACAAGAACATTCCCCGCCACATGATCGGGCGGGAGAAGCGCGTGGTGGCCATCGAGCAGTATCTGTCGCAGGTGCGCGTCTACGACCCGGTGCTCGACGGCCTGCGCTCGGCGGTGCGTTACGACAGGACATACTTCGACAAGATCGTCGCCTCGCTGCTGCCGCTGCTGGAGAAGTTGACCACCGGCAAGATCGCGCAACTGCTGGCGCCGAACTATGCCGATCTCGATGATCCGCGACCGATCTTCGATTGGTTGCAGATCATCCGCAAACGCGCGGTGGTCTACGTCGGCCTGGATGCGCTGTCGGACGCCGAGGTCGCGGCAGCCGTCGGCAACTCGATGTTCTCCGACCTGGTATCGGTCGCCGGACACATCTACAAGTTCGGCATCGACGACGGCCTGCCCGGCGCCTCGACCGGCGCCAAGGTGCCGATCAACGTGCATGCCGACGAGTTCAACGAATTGATGGGCGATGAATTCATCCCCATGGTGAACAAGGGCGGCGGCGCTGGTATGCAGGTCACGGCGTACACGCAAACACTCAGCGACATCGAGGCGCGCATCGGCAACCGCGCCAAGGCCGGCCAGGTCATCGGCAACTTCAACAACCTGTTCATGTTGCGCGTGCGGGAGACGA
>JBJHBT010000073.1:0-3480 GCA_050485645.1 Gammaproteobacteria bacterium | reverse complement strand
CAGTGTCGGTAGCGAATGGATACGAAGTAATGAGATGACGTAGCGCTTCCTGCACATCTTCTGCGCTACCGGCCATTGGCGCCAGTCTACCCCTCGTCGGACTCCTGTCCAGCCAAAGCGCGCCCGTCGCACGTCCGCCGGACTGGAACCCGTCAACGCTGCCAGGGGGAACCAGATGGCCGGAGCGGGACATGCGCAAGATCGACCCATCTTTGCATTCCAGGGTCTTCTATAGACCCATCGAGGCCGCCATCCGGTGGAGTGGCCTGCTGCGGTTCGAGGCCCGCATCCTGGATACGATCAGTGACAAGGGGATTCCTGCTGCAGACGATTTTCCGAGGTGGCCGATGCTTCGCCTCAACGCCGAGCGCATCTTCGACGGCGTCAGAAACGGCGAGTTGCCCTATGGGAGGTTCGGCATCACATCGAACGATCCCGCGCTTCTCGACGACCCGGACCTCACGATCCGGCACGTCGATCTCAAAGTGTGGATGACCCGCTTTTATCCGGATCAGAGACCGACGTTCCTGTTCGACGACATCGAACGCCGGCTTCATCCGGCGATCGGTATCGACGCGGTGCAAACCTTGCTGGCCGAGCGAGAAGCACAGAAGGTCCGGATCGCGGAATTGGAGCGGACCCTCGACGTTCTACACGAACGACATCGGGTGCTGTGCAAGCAAATCGAGAGTCGGAGCACCGCGGAGCACGAAGTATCTCCCAGGAGCGAGGCGACCTACCTCAATATCGTCGGTGGCCTGATGGGCCTGCTGCTCGGGAAGTCGCCGAGTGGCAAGCCTTACTCCTCGTTCGAGACCATGGAATCCGTGATCAGCGCACTGCTCGCTCACCACGCAGGCCGCCCCGGCATGGCCGAGCGCACGTTGTGGACCAAGCTCGCGCAGGCGCGGCGCCACGTTGGGGAAGCGCCACGCTGACTGCAATTGCAGTCTCTCTCTCTGCAATTGCAGTGACTCTCCCGAAGGCCGTGTATTCAATACGGGGCACTTTCCGAACAGCGCCGACGAGCGTCAAGGAGTGCCCACAATGTCTTCGCAGACCTCTCCGCAGGCCGAGCATCGCATCCTGCGCCGCGCCGAAGTCGAAGCCAAGACCGGCTTCAAGCGCGCGCACATCTACAGCCTGATGAAGGCCGGCAAGTTCCCCAAGGCGCTGCGCCTGGGCGTGCGCGCCGTCGGCTGGGATTCGGTCGAGATCGAGCAGTGGATCGCCGATCGGCTCAAAGAGCGCGCCTGACGCTCCTTCTCGGTTCATGTCATTCGACGAGGAGAAGCCCATGCAGGTGGTATCCATCATTTCGACGAAGGGTGGCGTCGGCAAGACCACGACCGCGGCCAACCTGGGCGGCTACGCCGCCGATGCGGGCCTGCGTGCGCTGCTCCTGGACCTCGACGTGCAGCCCACGTTGTCGAGCTACTTCGAGCTGCGCACTCGCGCGCCGGCCGGGATCTACGAGTTGCTGGCTTTCAACGAGCAGGACATCGGCCGCCTGGTGTCGCGCACCGCGATCGCGGGTCTGGACCTCGTGCTCTCCAACGACGACCAAGGGCAGTTGAACACGCTGCTGCTGCATGCGCCGGATGGACGGCTGCGGCTGCGCAACCTGCTACCCACTTTCCGCGAGCACTACGACCTGATGCTCGTCGACACGCAGGGTGCACGCAGCGTGCTGCTGGAGATGGCCGTGCTCGCGTCCGATCTGGCGCTGTCGCCGGTCACGCCCGAGATACTGGCGGCCCGCGAGTTCCGCCGCGGCACATTGCAACTGATGCGGGACATCGCACCCTACCGACACCTCGGTATCGAGCCTCCACCGCTGCGCCTGCTCATCAACCGTGTGCATCCGGTGTCCAGCAACGCGCGGCTCATTCAGCAGGCCCTGCGCGAACTGTTCCGATCCGAGCCTGGCATTGCCGTGCTCGATACGGACATCCCCGCCATCGAAGCCTATCCACGCGCCTCGACCCTGGGCCTGCCCGTACACCGCGTCGAACTACGCCGCCCCACGGGGCGGGTGGCGCCGGCCGCCTTCGACACGATGCGCACGCTCGCCTGCGAGTTGCTGCCGACGTGGGCCTCCGCGTTCACGAAGCTCGATCCCGGAACACGCCGGAGAGGCAGCGCATGAGCACTGCACGCATCTTCCATCGCGGACACAAGCGGTTGAAGCCGCTCATCGACTTTGCGCTGAAGGAAAGCTGGGAGGTCATCCGCACGCCGGGTGGGCACTTGAAGTTCACCAAGCCGGGGCTGCCCGCGATCTATACCGGCGCGACGGCGAGCGACCACCGTGCCGGCCGCAACGCACTTGCCCGACTGCGCCGCGTCGACCGCATGACCGACGTGCCTGCGACGACGAGAGGAGTCGGCGGCGATGGCTGAGCTGACTCCACAGGACATGGCGGCCAAGTTGCTGGCCGACGGCTTCACCCGCAGCGGCGCCGTGGCCGAGATGCTGAGTGACCCCATCGCCGACACTCCGATGACGGTGACACTGGATCAGCTCCAGCCGTATGACCTCAATCCGCGCGTCACCCGCAACCCACGTTACGACGAAATCAAGGCATCGATCCGCGAACGTGGCCTCGATGCGCCGCCGGCCATCACGCGCCGGCCGGGCGAGGCGCACTACATCATCCGCAACGGCGGCAACACGCGACTCGCCATCCTGCGCGAGCTGTGGAGCGAAACGAAAGACGAACGCTTCTTCCGCATCTCTTGCCTGTTCCGGCCGTGGCCTGAGCGCGGCGAGATCATCGCATTGACGGGTCACTTGGCCGAAAACGAACTGCACGGCGGCCTGTCGTTCATCGAGCGTGCATTGGGCGTAGAAAAAGCCCGCGAACTCTACGAGCAGGAATCTGGTCAGGCATTGACGCAGAGCGAACTGGCGCGCCGGCTCAGCGCCGACGGCTACCCGATCGCCCAGCCGCATGTGAGCCGCATGCAGGATGCCGTGCGCTACCTGTTGCCCGCGATCCCGACGTTGCTCTATGGTGGCCTGGGCCGACCGCAGGTCGAGCGGCTGACCGCCTTGCGCCGCGCAAGCGCGCGGATATGGGAGGCGCGCAGCGCCGGCAAACGCCTGACCGTCGATTTCCCTTCGCTGTTCCACGACGTCCTGACCCTGTTCGACGGCGGCGGCGACAGCTTCTCGATCAGGCGCGTGCAGGACGAGCTCGTCGGGCAGATGGCCGAGCTGCTGGAAGCCGACTATGACGGCCTGATGTTGGAGATCGGCGAGACCGAGAACCGGCAGCGCGCGTTGACCAGCGATCCCTCGCTCCATGCGTCGCAACTCGGCAGTGCCGTCGTCCCGCCGACGGCACTGCCTGTACCCGCGCGCGCTATTTGACCGTCGAAATTGAGCTATTTGGACAGCAGAGTAATTTTGCACGGCGCGCAACGAAATGCCAGCGTAGGCAACACGCCTAGAACGGCAATGTGTCAGGTGGGTGC
>JBJHBT010000072.1:0-3760 GCA_050485645.1 Gammaproteobacteria bacterium | reverse complement strand
CTTGGGGCCAGGGCCAGGGCCGCGTCGATTCCGAGGGTGTCGTTGCGGTGGACCAGCACCTCGGCGCCGAGGATGCGCAGGTACTGCACCAGGTTGTAGGTGAAGGAATCGTAGTTGTCGATCATCAGCAATTTAACCATGACAACCTCTTGTTTTTTCTGTATTTTTTTTACTCATTCTTGGGGCTATATACACAGATATATACACATATACACCGGATTTCGGCAGCACAAGCGCCGGATAGTGCCCTTGTGGGGCGGCAGCGAGCATGGAGGCTGGCCTCACGGTGCGTCTCTGCAAGGCTCCTTGATGAGACTCCTTGCAAGACTGCCGGTGAGCGCCGCGCACAACCGCGCACCACGAGGACGTGGTGCGCGAGGCGCTACCTATGGCTGGGGGATTTAATGGCATCGGGCAATCTCCTGAGTCTTGGAGCCGCCGTGCCGGAGAGCCATCTACTGAACCTTGCCCGCCGGTGGGGCGGCAAGGTGCGGATCAAAGCCGCAACGACGTGCCGCTTCTACCGGAAGCGCCACCACTGAGCAATGTTGATCGATGCAGTACGGGTCATGGCAGACCGAGTTAAACCGGGGAAGATGCGTAGGAAGCGAATCACCCCACAGCAGCTTCATATCCGAGGCATTGTAACATGCACCTCTCTTTGCCGTCTAACAGTTGAGCCTGCAAGGAGTCGCTTTCCTAGCAAGGCTTCGAGCATCCGATCAAGGTGGGCGTTGACCCTATTGGCCGTCGAAATTGATTGCGAACTTGGCTCATTTCTTGGTAGCCTGATGTAATGATGCGTATTTTGTTCAGACATAGGCTGGCAGTGATGGCGTTGCTTCTTGCAACGTTTGTTGTCATCCCTATTGCTGATGCGGTCTTGTGCGCATCTGAGGGTGGGGATACGTATTCATACGTTGAAACCCATAGTGACGATAGTAGGGACAAGGGTTCCGACTTCGATCATGGCGCCTGCAGCCACGGGCATTGTCACCATACACACGCTCACGTTCCCCCACACTCAGCGGCCCACGCCGTTTCCCTGCCCCTGGCGCACCAACGGCCAGACAGTGATGCTATCGCATCACACACGCCTGATGGATTGATGCGACCCCCCAAAGCCTGACGAATCCGGGCCGTGCTGCTTGCACGGTCGTTTCGTCAACTTTTTTAGCTTTGGGAGCTTTCCTATGTCCATGTTGTTCGGCCGACCGCTATGCGCGGTTGGCTTCGCTGTGGTCGCCACAGCAATCACGCTGGCACTGCCAGCAAGGGCCGAACCCGCCCCACCTTATGAAACACTGATCGAGCATCTCGATCGAACCCCGGCAACACTTGAAGCCGAAGCATTACTCGATGCCGCCAGGGCGCGCGCGCAACAAGCCCGTGCGTTGCCTAATCCTTCCATCTCCCTGGAGGCCGAGAACGCTTACGGTCGCTCGCCGTTCACTGGCTATGGCGCCGCAGAGACCACGTTTTCCGTCAGTCAACCTCTGGAACTGTGGGGACAGCGGGGCGCGCGAATCGGTGCCGCACGGGCGGAAGCCGACGCGGCCGGCCTGCGCCGCGACCAGTCGCGATGGGCAGTCGCAGGCCGCCTGGCGCTGATCTATGCCGAAGCGGAAGCAGCCTCTTTGCAGCATGAACTGGCCGCCGAGGCGCTGTCGCTGACGCAGGCGGATGCAAGCGCGGTGATGGCCCTTGTGGAAGAAGGTCGCGAGGCCGTGCTTCGTGGCGTTCAGGCCGAAAGCGAAGTGGAAGCTGCTCGTGCCGTCGTGGACGAGACACGGGCAAACCGGGATGCAGCTTTCGCGCGCCTCGCCGCAGTGGCGATGCTGACCGAGCCGGTCACATCCATCGAAACCAGCCTGCTGAATCGCGCACCCAACCCCTTCACGCCGGATGCACGCAATCCCCTGGCTGTTCAAATTGCCGAGGCCGAGCTGGATGCGGCTGGTGAATTCGTGAACGTGGAGCGACTTCGTGCTCGTCCCGACGTGACTGCTTCGCTCGGTGTCCGGCGATTCGAAGAATACGACACCCAAGCACTCACCTTCGGCATCAGCGTGTCCCTTCCACTGTTCGACAGAAACACGGGCGCTATCAGTGCAGCCCGTGCCGAGCAGCGAGCTGCCGAGGCGCGGCTGGCCAGTTTGAAACTGGAGGCCCAGGCGGATCGCAGCGCTGCACAAGCCCGCCTTGATGCGTCGATCACTCGGACACGTGCTGCCGACAACGGCGTCGCTGCTACCGAAGAAGCCTACCGCCTCGCACGCGCCGGGTTCGATGCCGGGCGCATCTCGCAGTTGGAGCTGCGCAGCATACGGGCGGCCTTGATTGCCGCACGCAATACCGCAGTGGACGCACGCCTGGCGCGCGTCCGTGCAGAAGTCGAACTCGCGCGCCTCGACGGCCGCGCTCCATTTTGAGGAAGCATTGATGACACCCAAAAATATCCGGCTCCTCTTTGGAGCAGCACTGCTTGCCGCACTTGGAGCGGGCTTTGGCCTTGCCCAACTGATCCCCCACACGGAGCACGCTGCTCACGTCAAGGGCGATGATCACGATGACCATGACGACCACGATGACGAGGCGCCCGAAGGTGTTGTCATCCTGACGGCGCGACAAATCGAGGCGTCAGGCATCGGTATCGTCGCGGTGGGTCGTGGCGGCGGCAACGAGACTCGACTGACGGGGCGGGTCGAATCCGCCCTGGACGCACGCACAGCGATCTCCGCCATCGTGGGCGGCCGAGTCGAGCAGGTACAGGTCGCACCCGGCTCTCCGGTTGAAGCGGGCCAGACGCTGGTTGTGGTGATCAGCGGCGAAGCCGCCACTCTGCGCGCCAATGCCGAGGCCGCGGCCGCCGAAGCGGAAGCCTCACGCCTGGAGTATCGACGTGACTCGAATCTGGTTGAACTGGGCGTGGTTGCCCGCCGGGAACTGGAAGCGTCCCGCGCCCGCTCACTGGCCGCCGATGCGGCAGCCAGGGCGGCACAGGCACAGGTGGTGGCAGCCGGCGCCCCCGACGCACAGGGCCGTGTCGCCATCGTCAGCCCGATCGCGGGTGTTGTCGGCACAGTCCAAGTCACGCCGGGCGGATTCGTCGCTGCCGGTGGTGGCGTCGCGGAGGTCTCCAATCCCGCGCAGACCGAACTCGTCTTCACCGCGCCACCGGCCCTGGCGGCGCAGGTGATCTCCGGATCTCGCATCGAAGTCAGAAGCCCCTCCGGCGATTTCGAAGCGGTGGTATTAGGGGTGGCCGCCAATGTGCGTGAGCAAGGCAATGCCACCCTCATCCGGGCTCGTCCGGTTTCGGGCGTCCTGCCACCCGCCGGCTCGCCAGTGACGGGGGTCATTGTTACCGATAGGCAGGAAGATGGCCTGACCGTCCCCGCCGACGCGGTGCAAACGGTGGACGGGCGATCGGTGGTGTTCGTCGCCACTGACGAAGGCTTCCGGGCAACGCCGGTGCTCGCTGGCCGTCAAGCTGGCGGCCATATCGAGATACTGAACGGGCTTGATGGCTCAGAGCGCATCGTTGGGATCAACGCCTTCCTCTTAAAAGCCGAACTCGCCAAAGGCGAGGCCGAACACAGCCACTGAGGAAGCAACCCATGTTCAAGTTCATTATCGAAACCTCAGTGCGCTTTCGCTGGTTCGTGGTGATCGCCGCCGCCGTGGTGGCCGCCTATGGCCTGCTCGAACTGAACCGGCTGCCGATCGACGCGGTACCGGACATCACCAACCGCCAGGT
>JBJHBT010000071.1:0-3918 GCA_050485645.1 Gammaproteobacteria bacterium | reverse complement strand
GTCCGCGGCCATGGATGGCCGCGGCCGAGGCGCATGGACGCTCTTCCGCCGTCCCCGAAAAAAGGGGGATGCTCCGCCACGGCCCGACCCGACCCGGCCTGGACAACGCCACGCACAAAACCGCTCATGAAGCATCCGGGTTGCTATGCCGCCGCATCGGACAGCTCAAGTTCCAGCGCGGCGCGCAGCTGTTCCGCGCCTTCCTGATTCAGTGGTTCACCGTTTTCGTCGGTGACGAAGAATACGTCCTCGGCGCGTTCGCCGATGGTGGCGACCTTGGCGTTCTGCAGCGCGACATTGTGCTTTTCGAGAAGCTTTGCCACCTGGAATAGCAGACCCGGCCGATCGCCGGCCACCAGTTCGATCACGGTGCGCCGATTCGCGGTGTCGGTGGAGATCGCCACCTGCACGCGCGTGGAAAACATGCGTACCTGTCGCGGTGCACGGCGGGTGACTTTCAGTGTTGCCGATTCGGGCGCGGTCAGCGCGCGTAGCAGGCGGCCGCGAATCTCATCCAGCCGCCGGCGTTCGGTGATCGGGCTGCCGTCGTTCTCCAGCACGCAGTAGGTGTCGAGATTGTGGTCTTCGGTGACCGGCACGATCCGCGCATCGACGATGTTCAGGCCCAGTTCGTCGAGCAGCGCGGTGGCGCGCTTGAAGGAATGGATCTGTTTCGGTCCGTACACCACGACGGCCGTCAGTCCGCCGGCGATGACCTCGTTCACCTCCACCAGCACATCGGCCGGGCCGTTGTGGCTGGCCAGCACTTCGGCATGCCAGGCGATTTCCTCGGGGCGATGGCGGAGAAAGTATTCCTCGGTCAGGTGCGCCCATACCGGCTGCCAGACTTCCGGTGCAATGCCGCTGTCGGTCAGCAGGCGTTCAGCCCGGGTCTGGGTTTCGCTGATCAGCTCTTCCTTGTCGATCGGGTTCTCGGCGCCGCGCCGCAGTGCGCGCTTGGTGACGTGATAGAGCTCGGAAAACAGCGTTTCCTTCCACGAGTTCCAGATCTTCGGGTTGGTGCCACGCACGTCGGCGACGGTGAGCACGAAGAGGTAATCCAGATGCGTCTCGTCGCCGACCAGTTCAGCGAAGTCGGCGATGACGTGCGGATCGTTGAGGTCCTTTTTCTGCGCGGTCAGCGACAGTAGCAGATGGTTGGCCACCAGCCATGCGACCAGGCGTGCGTCGTAGCGGCTCATGCCGTGTTCCAGACAGAACGATTCGGCATCCACCGCGCCAAGCTCCGAATGATCGCCGCCGCGGCCCTTGGCGATGTCGTGAAACAGCCCGGCCAGGTAGGCGATCTCCGGCTTCTCCAGCCGCTGCATGATCTGGCTGCACTGCGGGAATTCGTGATCGAAGCGCGGCAGCGAAAAACGGCGCAGGTTCTCGACCACGAACAGCGTGTGCGCATCGACGGTGTAGGCGTGGAACAGGTCGTACTGCATGCGTCCGACGACACGGCCGAATGCCGGAATGTAAAGCCCGAGCACGCCATAGGTGTTCATGCGCTTGAGCGTGCGGGTCACGCCCTGCGGTGCGCGCAGGATATCCAGAAACAGGCGGTGATGACGCGGGTTCTGACGGAACTCCTCGTCGATCAACCACAGGTGCTGCTTGATCAGCGCGATGGTGCGCGCGGCGACACCCTTCAGGTCGAGGTTTTGCTCCAGCAGCAGGAATATTTCCAGCAGCGCCGACGGCTCGTTCGCGAACACCTGGTCGTGCACGACTTCCAGGTAGCCGTTGCGTGCCTGGAAGCGCGGTCCCAGCGGCAGCGGCGGTTCATTGCGATCCAGCAGAATCGCTTCCTCGAACAGCTGCAGCAGCATTTCGTTGAGGCGGCTGAGTTCCATCACGGTGCGGTAGTAGCGCTGCATCAGCTGCTCCACCGCCAGCGTAAAGGTGGCATCCTCGTAGCCCAGCATCTGCGCCAGTTTGATCTGGTGATCGAACAGCAGGCGATCTTCGCGACGGCCGGTCAGTACATGCAGGGCGTAGCGGACGCGCCACAGGAATGCGCGGCCATTGGTCAGGATGCGCAACTGACCGTCGGTGAGGAACTCGTGCGTTACGAGGTCCGACAGATCGCGCACGCCCAGATGTCGGCGCGCGATCCAGGCGATGGTCTGGATGTCGCGCAGTCCGCCCGGGCTGCCCTTGACGTTGGGCTCCAGGTTGTAGGCGGTGTCATGATGGCGATGGTGACGTTCGATCTGTTCGTCGACCTTGGCGCGATAGAACGCCGGTGCATCCCACATGCGCTGCGGTCCTATGCGCTGCGGCAGCTCGTTGAACAGCGTGCCCGCGCCGTCCAGCAGCCTGGCTTCCATCATCGTGGTCAGTACGGTGACGTCCTTGTCGGCTTCGGTTTCGCAATCGTCCAGCGTGCGTACGCTGTGACCCACCTCAAGGCCGATGTCCCACAGGAAGGTGAGGAAAGCACCGACATGTTCATCGGCGGCCGGACGGCAGTCCGCGCCCAGGAGCAGCATCAGGTCGATGTCCGACTGCGGATGCAGTTCGCCACGACCGTAGCCACCCACGGCGAGCAGATCGCTGGCCTGGCACAACGGGCCACAGTAGCGCCGCCAGGCGGCAACGATCACCTGGTCGATGATCCGCGCCCGCTTCCGCACCAGCGATTCGATGGGTTCATTGCGGTGAAAACGTTGGTCGAGATCCTGCTGCGCCGACTGCAGCGCCTTGCGCACCAGGGGCACGGTATTGGCACCGTCGGCCAGCGCGCGATCCAGCAGCGCCGTGTCCAGCAGTGTGGCGCCGTCGGCGTTGGATGCTGCCGCGGATGCGGATGCGGATGCGGATGCGGATGCGGATGCCGGGCTGCCGGTGTCGCCGGCGCGGCGTTCGTTGTCATCGCCGTGCATGGTCAACCTGCCACTTCCCGGTCGGTCGAACCATCCGGTTCGCTGCCTTCGACCAGGCCGGCCGGACTCAGCGTCAGCACTTCCACGCCGGTGTCGGTTACCAGCACGGTGTGCTCCCACTGCGCCGACAGCGAGTGGTCCCTGGTGACCACCGTCCAGCCGTCGGACAGCAGCCGCGTATCGCGGCGTCCGGCATTGATCATCGGTTCCACGGTGAACGTCATGCCGGGCATCAGCTTCATGCCCGTGCCCGGTTTGCCGTAGTGCAGAACCTGCGGGTCCTCATGAAATATCCGTCCGATGCCGTGGCCGCAGTATTCGCGCACCACGGAGAAGCGGTGCTTTTCGGCATGGGTCTGTACGGCATGGCCGATGTCGCCGAGCGTGGCGCCGGGGCGCACGGCACGAATACCTTCCCACATGCTCTGGAAACTGACCCGGCTCAGGCGTTCGGCCAGCACCGTCGGTTCGCCGACAAAGTACATGCGGCTGGTATCGCCATGATAACCGTCCTTGATCACGGTGATATCGATGTTGACGATGTCGCCGGCCCTGAGCTTTTTGTCGCCGGGAATGCCGTGGCAGACCACGTGATTCACCGACGTGCAGATGGACTTCGGAAAGCCCTTGTAGTTGAGCGGTGCCGGAATCGCATCGAGCGTGCCGACGATGAATTCGTGACAGATGCTGTCCAGTTCGCCGGTTGTGACACCGGGTCTCACATGCTCGCCGATCATGTCGAGCACGCTGGCTGCGAGGCGCGAGGCCACACGCATCTTGTCCTGTTCTTCAGGCGTCTTGATCGTTACCGTCATGTTCTGATCTGCCGTGCGCTTGCGGGTTGGAAGCCGGGGCCGCCGTGGTCGGGGTGTGAAGTCACCGGGATCGCGCCGGCCGATGGGCGTCCTTGCTGTATCCCGGACCCGACCTATGGTATAAAGCGCGCGCCTTCGAGGCAATTAACGACACACACGCGCCGCAACCTGTCGGCCGGGTGCCGCGGTCTGAACCGCGGTCGCAGGCAGGG
>JBJHBT010000070.1:0-4516 GCA_050485645.1 Gammaproteobacteria bacterium | reverse complement strand
TTTTTATTCCTTTTTTCCCCCCCTCTTCTGCTTTTCGGTGTGCGGGTTTTGTTGTTGGTGGGGGGGGGGGCGCCCCCCCCCCCCCCCCACGACACTTCAGTCAGCAGACTTTCGACCTTGCGGGAGAACCGATGCGCAATCACCACGTAGCTATCGTCGGCGGCGGGTTCAGCGGCGTTGCGCTGGCCGTGCAACTGCTCAGGCGCGGCGATGCCCGACTTCGCATCACCCTGATTGAATCCGGGGCCCGTCTTGGCCGCGGCATAGCTTATGGCACGCCGGTGGATGCGCACCTGTTGAATACGCCGGCGGGCGAAATGAGCCTGTTCGAGGATGATCCGGGTGATTTCCTGCGCTGGCTTGAGCATGCCGGACGGCCCACAACGGCCGACGCCTTCGTGTCCCGCCGCCTGTTTGGAGACTATGTCGAGGACCGGCTGATCGAAGCGCTGATGCACACTTCACAGAACCGCCCGCAGTTCGCGGCGTATGGGCAGACCCGGGTCTGCGACATCGTGGAGCGCGCCGCAGGTTTTGAAGTCGTTGTCGACGACGGTCAGCGTATCGACTGCGACACCGTGGTGCTCGCAACCGGCCATGCAATGCCGGATGACCCGCTGGTCGACAAGCTGCCTGCGAGCGCAAAGCGATACCTGCGAAACCCGTGGGACTTCACACAGCTGGCATTGGTCGGGCCGACTGACCGCGTGCTTCTGCTGGGTACAGGTCTGACGATGATCGATGTGGCACTGGCACTAAACCGTTATAGCCATCGCGGCACCATTCATGCGTTGTCCCGTCGCGGACTGCTGCCGCGACCTCACATTGCCGCGAACGAAGCGCTGCCCAGACTCCTGCACAAGCAGTTGTGTGCCGCGCTGGCACGTGGCGGCTTGCGGCAGGTGATTCGCGCCATACGCCACACCATGCGATTAGCCGGCGAGCAGGGACTTTCCTGGCATCCGGTGGTTGACGCACTGCGGCCGGTGACACCGGATCTGTGGTCGCGCCTGAGCGTCAACGAACGGCAGCGCTTCCTGCGTTGGATCCGACCTTTCTGGGAGGTGTCACGACATCGCGTGGCGCCGCAACCGGCTGCGGCCATCGATGCCATGCAGGCCTGCGGGCGGTTGAGCGTACGCAAGGGGCGTGTGACGGATGCGGTTCAGGCGGCTGACACTATCTCGGTTGCGCAGGCGCTCAAGGGTGACGTGCAGCCGGTCAGGGAAAATTACGACTGGGTGATCAACTGTACGGGACCGAGCTTTGCGCGCCGCGGTGCGCGCACGCTGGAAAATCATCTCGTGGACCGTGGTCTGCTGCTCAAAGATCCGCTCGGCCTGGGCTATGTCAGTGCGCCGGACGGCGAGGTGTTTGGCCGCGCCGGACCCATCGAGGGGCTGTATCTTCTGGGCCCTGCATGCAGGCCCCACTGGTGGGAACACACGGCGGCGCCTGAGTTGCGACAGCAGGCAGCAAGGCTGGCGGTGAGGTTGCTGGATGTGCGCGAGGACAAGGCATTCCGGGTGATGCCATTCGGGCGACGCGCGGGAGCAAATGAGTTGACGGCCTAAGCGGCGGAGTCTCTAACCGGCAGAGTCCTTGTCCAGCACGTAGCCGGCATTCGGAACAGTACGCAGAAGTCTGGGCTCGGCCGGATCCGCTTCCACCTTCTGCCGCAGACGGTGCACCAGTTGCTTCAACAACTGTCGGTTTCCACCGGCGCGGTTGCCCCAGACATGCACCAGGATGCGTTCTGTGGGTACGGTGTGACCGCCTTGCGCGATCAGCAGATGCAGAAAACGCGCTTCCAGCGGGGTGAGTCGCAAAGGCTCGTCCGCAGTCGTTGGCAATCCGGATAAGGTGAGATCCTCGGTGTTGAGCATCAGCTTCCCGAAAGACACGGTGCCTTCGCTCTCTATTCCTACCCGGCGCAACAGCGCCCTGATGCGCGCGACAAGTACCTTGGGACTGAAAGGCTTGGTCAGATAGTCATCCGCCCCCAGTCCCAGCATGCGAACCACATCCTCTTCCTCGCTGCGCACGGTCAGCGCCAGAATCGGCGTTTCGCTGTGTTCGCGCAGTTTCTCCACCAGCTGGAATCCGTCCATGCGGGGCATATTGATATCGAGCACGACGAGATCTGGCTGCTCGCTCTGGAAGGCTTTCAGTGCGGCAACACCGTCGTTGGCTTTTACGACCAGGAACCCTGCCTGTTGCAGGGCGAATGCCGTGATGGCGATCAGGTCCAGGTCGTCGTCGACCAGCAGGATCTTCATCGTTTTTCTCCACGCGGCAGTGTCACGAGCGCGCGTGTTCTGCCTTCGTCCGTCCTGGACAGGGAAACGCGACCTCCATGGCGTTCGACGATGGACCGTACGATATACAACCCCAGCCCCAGTCCGCTCTCATCCGGGTCTTCACCCCCGGAGCGGTGAAACTGTTCGAACAGCGCGTCGTCATTGACGTCGTCCGGCCCCGGCCCCTCGTCATCTATCCACAAATGGATCGAGCCCAGTTTGCTTCCAATGCCACCGCCGCCGCTGCCGAAAGCCGATGTCTCCGGGGCGGTAACTGTGCCGCCGATGCGGATCGTACTGCCCTCCGGTGCGAACTTGCTGGCGTTTGCCAGAAGATTGACCACGACCTGCGTGAGTCGCTGCTCATCACCCTGAATCACCGGCAGCTCGGCGAGTGAGGCGACGTCCAGCTGCTGGCCGCGCTGCGTGATCAGTGGCTCGATCAGATCACGCGCGGCCTGCACGACGTCTGCCAGTCGCAGTTCCTGACTGCGGATGGCGAGCTGTCCGGATTCGATGCGCACGCTTTCCAGCAGATTGTCGATCAGCCATGTCAGACGCTGCCCGCCGCGTTCCACGGATGCGACCAGCTCGCGTTGCGCTTCGATGGGCATTTTTCCGAGTCCATCACTGAGCAGCTCGATCGATGCCAGCTGCGCCGCCAGCGGGGTGCGAAATTCGTGAGAAATGTTGGCCAGCACAGTATCGCGGGTCCGGCGTACGGCCTCCAGTTCCGTCTCATCACGCAGCACCTGCACCTGCAATCCCTCGGTGGGTGCAGCACTGGCGATCACCACTCGACGCTGGCGACCACCTTCGCGGGGCACGATGCGTTCAATGGCGTCAGCTGATCCCTTGCGTCGTGCGCGCAGAATCGGGCAGGCCACGTCGCACGGCCGGCGGCCCTGATCGTCGGCAAGCGGTTTGAGCACATCGCCGCAGAAGCGTCCCGTGGCGTCTTCGCTGGAAATGTTCAGCAGCTTCTCTGCCTGGGAGTTCAGGAACCGGATGCGACGGCTTTCGTCGACGGCGTACACACCTTCGACGATGCCGCTGAGCACCGCCTGCGCTTCGGCTTCGCGACGGCGCAGCTCGGAGGTGAGGTCAACAAGATTGCGGCGCATCTCTTCCATGGTGTGCGCGAGCACGCTGATTTCGGGCCCGCCGGTGACCGGCATGGCGGTGGCAAGGTCACCGCCGGCCAGCCGGCGCGCAGCTTCAGTGAGTCGCTCCACGTCGACCAGCCAGATGCGGCCGATCAGCACGCCCGCTGTGGTGGCGATCACCGCAACGATTAGGGCCATCAGCAGAATGCGGTTCGTCATCCGATTGACGCGGCTCATGACGCGGTCTGCGGGCAGCAGCGTGTGCAGCAGCGCTATGGTTTCGCCGGTGGCGGCAGCCAGTGGTTGACTTGCCGCATACACGCCGCGCGCATCGATGCGTGTGGACACAGTCTCGCTGCGCGCGAGCGCATCCGAATCCAGCACCCCGAACTCGCCCTGGCCGGCACGAAACGACGCAAAATCGATTACCTGGACCTCCAGGCCGACGCGTTCGGTGAGTCGAGCGGCATAGGTGCCATCCATGCGGCGCACCGCGAGTACCCACACGCCATCATGGCCGATGGCCGGCGCCTGCCCACCCAGCAGGGCGACGCCGGGCGCAGCGCCGGTGACGAAAAAGCCTTCACTCTGTTCGGCAGCTGCAGCCAAGATCAGCGACCAGTCCAGACCCTGACCGATCGTGACCACCGCATTGCGGCCACGCACCACGGCGCAACCATCAAACGCGGCGCCGTCGCAGTATCTCGTCAGATAAGGGACGAGCGGCTCGGTTTCACTGGATTGCAGAAGGCGCTGCAGCGTGGGTCGCTCGCCGAGCACGATGCTGGCGGTGACCAGGTCTTCACTGCTCTGGCGTACCGCTTCGCGCGCCGTTGAGAGCCCGAGCTCCACGCGTGCCAGCGCTTCGGCTTCGGCCAGCCGCTTCAAAGTCTGGATGCCGAATACCGAGACGGCGGCGACGGCAACCGTGACAAGCAATGCCGTGACGATCGCCAGCGCTGCGGCGAGTCCTGGCCTTCTGACACTACTGTCCGACACGTTTCATAACAAATTCAGTTGGTTAGGGTCTGGGGCCGGATTTTCGACGTCCGCCGACTCGATAAGCAGTTGATATAGAGGCACTTTCTCGAACGGCGTGACGCTCAGAAT
>JBJHBT010000069.1:0-4610 GCA_050485645.1 Gammaproteobacteria bacterium | reverse complement strand
TTCGGCCTGACTGTTTCGAGCCTGTTCCACCTTCGTCAGTCACCCGTCCCGAGAAGACCGATGATTCAGAACACCAGTTACTCATTCCGCCTACTGATGCGGAACGTCAGCCCGACAGGCTGCTAGCGGACGCCATCGACACGAATGGCGCCCATCGGACCGATCGTCAGTCCCAGCGCGGCGGCCCAGTCGCGTTCCAGCAGCGCCGGTTCGAAATCGGCCGACAGCGCCGCGGGGCGCTCCATCGCCACTTCATGCAACGCGATCCGGCCACTGGTACGGCCGCTGATCAGCCGTACGCGCATGCCATCGGCCGTGAGCGGCGCCGCACCCGCCTCCACGCCCGGTGCCATCATGCGGCTTTCCAGCACCTGCAGCTGCGCGCCACTGGTCGCCACGCGATGCATCCAGTGGTCGGTCTGCACCAGCAGGGTCAAACCATCGGGCGTAAAACGCAGCCAGCGCACGGGATGCAGAAACGAGTACGGCTGGCCGATGGGTTCCAGCGTCAGCGCATCCCACAACTGCACGCTGCCGGCGTCGTCACCGCTGACCAGCCAGCGCCCGTCCGGCGTGAAAGCCAGCGCCCTGACAGCGCCCTGGGCCCGCGCGGAGCGTATCGCCATCGCCCCGCCGGGTTCTCCAATGTAAACATTGCCCGCACTGTCGCCGATGGCCAGCACCGCCGCATCCGGCGCGAATGCCACCCCCACCGCGGCACCGTTCACGGGAATCTCCGCCGTGACCACGGCATCGGCGATACGCCAGACGCGGACCGAACCGTCGGCGGCGCCGGCAACACGCTCACCGTCACTGGCGATGGCAACGGCATGTATCGGGCCTGAACGATGGCGCATCAACTGCGGTGCCGGCGCGACACTGGCCAGATCCCAGACACGGACATTGCCATCGGTACCGCCGCTGACCACAAGACTGTGTTCGGTGCGCACCGCCAGACTGGTGACCGCGCCGCGGTGCCCGATGTAGTCCACGGGCGGCTCGGCCATCGGGGCTCGCTCGAGGGCGCTGGCACTGCGTACACGCACCGTGCCGTCGCGAAAGCCGAGCGATGCGAACCGACCGTGCTCATCCAAAGCCAGCGCGGTCAGCTCGTCGGCTTCAGCCACTGTTTCCGTTGGGCGTTCAGGCAGCTGCCAGAGCCGCACCCGGTTGCCACGCCCGGTCAGCAGCTGGCTACCATCGGCAGCCAGCCGGATCGTCAGCGGCACACCCGACCGCTCCACACGCAATGCCGTGGACTGATACAGGCGTTCCAGATCACGCACCACCACATAGCCGTCCGGCGACGCGAAAGCGATCACCGGCTGCGACCGCGCCACCGCCATGCTGGCGGGATCGCTGGTCGTGCCCAGCAGCTTGCGCGGCACGCCATCAGGCGACCGGTCGGCCAGGGACCACGCGTGCACAAGGCCACCGTCGTCCACCGTCACCACCCGCTCACCGCCGGCAATGGCGACGATGCGGGCAACGTCGTGGTCATGACGCAGTTCGGTGAGCATGTCACGACGGCGTGGATCGACGACGCGGACACTGCGCCCCGGACCAAGCAGCGCGAGATAGCGGGCCTGCGCACCCAGAACCCATTGATCGATGTCGGCGAATCCGACAAATGCGGCCACGGACACTCCGGTGTCCGCCCGCAGCAGGGTGAACGACGGCGGCCCGGAAGCCGAGCGCTCCGCGACCATCAGATAGGCACCGTCGGCACTGACGGCCGGCGGCAGGGCATGCCCTCTGCTGAATTCGAACCGGGCGATCTCGCGGCCGCCGTCCACCTCCCAGATCCGCACATCCCGCCCGCCGATGGCGACCAGTCGCGTCCCATCGGCGGCGAACAGCAGCCGATCCGGCAGCGTCTCGACTTCGATATCAGCCAGCAGCGTCCCGTCGACCACGTGCCACAGCGCGATGGAGCCGACGATTCCCGGCCGCACGGGCCGTGCCGCGACCACCGCGCCCTGTGCATCCAGCGTCAGGTCAACCAGCTCGGTACGCTGCGGATCGGGGATGTCCAGCGGTGCGTCCGGAACGTCCTGCACGACGGTATCGCCGGGTGCGAACCGCAGTGCCCAGCCTGCCAGTGAGCCGGTCTGGCCGGCGCGCCGATCCGCTACCGTGAGACGCCACACACCCTGCCGCTCGCGCTGCGTCAGTGTGGCGAGGGCGGAAACCGCATCGCTGCTGAACAGATAATGCCCGGGCGGCTCGTGATCTCCCGCGTCAAGCGACAGCGGTGCAACCGAGCCGTCCGGCGCTTCCAGCTGCAGCCTGAGTTCACCCGGATCCGGATGATCGATCGCCACCGACAGTTCGATCGCACCGGCCGGACCGGATTCGTCGATACTCAACTCGCGTCGCAGTGGCACCTGCTGCAAGGCGGAATAGGCCGCCGCTGCCGGGGCAGGCGCGGAGGACGTCACCTGTGCGGCATCCGCGCCGGTGTGCAGGGCGACGCGCTGCACACGCGCACCGGCATCGACCAGTGTCAGTGCATCCCGTGGCCAGTCGGCTTCCCAGCGGGATGTTGCGGCCGGCAGATGCAGCGTTCTGCGCAGATGCGGGAAGTCGGTGCCGATCAGCTCGGCCACCAGCTGCCGCGCCTCCGGTTCGCCGCCCGGCAGCGCCTCCGTGGCGTACACAAGGGCACGATCACGATGCTCCGCGCGCATCTCCTCGCGCGCACGTTGCAGCCAGAACTGGCCCATCAGCCGGTCGGCCATCGCAGCTCGTGAAGGCAGCTCGCGCAACACGTCAGTGTAGGCGAACAGATCCGCCACGGACTGCGACTGCATGGCCCACGTCGTGAGCTTGGCCTCGAGCATCTCATCGGCGAGCCTGCCGTAGCCGGGCAGACGACGGATGCGACGGTGGGCTTCCTCGGCCTCGGTCAGCCCGGCGGCTGCGGCCAGTGCCTGGATGTGCGGTTGCGGCAGATACTGCGTGTACCAGACTGAGATCAGCACAAGAAGTACCGCCGCCGCCGCGGCGAGACCCGCCGAGCGCCAGTTGAACGGCTGCACGGAGCGTATCCATCGAATATTGAACACGCGCCGGAAAATGCGGTTGCTGTAATCCAGTCGCCCGTCACGGTCCGCCGTCACCACACCGGACAGCTTCAGCGCCATGCGCGAACGCGAACCAGGCTCGTCCTGCACCGGCAGCCGCCTGGCAATGCGCAGCAGCAGCATGAGCGCATAGCGATTGTGCGGACCACGGCGAGTCAGCATCGCCCGCACGTGGCTGAGCAGCGGTTCTTCCCGAATCGTGCCCCGCGCCAGGAAGCGCTCCCGGACGGCGACTTCCACGTGTTCCAGCTGACCGCCACGGCGAACCGTACCGCGCGCAAGTTTCTGTGTCAGATAGGGCTGACCGCCTGCCCAGCCGTAAATCGACTGAAGCACCGCGCGGGCATGGTCGTGGTTGTGGCCCAGTCCGGCCTCCAGCGCGTACGTCTGCTCGAGCGTAAAGTCAGGCAGCTGGATCGCCACGCCTTCCGAGAACGGCGACAGGCTGGCATCGGGGCACAGTTCAGTGGTGTTGGCAACGCCCAGCACCACGAAGTTCAGGCGTGCGTAATCCGGTTCCGTCGCACGGCGGGCATAGCAGGTACGTATGGCGGCGAACAGCTGATCGGCGAACGACAGTTCCAGCACGCGTTCGATTTCATCGAAACACACCGTGACCGGCTCGGTGGTATTGCTGAGCACCAGGTCCCAGAAAAATTCGGCGAGCCGTTGCTCGCTCATCAGCGTGCTTTTTTCCTGCCACCAGGACTGCAGGTCCACCTTCAGTCGCAGCTCGCGCAGAATGCGGTAGGCGATGCTGTAGTACCAGCGCCCGGCGTCAGCACTTTCCGATCGCGCCCCGATCTGGGTGAGATCGACGACGGCCGCCAGCTGTCCCTCACTGCGCAGCGCACGTACCGTGCGTGCCATCAGACTGGTCTTGCCTGTCGCCCTCGGCGCCAGCACATAACAGAAATGCTGATCGCGAATGGCCTGTTCGAGCGCGAAGTCGGCGTCGCGCTCTACATAGCAGCCACGGTCGGCCTGCACGGGGCCGCCGACCACGAAATACTCTGCTTCATTGGCTGTTCTGACCACTGGCGCGAATTGTAGCAGGGGCGGACGGGTCGCCCCGCGGAACACTGAGGTATCATTGCGCCCCCTGACCGATGCGGACAGCCGCCAGACGATGCAGACCAAGCTCTGTCACGACCACAACCTGCCGCGCCGGCCGGATGCACCCGGGCGCTACGGCATCCGCGTCACCCTGCCGCGTGGTGACAGCTTCAGCCGTCTGATCGGCCAGGACTGGGAAAAACTGCACTGGTACGCCACGGTTGAGGAACGCGATCGCGCGCTGGCGGATATGAGCAGCGAGCATCTGTACTCCCGTCGAGGTGACCGGCCAGCGCTGGATTTCGAAGCCATCGAGCGATAACCCGAATCCGCGACGGGCCGGACCCGTTACCGATGGGGGTGTGATCGGAGTTGAGGTTTGTGGTGGCCGGGCTGTGGCGGGGCATTTCCCTTTCTTCGGGGACGGCGGAAGAGCATCCATGCGCCTCGGCCGCGGCCATCCATGGC
>JBJHBT010000068.1:3373-5053 GCA_050485645.1 Gammaproteobacteria bacterium | reverse complement strand
CTATTTCTGTGGGGCACAAAGAGAAAGAGCCCCGTGAAGGGGCTCAAGGTGGAGAGGGTCAGTCTTCATAGACAGGCAGGCCGTCCAGTATCGCGGCGTTCGGATCGAAGACCAGTATGCGCACGTCCGCCATGGCGGCCAGGTGCATCACGTTCAGCAGCGGCGTGGGGACGCACGCATCCGTCTGATCGTTGTGCAGCGCCTGGGCATTGCGGCCATCGGCGATTTCGAGATTGGCGTCGGTCCAGGGCGTAGCGATCAACTTCACGCCCACGGCATCGCTGTCGGGAATCCTGAAGGCTTCAAACAACAGGCCGGTGAGCGTGGATGTGTCCGCGAGGTCTTCGAGGTACTGCATCGTTTCCTCGGGAAGGTGCCCGGAACTGATCTCCCAGCATCGGCTGTAGTGGCCGGTGTCGAAGGTCAGACGCCGCACCACGTCGCGGGCGGCTTCCTCGGAATAGGTATCGCCGACATGCACTGGCGTCCCGAAGTCGTCCGCCATGACGGCATAGATCACCGTGCGCGCGATGCCATGGTTCCGGCATTGAGCGTCCAGTTCATCCGGCACGGCTTGGCCTTGAGTGATCAAGGTGAAGTCGTCGCAGAAGACGCATTCAAAACGCTGGATCTGGTCGTCCCGCAGATGGGACTGCGAGGCGTGCAGCGGAAGATAGGTCAGCGGGCAGTCGTCATCGTAGGCGATGGCGATCATTCGCTGAATGGAAAGGCCGTTGTAGCCACGGACGAAGGGATTGGAAACGGGATTGGCAGTGGGGTTCATGATGGTTCTCCAGTAGAGGAAAGGCGGAGCCGATCCCCTGCCGGGGATCGACCCCAGAGGGAGGAAAGAAACGGTGCCCGTCACGGATGACGGTCCGCAGGTGCTGTTACCAGCCGGTGTAGTTGAGGATCAGCGCGGCGATGATCTTGCGTCGCTCCAGGTCCAGGCCGCCCAGGTCGGCCAGGCCGTGGACGCCAACGCGCTTGAGCAGCGCACCGCCGTCCTTGGAGTTGTAGAAGCTCACCATCGCGGCGAGAAGGACCCTTTCGCCGGAACTCATGGCGCCGATGGTCTTCCTGATGACAGCGACGTTCGGGCACAAGTCCCACTTGTCCACGGCCAGGTTCAGACATTCCTGCGTGCCGTTGCCGAACAGGCCGGGGCCGACCAGTTCGACGCCGCGCTTCCAGGCGTGGAAAAAGGCGTCGGGGGCTTTCGAGAAGTGCAGATCGTTGCGCGCGATCTCGTCAAAGATCGCCTGCTCGCTCATCGGATTCATGACGAGGTTCTCCTGATGATAGATGGATGGGGATCACGGGTACTGGCGCTGCGTCCATGCGCCGGTTTCCAGGGCATGGCGAGCGGCCTCGTGGCTCGGGAAATACTCGACGGACTCGCGGGAGACGGGGCCGTCGTCGTCGAAGGTGCCGATGTAGTGCCCGGCGGCACTGCGCAGCACCTGCAAGGGCAGGCTTTTGCCCACATACGCCAGCGCCAGCAAACCCGAAGGGCCTGTGGGCTTGAGTGCGACAGGATCGAAGGACATGGTGCTCTCCTATGAAGGGATGGGAAGCGCCACATCCCGACGGGATGAAGCGGATTCCCGTGGGGTGGAACGAAGCATCGTCGCCAGGACATGGCGATCGTCCGCAGGAGCGATGCGAAGCGGACTGGAT
>JBJHBT010000068.1:0-3363 GCA_050485645.1 Gammaproteobacteria bacterium | reverse complement strand
CGCCGCAGCTTTGAAGACCGAAGCTGCCTGGGCATGGTGCTGACGGAGGTCAGCGCGCATGGGGTGTAGGTTCGGAGGCTTGGCGTGCATTGGCGAGCCGAAATCCGCTCGCGGTGATCGCCCGATTGCTTGCCGAGCGTGGTGCGTCGGCGCAGCGAACGCTGGCGTGAAGGGAAAAGCAGCCGAAGGCGGGAGCCTTCGGCGGGGAGGAATCACCACCCGTGGGCTGTTGCAGGGCGTGGCCGTCGTCAAAGCCTGCCGCTGGTCCAGCAATCTCACCCGACCCGTTTCGTGGCTGGGGCCGGAAACCTCTGGCACACATCCGCGCACAAAAGGAACCCGTTGTTTCGCCGGCGGGCACCGGCACCGAGTACCGTGGACCCGAGGGGTCTCCTGACGATTCGCGCAGCGCCGGAGGGTCGGCAAGTCGTCAGGAGACCCCTCGCGATCAACGGAAGGAACAGCGATCAATGGAATGGCGGCGAGCGCCATTCGTGGAGAAACGACCTTCTCGTCCCGTGGCCTGTATCGGCCAAGCGGAACGCGCACACCGTTGCAGAAGGAGACGCGCGCTGGGGAGTCCCACGGGGCGCGGGACGGTTTGCCTCGCCGTCAGTGAAATCCCGGCGCGGCAGAGGGGTTCGTTGGCATCAGGACGCCTTGGGCGCCGCGCGCCGCTGGCGCGAAGCCCTGCGCCTGCCCGTCGAGGATTCGGCCGGCAGCGTGCCCTTGCAGTCGGGATAGCGGCTGCACGACCAGAAGGCACCGTTCTTGCCGTTGCGCTGGCGCGTCGCCGCACCGCACACCGGGCAGGCCGGTCCTTCGAGCAGCTTGATCGACAGGACGGTGCCTCGATATTGCTGAACCAACTGCGCGACCCAGGCCGATTGCTTGTCGATGAAGGTGTCCAGCGTCATCTGGCCGGCCTCGATCATGTCCAGCGCCTGTTCCCAGATCGCCGTCGTGCCGGGATCGGTGATCGCCGCCGGCACCGCGTCGATGAGTGTGAAGGCCGCATCCGACGCGCGGATGGCGCGGCCCTTCTTCACCAGATAGCCGCGAACCAACAGGCCGTTGATGATGCCGGCGCGCGTGGCTTCGGTGCCGATGCCCGTCGTCTCCTTCAGCTTCTGCTTCAGCCGTGGATCGGTGACCAGCTTGGCGACACCCTTCATCGCCCTGATCAACTCGCCCTGGGTGTAAGGCTTGGGGGGCAGCGTCTTCAGTGCCTTCAGTTCGACCTGCTCGACACCGCAGCGCGCTCCGATGTCCAGCGGCGGCAGGATCTGGCTGCGCTGGGCCGACTCGTCGTCCGCCGCATCCTGCCCCTTGCCGGGGAGTGCCAGGTGCCAGCCAGGCACGATCACCCGTTTGCCGACGGCCTGTAACGATTGCCCTGCGCAGTCGAGCACTACCAGCGTGCGGTCGAATTCGTGATGCGGCAGAAACTGCGCCAGGTAGTGCGCCCGGATCAGCGCGTATACCGCCAATTCTTTCTCCGACATGGCTGAGAGGTTCGCAGGCTCCAGCGTGGGAATGATGCCGTGGTGCGCCGTTACCTTGCTGTCGTTCCAGACGCGCGAGCGCTGTGTCCTGTCGAGCCGGTCAATCAACGGGCGCAGGCCGGGATCAGTGGCGAGCAGTGCGTCGAGCACGGTCGGCACTTCGGCCAGCATGCTCTCGGGCAGGTAGCCGGAGTCACTGCGCGGATAAGTCGTCGCCTTGTGCGTTTCGTACAAGGACTGCGCGATGTCCAGCGTCTCCTGCACATCCAGCCCGAGCTGTCGCGAACACACTTCCTGCAAGGTGCCGAGGTCGAACGGCAGCGGCGCGGCTTCGCGCACACGCTCGGTTTCCACCGACAGCACCTTCGATTCACGACCCGCACGGATGCGGTCGGCGGCCTGCTGCGCCACTGGCTGCTGCAGGCAGCGACCGGCCGCATCCGTGGTGCCGTCGGGGGGCATCCAGCTTGCCGCGAAGGACTGACTCGCGTGGGACAGCATGACGTCGATGCTCCAATACGGCATGGAGACGAAGCGTGCGATCTCGCGGTCGCGGTCCACCACCAGTTTCAGTGTCGGCGTCTGTACGCGACCGACCGACAGCACACCCTGATACCCGGACTGCCGACCCAGCACCGTGAACAGGCGGCTCAGGTTCATGCCGATCAGCCAGTCCGCGCGCGAACGGGCCAGTGCGGAAAAGTACAGTGGCAGTGTTTCTCCACCCGGCTTGAGCTGAGTCAGCGCCTTGCGGATCGACGCATCGTTGAGCGCCGACAGCCACAGCCTCTGGATCGGGCCACGGTAGCCGCACAGATCGATGATCTCGCGCGCGATCATTTCGCCTTCGCGGTCGGCATCGGTGGCGATCACCAGCTCGCCGGCCTGGGCGACGAACTGCTTCACGATCTTGAACTGCGCGGCGGTCTTGGCCTTGACCTCGATGCGCCAGCGCTCGGGAAGAATAGGCAACTGCTCGATGGACCAGTGCTTGTACTGTTCGCCGTAGGTTTCAGGCGGTGCCGCCTCGACAAGATGGCCGATGCACCAGGTCACCGTGATACCCGAACCGCTGTAGCAGCCGTTGCCGCGCTGCCGGGCGCCCAACACTCTGGCGATGTCCTTGCCTTGCGAGGGTTTCTCGCACAGATACACCCGCACGCTTGGCCTCCTTCGTCATGGCATGGCGCTTTCTGAGTCAGGCTCCAGCATGGCGGTCCAAGGGCGGCACGACAGCAAACAAGCCGGATCGGCACAAGACCGGCTTTCGGTCGGTGCTCGAAGGCCGGGTGAGTGGATGTCGGCGGAACAGGATGGCGCTATACCACTGGTATAACGGGTGCATGAGCTGGCGCACGGTGAGCGGCTGACGGCTGGTCCAGCCGCTCACACGATCCTGCGCAGCGGCTACTCGTCGTGGGGTTGCTCCATGGCCTGTCCCTTGACACCCAGCGTTACATCCTCGACGCGATACGGCAGGATGCCAACCCGGCGCGCTTCGATCTTGAAGGTCACGCGCTCGTTCTCGTCGGCGTCTTCCCACTCGTCGCGCACAGTGCGGCCTTCGACCAGCACGCGCATGCCCTTCTGGTATAGCGTGCTCCAGTGTTCGGCGTCGCGGTGCCACAGTTCCACCGGCGCCCAGAAACCTCCACGGTCCTCGAAAGTGCCATCCTTCATCGGCACCGGGTTGTCGAAGTAGACGTTCAGGCGCAGCAGCCGGCGCGGCTCGTCGTTGCCGTTGGCAAACTCGCGATAATCTGGCGCAGAGCCGATGTTGCCCTCGCCGAAGAAATGCGTGCTCATGGTGACTCCTTGGAAGTGGTGGGGTTGATCGAGGCGGCGTGCCCCTGGATAC
>JBJHBT010000067.1:0-5327 GCA_050485645.1 Gammaproteobacteria bacterium | reverse complement strand
GGCGTCCTTGCTGTATCCCGGACCCGACCTATGGTATAAAGCGCGCGCCTTCGAGGCAATTAACGACACACACGCGCCGCAACCTGTCGGCCGGGTGCCGCGGTCTGAACCGCGGTCGCAGGCAGGGGTCGCGTGGAGGTTCAACCCCCACAAGGAGTTCTGCAATGACTGACGTTTCCATGCGCCAGATGCTGGAAGCTGGCGTACATTTCGGGCATCAGACCCGATTCTGGAACCCGAAGATGTCCCAGTACATCTTCGGCGAACGCAACAAGATCCACATCATCAATCTTGAACAGACCGTGCCGCTGTTTGCGGAGGCGATGGAGTTTGTCCGCCGCCTGGTCGCCGACGGTGGCCGTGTGCTGTTCGTCGGATCCAAGCGCGCCGCGCGCGAGGCGGTCTCGCAGCAGGCCGCGCGCTGTGGCATGCCCTATGTCAGTCAGCGCTGGCTGGGCGGAATGCTCACTAATTTCAAGACCATGCGTCAGTCTGTGAAGCGGCTGCGCGAACTCGAAGAGATCGCCGCCGGCACGTCGGGACGCGATTTCACCAAGAAGGAGCTGCTGCGCTTCACGCGCGAGCGCGACAAGCTGGAGCGCGCGCTGGGCGGCATCAAGGATATGGAGTCGCTGCCGGACGCGGTGTTCGTGATCGACGTCGGTCACGAGGAAATCGCGATCAAGGAAGCGCGCAAGCTCGGCATCCCGGTGATCGCCGTGGTGGATACCAACTGCACGCCGGATGGGGTGGATTACCCGATTCCGGGCAACGATGACGCGATGCGCGCGATCCTGCTGTATGCGCAGGCCGTGGCCGACTCGGTGCTGGCCGGCAAGGCTTCGGTGCCTGAAGTGCCGTCCGGCGACGACGACTTCGTCGAGCTGGATGAGCAGGGCCGTCCGCTGACGGACAAGACCCGCGGCAGGAAAGCACCGGCCAAGAAGCGCCCGCGCGTGGCAGCCAGGACCCGGCCCCGCGCCACACCTGCCGCGGAAGCGGCGGAATCAGGTGATGGCGCTGCCGTGCCGGAAGCGGCTGAAGCGGCTGAAGCGGCGGGCGACGACGCAGCGAAGCCGGCAGCGGCCGTCACACCGGCCTCCGACGCGGCTGCGGCTGCGGCTGCGGCTGCGGCTGCTGAGCCTGCTGAGCCGACGCCGGCCGCCGAGCCGGCCGTAGCCGCTGAGTCGGGCGATTCCACCGGGAAATCGGGCGAGTCCGCCGAGAAGAGCTAGACATTCCAACCGAATCCGGTCGGGGCCGCTGGCCCGGGCAGGCAGCTCAGGCTGTCCCGTGACCGGAGACTGATGAAGCGAGATTGTGACTATGGAAATCAAACCGGCACTGGTCAAGGAACTGCGCGAACGCACCGGCGCGGGCATGATGGACTGCAAACGCGCGTTGGTCGAAGCCGCGGGCGACATCGAGGCCGCGGCCGACATCCTGCGCAGGGCGGGCCAGGCGAAGGCCGACAAGAAGGCCTCGCGCGTGGCGGCCGAAGGCGCGGTGGTCGCGCAGGAAGAGCCCGGCGCGGGTCGTTACGTGCTGGTCGAGGTCAATTCGGAAACCGACTTTGTCGCCAAGGATGACAACTTCCGCCAGTTCGTCGAACAGGTTGCGGCGGTGGCCCTGAAGGGCGATACCGATTCCGTGGAAGCCCTGATGGCTGCCGAGGCTGGCGGCCAGTCGCTGGAAGATGCCCGCCAGGCGCTGGTGGCCAAGGTGGGCGAGAACATCTCGGTACGGCGCTTCGAACGTCTGAACAGCAAGGGCACGGTGGGTTGTTACATTCACATGGGCCGCATTGGCGTGCTCGTGGAGCTGGAAGGCGGCAGCGAGGCACTCGCCCGCGATCTGGCGATGCAGGTGGCCGCCGTTGCGCCGCGCTTTGTATCAGGTGACGACGTGCCCGCCGACGAGCTGGCGAAAGAACGCGAGATTCTCAGCGCCCAGGCCGCCCAGGAGGGTAAGCCGCCTGAAATCGTCGCGAAGATGGTCGAGGGCCGTCTGCGCAAGCATGTCGACGAGATCACACTCACCGGGCAGCCGTTCGTGAAAGACCCGGATCGGCGGGTACGGGATCTGCTGAAAGCCGAAGGCGCGCGCGTCGTACGCTTCATTCGCTACGAAGTGGGCGAGGGCATCGAGAAGGAGCAGGTGGATTTCGCGCAGGAAGTCATGGCGCAGGCGAAGGCTTCGCAGAGCCGTTAGACTGTTCGGAATCCGTCACCGTATCGGGTAGTCATCCAGTCCACGAACGAGGTCGCCATGGCGCAGGGCCCCAATGATTTTCAACCCGCCTATCGGCGGATCCTGTTGAAATTGAGTGGGGAGGCCCTGCTGGGCAGCGAGCAGTACGGGGTCGACCCGGTCATGCTCAAGCGCGTTGCGCGCGAAGTTGTCGAACTGATCGAGCTCGGCGTGGAGGTCGGTCTGGTCATCGGTGGTGGCAATATTTTCCGCGGCGCCGGTCTGGCCGAAGGCGGCATGGATCGGGTCACGGCCGATCATATGGGCATGCTCGCAACACTGATGAACGCGCTGGCGTTACAGGATGCACTGGAACGCGCCGGTGGCACGGCGCGGGTGATGTCGGCGCTGCAGATCCATGAGATCTGCGAGGACTACATCCGCCGTCGCGCCATCCGTCACCTGGAAAAGGGACGGGTGGTCATCTTCGCGGCCGGCACCGGCAACCCGTTCTTCACCACCGATACCGCCGCCAGCCTGCGTGCCATCGAGATCGGCGCCGATGTACTGATCAAGGCCACGAAGGTGGATGGCGTGTATTCCGCCGATCCGGTGACGAATCCCGATGCGGTACGTTACGGCACATTGTCTTACGATCAGGTGCTGACCGAGAAGCTGGGTGTGATGGATGCCACGGCCATCGTGATGTGCCGCGACAACGACCTGCCGCTGATCGTATTCAATCTCAACAACGAGGGTGATCTGGTGCGCCTGGTTCGGGGGGAAACGCTGGGCACGGCGGTGAACAATCACTGGACCGGCGCCGCACAGGTCGCTGGCGGGACCAACAGATGATCAATGAACTGAAAAAAGACGCCGAGAAGCGGATGGCGCGCAGCATCGAAGCGCTGCGGGACGAGTTCTCCAGGCTGCGCACCGGTCGCGCGAATGCCGCGCTGCTCGAGCATGTCACGGTCGACTACTACGGCAGCGAAACGCCGATTACACGTGTGGCTACGGTCACCGTGGAAGATGCGCGCACACTGGCCGTGTCGCCGTGGGAAAAGCAGATGGTGCAGGCGATCGAAAAGGCCATTCTCACTTCCGACCTCGGACTGACGCCGATGTCCGCCGGCGCGGTGATCCGCGTGCCGCTGCCGCCGATGACCGAGGAGCGCCGCAAGGATATGGTGCGGGTGGTGCGCAACGAAGCCGAGTCCGGCCGGGTATCGATACGCAATATCCGTCGCGATGTACTGGGCGACCTGAAAGATCTTCTCAAGGAGAAAGAAATCTCGGAAGACGAGGAGCGACGCGCACAGGATGACGTGCAGAAGCTCACGGACCGCTTCGTCGCGGAAGTCGATGCGCTTCTGAAAGAGAAAGAAGCGGAAATCATGGATTTCTGACGCCTGCATCGGATACACCGATATGGTCGCCATTGCCAGTCGCCCTTCGGACGTCTTCAGCGTTCCGCAGCACGTTGCCGTGATCATGGATGGCAACGGACGCTGGGCGCGCCGCCGCTCGCTGCCCCGCCAGGCCGGTCACCAGGCCGGTATCAGACCGCTGCGGATGATGGTGGAGCATTGCGCCAGAGCCGGTGTGCGCACGCTGACGGTGTTCGCGTTCTCCAGTGAGAACTGGCAGCGGCCGCGCGACGAAGTCAGCTGTTTGATGTCGCTGTTCATCGATGCCCTGGAACGTGAAGTCAGCGATCTGGACAGCAACGGCATCAGGCTGCGTTTTATCGGCGATCTGGAGTCGCTGGATCCGCGCCTGGTCGAGGCGACCCGCATGGCTGAACTGCGCACCGCCAACAATGGTCGCATGGACCTGGTCGTCGCCGTGGGCTACGGCGGGCGCTGGGATATCGCCAGGGCCGCCCGCCGGCTGGCGGCGGATGCCGTGGCCGGGCGAATCGATCCATCCGCCATCGACGAGGCCGCCGTGGCCGGCGCATTGAGCACCGCGGGCCTGCCCGCTGTCGATCTGCTGGTGCGCACCGGCGGTGAGCAGCGCATCAGCAATTTCCTGCTGTGGGACCTGGCCTACAGCGAAGTGTTCTTTTCCGACCGACTGTGGCCGGACTTCGAGTCCGATGAGCTGGATCGTGCGTTCGCCTTCTACGCCCACCGGCAGCGCCGTTTCGGCAAGACAGGCGAGCAGGTCGAGGCCATCAATTGCTGATCACCCGCATCGTCACTGCGCTGATCTTCGGCAGCGCGGTGATCGTCGCCGTATTCCTTCTCCCCGCCGTCTACGCGGCAGCGGCGTTCGCGATGCTGTGGGTGCTGGGCGCCTGGGAGTGGGCCGGTCTGGGCGGCTGGCGGCGCGGCGCGCGGGTCATCTACGCCGTGCTGGTGCTGGCCGTGTTGCTGCTGCTTCTGCCGGGCCTGTCGCCAGGGGCCAGCACGGTGGCGGTGGTCATTGCGCTGGTCTGGTGGGCCGCCGCGTTTGTCATGGTGCTGCGCTATCCCGTTCACGTGCCTGAACCGCTGGTTCTGCTCGCGGGTCTGCCGGCGCTGATCCCCTCGTGGATGGCACTGTCCTATCTGCTCGCCGCGCCGCAGGGTGCGGTGCTGGCATTCACCGCGCTGGCGCTGGTCTGGTCGGCGGATGTCGGCGCCTATGTCGCCGGACGCACGGTGGGCCGGGTAAAACTGGCGCCCCGTGTCAGCCCGGGCAAGACCTGGGAGGGGCTGGCCGGCGGCGTGCTGCTGGCCGCCGTCGTCGCCTGGGTCGCTGCCCGGCTGATGGGCTGGCCGGTTGCGCCGCTGGTCGCCATCGGCGTGGCCACCGCGCTCATCTCCGTGGTCGGCGACCTCACCGTCAGCGTATTCAAGCGCCAGTCCGGCCTCAAGGATACGGGCAGGCTGCTGCCCGGCCACGGTGGTGTGATGGATCGCATCGACAGCCTTGTGGCGGCACTGCCGGTGTATCTGCTCGGCCTCAAGCTTGCCGCGCTGCTGCCCTGATCGCGCGTCATCCCTCACCGCGGGAACCAGCCCGGAACACGCATGAACGGGGTTGCGCGTGGTGGTGGCCGTGCCGTGGCGGAGCAACCCCCTTTCTTCGGGGACGGCGGAAGAGCGTCCATGCGCCTTGGCCGCGGCCATCCATGGCCGCGGACACCC
>JBJHBT010000066.1:0-5502 GCA_050485645.1 Gammaproteobacteria bacterium | reverse complement strand
TTATCGAAACCTCAGTGCGCTTTCGCTGGTTCGTGGTGATCGCCGCCGCCGTGGTGGCCGCCTATGGCCTGCTCGAACTGAACCGGCTGCCGATCGACGCGGTACCGGACATCACCAACCGCCAGGTACAGATCAACACAGTGGCGCCCGCGCTCGCGCCCGAGCAGATCGAGCGGCTGGTCACCTATCCGCTGGAAACGGGGCTTGCCGGCATCCCTGGCCTGACCCACACCCGTTCACTGTCGCGCAACGGCTTCTCTCAGATCACCGCCGTGTTCACGGACCAGACCGACATCTACTTCGCGCGCCAGCAGGTCGCGGAGCGGATGCGTGAAGTCCAGGAAGACTTGCCCGAGGGCGCCGTTCCGGTGATGTCGCCGGTCACTACCGGGCTTGGCGAAGTGCTGATGTGGACGGTGGACTATATACCGTTCAACAGCACTAATCTCGCCGAGCCCGGTCAACCCGGCTGGCAGGAGGGCGAGGTCTATCTGACGCCGGAAGGTGAACGGCTGATCACGCCCGAGGCGCGCGCCACCTATTTGCGCACGGTCCAGGACTGGATCATCGCACCGCAGATGCGCTCTACGCCGGGCCTGGCGGGCATCGACACCACCGGCGGTTATGTCAAGGAATACGCGGTGCGGCCCGATCCGGCCAGGCTCGCTGCCCATGGACTCGGCCTCAGCGATCTGGTCCAGGCGCTGGAGCGCGCGAACGTCCAGGCCGGCGCGGGGTTCATCCAGCGCGGCGGCGAAGGTCTGGTGGTGCGGGCCGATGCACTGGCCGAGACGGTGGAAGACCTCGCCCAAGCACCGGTGGCCAATCGCGCCGGTCTGGTCGTGCGCGTCGCCGATGTGGCGACCGTCGAGATCGGCCAGGCACCGCGCCAGGGGGCGGCGACGCGCGATGGTCATGAAGCGGTACTCGGCACCGCGCTGATGATCGCCGGCGGCAACAGCCGCACCGCCGCCCAGGCAGCGGCTGCGCGGTTGTCGCAAGTCAGCCAGTCGCTGCCCCCAGGCATCATCGCAGAGCCGGTGCTTGATCGCAGCGTGCTGGTCAATGCCACGATCAGGACGGTCGCCACAAACCTGACGGAAGGCGCACTGCTGGTGATAGCAGTGCTGTTCCTGCTGCTCGGCAATATCCGCGCGGCGGCGATCACTGCGCTGGTGATCCCGCTGTCCTTCCTGTTCGCGGTCATCGGCATGAACCGGTTCGGGATCAGCGGCAACCTGATGAGCCTGGGCGCTCTCGACTTCGGCATTCTGGTCGATGGGGCGGTGATCGTGATCGAAGCGACGCTACTGATGCTCGGCCAGCGGCGTCAGGAGTTGGGTCGGCCGCTGACCGCGATGGAACGCCTGGGTGTCGCCATGCAAGCAGCTCGCAAGATGGTGAGGCCCGCCGCCTTTGGCCAGCTCATCATTCTGTTGGTGTTCGCGCCGATCCTGACTCTCGAAGGGGTAGAAGGAAAAACCTTCCAGCCGATGGCAGCCACCTTCATGCTGGCCCTTGCAGGTGCGTTCATCTTCTCCTTTACCTTCGTACCGGCGATGGCCGCGCTGTTCGTGCGTGAGCCCAAGTCCGTCCCAGAGATCGATGAGGGCCATCACGAAACCCGCGTGATCCGCTTTGTACGGCACGGGATCGAGCCGGTGATTCGCGCCGCCATCGTGCGGCCCCGGATCGTGCTGGGATCGGCGCTGCTGGCGCTGGTCATCGGGGCCTCGGCATTCCTATCCCTGGGACGGGAGTTCACGCCGACGCTGGACGAGGGTGACATCGCCATGCAGGCACTGCGGGTACCGTCCGCCTCCCTGGAACAGTCGTTGAGTATGCATATGGCGCTGGAACGGGCGATCACGGCCCAGCCTGAAGTGCGCACGGTCTTCTCCCGTACCGGCACTGCCGAGGCTGCGGTGGACCCCATGCCACCGAACATCTCCGACGCCGTGATCATGCTCAAACCTCGGAGTGACTGGCCCGACCCGTCGCTCGGCAAGGAGGCACTGGTCGAACGGATCGCCGCTGTCGCCGACGAACAGATCGGCAACGCCTACGAGTTCAGCCAGCCGATCGAGCTGCGTTTCAATGAACTGATCTCGGGCGTGCGCACCGATCTTGCCGTCATGGTCTTCGGTGATGACTTCACGGTACTGCAAGGAATCGCGGACCAGGTGGCGAACCGGCTGCGCCAGATCGAAGGCGCGGCGGATGTGCGTGTCGAGCAGGTGTCGGGGCTGCCAACCCTGACCGTGCAGGTCGATCGGTCGGCCGCGGCGGCTTACGGGCTTGCCGCCGCCGACGTCAGCGAAGCCGTGGCCATCGGCATTGGCGGCATGGCCGCCGGACGTATTTTCGAAGGCGATCGCCGCTTCGACGTGGTGGTTCGGCTGGATGAGGAAGCCCGCAGCGATCCCGCCAGCCTGGCCGCGCTGCCGATCACAACCCCCACTGGCACCACGGTGCCCCTGTCTTCGGTGGCACGCATTCAGATCAGCGAAGGTCCGAACCAGATCAGTCGTGAAAACGGCAGCCGCCGCATGGTGGTGCAGGCCAACGTCCGTGGCCGCGACCTGGGCGGCTTCGTCGCCGAGGCGCAGGACGCGGTGGCCGGCGTCGCGCTGCCGGCCGGCGTCCATCTCGACTGGGGCGGCCAGTTCGAGAATCTTCAGCGCGCCGAGCAGCGGCTGATGGTAGTGGTCCCGTTCGTCTTCGTGCTGATCGGCGTACTGCTGTTCATGGCCCTGGGCAGTATCAGGGAAGCCGGCCTGGTGTTCGTCTGTGTCCCCCTTGCGCTGGTCGGCGGCGCGCTGGCCCTGCTGGTGCGCGGGATGCCCTTCTCAGTGTCGGCAGCCGTGGGCTTTATCGCCGTGTCAGGTGTGGCGACACTCAACGGCCTGGTGCTGATGCAGGCGATTCGCGAACGTCTGACTGCCGGCGATCCGCCGCTGGAAGCCGCCGCTGCCGGTGCCGCCAGTCGTCTGCGGGCCGTCCTGACCACCGCGCTGGTCGCCATCGTCGGCTTCATTCCGATGGCGATCGCCACAGGCGCAGGCGCGGAAGTACAAAAGCCGCTTGCCACCGTAGTGATCGGCGGATTGCTGACCGCAACTGCACTAACCCTGCTGGTGCTGCCTACCTTCGCCGCGCGAGCTGCGAAGCCACATATCAATAGAGGAGCCAGCGCATGACGAACAAACTGCGTCTCGATCTTCCCATCCTGCTGCCGAACATTCTGCACGACGCCGATGCCTGCGTGGGACGGCTCCTGGCCGAGCTGCGGGGCCAGACTGGTGTGGAGGATGCCCATGTCCGAAGCGATGGCTCCCCGGCAACCCATCAACTCTGCATCCACTATGACCCCGACACGCTTCCGCTCGCGCGCATCCGCGAACTGGTCGAGGCGGCAGGTGCGCGCATTACCGAACAGTTCGGCCATCTCGTCTGGAACATCGAGGGCATCACCCACCAGCGGCGGGCGCGAACAGTAACCGAACAGTTACTGAATCTACCCGGCGTGCTCGAAGCCGAGGTCAGCGTCGGCGGCGTGGTACGGCTGGAGTTCGACCGTCAGCAGACATCAGAGGACGACATTCGTGCAGCGCTGGCAGAGGCCGGCGTGGGTCGCAAGTCCGAAACACATCGGCATGAGGCGGATGGCGACCACCGCCACGGCGGTATCTTCGGCGCCAACAGCGAGCTGATCTTTTCTCTGATTTGCGGTGGACTCCTCGTTACCGGGTTTGCAATCGAAAAACTGACGCCTTTGCCAGGCTGGCTGCCGCTTGCCTGTTATCTCGGCGCCTACTTCTTCGGCGGCTTCTACACCGTCGGAGAAGCGGTCCAGAACCTGAAGCTCAAGCGTTTCGAGATCGACACGCTGATGCTGGTCGCTGCGGCTGGCGCGGCGGCGCTCGGGGCATGGGCCGAAGGTGCGCTGCTGCTGTTCCTGTTCAGCCTCGGTCATTCACTCGAACACTACGCCATGGGTCGCGCCAAGCGCGCGATCGAAGCGCTCGCCGAACTTGCTCCGGCGACCGCAAAGGTTCGTCGTGGCGACACGATCATGGAGGTCGCAGTGGAGACACTGGCGCTGGGCGATGTCGTGATCGTCCTCCCCAATGAGCGCCTGCCGGCAGACGGGTTCGTGGTGTCAGGTGAAAGCAGCGTCGATCAGGCTCCCGTCACCGGAGAGAGTGTGCCAGTCGATAAACGTCCAGTTCCCGACCGCGCGAAAGCCACCGCACGGCCCGATCTGCTGGATGCGGCGCATCGCGTGTTCGCAGGCACCATCAATGGCTCTGGCGCGATCGAGATCGTGGTGACCAAACGTTCCTCGGAGAGCGCGCTGGCGCGCATCGTGAAAATGGTCAGCGAAGCTGAGACGCGAAGATCGCCGACCCAGCGGTTCACCGATCGGTTCGAGCGTGTTTTCGTTCCGGCAGTGCTGGCGCTGGCCGTGTTGCTGCTGTTCGCGTGGGTCGTCGTGGACGAGCCATTCCGGGATAGCTTCTATCGCGCGATGGCCGTTCTCGTCGCGGCCAGCCCTTGCGCACTCGCCATCGCCACGCCGAGCGCCGTGCTTTCTGGTATCGCCCGCGCTGCACGGGGCGGTGTTCTGATCAAAGGTGGTGCTCCACTCGAAAAGCTCGGATCGCTCAATGCGCTCGCGTTTGACAAGACCGGCACGCTCACAGAAGGACGACCGCGCATCACTGACGTATCACCGGCACCCGACATTGACGAGGCCGAGTTACTGGCAACGGCGGTTGCGGTCGAAGCATTAAGCGATCATCCCCTGGCCCGCGCGATTGTGCGCGACGGCACGCAACGTCTTGGTGGTGCGCCTCTGCCTACTGCGTCCGGGCTTCGCAGCCTGACCGGACAGGGTGTGGTCGCTCGGATCGAAGACGATACAGTGCAGATCGGCAAGGCCGAGATGTTCGGCGCTGATGGCCTGCCGCCCTTGTCGGAGTCTGTTGCCTTCGCTGTCGAACAGCTCCGCAATGAGGGGCGGACCACCATGGTGGTCCGCCGGAATGGGCGCGACCTTGGCGTGATCGGCCTCATGGACACACCACGCGCATCGGCACGGTCTGCGCTTGAGCGACTACGGAAGATCGGCATCACCCGCATGATCATGATCTCTGGCGACAACCAGCGAGTCGCTGATGCTGTCGCCAAGCAAGTCGGCCTGGATGAGGCGTGGGGCGACCTGATGCCGGAAGACAAGGTGGAGGCGATCGAGAAGCTTCGAGAAGCCGGTGAGGTCGCGATGGTTGGCGATGGCGTCAACGATGCTCCAGCCATGGCCAATGCAACCGTGGGAATCGCCATGGGCGCGGCAGGATCGGACGTAGCGCTGGAAACGGCCGACGTTGCCCTGATGGCCGATGACCTCTCCCATCTGCCGTTCGCCGTCGGACTCAGCCGGCAGGCGCGCATGATCATTCGGCAGAACCTGTTCATCAGTCTTGGCGTCGTGGCACTACT
>JBJHBT010000065.1:0-6322 GCA_050485645.1 Gammaproteobacteria bacterium | reverse complement strand
CCTGTGCCTCCGGCGGCGCGCCAGCGGGCAGCAAGTGAGACTGCCGCAGCTTGAGCGCGTAGGCGACGATCTCCAGCCCGTGATCGAGCATCCCGCCCGGATAGGCATGGTGGTGTGACTCCGAAGCGGGGAACTGCTGGACCAACTCGGCGTAGCGTTCCAGGGGCGCCAGATACAGCGTGGCGAACTGCCGGCGCGACAGCGACGTGCGTTGCCAGATGTGTTCCAGCAGCTTCTTCCGTCGCGGTGTCGCCAGCAGCGACGCGGCCGACTCCGGCCGCGTCAGTCCTTTGGATGTCGCTACGGAGGAGGCAAACGGTGCGCCGGTGATCGGCGGAACCCTTTTGCGCTGGAACAGCGAGAGCATGACGACACCCGAATGACGGGTTGGCGGGAGGCAGCCTTTTGGCCTTTTCGGGTAGGGCCTTTCCCCTTGACCCCGTTCCCTTGCCCCTTCCAACCCTTTGGCCTTTACGAAGCCTTTGGTTATAGGGGTCGTTGCCCTGTGGGTGCCACGATCAATGCGGTATGAGGCGACTCCGACAAGCAGGAAAGATTATCGATCGCTAGTTTTCAGGGCGACTCGGATCGGATTCGTAAATGAACGGTTCTCCAGGAGTCAATCTGAAGTTGCAGTCCTCCCCCGGCAGACCGTTCAGTTTCAGAAGAACGATGGCTTCACCCTTTTCTGCCAGATCATCGAGCATCATTGCTTCGAGCTTCTCCAAATGCGACAGCATATGAAGAAATCCCGTCAGCACCTCATGGCCATCGCTCAGGAGTTGGGCCTTGGAATCCTTTACAGGCCGGATATTCAGCGTCTGAATCCCGGAGTGCGCCGCTTGTGAGTTCCTCAGTTTATTTACCAGGTCCATGTGATCCATGGCGCAATGGTCGAATTCGAGGCACAACCCGAACGGGTGCGTTAAAGAACCAACAAGCGAGACTGAATGAGGCCGCTTCCCGTTCTGCTTTTTGCAGCTTGGGCACGGGGACTCAAGCAGAGCGCCGAGCGCCATGCGCTCGTACCGTGACTCAGGGATTTGGGTGCAGTAGAGCAATTGCTTGATTGCGACTTCGCACATTCTTGCTGCATACAGAACGATCTCGTTGTACAAGCGGATTCGTTCGATCTCCGCATCTACCTCATCGTGGTCCGAGGTCCGCGTGGTGTAGTCGTGGAAGGCGTTTACGACCCTAGCCAGTATCAGCGTGATCGACACTCCGCTGAATGTATAAGGGTTGGTATAACCGCCTTTTGCCTGCTGGTCGGCAGTCGACGCGATTGGAAGTGCTCCTCGTTGCATCAACCAGGCGCGCATATCCTTGGCCAGGGGCAAGAAATTGATGCCCACGATTTGTTCGCCTATCCAGCGAAACGCGTGCGGGCGGTAGCCCCAGACAAGATGTGCCCCGTGCCACTCCCGTCGTGGACGCTGATTCGTATCGCCGGTGTCGTTCATGAGAGAAGTACTCATCCCCTAGACTGCCAACGCAGTCAGCTTCGACCCAAGCCGGCATCCAGTGCGTCGGCCTGAGCGGCGAAATCCTCGGGGCGCCGCTTGCGGAAGGTTTCCAGGTTACTGAGCTTCCAGCGCAGGGCCGGCAGTTGCGCCGCGTGCCGACATTGGACCAGCGACCAGTCGGGTTGTGCGCGTACCAGTCCGCTCAGAAACCGCTTGTGTGCCGGACTCAGCGACCGCGGTAACTCGTGCCGCAGTCGCGCGCGCGCATCGAGCAGCGTCTCCAGGGAGCAGGCAACTTCGGTCAAACCGGCGAAAGCCCGTTCGTATTCGCCAGCGATGTCCTTGTCGTTGCCGAACAGCACTTCGTGGGGCGGGCGGTTGTGCCCGGCCAGATAGATCACGAAACACTCGATCATGCCGTCGCTGATGCCACCGGACTCGTAGAGCTGCCACACGTCGAACAGGTCGCGTGGATGCTGTCGATCGAGTGCGGCGACCAGCTTGCTGGCGTAAAGCTCGTCCGATGCCAACATCGGCACGTCGAACTCGACACCGAACAGATCGCTCGTCCTGGCGCTCAGCGGTCGCCGTTCGGCGGGCAGCACGGTGCCGCGGAAGACGACGTTGACCTCGACCTTCACCTGGCTGGTATCGTTCTCGACGATCAGCTTGGTATCTCCCAAGTCCTTGGCGCGAATGAGGTGTGTCTGCACGCCGAGCGGCTCGACCCGTTGCGCGATGGCGGCCAGCTCTTGGTTGATCGCACGCAGCGCTTCGTCGCGCGGCGTCTGCCACGGGAGGTACACCACGTCGATGTCCACCGACAGGCGTGGCATGTCCTGCAGGAAGAGATTGATGGCCGTGCCGCCCTTCATGGCGAAGATGTCGTTGGCGAACACGTCGGGCGCGACGGCCAGTAACAGGCGAACAGTGTCCGCGTAGGTCTTATCCATGAGGTTTCAGGCTCAACAGGGTGCCGTCGTCGAGCCGGCTCATCCAGCGCTTGGTACTGCCGGTGCGGACCGGGTACTGCTCCAGCAGGGCGTCGACGTCCACGAGGTTCGTCTCGCGCGCCCAGGTCAGACCTAGGCGCACGGCCTTTACGCTGGTGCAGCAAGACAGCAGTTGCCCGAGCAGATCCTTGCGCGGTGAACGCAGCCCGTCGAAAAGGTTACGGGCTTCTTCGAGGCTTTGCTTGACGCCGGTCTCGTACAGCAGTTCCAGGACGGCGCGCTCGGGCACCGCGACCCGTAGAGACTCGGGCAGGCCCGGTGGTGTGGTGAGAGTCTTGTCGGCCAGATGTGTGTCGGGCCAGTCGAACAGTCGTGCGTAGACGTAGCGCGCCGGAAAGCGCGAAGTGAGCCATGCCGGCAGCGCGAAACGGTTGTCGCCCCACAGAACCAGCGTGTCCCGACTGCCCAGGTTGTGCCGCACGCCTTGCAGGGCCAGGGCACTCTTGCCGCCGACGTGCAGGCCCGGCACGCGCTTTTGCAGGAACAGCAGTGCGCCATGGACACCGAAATCGTCGTTCGGGAACGCGTAGACCCCCTGGGCTAAGCGCACGAGCCACCCCTGCTCGGCGTAGTGCGCGGCGAGTTGGGGCGACACCCCAAACTGGCTCAGGGTGGCCAGGTCGAACGGCGCCCCGCGGGGAAGCCCCGCTAGCAGCCGTTTGATTACCTGATGCCTTGAATTTCCATCCATGTTGGAAATATAGCACGAAATCCAATCATCCGGGAGACTGACGCAAGATGGATGCGTGTAAAGTAGCATCATGTTTTATTTTTCACGCGAAATCTAATCTATCTCGGAGACTGTCTGTCCAGGCTAGACGTATAAGGCACTCCGCGAACGCCCCGCCATAGACAAACGGGTGCTACCTCGTGCCGCATTGAGGGTGGAGGCCTTCTGTGCCCTGTTACGGTGGCTTCCTGGAGCAGGTTGACCACGCTCGCAGCACTCGGCACTAATTGTCATAGTTTACATAGGAGACAAACGAGAATAAACTGTTTTCAGTCGATAACGGAAGCCACCCATGCCCCACACCCTGGAATTCATCGTCGAGCACCTGCCAAGGGTGACGGTGGACGAGGTGCGCCGTTTCTCGGATATCGTCGAGATTCGGGATGCCCAAGCCTTTGCAGCCGAACTGGAAGCGTTCGTGCAGGAACGCATCGAGTCGGTCGAACTCCCGCCGTCCTTGGAAATTCCCATCGAAGTGGAGACGATGGACCAGGCCCTGGCCCGCAAAGCCGCCGCGCTGCGTGCAGATACGCGTTGGATGCCACGCGAGACCGAGATTCAACGCGGTCGTGCAGCAATGCTGGAGGCTTTCGAGCAGCCGCACAACCTGCCACTGCCCGACTTTGCCCGGCTGGCGAACAAGTCGCGCCAGCAGATCTACAAGGACATCGAGGCGCGCCGACTGTTGGCGCTGAACGTGGGGCCGCGTGGCCGGAGGCTACCCGACTGGCAACTCGATCCGGTGAAACAGCGACTGACCCAGATCGTGCTACAGGCCGCGTCCGAGGTCGATGCCTGGACGCTGTATCGCGCCCTGTCCGAACCGCTCGAAGGATTGGCCGGGCGCTCGCCGGTGGAAGCGGTAGCTGCCGATTCGGTCGATGACATGGCGAAGGCAGTCTTCAACGTGCTCGGCGTGCATTGACGGAGGGGCTGGCATGGGTATCGAGGTTCCCACGCTGCACATCGATCCATGTGAGTGATAGCGCCATGAAAAAGGCCGCACATATTACAACCGCAGAACGCGCCGGCAGGTGGCTTGGCCGCGCGTGGCGCGACTGCGTGCGGCAAGAAGCTCGTGCAATCGGGTGGTTGGCGAGCAAAGGTCTGCCGACCGGCCTGGGACGGTTGCTGTTCTGGATCGTGAAGATCGTAGCAATCGGAGTATTGCTATACGCCGCGTTCTGGCTGGCCTTGCTGCTTGCATTCGCGGTCGTCGCGGCATGGCTCGCGCGGAATACTGATGGGGAAAGTGACTACCCGGAACCTGAATGGCGCACAGGGCCTGCGGGTTACGGGCTCTATACGTATGACGGCCACCGCATAGATCCACACGTCCACGACGATGACGCCTAGTCGTCATCGGAACACTACGTTTCACTTTTTTACGGCCTGTAGCGCAAGCCCTGTTCCCTTGCTCCCGGCGCTTTTAGCGTCAGCGCTTCCGCCGGCAAGCCCTTGCAAGAAGTTTCCGGTACGAACACCCGCCCAGGAGATCGCTATCATCCAGAAAGTGGGTAGCACGATAAACATCGCCGCCATCACGAAGTTCAGCAACATGTCGCCGAAGGCGTTGTTCAATCCCATCAGCGGATTGAAATTGCTGTGCGGCGAATGCCAGCCGTAGAGCGCATTGAGAATGGTCGAATCGATCCAGCGTGCCAATTGGAACCAGAAATCGACGAAGAACAGCGCGAACTGCACGCACGATGCCGTGACCAAGGTGCGCAAGTCGTAGGTGCCGAAGACCAGCACCAACGGGATGCAGATCACCATCGCCATCTTCAGGAACGATAGAATCATCGGCAGCGACTGTCGCACCACGTCCATGGCCGGGAAGAAACCGAGCGACCCCACCGTCAGGCCCAGGTCCGAGGCGCCGCGGGTCACGACGTTGGGCAACGTCATGCCGATCTGGCCGCCATAGTCGGTGTAGACCTGTCCCTGGTTCATGACCTGACGCTGCGGCGAAGCGATCGCACGGATTACCGAGTCGTCGACCTGCGCCTGGCTCAGAAAGCCCGCCCATTGGGCGAAGCGGGACAGCAGGCTGGGATCGACCTGAGCCAGCAGGCGATCACGCAGGCCGTTTCCGCCATCTAGCCACCATTGCCGGCAGTTCGGATAGCCACCGCCGTTGGCGACTTCGGCAAGGCCGGCGTCGCGCGCGTCGTCATAGGGCCAGGCGGCGCGCGGCGTGCTGGAGCGGTAGGTGTCATAGAAGCCGGGCGTATCCAGGAAATAGCGCGAACCGATCCAGCTTACGTCATTCATCTGCTCGTCGCTGAGCGTCGGCCGGTTCATGAATAGCCTGGCGCGGGCCGGGCCGTAGCAGTCGTGCGTGAAGTCGGCCACCTCCTGGGCCAGCACGGGATCGGCGATGCGCGTGCTGTCGATCTCCATGCGCATCTGTCGCAGGTCCGTGCCGCAGGGAATCGCCGCGACGGCGGCGCCGGTGACGGCCTTGGAGATCGAGTGCATGAAGAACCACCAGACCGGCACATGGGCGCTCTGATTATTGAGTGTCGTAAACGATGCTGACCAGTTGGTCTCGGACGGCAGCGGCACGTTGACCTGGCACTGCGTCGAGCGTGTGCGGTCGAACTGGATCGTGCTCAGATCGACTGGAATGAACGGAATGCCGGCGAACATGATGACGACGATCGCCACCCACACGCGGTTCTCGATGCGCATGGACGAGAGCACGCCCTTGTTGCCTTCGTCCGCTCCCTCCGCTCTGGCCTTGAGCCACTCCTGCACGACGATGGCGAGGAACGGCAACGCGAAGATGCCCGTCGCGACCAGTACGTTCCAGATGCCGTTGTTGATGATCCAGGCAACCAGTGTCAGGTAATACTCAAGGTAGTCCGTCGTGTAGAGAGTCATGGCCGTTTTCCGGCATCGCTACGGCTGTCGCCACAGCACGCTGATTTCCAGCAGCACGATCACGGCGACCGCGCCGATCTCCGCGCGCAGCAGTCGCCGATGCGTTTCAGCGGATGCGTCACGTGCCCGCAGGCGGCGACGCATCCAGATCCAGCCATAGACCGTGGCGCCATACAGGCATAGCCGCCAGACGAAGAAGTGGCCGGCGTGCGCGTCCAGCCATCGGT
>JBJHBT010000064.1:0-6610 GCA_050485645.1 Gammaproteobacteria bacterium | reverse complement strand
CGCATCGCGCTGAACATGCAGATCAGCCTCACGCACAGCATTGCCCGCCAAACCCTGGACTGCGCCGGAAAGATGGCCCAGGCCGAAGCGGCTTACCTGCGGCGTATCCAGGGGCACGCCGCCTCGATCAACCCCACCACTTCCAAGGAGTCACCATGAGCACGCATTTCTTCGGCGAGGGCAACATCGGCTCTGCGCCAGACTATCGCGAGTTTGCCAACGGCAACGACGAGCCGCGCCGGCTGCTGCGCCTGAACGTCTACTTCGACAACCCGGTGCCGATGAAGGATGGCACTTTCGAGGACCGTGGAGGGTTCTGGGCGCCGGTGGAACTGTGGCACCGCGAGGCCGAACACTGGAGCACGCTGTACCAGAAGGGCATGCGCGTGCTGGTCGAAGGCCGCACCGTGCGCGACGAGTGGGAAGACGCCGACGAGAACGAGCGCGTGACCTTCAAGATCGAAGCGCGCCGGGTTGGCATCCTGCCGTATCGCGTCGAGGGTGTAACGCTGGGTGCCAAGGGGCAGGCCATGGAGCAACCCCACGACGAGTAGCCGCTGCGCAGGATCGTGTGAGCGGCTGGACCAGCCGCTCACCGTGCGCCAGTCGTGCGCGTTTTATACCAGTGGTATAGCGCCATTGACGTCCATGGAGGGCCAATCGTCATGGACTTGAGCACTACTTCGATCTATAACTTGTTGTTTTTCCAATCTGTGAAATGGCTTGCCCCTAAGCCATCTTCCTAGAACGAGATAAGCAGCATGATCGGAGTCAGGACTCGTTATTCACTAGCTCAATTCCTTGAACTGCAGGAGCCCGCCGTGTGTGCCGTGATATTGGGCAAGTACGGCGTTCAGCACCTGTCGCTGTCGAGGGGGCAACTGCTGTACGACCTACTAAACACACTGCGCGGACTTGATGACCGCACGCTCATGCTGGCGCTGTCCGAGGTGGTTGCAACCACAGGCGATCTTCGGGCCAGAGTCAATCCGAAGTATCGGTTTGACGAGCGCATGCACGACCTGGCGCAGTGCCTGCTGCTGGACGGCTACATCATCCAGGAAAAGAAACTGGTCCAGACCGATCCGTCGATTGCCGATGCCGCGCCCTTGGAAGATGACCTGGTTACGGCATTGCAGAACTCCGGCGCCCCCCGCGCGCAGGACATCATCGTCAAGATCAACGACTCGGCCGAGGCATTCCGGGCGACGCCGCCCGACTACAACGCATCGCTCGTCAACGCCCGAGTGGCGCTGGAAACCCTGGCCGTTGACGTGGCCGCCCATGTCGCTTCGCTGCAGCAGAGTCCCACCACCTACAACCCGTCAAAATGGGGCGAGGTACTTTCGTTCCTGCGCAGCAGCGGCGAGATCACGGTCGAAGAGGAAAAGGGGCTGGCTGGCGTGTTCGGTTTTCTGAGCCCTGGCGCCCATCGCCCGGTTGGCATCCCGGAAGACCAGATGACGCGGCTTGGTCGCTCCTTCGCGCTCAATATGTGCTGGTTCCTGCTCAAGAACCATCTCGCGCGAAGCCACCGGCCTTGAACTCACTGACTTCGATGCGCAAGGGAAAACGAGATGCCGTTTGAAATCAGACCTTGGGAAGAAATCTCCAGAAGCTACGGATGCACGATCCTGCTCGGCAACGGCGCCAGCATTGCCGTCAGCCCGAGCTTCTCCTATGGATCACTGCTCAGGCATGCCGTTGAACAGCGCTTCCTTCCCGACGACGCCCAACGACTGTTCCAGTTCTTTCAGACCAACGATTTCGAGTTGGTTCTTCGGATCGTATGGCAGGCGTCGAACGTCAATCGGTCGTTGCAAATCCCGGACCACCGAACCCATGCCGCCTACGTGAGTCTCAGAGACTGCCTCATTCAGACAGTCCGCAACATTCACCCGGAATACGATCAGGTCAGCGCGCACCTGCCGAGCATCTATCAATTCCTGAAACGCTTCAGCACTGTCATCTCACTCAACTATGACTTGGTGGTGTACTGGGTCATGACCTATGGCCTGGAGATCGAGGATCAGCATGCATTCAAGGATTGCTTCATAGGAGGCGGCGTCTTCTCCGACGACTGGCAGCGGTTCAGGCAGCCGATCGGCAGGGAGCGCTCGACCACACTGGTGTTCCATGCCCATGGCAGTCTTGTACTGTGCAGGAATTTGGTCGAGCAAGAACTGAAGATACACAACAGGGACGCTGGTCTTCTCGAAGCGATACTTCAGCTCTGGCAGAGTGAAAGCGTTGTTCCGTTGTTCGTGAGCGAAGGAACGTGGCAGCAAAAAGTCACATCCATCCAGAACAGCTACTACCTCTCCACGGTCTACAGAGAAGTTCTGAAGTCACCGCGGAACACTCTCGTTGTTTACGGCTGGGGATTCTCCGAACAAGATCTCCATCTCTTGCAACGGATGAGTGGAACAGGGATCAATCGTGTGGCGGTGTCGGTGTTCCGAGGGGATCAGGCCTATTGCAACAGGGTCTTCCAGACGATCCGCGATACCTTGGGGTGGCACGTTGAGGTGGAGTTTTTCGACAGCGAGAGTCCCGGTTGCTGGATTCACGCTGATCAGCAGGGTCTGCGCCCGGTCCCATAGACCTGCAAAGCCAAACACCGCATCCTGAACCCGCACAAGTTGGTGTCTGCTGCTGTCGCGTTGTTTGCTGCCGCATTCATTGCCCTCTGGGATGCTGACGATCATTCGATGACCGTCACGCACACTCAGGAGGCTTCATGCGCGTGTTTCTGTGCGAAAAGCCTTCGCAAGGCAAGGACATCGCCAGGGTGTTGGGCGCCCGGCAGCGCGGCAACGGCTGCTACAGCGGTTCGGGTATCACGGTGACATGGTGCATCGGCCATCTTGTCGAGGCGGCACCGCCGGAAACCTACGGCGAGCAGTACAAGCAGTGGTCCATCGAGCAGTTGCCTATTCTTCCAGAGCGCTGGCGCATCGAGGTCAAGGCCAAGACCGCCGCGCAGTTCAAGATCGTGAAGCAGTTCGTCGCCCAGGCCGGCGAGCTGGTGATCGCCACCGACGCCGACCGCGAAGGCGAAATGATCGCGCGCGAGATCATCGATCTGTGCGGCTACCGTGGCCCGATCCAGAGGCTGTGGCTGTCGGCGCTCAACGATGCGTCGATCCGCAAGGCGCTGACTCAACTCAAGCCGGGTGGCGAAACGCTGCCACTGTATTTTTCCGCACTGGCCCGTTCGCGCGCGGATTGGCTGATCGGCATGAACCTGAGCCGCCTGTTCACGGTGCTGGGTCGGCGGTCTGGGTATCAGGGCGTGCTGTCGGTCGGTCGCGTACAGACACCGACACTGAAACTGGTGGTGGACCGCGACCGCGAGATCGCACGCTTCGTCTCCGTACCGTATTGGACCATCGACGTCACGCTGTCCCACGCGGGCCAGTCCTTCGCGGCAAGCTGGATGCCGCCCGACGGCACCACGGATGCAGCCGGTCGCTGCCTGCAGCAGCCAGTGGCGCAGCAGGCTGCCGACCGCATCCGTGCGGGTCGTGAATCGAAGGTGCTGTCGGTGGAAACCGAGCGTGTGCGCGAAGCCGCACCGCTGCCGTTCGACCTCGGCACCTTGCAGGAAGTGTGTTCGCGGCAACTCGGGCTGGACGTACAGGAGACGCTGGACATCGCGCAGTCCTTGTACGAAACGCACAAGGCGACGACTTATCCGCGCAGTGACTCCGGCTACCTGCCCGAGAGCATGCTGGCCGAAGTGCCGACCGTGCTCGACGCGCTGCTCGCCACCGATCCCGGCCTACGCCCGTTGATCGACCGGCTCGACAGGACACAGCGCTCGCGCGTCTGGAACGACAGCAAGATAACGGCGCACCACGGCATCATTCCCACGCTGGAGCCTGCGAACCTCTCGGCCATGTCGGAGAAGGAGCTGGCGGTATACGCGCTGATCCGGGCGCACTACCTGGCGCAGTTCCTGCCGCATCACGAATTCGACCGCACACTGGTGATGCTCGACTGTGCAGGGCAATCGTTACAGGCCGTCGGCAAACGGGTGATCGTGCCTGGCTGGCACCTGGCGCTCCCCGGCAAGGGGCAGGATGCGGCGGACGACGAGCCGGCCCAGCGCAGCCAGATCCTGCCGCCGCTGGACACCGGAGCGCGCTGCGGTGTCCAGCAGGTCGAACTGAAGGCACTGAAGACGCTGCCCCCCAAGCCTTACACCCAGGGCGAATTGATCAAGGCGATGAAGGGTGTCGCCAAGCTGGTCACCGATCCACGGCTGAAGCAGAAGCTGAAGGAGACGACGGGCATCGGCACCGAAGCCACGCGCGCCGGCATCATCAACGGCCTGTTGGCTCGCGGCTATCTGGTGAAGAAGGGTCGCGCCATCCGCGCGTCGGATGCTGCCTTCACACTCATCGACGCGGTGCCGGCGGCGATCACCGATCCCGGCACGACGGCGATCTGGGAACAGGCGCTGGACATGATCGAGGCCGGCCAGATGACGCTGGACACCTTCATCAACAAGCAATCGGCCTGGGTCGCGCAGTTGGTTCAGCAATATCGAGGCACCGTCCTGTCGATCAAGCTGCCCGAAGGGCCGGCCTGCCCGGTATGCGGTGCGGCGACGCGCCAGCGCAACGGCAAGAACGGTGCCTTCTGGTCGTGCAGCCGCTATCCCGACTGCAAGGGCACGCTGCCGGCCGAATCCTCGACGGGCAGGCGCAGGGCTTCGCGCCAGCGGCGCGCTGCGCCCAAGGCATCCTGATGCCAATGAACACCTCTGCCGCGCCGGGATTTCACTGACGGCGAGGCAAACCGTCCCGCGCCCCGTGGGACTCCCCAGCGCGCGTCTCCTTCTGCAACGGTGTGCGCGTTCCGCCTGGCCGATACAGGCCACGGGACGAGAAGGTCGTTTCTCCACGAATGGCGCTCGCCGCCATTCCATTGATCGGTGTTCCTTCCGTTGATCGCGAGGGGTCTCCTGACGACTTGCCGGCCCTCCGGCGCTGCGCGAATCGTCAGGAGACCCCTCGGGTCCACGGTACTCGGTGCCGGTGCCCGCCGGCGAAACAACGGGTTCCCTTTGTGCGCGGATGTGTGCCAGAGGTTTCCGACCCCAGCCACGAAACGGGTCGGGTGAGATTGCTGGACCAGCGGCAGGCTTTGACGACGGCCACGCCCTGCAACAGCCCACGGGTGGTGATTCCTCCCCGCCGAAGGCTCGCGCCTTCGGCTGCTTTTCCCTTCACGCCAGCTTTCGCTGCGCCGACGCACCACGCTCGGCAAGCAATCGGGCGATCACCGCGAGCGGATTTCGGCTCGCCAATGCAGGCCAAGCCTCCGAACCTACACCCCATGCGCGCTGACCTCCGTCAGCACCATGCCCAGGCAGCTTCGGTCTTCAAAGCTGCGGCGCGGTTCTTCCGCGTTGACCGATCCAGTCCGCTTCGCATCGCTCCTGCGGACGATCGCCATGTCCTGGCGACGATGCTTCGTTCCACCCCACGGGAATCCGCTTCATCCCGTCGGGATGCGGCGCTTCCCATCCCTTCATAGGAGAGCACCATGTCCTTCGATCCTGTCGCACTCAAGCCCACAGGCCCTTCGGGTCTGCTGGCGCTGGCGTATGTGGGCAAAAGCCTGCCCTTGCAGGTGCTGCGCAGTGCCACCGGGCACTACATCGGCACCTTCGACGACGACGGCCCCGTCTCCCGCGAGTCCGTCGAGTATTTCCCGAGCCACGAGGCCGCTCGCCATGCCCTGGAAACCGGCGCATGGACGCAGCGCCAGTACCCGTGATCCCCATCCATCTGTCATCAGGAGAACCTCGTCATGAATCCGATGAGCCAGCAGGCGATCTTTGACGAGATCGCGCGCAACGATCTGCACTTCTCGAAAGCCCCCGACGCCTTTTTCCACGCCTGGAAGCGCGGCGTCGAACTGGTCGGCCCCGACCTGTTCAACGGTACGCAGGAATGTCTGGACCTGGCAGAGGACAAGTGGGACTTGTGCCCGAACGTCGCTGTCATCAGGAAGACCATCGGCGCCATGAGTTCCGGCGAAAGGGTCTTTCTCGCCGCGATGGTGAGCTTCTACAACTCCAAGGACGGCGGTGCGCTGCTCAAGCGCGTTGGCGTCCACGGTCTGGCCGATCTGGGCGGCCTGGACCTGGAGCGACGCAAGATCATCGCCACGCTGATCCTCAACTACACCGGCTGGTAACAGCACCGGCGGCCCGTCATTCGTGACGGGCACCGTTTCTTTCATCCCTCTGGGGTCGATCCCCGGCAGGGGATCGGCTCCGCCTTTCCTCTACTGGAGAACCATCATGAACCCCAATGCCAATCCTGTTTCCAATCCCTTCGTCCGTGGCTACAACGGCCTTTCCATTCAGCGAATGATCGCCATTGCCTACGATGACGACTGCCCGCTGACCTATCTTCCGCTGCATGCCTCGCAGTCCCATCTGCGGGACGACCAGATCCAGCGGCATGAATGCGTCTTCTGCGACGACTTCACCTTGATCACTCAAGGCCAAGCCGTGCCGGATGAACTGGACGCTCAATGCCGGAACCATGGCATCGCGCGCACGGTGATCTATGCCGTCATGGCGGACGAC
>JBJHBT010000063.1:0-7269 GCA_050485645.1 Gammaproteobacteria bacterium | reverse complement strand
CCGACGGTGGCAGCAGAAAATCCGTGTCACGATTGATTGGCCGAAAATTGCTCATCGCTGTTCTGCACCAGGAGAAAACTGAACGTGATTATCGCTTATCCATCGGTAAGTCCGACAGGCTGCTAGGACTGCCCGATACCCACAAGTAGCGCTGCATCTTCCTTGTGTTCAGCGCTACTTATGGGTATCGGACAGGGCTAGGCCGAGGTTTTCGCGGCGGCCGGACCATGCCGGGCAGGCGCCGATTGCACTACGGCGGTTGGAATCGGCTATCCTTGCGCCCACAGGATGACCCACTGGAAACCGCCGTACCGCAACCGGTCGCCTGAAGAGGAGCCTTCGATGAAGTCAACGGCAGCAATCGTTGTCACGGGTCTGATGACCGCATTGGCCGCCATGTCGGTGGCCCGCGCCCAGGGCGGCTTCGGTCCTCCGGAGCTGACGCTGTTCGAGGTCACGGACAGAATCTACTCGATCCGCAACGCCGCCTCCGGCAACGCCACGATGATCGTCGGCGACGAGGGCGTCGTGCTGGTGGACGCCAAGATGGCCGGCGACCACGATGGCATCATGGCCTTCGTCCGTCAGGTGACCGATGCGCCGCTGCTGTATGTCATCAATACGCACATGCATCCGGATCATGTGGGCGGCAACCCGGCCATGCAGGACATCGGTGTGGCGGTCATCGCATCCGAGAACGCCCGCGGCATCATGTCCGAGCGTAATGCCGCGGGCCGCGCCAATATCACGATGCGTGATTTCATGCGCATCTACCTGGACGACATGCCGATCGATCTGCACTACTTCGGTCGCGGACACACCAATGGCGACATCGTCGTGCATGTGCCGGATGAGGGCGTCGTGATCATGGGCGACCTGTTCGCGCTGTATGGCCCGTACCGCGCCGTTGTCGACTACAGTGCCGGCGCCAGCATGCGCGACTGGCCGCATACCCTGCAGCGCGTGCTGCAGCTGGACTTCAATATCGTCGTGCCGGGCCACAGTGGCGTCACCGACCGTGCCAACGTGGAAGGCTATATCGAATACCTGACCCGCACCGGAGAGATGGTTCGCCAGATGAACGCCCAGCGTCGTCCCCGAGAGGAAATCCAGGCTGCCCTGCAGTCCGAGTTCAACTGGGGCGGACTGGAGATGTCGGTGGGTCTGGATGGCATCATCGCCGAGATGCGCTGACGCCCGGCGCGGCGCTGCGCGCAGAGCCCGGACGCGCCGGCGTTCGGGTCGACCCGCCCTTCCGCCCGCCCCTCCGCCCGCGAATCCTGCGGGCGAATTCTGTGAACTGTTGCAGCGGCGCCTGCGCCGCTTCCGGCTATCGTAGCGGTCCCGGAGCACCACCACGGCAGTGACAGGCCTTGTCAGAGTCCGCCCGCATACCGAATGACACCAGATCTCGCCAGCCGCGGGTCGGCGGGCTGCGTCTGTTGACGTGGTCCGTTGTGCTGACATGCCTGACGCTGGTCGCCTGCAACGAGCCGCGTCCGCGCACGTTCACCGAGTTCCTGGAAGATGCCGCGGCCCGCGAGGGTACGCTGGTGCGCTGCAATGCGGACCGGGATGCCAGCGCCAACGATCTGGAGTGTGCGAACGCCCGCCGCGCGGCCGCGGCTGTGGCGCTCGATGAAGAACGCGCGCGACGTGCTGAACTGGAAGCGGAATCGGATCGGCTGCGGTCGGAACTGCGTGACCGTATCGCAGCGCAGCAGGAAGCCGAGCAGCGTGCCGAGGCGCTGCGCAGGGCCATGCTTCAGGCGGCCTACGAGGCGCAGTGGGTGGATCCGGACGATCCTGATGCGGCTGCCGAGGTCGAAGTTCCGCCGGGACTGTTCGACACGCCGGTGGCCAATCCGGCCGAAGAACTGTTCGGCGGTCCCCGCGGCGGGGACGGACAGGATCCGGGCAACACGGATTGAGCACCGCAACCACGGACGAAGTCGTGGTCAGTCTCTGCCGCCCAGCGGAAAGGTCCGCGCCTCTTCCATGTCGCGTTGCCGTTGCCGGTTGTCGGCGGCTGAAGAAGGCGTAGCCGCGGCCTGCAGCGCCGCGAGAAAGCGCTGTGCGCTGTCGGGCGTGGCGATCGTCTGCGGCCCCAGAGGCCTGCTCTGCGAGCCGGCCCGGTAGTACCGTACGGCCGACGCGGTGTCGATCTCGAGTCGGGCGCCTTCGAAGGTGGCGCCGGCAAACAGCCCGCGACTGCGCATGTAGGCATAGACCTCCGCACCGAAGGTGGCGGCCACGGTGGCGTTGCGTCCCAACGGGCCGGCGGCCACGCTGGCATCGCCACCCATGGTGAATCGGCCGGCGGTGATGTTCTGCACCGAACGCTGGTTCGCGAACACCAGCACGATGTCCGATGACTGGGCGCCGATCTGCCAGCCGATACTGCCGCTGGTCAGCGTGACGAAAGCCGGATTGCCGAAGCGGCCGTCGTCGCCGCGCACCACCAGTACACCGCGCCCGCGCCGACCCCCCAGTATGAACCCGCCGCGTATCACGTTTGGAATGACGGCGATGCCATGCGCCCGCTGCAGCAGCTCGGCGGGAATCGCGTTGTCCGCATCGTCCATGAAGGCATTGAGGACGGCTGCCGCCGAAAGTATGCGCACATCTTCATCAGTGGGCGTCTGTGCGGTCGCCAGTGCCGAAGTCAGCAGGGCGATGATGAGTACCGGGACGGCACGGATCATGTCACGACTCCTTGGAAGGGGTCGCATGATGGTAGCCGATTCCCGGTTTCAGTGTGTCAGCGCGGCCAGTGGTGGCACCGGGCAGTCCAGTGTCGCGGCGATGGCGCGAAACAGCTCCACTTCGGCGATTTCGACCCGATGGTCGTGACGGATGGCTGCGAGGATCGCCACCAGCGCCTTGCGTCGGTCGGCGGGGGAGGCCTCGGCGAGGCGATCGAGCGCGCGATCGAGACGATTCAGATCTCGCGCCGTCGACAGCTCGGTCAGGCGACCGGCCGCCAGCGACCGGTCGGCGCTTTGGGGCGTGGCGCCGGCAGCGACCAGCCCCGCGGTAAAGGCGGCGCGGGCGACAGCGAGGTCGTCGTGGCCGAATGCTGCAACCGCGCTCAATGCGTCGGCGATGGCGTCCGCAACGGACAGTGACCGTGCCCCGGCCGCGCCTGGCGGCCTGAATGCGGGCAGGTAGGCGGCCAGCACTTTCAGCAGCAGGTAGTTGTCGAGGCCGCCGCCTACGGCTTCATCGAGTCGGCGTACCAGATCGAACATGAAGCCGATCTGCTCCACCGGCCACTGCCTGAGCGTCGGTATGGTCAGTTCCAGCAGCGGCAGGCGCAGCGACGGGTCCATGGTGTCCAGTTCCGCGCGCAGTGCGGCACCGCTCGCGGCGCGTTCGGCGCCGAGCCGGTTGCCCAGCACGGTCATCTGTCGTGAACGTACCGCTGGCTGGGAGTCCAGTGCCAGCGCAACAACCAGCAGCAGGCAGTCGTCGCGCGCATGCGCGGCGTCATACAGCATCGCCGGCAGCGCCGTGCGCAGCGCGCAGCCGGCCGCGGCGGAGCCGACTTCGCCGGCATGGTCGATCAGCGTATCGGCGCCGCGTTCCACGTTCTCCGCCACGGGCCCGCCGACCGGGCCGCCGTCGCCGGCCAGAGCGCTGGTGACGCCGCTGGTCTGCGCGCGCTCCGGGCGGGCGGCGGATGTGTGATCCGGCTTCGGGTAGTCGCCATCGCGGAACGACGGGTCCAGGGCGCGGATTCTCATCGGCAGTGGCGGGTGCGTCGCGAACAGGCCGCTGAAGGCACGCGAACTGCGCGCAAACAGCATATGGGCGATTTCCTCGCTGTCGACGGCCGTGAAGCGCGAGCCGTAGCCGCCGATCTTTTTCAATGCGCCGGCCAGTGAGCCAGGGTCGCGCGTGAACTGCACGGCGGACGCATCGGCCAGCATTTCCCGCTGCCTGGAGATGGCGGCCTTGATCAGGCGGCTGAAGAACACGCCGATGGAACCGATCACGATCAGCGCCAGGCCGATGACGACCGCCGCCATGACACCACGCCCCGAGCGCCCCCGCCGACCCAGATGCGCCGCCCGCAGCATCCAGCGTCCGACCAGGGTCAGTACCAGAATGCCGTAGCTGACCCCGATCAGCTGCTGATTGATGCGCATGTCGCCGTTGAAGATGTGGCTGAATTCGTGCGCCACCACGCCCTGCAGTTCGGCACGGTCCAGCTGTTCGAGCGCACCGCGGGTCACCGCGATCGCGGCATTGCTGGGTGTGAGTCCGGCGGCGAACGCGTTGATGCCGGATTCCTGCTCCAGCACGAAGATCTCGGGTACCGGCACGCCGGACGCGATGGCCATCTCCTCGGTGACATTCAGCAGCCGCCGGTGCAGCGGATCGCTGCTGTGCGGATCCAGGGGCGTGGCCCCGAGCATGCGCGCCACCTGGCCGCCGCCGGCCGCCAGCGTCGCGGCCCGGTAGAAACTGGCAAGCCCGATGAACGCCGCCGTGATGCCGGCAATGATCAGCAGCGTCAGCCAATTGTAGGCGGCCCAGTCGACGAGACTGCCCGGTTGCGTGCCCGCCGCGTACGGGTAGCCGGCCTGCGCCGAATACACGCCGGTGAATACGGCGGCGACCAGCGTCACCGCCGCGACGATCGCGATCACCGCGGCGATGAACATGCCGATCAGCAGCCGCGTCGCGCGGCGCGACTGCTCCTGACGGGTGAAGAAATCGACCACGTGTCGGACTAGCCGAACGAGACTTTCGGCGCCTCGCGCTTGGCCTCGTCGCCGATATCCAGGAACTCGCCGTGCTTGAAGCTGAACATGTTCGCGATCAGGTTGCTGGGAAAGTTCTGGCAGGCATTGTTGTAGGTCATCACGGCATCGTTGAAGGCCTGGCGGGCGAACGCGACGCGGTTTTCCGTGGTCGCCAGCTCTTCCTGCAGCTTCAGCATGTTGGTGTTGGCCTTGAGGTCCGGATAGGACTCCGACAGCGCGAACAGCCGTCCCAGGGTGCCACCCAGCGTGGCTTCCAGCGCCGCCAGCTGCTTGATGGATGAGCCGTCTGAAGGGTCGGCGGCGGCTTTCTCCAGCCCGGACTTGGCGGCATTGCGCGCCTGGATCACCGCTTCCAGTGTCTGGCGCTCATGGTTCATGTAGCCTTTCACCGATTCGACCAGGTTGGGGATCAGGTCGTAACGTCGGGTGAGCTGTACATCGATCTGCGAGAACCCGTTGCGCACGCGGTTGCGCAGGTTCACGAGGTTGTTGTACATCATGATCGCCCAGAAGACTAAGGCGACGATGATGCCGAGAAAGATCCATTCCATGCGCACGCTCCCTGGTTGCTCGAGGCTGCCGAGCATACGCCGGTATTTGCGTCTGCGGCAACGTCGCGCTTCGCGGTTTGTCGCGGCAAGGGCGCACGCGCTGCCGGTGCTGTTCGTGATCGTGCTGGGCTGGTCGCCCACCGGCCAGGCCGAGTGGCATGGCGCCGCCATCGACCTGATGGGCACCCGCGTGTCGGTGGATCTTTGGCATGAGGATGCCGATCGTGCCGCCGCACTGATCGGGCAGGTGCTGGCGATTTACGGCGATGTTGACGAGCGCATGAGCACCTACAGAGAAGACAGCGAAATTTCGCGCGTCAATCGTGACGCGGCATCCGCCGCGGTGCCGGTCGGCGATGCGCTGTTCGAGGTGATCGGCACCGCGGTGGAGCTCTCCGAGCGCAGTGGTGGCGCGTTCGACATCACCTACGAAAGCGTGGGCCATCTGTATGACTTTCGTGCGCGGATCGCACCATCACAGCAGGACATCGCTGAGCGACTGGATGCCGTGAACTTCCGTCATCTGCAGCTGGACGCCGACCGCGCCACGGTACGGTTTTTGTCGGACGGCGTGCGCATCAACGTCGGTGGCATCGCCAAGGGCTATGCCATCGAGGCCGCGGCCGCGTTCCTGGCCGGCGAGGGTGTGCGGCATGCGCTGCTGAACGCCGGCGGTGATACGCGTGTGCTCGGAGACCGTCGTGGTCAGCCGTGGATGGTCGGCATCCGTCACCCCCGGCAGGCCGACGGCATCGTCACGCGCCTGCCGCTGATCGACGAGGCCATCTCCACCTCCGGTGACTATGAGCGTTACTTCGAGGAAGACGGCGTGCGCTACCACCATATCATCAGTCCGCAGACCGGCCGCCCGGTTGACGGCCTGCTCAGCGCCACGGTGATCGGCCCCGACGCCACATTGACGGATGGCCTGTCCACGACCGTGTTCGTGCTCGGCGTGGAGCGGGGACTGGCGCTGATCGAAGCGTGGCCCGGCTACGAAACGGTGATCATCGGATCAGACGGCAGCTTCGCCTATTCCAGCGGGCTTCTGGAACAGTAGCGTCAGGCGGATCGTGCGTGGCGCGCGGCCTTGAGGGGCGTGATGTTGCGCTCCTGCTCGCCGGCGAAGTAGCGCCGCATGCGCATCGCGCCGCGCAGTCGCGACGTGCGCACGTAGCACTGGTAGAACATATCCTTCAGCGTCTCCAGCAGCACGCCGGCCTGATCGCGTGACAGCTCGGGCGGATTCACATCCGCGCCGAACAGCACGGCTTCCAGCGTCGCGGCGACATCATGATCGAGTTCGCCGATGCGCACGACTTCGCTGAAGCGTTCCCGCCACTGAATCCCCGCGTTGCGCCCCAGCGAGGCGTGCGTGGCCTGAAGCGTACGCCGGCACATCGACGCGAACGCGTTGTAGCAGCCGGCCGCGTAGCATTCCAGCGACTCGCTGAACCGTGTTTCGACTTCCGGCGGCAGATAGCTGAACGGGAAACGCTCGCGGGGTTTTTCGATCTCGACCGGATTCGGCGACAGCTCGATCCGTGTTCCGGTGTACGCGCGCGCACTGGTGCGCAGGAAGCGCGGTTCTGAACAGGCCGCACAACGGAACACCAGCCCGACATGGCGAGGGCGTGCTGTATCGAGTTCGTGGAACGACGGTGTCGCCAGCGGCAGCAGCTGCGCATGTGCACCGCAATGCGGGCACTCCCGCGTGATCGGCTGTGGCAGCTGCAAGCTGTTGTCGTTGTTTACATAAATGGCCACGGATCGGAACCTCCTGGGGCAGTCTAGCGCGATCGCGTTGCAGGTGGATAGCCATGCTGCCGGCGTCCGCGGCCGTGTCGTTGCGGCGCCCGATGGACAGGGTGCCCAGCGGACGGGGACGCCGGGAATACCCGTCCATGGGGGCTCGGCCGCAGCCATCCCTGGCTGCGGACGCCCCG
>JBJHBT010000062.1:0-7379 GCA_050485645.1 Gammaproteobacteria bacterium | reverse complement strand
CGCGCCTCCTGCGTCAGCGATTGCTTACGGAGTAACATGAGACTCTCCTCGTCGTTGGTGTCGTTGGTGATGCACTGCGGGGAGACGGCGTCGTCGCGTGTTGCACCACGCGGCGACGCCACCTTCGAGAACAGACCCGTCACGCGACCCCCGCGATCGCGCACGAATCTCCTGATACGACGGCTCAGCGCGCCCTTGTCGCGACGCGGCGGCCAGTGGCCGTGATTGAGCAGGCGGTTCACCTCGTGACGCGCCACGCCCACCTCGGCCGCGAATTCCTCCTGCGTGATCCGCAGCGACGCGAGCACCGTCTTCAGCGTCAGCGTCATGGCGCACGCTCCCGCACCACCGTCAGCCGATGACGCCGCACCAGCTCGTCCGCCCACGCCTCGATCTGGTCGTACGGCACGCCGTCCGGCCAGCGCTCACAGGTCTGCGTGTACATCGCCGCCGTCCAGGTGAGCCCGGCCGACTCGATCAGCGGCTTGATCGAACGCGCAGCGTCCGCATGAGAATACGGCGGCAGCTGCGGCAACGGCGCCGCCACCGTCGGGCGCGCCACGGTGAGATCCACATGCGCAGGTGCATCCACCGGCAGCTGCGTGCCGCGGCGCGGGATGTACGCCACCTGCGGCGCTTCAGGCGGCGGCGCGATACGGCCGGCAAACGGCAGCACGCCGGCCTTGCGCTTGGCCGCGGCTTCCTCGTCGGTCTCGGCACCCATCGCCAGGCGATCGAGCGTCTTGCGCTGCTGGTCGATCGGTGTGTCGCGATGCGGGCGGTACTCGCAGCCGATCACCGCTGCATCCGCCGCGAAGCCGTACTCGCCGCGCACCACCTTCGGCACTACGAAACACGTCGGCCGATCGTCCTCACCCACGCCCAGCACGTGTGCCGATTGCTCATCGTCCCAGGCATTGCGCGCGACCATGATCTTGTCGCCGACATTGATGTGCGGCACGTTGCGCACGTCGTACTGATGGCCGCGGAAGTTCACCCGCAGATGCACGCTCACAATGCGGCTCTCCGGAGCATGCGCCGCCAGCCTGCGGCACACGTCCGGCGCCGGCGGAATGCGCAGCGCCTCGGCCGCGATCGTCTGCCAGCACGCATAGCGCGTCATGCCGTGGCGGGTGTGCGCGTGCATGGCCTGGTACCAGCGCATCCAGCGCCACGCCGCCTCGTTCAGTTCGTCCAGCGTCTCAACGCGAGTGAACCGCAGCCGGTGTTCGAACTCGCGCTCTATGATGTCGTTGGTCTTCTCGACCTGACCCTTCGCCCAGGGCTGGCCGGGCTGGTTCACCTGCACCTCGACGCCAAGCGTCGCGCACAGGTTCGAGAACATCGCACCGGTGTTCGCGCTGCCCGGATCCACCATCGCCATTGCCGGCACACCGCAGAACGGATCGTTGTCCGCGCGCCGCTGCATCGCCTGGATGAACGTGTGGCACAGGTTCCTGCCGCTCTCGGCGCCGAGCACGTACTCCACGTAGAACGCGCCAGATGTGTGATCGGTGAACACGTAGCGCCACACACGGTCGTGCTCGATGCGCTTGAGGTTCTTCGGCTTGTTCTTGTAGAACTGATCATGCGGCATCGCACGCAGACCGTCCTCGCGCTTGAGGTAGTACAGCACGCACAGCGACGGATCGATCTGCCACACATGGTTCGGATGACGACTGCGCAGCGCGGTCTTCGGCCGCGGCCGTGCGAGCTGCTCGGGATGGCACTGGTAGCGCTTGAGCGCGCGGTTGATGGCGCTGATCGACAACGGCACGAACTCGCCGGTCGCAGGGTCCACGCGCCCGGCGCGGATGATGTTCGAGGCGCGCAACACTTCCACCGCCGCCTCGATGTCGGCCAGGCGTTTGCCCGTGCCGCGACGGCTCTCCGACAGATACGCGCCGATGGCGCGTGCTTCATCAAGTGTCAGCACCGAGTACCCGGCATCGACCCGGCGCTTGCGCCGGCCGGCGCCGGTGACCAGCGACCGGCACTCGGCCAGTCGCCGTTTCACCGTCGCCACCGACCACCCGGTTGCCTGGGACAGCTCGTCGAGGATGCGCGCCTTGCCGCCGTGCGGCGCAGAAGCCAGACGCCAGGCAGCGTCCTGTATCAGCTTGATGCGCGGATCCGCTGCCATGTCAGTCGTTGAGCAGCACGCTGCCCGGCAGATGGAACTCGTCACGCAGCAGCTGGATGTGTTGCTCAAGCTCGTCGAGCTTGCCCGCCAGAATCATCCGCACGTCCGCCTCGGCGTCCAGATACTCGGCGTACTCCAACAGCGCCTCGAACCGCGTGCGGATTGAGGCGGCGTCCTTGTCCCGTGAGCTGATCATCGCGCACACACGCAACACCTCGAAGTCGAACTCGCTGCGCAGCTTTGCCGCACGCTCATCGGGTGTCGCGTCCTTCCACGCCCGCTGCACCTTCGCCAGGCGATCGTTCAGCCGGTCCATCTGCTTCGCCTGGTTGGCGATGCGCTGTTCCTTGGCGCCCAGATCCTCGGAGAGGGACTGCTTTTCGCGGGCCTGCCGCTCGGCCAGATTCACCAGCTTCTCGACCACCGTCTCGCGGTCCGCGCCTTCCTCCAGAGCCTGTTTGATCACCTCCTGATCGGTTGCCGGCAGCGCCTTGATGGCGTTGAAGTCGCGCTGGCGCAGGCCGACTTGCTGGGCATGCTCGTACAGGTCGCCGAGGAGCCGTTGATTGCTGACTAGCTGCTCTACGCGTCGCTGACCTTTTCCCAGAACGAGGCGGCAAAAATCCTCCAAAGTCGAAACCGTTTCGGTTTTGCCGTCGGGGTGTCGGTACGGCATTCCGACGTAACACTTTGATTCTTTGGCTTGTCTGTAGATCTCGACCACAAAGTGGTCGGCCATTTCCCCGAAACATGTTGCGGTTTGCAGGCGGCCAGCAAGCATTGAGGCCTGCATCCAGCCAAACGCCTCTTCGGTCACCGCCGTGGCGGTGCTCTGCATGATTTTCAGGTCATGCTCGGGCAGCTCTGCGGTCTCGACCGGCGGCTGCAGATCCTTCGGCGGACGGCCCCTACGCGCCATGCGACACCTCCTCGCCGTTCACCGGAATCCCCAGCTTGCGGTTCATGTACTCCTGGAAGCTGGGGGACTTCACCTGCTCGCAGTTCAGCTGCAGATAGCGCAACGTCGAAATCCGATCGATCCAGCCTTCGGCCAGCATCCGGTCCAGCGCCTCGTCGAACATGTCGCCGTGGCGGATCAGATCCTCGAAGCGCTCGACAGCCTCGATCATCGCGTCGGCCGTCGGCTTGCCGAGTTCGCGCTTCTCCACCGCCCGATCGAGACGGCCGCGGCCACTGTCCTGCACACGGCGCAGAACAGAGCCCAGATGGATGTGCATCAGCAGCTTGTCCAGCTGAACAGCCTCGTGCTGCGCCTCAAGTTGTGCACGTTGGTCTTGTGACATCACAGTTCCTCCTGGCCGGCTCTCACACCGGCGGCTATGCGTTGGTTGACTTCGGTGATCCGCTGCGAAATGCGAGCGGAGTGTTCTGCGTGGGCCTGGGCGATCTGCAGCATCGCCACGCTCAGCGTGAAGCGGCCCTCTTCGGTGCGCGTCACGAATCCCTCATCGATCGCGACGGACAGCATGCGCGTGATGTTGGAAGGCGACTCGCCCAGGGCGCGGGCGAGATCGGCATTGGTCACGCCCGTGAACGTCTTGCCGCGCATCGCAGCGAGCATGCGCAGCACACGGCGTGCGGCCGCCTGACTCTGACCGCTACTCATTGCGCGCGACTGCCGAGCAGGGCGCGGACGTTGAGGTCCGGCCACAGCTGCTCCAGTACCCGGGGCAGCTCCGACAGACCCTGACGGGCGCGCTCCTGACGCTCGCGCGCCTCGGCGTCGGCCGGTGACTGCTCGCGCGTCAGTTCCTCCGCAAGCCAGTCCATCCACGACATGATCGCCGCGGCGACGAAGGTGCGCTGCTCAGAAGTCAGGCGCAGCGTGCAGAAAGCATCGCCCGAACGGTGACCGGTGACGATGTACCGGACGTCCGCGCCAAATCGCGATAGCCCGAGCAGGCATCGGGACGAAGGCGGACTCTGGCCTTGCTCGTATCGCATCACGGTCTTGCGGGATATCCGCAGCGCATCCGCCAGACCTTCCTGCGTGAACCCGAGCCGTTCGCGCTCTGTACGCAGACGGTCCTTGATCATCGACGCGTCGTCGTCGGCCAGGCGCATCCCCGTGCCGTACAGGATGTAATCGACGTTCAGCTGCAGGTCCGGCCGTTTGGCGGCCAGCGCATAGAGGCGACCCTCCGGGAATGCATCTCGCTTCTTCCGGTCGGAAAACGCGGCCTTCGTCATACCGAGCGCAGCGGCGACTGCCTGATCAGCAGTGACGCTCAGACACTGCTTCAAGCGCAGCAACTTCTCTTCGAACTCGGTCAGGTGCGAGATCGAATCATCGTGAGGATCCGCTGCCAGTACGACGTGCTCGGACAGCGCCTCGAACTGGCCCGTTGCTTCATCGCCCTCGCAGACGACGATTCCGTTGTCGCGCTTCATGATCGACACACCAGGCCGGCGGCGCGGATGAGGCGCATACGCAGGCGCCGGGTGGCTGGACCGTTGCGGCGTCCTTTCAGGGCGTGGCCTGCCCAGGTCGACGCGATGCGGTGAGCTGTGCACCAGCGACCCAGCGAACTGCCCTGCAGCTCGAATCCCGCACGAACAGCACGCCACAGCTGTTCGCCCGGCTCGGTGGAACTGATCGTTAATTGCATTTCGGGCCTCCGTGCTAGATTGGTATGGGTCAAAACCCATAGCCGATGATGGTACGCATTGCGTACCCTGTCAACAGGCGAAGGATGCAATGAGTACCCCGTCACAAAGACTTCGAGAAGAAAGGAAGCGGTTGGGATACAACCAGACCGATTTCGGTGCGCTGGGAGGCGTCCGGAAACAGGCTCAGATTAAATACGAGGCGGGGTTACGCAGGCCCGACGCGTCGTATCTATTGGGCATTGCGAAAGCTGGAGCGGATGTGCGCTACATAATTACGGGCGATCGCCGAGACTTATGCGAGGCTCTAAATGACATCCAAACAGCCGCCGATGCCGCCGCGTTGATCGGCGGCACACACGACCAGGTCGCTGAGAGTCAGGGCCAAATCTACAACGCACTTCGCGATGCTCATGTCGGCACCGTAGAGGAGCGCCAGCTGTTGGATGACTACCGCAGATGCGATGCCGATGACCAGGCCGTGATCCGGAAGATGGCCGCCAGCCTCGCGCAGCCGCCCCACAAAAAGAAAAGCCGGAAGCCATGAAACCATGCACTCATGATTCCACGACTCCCGGCAAAGGGAGTGTTTCGGAGGGTGTTTCAGGAGGCGACGGAGCGCCCCCTGTCAATCGTCAGATGCGTGGATAGTCGAGCAGGATGGCGATCTTGCCATCCTCAGACTCGCCGATGGCGCCGCCGATCAGCGCGCCCTCTTCCAGGGCCGCATAGCCATTGAAGTGCACGCCGTTGAAGGCGGCATCCTCACCGACGCAGTTCTCCACCCACACATACACTTCATACAGGTTGTAGTCGCGGTCGATCGTGGAGATCTGGCCGTTGGCCACGCAGCCGGACACCGCATCCTGCAGGAACACCGCGCCGGTGCCGCTGACGGTCAGGCTCTCGGTGTTCGTGCCATAGATGCCGGCGACAAGGTCCAGCGAGCTCGGTTGCAGCGACAGCGCCTGGAACTGTCCCGTCATGGTGCCGGCGATTGTGCTGCCGGCCGCGGTGTTGGTTGAGAACTGGATCTCGAAGCTGTCCTGCGGTTCGTACGTTCCCTGGAACGAGCCCGCGCCGTGCGTGGCGTCGTCGCCGAACGCCGAGCCCAGCTCGTAGGCGGCCTCATAGGTGCCGACGATCGCCCGGCGTGCGCCCAGCTGCACCGGGCCGCGCAGGTGCAGCCCGTCTTCGCGGATGGCGAAGAGTTTGCGGTCGGCGCTGATGAACACGATGGCTTCCATCACCGACTGCCCGGGCACCACTTCCACGGCGCGCCAGATCCCGGCCGGCGTACTCACGCCGACGTGGCTCGACTCATCGGATGACCGGCTGGAATCACATCCGGCCAGCAGGACCAGCGTCGCGCTGATGGCGACGGACAGCAAGATTCTCATTGGCGTGATCTCCCTCACGTGGCGTATCGGCGGGAACTTATCGTTCCTCCCGCGCGATGCCACGTGCAGGGGTCACATCTTCGGCGATGGATTGCGCCGAAAGTGGGATTTTCTTCGCAATGATCGGGCGGCTAGTCCGTGATCTGCAGATTCACGCGCACGGTGATCGTGATGCCGGTCGGCACGTCCGGCACGCTGATGCGCACCTCCCGGAACGCCTCGTTGCTCATCGCCGAGCACAGGTCATTGCAGGCGCGCAGCCGAAAGTACAGCGTGCTGCCGTTCGCCACTTCGCCTTCCCACTCGTACGTCGTCGCCGCGGGCGGGAGCTCAACGATCGGCTGCGTGGCGTCATTCGGGATCGGCGCGGTGTCACCGTACACCTGCACCTTCTGCAGCGCGCGATCGCCGGTCAGCGGCTGACCCAGCGTATCCTCGGTCGGCAGCGTCCACGCCAGATCCACCTCCACGGTGACCGCGTCCTGAGCCAGGGCAGCAGTGGTCAGGCAAAAGAGCCCCAGCAGCAAAGTGCACAGTGCGTGGCGCAGGAACGTCTTCTTCATCGTCTGAACTCCCGGGTGGATTGAAGGGGCGAGTAAAAGGCCATCGTGCGAGCGCGCGTCGCGCGTGTCTGTGGACACCTGTCCAATGACCGCCCTTCATTGCCGTCGCGATCATGCGATGCATGGCCACCCGCTACGGACTCAATCCGACGATGTTCGCCGAGCGCATCGTCCGCCCACTCCTGCTGGATCTGGACAAGCAAGTCCGGGGCCTGTGGTCGCCGGCGGCCGAACGCCTGGTGCTGGGCACCGCGATGCACGAGTCCCATCTGCGCTTTCTGCGCCAGATTCGCGGCCCTGCCGTCGGCATTTTCCAAATGGAGCCGGCCACCTGGCATGACCTGCGGGTGAACTATCTGGTGCGTCGCCACGTGCTGCGCAACGCCGTCGACGACTGGGCGATCGGCACGCCTGATCCGGACGAGATGGAAGGCAACCTGTACTACGCCGCTGCGATGTGCCGCGTGCACTACTGGCGCGTGCCCGAGCGTCTGCCCGATGCGGACGATGCGCGCGGCCTCACCGAGTACTGGAAGTGCTACTACAACACGCCGAAAGGCCGCGGCACCGTCGCGCAGGCCCTGCCGCATTTCGAGCGTGCGATCACCAAGTTTCGTCAGATCGATCTCAAACTGGAGGACGCTT
>JBJHBT010000061.1:0-7423 GCA_050485645.1 Gammaproteobacteria bacterium | reverse complement strand
TTGCGAAAGTCGTTCCAATCGCTGACGCTCCTTCGCATCCAACTCAATACTGACTGCAACCCGCATGACACCGTCCGCCTCATTCAACAGGCCCTTATTTTATATTAATTATGGCGGGGTACACTAGTGGGGCGGATAGTGGGGCGGAATCGGTAGCTTGCGCCGGGTAGGAACGCGGTACTACCCTCCGCCGCATGAGTGTAAGAAAGCAGAGCGTTGCTTTGGATGAGCAGGTCACCGACGCAGCAGCCGCGAGTGCCAAGCGTCTTGGTCTTAGCCTGTCCGCATGATTGAACCGCGCAGCGGAGAATGCCCTGGCCATCGAGATGGACTTGCGGCCGTCGCAGGAAGGGAAGCCGAGCATGGTGCGCTGGTGGAGCCTACTTTGCCGAGGCAATGGCCAGCGGGCAGGCGCAATCCGGCGGTGCGACGTGGATGTTCTATTCCACGAGACAAACTTCCCCGCCGAGAGGGCGGTCGACGCGCCAAGCAGCACCACCCGCAGCAGAAGCCGAACCGGCGGTGCACGCTTCATGGCGAGTTCCCTTACCCCATGTCGAACAGCAGGACCTCGGCACCCGGCCCGCCGCGGATGGAAATCCGCGCCTCGTCGACAATGACTGCGCCGTCGCCGGCGTTCAGTGTCTCGCCGTTGACCACCACCATGCCGCGGGCGACTTGAATCCAGATCCTGCGGCCGGCATCCGGAGCGTGCGCGAGCACGTCGCCTGTGGTGAGCAACGCCGCATAGAGATCCACGTCCTGATGGATGAGAACGGAACCGTCGCGGCCGTCGCGCGAGGCGATCAACCGCAGCCGGCCGCGCTTCTCGTCGTCCGGAAAGACGCGTTCTTCGTAGCTGGGCGGCAGATCGCGACGCTCGGGAACGATCCAGATCTGCAGGAAATGTACTGACTCTGACGAGGAGGGGTTGAACTCGCTATGCCGTACCCCGGTCCCGGCCGACATCCGTTGCACGTAGCCGGGCCGGAGTACTGAGCCGTTGCCGAGACTGTCCTTGTGTTCGAGAGCGCCCTCCAGAACATAGGAGATGATCTCCATGTCGCGATGGCTGTGCGTGCCGAAGCCTTGCGACGGCTGCACGCGATCCTCGTTGATCACGCGCAGAGGGCCGAAGCCCATGAAACGTTCATCGTAGTAGTCGGCGAACGAGAACGTATGGCGACTGTCGAGCCAGCCGTGATTCTCATGTCCTCGCTGTTCCCCTGGTCTGATATCGATCATAGGTTGCACCTCATTGGTTCGTATCAGGCTGCGATCAGCATGTCCGCTGCCATGAACCCCAGCGTCATAACCACGACGAGTAGTGCGCCTGCGATGCGCGGCGGCGCGGGCACGGGAATGTCGAACCATCGACACGCCGCGCCTATCACGCATCCCAACAGCAAGCCGATGACCTCGTTCACGGCGTCCTCGGCTCGGAGCCCGACGGCTCGCCGGACGGCCGACCGCAAGAGGCGCGATGCTTCAGCGCCCGAGACCGCACAACGCGGTCGGTGAGCACGTATCCGGTGCTCATGGCGACGACCAACAGCGCGCCGATCAGCACGGGCGGTGCCGGCAGCGGCACACCGGCGATGCGGCATGCGGCGCCGATGCCGAACGCAAGCAGAAAGCCGAGCGCGATTCTCATTGCAGATCTCCGGTCATACCATCTCCCTGCCACTCGATGCGTCCGGTTGTTGCAGGGTTGCGCCGGGCGCGCCGCCGACATAGTGGCGCACCTGTGGGCGCTGGCCCGGATCGGCCAGCAGCGCCAGGATTCGTTCCTGCAGTGCGCGCTCGTCCTCGGTCACCCGTTCGTGCTGGCGCAGATGTTCCACCCACGAGCTGTCGAGGAAGTACTCCAGAAAAGTGCCTGGCTCGGTGGTGTCCTCGGCCACGCCCCACTGCACCGCGCCGTCGCGGCGGCGGCTGCGGCCGAGCAGGCGCATAAGGTGCAGGAACTTCTCACGCCGATCAAGCGCGATGCGATATTCGATGGTGGTCAGCACCGGGCCGCGATCGGCGGCGATGTCCTCCACCACAATCGGCTGCGGCCAGTGTCCGGACGGCGTGACGTTCACGTTGGCCGCGTCGCCCAGTCGGAAACGCAGGCCGAACAGTGCCGCCAGCGCAGTGCCGGCAGCCGCTGTCAGCAGCGCCACCGAAGTGCTGGTCTGCTGCGCCAATGTGCCCCAGCCCAGGCTTCCAATCGCCATGCCTCCGGCGAATACCACAATGTACAGCGCAAGCGCTCGGGCACGCACCCATGCCGGGAGCGCGCTTTGGGCGGCGATCTGCAGCGACGACAACACTGTGATCCAGGCGAAGCCGTTGACCAACGAAACTACGTACAGCGCAGGAATATCGCGCAACAGCGCCACCGCTGAGATGCAGCCGGCGTAAACCAGGGTGGCGATGAGCACCAGGCGGTCGGGATCGAACCGCGCACGCAACCGCGGCAGCAGCAACGCGCCGCTCATCGCCCCGATGCCGATGCAGCCCAGCAGCATGCCGAAGGTGCCGGCACTCGCCTCCACTTCCCGATTGACAACGATAGGCAACAGCGCGGTCAGCGCGCTGGCGAATAAGAAGAAGCTGGCGGCCTTGACCAGTACGGATTGCAGTACCGAAGCATGGGTCGCGTAGCGCAGTCCCGCGCGCAGCGCAACACCGAACGACTCCGACGCCAGCACCGATGTGGTGGGAGCGCGGCGCCAGAAGATCAGCACGATTACGATGCCCAGGAAGCTCAGCGCGTTGATCCCGAACGCCCACTCTATCCCGGCGCTGGCCACGATCAGCCCGCCCAGCGCCGGGCCGATGGCGCGCGCAATGTTCATACTCAGTGATCCCAGCGCCACCGCCGGGCTCAGCATCTCCTGTGGCACCAGCTCCGGGATTGTCGCCTGTTGCGCCGGCATCGCCATCGCCGCACCAATGCCGAGCGCGAAGGTCAGCGCGATCAGCGTCCACGGCGCCAGCATGTCCAGATGCGCCAGCAGCGCCAGCGTGCTGGCAACCAGCAGCATCCACAGTTGCGCCACGATCAGGTACTTGCGGCGATCCACGATGTCGGCGAGCGTCCCGGCCAGCACCGCCAGCAACACCACCGGCAGCGTGGTTGCCGACTGCACCGCCGCGACCATGAACGGCGAGCCGGTGTTCTCGGCCATCACCCAGGCCGCGCTAACGTCGTGTATCCAGCTGCCGATGTTGCTGACCAGGACCGCCAGCCAAAAATTGCGGAATGTGGGCTGGGTCAACGGCGACCAGGCCCCGAGCGCGACCACGCCTGGCGGGGAAGAGGTTTGGCTCATCGTTGTTTTCCGCATCTCAGAACGCGAAGCACGAGCAACCCAGCGCGCCCCAGAAACTCCGGTAGTCGCTGGTCGGTGCGGCGCGGCGCGCGGCATGGCCGTGACCGTGCACGCGGCAGCTGGCATCGTGCGCGTGTGCGTGTGCGGCGGCGAACGCGGCAGTGGCCTGCGCCAGCGTCGCGCCCTGGTAGCCACCGAAGTGCCGCACCGGCGACCAGTCGGGCATTGGCGCGGGCAGCGCCGGCGCCAGTCCGGCGTACTCGCCATCGTCGTGCACCACCTTGCCGCCGACCACTGTCAGCACGCTGGTGATGTCCTTGATCGCCTCGTCCTCGACCGCGAAATAGTCGGCCGAGAGCAAGCTGAAGTCGGCGAACTGCCCGACCGCGAGGACACCCTTGCGATCCTGTTCGCTGGAGAACCAGGCGCTGCCGTGAGTCCACAGCCGCAGCGCTTCCTCGCGTTCCAGACGGTTGTCGTCGCCGAATAGCTGCAGGCCACCGATGGTGCGCCCGGTGCTGAGCCAGTACAGCGCCGCCCACGGGTTGTAGCTGGCAACACGGGTGGCATCGGTACCCGCGCCGACCGGGACACCGGCTTCCAGCATTCGTCGCAACGGCGGCGTGTGTCGGCCGGCCTCGGCGCCGTGCCGTTCCACGAATGCCTCGCCCTGGTACGCCATGCGGTGCTGTACGGCGATGCCGCCACCCAGCGCACGCACCCGGCCGATGTTGCGTTCGGAGATGGTCTCAGCGTGATCAATGAGCCAGTGCAGGCCGTCGAACGGGACCTCGCGATCCACCCTCTCGTAGACGGCGAGGATGCGCGAGATGCTCTCGTCGTAGGTGGCGTGGATGCGGAACGGCCAGCGCTTCTGCGCCAGAAGTCGCACCACCTGTTCCAGGTTCGGTTCCAGGTCCGCAGGCAGCTCGGGACGTGGCTCGCTGAACAGTTCGAAGTCGGCGGCCGAGAACACGAGCATTTCGCCTGCGCCGTTGTGGCGCAGCATGTCGTCGCCTTCGCGCGGGGAGAGCAGCTTGGTCCAGCGGTCGAAGTCGGCCTGCTCTCCGCCACTGTTCTGGGTGAACAGGTTGTAGGCGATGCGCACCGTGAGCTCGCCGTCGGCGTGCAGCTTGCGGATGATCTCGTAGTCTTCCGGATAGTTCTGGAAGCCGCCGCCGGCGTCGATCACCGACGTGATGCCGAGACGGTTGAGCTCGCGCATGAAGTGGCGCGTGGAGTTGATCTGGTATTCGGGCGGTAGTTTTGGCCCAGCAGCGAGCGTGGCGTACAGGATCAGCGCGTTCGGCTTGGCCAGCAGCAGTCCGGTCGGGTTGCCGTTGCCGTCTCGCTGGATCTCGCCGCCCGGCGGATTCGGTGTGTTTCGGTCGTAGCCGACCGCGCGCAGCGCGGCGCGGTTGAGCAGGGCGCGGTCGTACAGGCGCATGATGAACACCGGCGTGTCCGGCGCGATCGCGTTGATCTCGTCCAGGGTCGGCAGCCGCTTCTCGGCGAACTGGTGCTCGGTGAAGCCGCCGACCACGCGCACCCACTGCGGCGCGGGCGTGCGCGCGACCTGCGCCTTGAGCATCGCCATCGCGTCGGCCAGCGTGCGCACGCCGTCCCAGCGCAGTTCGAGGTTGTAGTTCAGGCCGCCGCGGATGAGGTGCGTGTGGCTGTCGTTGAGGCCGGGGATCAGGCGGCGACCGCCGGCATCGACGATGCGGGTATGGCTGCTGATTTTTGCCATCACCGCGGCTTCGTCGCCCACCGCGACAATGACGCCGTCGGCGACGGCAACGGCAGTCGCCGACGGCCGTTTCGGATCGAGTGTGGTCACCTTGGCGTTGCGCAGGATCAGATCTGCCATCCGGGTCTCCTCATACCTTGCGAAACCGCACCCGGTCAGGCCGCGACAGTGGCGGTCGCCATGCGCTGCGTCGCGAACGGCAGCACGCGGCGAACTTCAAAGCTGCCGCCAAGGCTGCGACGCCGCTGTTCGATGACCAATTCGATCATGTTGTCACCCCGGTGCCGACCTCGGCGCGAGACGGATCGTTCAGGCACTCTTGACCTGCGCCGGGGGTCGCGAAACGACGTACTCCGGAAACAGGGTGGGCGGCGTGCCGTGCACCATCGTGTAGGCGTACTCCACACCTACTCCGTAGGCCCCACAGTGATTCTTGACGATGTCCATGACCGCGTCGTAGGTGCCGCGGTGCGCCCAGTCGCGCTGCCATTCGAGCAAGACGGAGAGCGCGGTGACCGGTTTCGCGCCAGCTTGCACGACACGCTTCATCGCGTTCTCGTGCGACAGCGCGCTCACGTCGCCGCAGCAGTCCTCCACGACGTAAACCTCGTAGCCGTCGTGAATCGCCTGAATAGTCGGGAGCGCGACACAGGTCTCGGTCCACAGCCCCGCAAGCACGATCTTTTTACGGCCGGCCTTCTCGACCGCCGCGACGAATGCTTTGTCGTCCCACGAGTTCATCGTCGAGCGCTCGATCGGCGTCTGCCGTGGGAAAATGGCTTGGATCTGCGGCCACATCTGGCCGCTGAACGCCTTCGTTTCAACTGTTGATAGCACGACCGGCACTTCGAACACCTGCGCGGCCTTGCAAAGCAGCTCGTTGTTGTTGATGACGAGCTGCCGGTCGAAATTCGCGACTCCGAACAGCATCTGCGGCTGCAGATCGATGATCGCAACGACGCAATTGTCGGGCGTCAGGAGGCCTTTTTCGCTGAGATTCGGACGGTCATGACCTTGTGACATGGGTATTTCTCCTGTTCAGGTTTCGATGAACGCAAGCAGATCCGTGTTGAGCTGCTGCTTGTGTGTATCGGCAAGCCCGTGTGGCGCGCCGCGATAGACCTTGAGCGTCGCCCCCCGAATGAGCTTCGCCGAAGCGTGGGCGGCAGCGTCGATCGGCACGATCTGATCATCGTCGCCATGCACGATCAGCGTCGGCACGTCGAATTTCTTCAGGTCCTCCGTGAAATCGGATTCCGAGAACGCCTTGATGCAATCGAGAGCGTTCTTGTGGCCGGCTTGCATGCCCTGTCGCCAGAACGAGTCGATCATCCCTTGGGATGCTTTCGCGCCGGACCTGTTGAATCCGAAGAACGGACCGGCGGCAATATCGATGTAGAGCTGCGAGCGGTCCGCTGTCGACGCAGTGCGCAAACCGTCGAAAACGTCGATCGGCAACCCACCTGGGTTGCCTGGCGTCTTCAGCATCAACGGCGGAACGGCCGCGATCAGCCCTGCCTTTGCGACCCGCGCCGTGCCATGCCGCCCGATGTAACGAGCGACCTCCCCGCCGCCGGTCGAGAAGCCGAACAACACCGCGTTCTCCAGGTCGAGTCGCTCGATCAGCTCCGCAAGATCATCGGCATACGTGTTCATGTCGTTGCCGTCCCATGGCTGGCTCGAACGGCCGTGGCCGCGCCGGTCGTGGGCAATGCACCGGTAGCCTTTTGATGCCAAAAACAGCATCTGCGACTCCCAGCTGTCGGCATTGAGCGGCCAGCCGTGGCTGAACACGACTGGCTGCCCTTTGCCCCAATCCTTGTAGTAGATCTCGGTGCCGTTTCTGACCGTGATAGTGGGCATGGCTTGCGCTTCCTGGTTGGGGGCTGATCAACACACGTCAATGCAGGACAGACACTAGCGCCGTTGCCGGACGGCGTTCTTGGATCTATGTGCTGCGGTTGTGCTGCGCGTGCCGTCGTGGAGTAGTGGCATAGAGCATCGAAACTCCGGCCGACCGTTCCCGACGATGTTTTCGTCCAAATCACCATATGGAACGGCAATCACTCTGCACCTGCGTCGTCGACACTGAGCGACAGGGAGGCTGACATGCTCACTCTCCTACCCACCCACAACCGTGAGGAGCCCAATCTCATGACCACCAAGAACGGCCTCGACACTTTTCGTAACGGACTTTCTTCGCTTCTTCGTCCCGAAGACTCGGTCCTCGTTCTGATTGACCACCAGCCTTATCAACTCGCGAACCTGAACAGCCATGAACCTCAGATGGTCATCAACAATACGGCGGGCCTGGCGAAGGCGGCCAAGGCCTTCGGTGTGCCTACCATCC
>JBJHBT010000060.1:0-7560 GCA_050485645.1 Gammaproteobacteria bacterium | reverse complement strand
CTCCACGACGACCACGCCCTGCTCTTCGCGCTGGATGCGCGAGACCAGCTCCTCACGCAGCGTGGACTTGCCGGCGCCGGACTCGCCGATCACGGCCATGAACCCGCCGTGGCGGGCCACCTGATACATCGACTCGCGCACGTAGCGGATCTCGGCGTTCAGGTACACCTCATCGTGCGTGACCGGATCCGCGAACGGATCACGCGTCAGCCCGAAATGCCGACGCGCCTCCTGCGTCAGCGATTGCTTACGGAGTAACATGAGACTCTCCTCGTCGTTGGTGTCGTTGGTGATGCACTGCGGGGAGACGGCGTCGTCGCGTGTTGCACCACGCGGCGACGCCACCTTGCGGCCGGACACGGCCGATCTGAACAAACCCGTCACGCGACCCCCGCGATCGCGCACGAATCTCCTGATACGACGGCTCAGCGCGCCCTTGTCGCGACGCGGCGGCCAGTGGCCGTGATTGAGCAGGCGGTTCACCTCGTGACGCGCCACACCGACCTCGGCCGCGAATTCCTCCTGCGTGATCCGCAGCGACGCCAGCACCGTCTTGAGCATCAGACTCATGGCGCACGCTCCCGCACCACCGTCAGCCGATGACGCCGGACGAGCTCGTCCGCCCACGCCTCGATCTGGTCGTACGGCACGCCGTCCGGCCAGCGCTCACAGGTCTGCGTGTACATCGCCGCCGACCAGGTGAGCCCGGCCGACTCGATCAGCGGTTTGATCGAACGCGCAGCGTCCGCATGCGAATACGGTGGCAGCTGCGGCAACGGCGCCGCCACCGTCGGGCGCCGCACGGTGAGGTCCACATGCGCAGGTGCATCCACCGGCAGCTGCGTGCCGCGGCGCGGGATGTACGCCACCTGCGGCGCTTCCGGCGGCGGTGCGATACGGCCGGCAAACGGCAGCACGCCGGCCTTGCGCTTGGCCGCGGCTTCCTCGTCGGTCTCGGCCCCCATGACCAGGCGCTCGATCGCCTTGCGGTGGGTGTCGGCCGGCGTGTCTTTGTGCGGCCGGTATCGTTCGCCAATGACGACCGCGTCCTTGTAGAAGCCGTATTCGCCGCGCTCGCAGCGAGGCACGACGAATCGTGTCGGCTGATCGGTGCCGTCATACCCAAGCACGAATGCGCTGCTTTCGGTCTCGTCCCACGCGTTGCGAACAATCTCAATCTTCCGGCCGACAACGATGCCCGGAACATCTCTTACGTCGTACTGGTGACCCCGGAAACTCACTCGCAGGTGCACGCTCACGACGCGTTCCTGCGGTCCATGTACCGCAAGATCCCGGCACGCTTCTGGTGACGGAGGGATGCGCAGATGCTCGGGCCGGATCGTCTGCCAGCATGCGTAGCGCGTCATGCCGTGACGCGTGTGCGCCTGTTTCGCCTGGAACCAGCGCATCCACCGCCAGGCGCTCTCGTTGAGAGCATCCAGCGACTCCACGCGAGCGAACCTGAGCTGATGCTCGAACTCGCGCTCGATGATGTCGTTGGTCTTCTCGACCTGACCCTTCGCCCAGGGCTGGCCGGGCAGGTTCACCTGCACGTCGATGGCCAGCGCAGCGCACAGACTCTTGAACATCGCTGCCGTGTTCGCGCTGCCGGGGTCGACCATGACCATGCTCGGCGCGCCACAGAAAGGATCGTTGTCGCCGCGCCGCTGCATCGCGCGGATGAACGTGTGACAGAGGTTCTTCGCACTCTCCGCGCCGAGCACGTACTCGACATAGAACGCGCCCGACGCGTGGTCGGTGAACACGTAGCGCCACACACGATCGTGCTCGATGCGCGCAAGGTTCTTCGGCTTGTTCTTGTAGAACTCGTCATGCCGCATCGCATGCAGACCGTCCTCGCGCTTGAGGTAGTACAGCACGCACAGCGACGGATCGATCTGCCACACATGGTTCGGGTGAAGGCTGCGCAGACTGACCTTTGGCGCCGGCCGCGCCAGCTGGTCGTCATGCAGGTCGTACTCGCGCAGCGCACGGTTGATCGCGCTTACCGAGAGCGGCACGAGCCTGCCGGTCTGGGGGGCAGGACGCATCGCCCGGATGATCCCGGCTGCACGCAGCGCCTCGACGGTCGCCTCCAGGTCCGCGAGCTGCTTGCCCGTCTTGCGCCGGCTCTCGGTGCGATGGGCCGCGATCGCCAGCGCCTCGTCATAAAGCAGCCAGGAGCGGCCGGCATCGGCGCGCCGCTTGCGCGTACCCTGGCGTCGGAACTGGCGCACACGTCGGCGCACAGTCGCGGCCGACAAGCCGGTGGCCTCGACGATCTCGTCGATGATCGCGACCTTGCCTCCGTGCGGCGCCGCATCGAGCCTGCACGCGGCCTCGTGCAGCAGAGCTTCAATCGCTGGGTCGAGCCGCGCCATCAGTCGGTCTGCGCAAACGCGTCTTCGTCGTACAACGCCACGAGCGCATCCTCGGTGAGCATCCCGTCGCGGATCATCTGCTCATAACGCTCGGTCACCGCAATGAGCACCTTCGCGTCGTCGGTCCTCTCGCCGGCGTGGCGAAGCATGGCACCCGCCGCGATCGCGTGATACATCGTCACCACACCCTGGCAGCGGTCCGACAGATCCTCGAAGTTCAAGTCTGGCGCCGTCATCGCTGATGCCCAGGCAGCAGGTAGCGATCGCGGATGTTCTGCAGGAGTGCGTCGAATTCGCCGACGACACCATCCAGATAACCGCGATAGTCCTCGTCGATCTCGTTCGCGTAATCCACCAGGTCCGCTATCCGGCTGGCCAGACTCGACCCGCTGGGCGATGAGGCGGAGATCGCGAGCCGGGCGCGGCCCGCTGCCGTCTCGATGTCCCTGCGCAGCTTGACCATCCGCTCGTCGGGCGCCGCATCCCGCCACTCGCGCGTGGCCTTCGCCGCCTTCATCTCCGCTCGATCAACCTGCTTCTGCAGCTTCGCCTGCCGCTCCTCGCGCGCCGCGAGGTCCTTGCGCGCCTCGCGCAGCGCCTCGCGCAGCTCGGACGTCGTCATCTGGGCGACGTCATCGACGCTCAGTCCGGACGGGGTCTCGCCGGCGTCCTTAAGTGCTTGAAATTCCTCCTCGGGGAGGCTCAACAGCTCGATGAGCTTCGAGGTGCCGCCAGACGCCTCCAGCAAACGAGTTGCACCTGGGGACGTCACATACGTCGACGCTGTCGTATTTGAGGCCGCCAAATACGACGACGTCGTCGTATTTGGCGACCCGAGCAGGCGCCGGGCGGCCAGCATCATCCGCTGCGCAGACCGCGGCGAGAGGCGCAGTTGCTCAAGAAGATCCAGCCACTGACCGTGCGCCGAGTACGCCTGCGCGACGATCAGATAGCCGCCGGCCCGCACGAAAGCTTCCGCGCTGCGGTGCATCTCGGTGGCGATCCGCTCGTAGTAGTGCAACGGATGCCAGGGCAGGCCGCCGCCGTACTCGTCGATGATCTGCTGGAAGTGCTCGCGGGCCGCCTGCTCGTCGGCCGGATCGAGCACATTGACCGCCTGTGTCACCGGAGGCTCAAGGGGCTTGGTCACCGGGCGTCCGCGCTTAGCCATGCGACACCTCCTCGCCGGGCACCGGAATCCCCAGCTTGCGGTTCATGTACTCCTGGAAGCCGGGCGACTTCACCTGCTCGCAGTTCAGCTGCAGATAGCGCAGCGTCGAGATCCGATCGATCCAGCCTTCGGCGAGCATCAGGTCCAGCACCTCGTCGAACAGCACGCCGTGCTTGATCAGATCCTCGAAGCGTTCGACCGCCTCGATCATCGCGTCGGCCGTCGGCTTGCCGAGATCGCGCTTCTCCACCGCCTGATCGAGACGGCCGCGAGCGCTGTCCTGCACACGGCGCAGAACGGAGCCCAGATGGATGTACAGCAGCAGCTTGTCCAGCTGAACAGCCTCGCGCTGCGCCTCAAGTTGTGCACGTTGGTCTTGTGACATCACAGATCCTCCTGGCCGGCTTTCACACCGGCGGCTATGCGTTGGTTGACTTCGGTGATCCGCTGCGAAATGCGAGCGGAGTGTTCGGCGTGGGCCTGGGCGATCTGCAGCATCGCCACGCTGAGCGTGAAACGGCCCTCTTCATTGCGGGTCACGAATCCCTCATCGATCGCGACGGACAGCATGCGGGTGATGTTGGAAGGCGACTCGCCCAGGGCGCGGGCGAGATCGGCATTGCTCACGCCCGTGAACGTCTTGCCGCGCATCGCCGAGAGCATGCGCAGCACGCGGCGCGCGGCCGCCTGACTTTGTCCGCCGCTCATTGCTGGCGCGTGCCCAGCAGGGCGCGGACGTTGAGGTTCGGAAACAGCTGCTCAAGCACGCCAGGCAAAACCTCCAGCGCCTTCGCGGCGCGATCTCTGCGCTCTTCGTCGGCCGGCTGCTCATCTCGACCCAGCTCGTCGTCGAGCTGGTCCATGTACGACATGATTGCGGCGGCAACGAAGGTGCGCTGATCGCGGGTGACTAGCAGCGTGGAGACGCCGCTGTCGCCTTTGAGGGCCGCCGGCAGAGGCATGCGTTGGCCGGTCAGGATGTACGTAACATCGGCGCCTGCCAGGGCGATACCCAGCAAGTACGAGGTGTCTGGTTTGCGTCTCCCCTGTTCGTACAGGATCTGCGCCTGCTTGCGGACACCCCCGTAGGCAGCGAACTCGGTCTGGTTGAGTTCGAGCCGCAGCCGCTCAAGTCGCAGCCGATCGGCCACGGGAGGCACTGCCAAGTCGACTCCGCACCACACGGGCTCTGGCAGCTCATCGGCGCTGGACTCCAGTACGACGTGCTCCGAGAGCGCCTCGAACTGGCCCGTCGCTTCATCGCCCTCGCAGACGACGATTCCGGTGTTGGGGTTCATGACTTGATCTCCAGACCCGAAGCGCGGATGAGACGCATACGCAGGCGCTTGGTGGCGGGACCGTTCCGGCGGCCTTTAAGTGCATGGCCGGCCCACGTCGGGGCGATGCTGTTGGCTCCGCACCAACGGTTCAATGTGCTGCCCTGCAGGATGAATCCGGCGCGCACTGCATTCCAAAGGTGCTCGCCGGGCTCGGTGGAACTGATCGCTAATTGCATGACTGGCCTCCGTGCTAGGCTGGTATGTCATAAAACCTGAGTTTGGGACCGATTGGTCCAGATTGCAAGGGTCCGTATGGATTTTTCGAGAAGCAGTATTGGTGATCGACTCCGGGCGATCAGGGGGAAGCGATCGCAGGACGAGTTTGCGAATCTGCTGGGAATTTCGCGCAAAAGCCTCGTGAGGTACGAGGCGAACGAGCGCAAGCCCGATGTTGAGCTGATTACGAAGCTGAATCTGCTCTATAAGGTGCAGCCGCTATGGTTGCTGACTGGCCAGCTGGAAGCGGTAGGTGGAGAGCAGCTAGATCCGAACGAATCGGACTTGGTCAGGGCTTATAGACAATGTGCCCCGGACGACCAGGCGGTCATCCGCCAGATGGCATCACGCCTGGCACAGCCGCCCCAAAAAACGAAAAAGCCGGAAGCCATGAAATCATGAACTCATGACTTCACGACTCCCGGCCTGGCCGGATGTACGAAAACCGTTCAGGAGCGAATCATCGCTCCCTCACTGATCAGATCCGCGAGTAGTCCAGCAGAATGGCCAGCGGGCCGTTGGCGGATTGCCCGATCGCGCCGCCGATCAGATCGTTGCCTTCCAGCGCGGCATAGCCGTGGAAGTGCACGCCGTTGAAAGCGGCGTCTTCGCCGGTGCAGTTCTCCACCCACACATACACCTGGTAGAGGTTGTAGTCGCGGTCGATTGTGGAGATCTGGCCGTTTGCGACGCAACCGGACGCGGAGTCCTGCAGGAACACGGCGCCGGTGCTGCTGATCGAGACGCTTTCCGTGGCGTGTCCGTAGATGCCCTCGACAAGCTCCAGCGAGCTTGGCTCCAGTGACAGTGCCTGGAATTGACCGGTCATCGTGCCGGAGATCGCGCTGCCGCCGGATGTCGTTGTGGTGAACTGGATCTCGAACGCGTCCTGCGGGTCGAACGTGCCCTCGAACGATCCGGCACCGTGCGTGGAGTCGTCGGCGAAGCTGGAGCCGAGCTGATACGCGGCGGTGTACTGGCCCACCACAGCACGCCGCACGCCCACCTGGACAGCGCCACTCAGATGCAGGCCGTCCGAGCGGATCGCGAGCATCTTGTGATCGGCCGACACGAATACGATGGCTTCACGCACCGACTGGCCAGGCACGACTTCGACAGCGCGCCAGATGCCGGCGGGCGTTCTCGTCAGGCCCGCGGTTCCGGAATCATCGGACGAACCGCTGGAATCGCAGCCGGCCAGCAGGATCAGTGCCGCGCTGATGGCGACGGACAGCAAGATTCTCATTGGCGTGATCTCCCTCACGTAGCGTATCGGGAGGAACTTATCGTTCCTCCCGCGCAATGCCACGTGCAGGGATCACATCTTCGGCGATGGATCGCGCCGAAAGTGGGAGTTTCTTCTCAGTGGAGGGGCCGCTAGTCCGTGATCTGCAGATTCACGCGCACGGTGATCGTGATGCCGGTCGGCACGTCCGGCACGCTGATGCGCACCTCCCGGAACGCCTCGTTGCTCATCGCAGAGCACAGGTCGTTGCAGGCGCGCAGCCGAAAGTACAGCGTGCTGCCGTTCGCCACTTCGCCTTCCCACTCGTATGTCGTCGCCGCGGGCGGGAGCTCGACGATCGGCGTCGTGGCATCGTCCGGAATCGGCGCGGTGTCACCGTACACCTGCACCTTCTGCAGCGCGCGCTCGCCGGTCAGCGGCTGACCCAGCGTATCCTCGGTCGGCAGCGTCCACTCCAGATCCACCTCGACGGTGACCGAGTCCTGAGCCTGGGCAGCGGTGGTCAGGCAAAAGAGCCCCAGCAGCAAAGTGCACAGTGCGTGGCGCAGGAACGTCTTCTTCATCGTCTGAACTCCCGGGTGGATTGAAGGGGCGATTGCGGCCATCGTGCGAGCGCGCGTCGCGCGTGTCTGTGGACACCTGTCCAATGACCGGCCTTCGTTGCCGTCGCGATCATGCAACGCATGGCCACCCGCTACGGACTCAACCCGACGATGTTCGCCGAGCGCATCGTCCGCCCACTCCTGCTGGATCTGGACAAGCATGTCCGGGGCCTGTGGTCGCCGGCGGCCGAACGCCTGGTGCTGGGCACCGCGATGCACGAGTCCCATCTGCGCTTCCTGCGCCAGATCCGCGGGCCAGCCGTCGGCATTTTCCAGATGGAGCCGGCCACCTGGCATGACCTGCGGGTGAACTATCTGGCGCGCCGCCACGTGCTGCGCAACGCCGTCGACGACTGGGCGATCGGCACGCCCGATCCGGACGAGATGGAAGGCAACCTGTACTACGCCGCTGCGATGTGCCGCGTGCACTACTGGCGCGTGCCCGAGCGTCTGCCCGATGCCGACGACGCGCGCGGGCTCACCGAGTACTGGAAGTGCTACTACAACACGCCGAAAGGCCGCGGCACCGTCGCGCAGGCCCTGCCGCATTTCGAGCGTGCGATCACCAAGTTTCGTCAGATCGATCTCAAACTGGAGGACGCTT
>JBJHBT010000059.1:0-8055 GCA_050485645.1 Gammaproteobacteria bacterium | reverse complement strand
TCTGAGCGTCACGCCGTTCGAGAAAGTGCCTCTATATCAACTGCTTATCGAGTCGGCGGACGTCGAAAATCCGGCCCCAGACCCTAACCAACTGAATTTGTTATGAAACGTGTCGGACAGTAGTGATTGCGGTACACGAATCACGCAACCAAAGAGGTGATCCCATGCATTGGAGTCGAATAGTCGGGATTGCGCTGCTGATAGGCGGTCTGATCCTCCTGTATATGGGCTGGAACGCCAGCGAAAGCCTGGGCGAAGAAGTTCACGAAGCGGTAACAGGCCGATTCACTGACAGCACAACGTTCTACCTGGTCGGCGGTGGCGTCGCAGCGGCTGCGGGGGTTGTCATGCTGCTATTCGGCATGAAGAAATAGCAGCGCTACGACTGACAGCCGAAAACGCGGCTGGCTGGCTGACAACGCACGAGCGGTCAATCGGATATTTGTTGACGCGCGTCTCTGGTCCGGCAGGCCATGGCGTGGCAAGCTTCGCTCTGGTGAGCATCCGGAGCGGAATTGATGAATGCACGACTCCTGATCGTGGAGGACGAACCGGAAGTCCGGAAGGTCATGACCGCCTATATGCGCAAACAGGGCTTCCAGGTGACGGAAGCCGCCAGCGGCGACGATTTCCAACGCTACTTCTCCGAAGACGCCTACGACCTGATCCTGCTGGATCTGAACCTCCCGGATCACGATGGCATCACCCTGCTGCGCGACGTGCGGGCGCGGTCCAGGGCGCCCATCTTCATCGTTTCCGGTCGCCGCGACGAGCGAACCCGGCTCAGGGCACTGCAATTCGGTGCCGACGACTACGTCCACAAACCGTTCAGCCTGCGCGAGCTGGAACTGCGCATCAGCAACTTCCTGCGCCGTCAGACGGAACGTGGCGGCGCGGACGGAGCGCCGCCCTCGGGCTGGCGCTTCGGCGAATGGACAATGGACTGCGCACGTCGCGTGATTACATCGGACGACGGCGATTCACCGTCGCTTACACGCGGCGAGTTCGACGTGCTGCTCTGCCTGCTCCAGGCGGGCGGCGATGTAGTGAGCCGCGAGCAGGTTCTCGACCGCGTACACCAGACCGGCGCTGCCATGAACCATGAATCGCTGACGACCGTCGTGTATCGGCTGCGACGAAAACTGGGTGGCGGCCGCGGCCGTGAATCCACGCTGATCGCCACGGTACATGGCGTCGGCTTTCGCATCTCCGAAGCCATACCTATCCATGACATGCCCGGCGACCAGGCCCACTGATCGACATCAACCGGTGCACCACGGGGGAACGCCATGCACTCGGGTCCACCACTTCGCGCAGCCACATGGCTGCTTGCCGCACTGCTCACACAGCCTCTGATCACTCCCGCCGATGCCCAGCAACGCGGCCCGGCACGCGAAATCGTTCATGTCACCGGCGATCTCTACCGCGCCCGCAACGGCAACTGGTACACGATCTTTCTCGTCACCCCGGAGGGCATCGTCCTGGGCGACCCCATCAATACCGCATTCTCGTCCTGGCTGAGAGAAGAACTGGAACAGCGCTTCGACGTACCGGTGCGATACGTCGTCTACAGCCACAGCCATTTTGATCACGCCGAAGGTGGCGCGGTGTTCGCCGATACCGCGCTGTTCATTGCGCAGGAAAACATGGCGCGCAATCTCGACGGACGCTATCCGCACATGCCCGGCGACATGATCGATCGTGGCAACACCGGCGTGATCAATCGCGAAGACATCGACATTCCAACCAACGAAGCGCCGGGCATCTGTGGCATGGGGCCGGGATTCTTCGAACGTTACGATCGCGACGGCGATGGTGTGATCACACCCGCCGAACTGCAGGCGGAAATTCACCCGCCGGACATCTACTACTCCGAACGCATGACCCTTACGCTGGGCGGCAGTACGGTGGAACTGATCTTCCCCGGCCTGAACCACTCGGACGACGCCACGGTGATGTACTTCCCGGCCGAACGCACCGTGTTCGCCACCGAATTTCTCGCCGACGCCCTGGTCACCGACGACATCCGCGCGCTGCCAAGCGCCTGCGGCCCGTTCGACTACCACCCGCTGTCCGAATGGATACGTTCCTACCGCACCGTGGAAGCGCTGGATTTCGACATCCTCGCGCCCGGTCACGGCGCGCTGTTCGACAGGCGCGCTGTGACCGAGACCCGCGAGTTCTTCGAGTATCTGATGGCCGAAGTGACGGCCGGCATGCAGGCCGGGCGTTCACTGGAGGAACTCAGGGAAACCGTACTGCTGGAACGCTACAGCCACTGGGCGAATTACGAGCGCCTGCGACGCCGCAATGTCGAGGCCGCGTACCTGAACCTCAAATACTATCGCCAGACTGGCGCCGGGCCAGACTGATGCAGCCGGACAGCTGCCGGGCGCGTCGGCGGAGCGACCGTCAACGCACCCGGCAGGACATCAGTTTCCGGCGGGTGGGCCCGGCGGAGGTGCCGCGGTGTCCTGCGGATTGGAACCGGGATGATTGTCGGTGGCCGGCAAGGCGCCACCGAAGTTGGTGGTGACCGGCTCACCGCTCAACTGCTGGTAGGCAACGTTGACGTTCATGTGCGCGCGCGCCAGCGGGGTATTGCCATACTCGAGGCCGGTCAGAAGACTGGTGCCTAGCAGTGGCGCAAACTCCGGAACCCGCTGCAGCGCAGCCACGGCAGCGGCTGGTGCGTCGCCGCGTTCCAGGGCGGCACGCGCCTCTTCCAGCAACGTGCGGTTGAACCGGGTGAAGCGCAGGTAGCCCTCCCAGGTATTCACGTCACCGTGACCCTCGATCACGATGTCGACATCCTCCACGGTTTCAGCAGCCAGCTCCAGCGCATCCGGCAGTGCGATCACGCTGCCCCCGGCACCCGGATCGATCAGTGGCGCCATGTTCCACGCCATGACGTCGCCAAGGAACATTGCGCGTTCCGCCGGTATGACAACAAATGCATCACCATCCGTATGAGCCACACCGAAGTAGTAGAGTTCAACGCGGTCGTCCCCTTCACCAATGGTCATACGATCCGTGAAGGTCACGTTCGGTACCACCTCCGGCCTGGCTCCCGGACCCCGCTCCACCCAGTTCTTCGTATTCTCATGCGCGACCACCTTCACGTCGGGATAGTGCTCACGGATGAAATCGGTGCTGCCGATGTGGTCGGGATGGCTGTGGGTATTGATGATCGTGGTGATCGGCTTGTCCGTGACCGTTCGCACCTGATCGAGAATCGCCTGACCATTGCCGGGCATCTTGGTATCAACGAGCACGACACCGTCTTCCTGTATGTAGACGAGCGTGTTCCCGCCGCCGCCGAAAATCTTGTAGAGATTGCCGGTGATGTGTTCGAGGGGCCCCGGCGGGGGAAGGGGAGAACGCTGCGCCGATAGCGGCGCCGCAGCGAGCACAGCGATGGACAATGCCACCAGGAATGCAATCGGTCTCATGATGAGTCTCCGCAATATTCAAATCGTGATGCCAGCCACCGGACACGGTTCATAGCCGCGGGCCGGAATTCGGCAGGCACAGTGTTTTTCGCGCCGGCCCATTCCGCCTGGTTACATCGACTGGCAACGATACTCGTCACCACCGCGTGGCGGGCCTTTGACGAATCAGCCTATGCGATATGCGTCGCGAATGGCAAGCCGTTGCCGGGGCGCTGCGGGCGCATCGAAATCATTGTCTGCGCATGAACTTCATGGAATAAATCCGTGCCTGTGAACGTCATCGCAGTGTCCCTGCGGCAATGAGAATTCAACAGGATGGCGACGGACGCTTCAGAAAACTTGATATTTGATACGACGAAGCAGCTCAACAGTTCGAATCCTGCACCGCGGACAGCGGTTGCGGCGACAGTGATCGCCGTTCCGGCAACCGCGACAGCCGCCGCACAGGCGTCGTCGATGGAATCGCCGATGCGTCTGACGTCGACCAAGAGATGCGGCTGATCGACAGCGGCTGGGCCCTGCCGGACCACTGACCCGTCACGGGCACAAGCGATGACCTCTACGGTTGAGACACCTTGAAGCCATCCTGAAACAACCCTTCGGGTTCGATACGTGTACGCATGCGCGGCAGCGCATCGGGGTGGTGCTCGGCGAGCCACCCCACGATGCCTTCGCGCAGAGCACAGCGCAGGTTCCAAGCCCTCCCCGAGTCACCGGCCGACACGAGCAGGCGTACCTGAATCGCGCTGTCGGTGGTGTCAGTCACCTGAACACCACACACCTCGCCATCCCAATCCGGATGATTCTTCACCAGACGTTCGGTCTCGGCGCGCAAAGCGTCGAGCGGAATCCGGTAGTCGAGAAAGAGCATCACCGAGCCGAGTATCTTCGCCTCGGTACGCGTCCAGTTCTGGAAGGGCTGGTCGAGAAAATAGCTGATCGGCACGATCAGTCGGCGCAGATCCCAGATTCGGATCACGACGTAACTCAGGGTGATTTCTTCCACCCGGCCCCATTCACCTTCGACGATCAGCACATCATCCATGCGTATGGGCTGCGTAAACGCAATCAGAAACCCGGCGATGATGTTCGACAGCGTCCGTTGTGCGGCAAGTCCGAGCACAATGCCGGCGATGCCGGCCGACGCCAGCAGACCGGCACCCAGGTCACGCAGCCGTTCGATGCTCATCAGCACGATCACGATGGCTAGAAAGAACACCAGTGCGACGAGCATCTGGCGAATGACCTTGAGTTGCGTCTGCATCTTGCGCGCACGCAGGTTATCCGCCTTCTCGACACCCAGTCTGGCGATGACGCTGTCTTCACCCACCTGAAACAGCCTGCCGAGGAACCACGCGAACACGAGCATCTGAACTGCCCAGGTCGCATGCCGGGCGCCTTCAAGCCACGATTCCGGCACTGCCGCCGGGAGAACGAGATGAATGAGGCCGATCGACAGCAACCAGCCGAAAGGCGCCGCCGCCCGTTCACTCAGCGACCGCACAAGACCAGCGCGCCGGCGCGGCGTGATCCAGGCCACCAGCCCCTGTATAACCCACCGCAACAGGTATCCGGCCACCAGCGCTCCGCCAAGCAACGCTGACGCCCGGGCCACATCGGGCCAGACGATGATCAATTCCGGCATATCCGCCTCCTGCGTTCGTGACGAATATCCGTCACGAGATATTCATGGCCGGCGTAACCTCGAACGAAAAGGTCGACTTACCAGCACCCTGCGGGCCAAAGACCAAATGAACACATTCCACCAGATTTTCCTCCCTGTTGACGCCTGGCTCAGCGGCGGGGTCGAACGCAGCGCGATCAGGAACTCGTGCGGACAGCGCACCACCCTCCTCCACTACCTGCGAAGACACTCTTGCCAGTTCCTCGTACGCGGCTCTGTTCTCATGGGGAGCAGAGCAAGATAACAGTCGATGCAGATCATGGAACTGTCTGTAAACGCGATACTCAATTCCGCGGCGCGCCTTTTCGGTACGACCGCTGCGTGTGATCGGTGTCTTCGTGAGTTGTCTTGCTTCGGTACACCTGGAAGTTGTGGAAAGTCGTTCCGTTCGGGCGACGGCCCACCTGAACAGTAGCGAGAAGGAGCCCGTCTTCTGACACACGTCGCCGCGCATAGGCTACTTGCTCTTCGCCGACATATGCGTGACTGTCAAGAATGAAGGGACTGACCCGGGTGATCGAAAAGTACGATACCCCGGGAGTGCTCGACGGCCGCCTGACGCCACTATCCGGGCCCTGGAACTCAATCTGATGTTTCGAGCCATCCTGCGCCTTCCAGTCGATCGATATCCGAACATCATCCTCCAACTGAGAGATTCGATAGACGCCGCAGATGGGTGGATTACCTTCCTCATAGAGACACAGCTCTGGCACGAGAATCCACGTTCCAAGGTAGCTACGTTTCGTTTCCAGACCCATGCAAAAGCCTCGATGCCGATGATGGCTGTCGGCCGCAGCGCTTTATTGGGGGGCTGCTGGCTTGACCTGCCAGAATTCGCGCAATCTTCGCCGGTCGACTATAACGCCGGAGACGTGCCCGATCTACGGAGCCACCTTTCGCTCGGCACACCTCGCAGAACGCTACTCCCCGCGCATGCCGGACGTGCGTACGCAACCTTTTTTCTCCAGGTACTCCACGACAACCTTTCCGCGTGGCGATAGTTCATACCCGATCTCATGACTGATGGTGAGACCGAGATCCTTTAGTCTACGGATGTTCCGCTTCAACCATACCTTTTCGAATCCCGTGTGCTTTGACAGCTCAGCCGCGGCAACACAAGGATACCGGCGTATGGCGCCAAGCACCTTGAGCGTCCAATCACCCAGCCTGGAAGCAGAATCGAAGCTCTCGAGTTTGTCGTGAATTTCAAGAAGTTCCGCTTTGCTCAGTGCGTCGTTCTCACGAAGCCGGATACGAGGATCGGCACCAACGAACCGAACCTCAATACGGTAGAGACTGCCGCTGTCATGGGCGTCGAGTGCCTCCAACAGCTTCAGCAACGAACTGTATCCGGCGTTAGCAGCATCATTCTCGCTGAGATCGGAACGCCGCACTTCAATGACCCGGTCGATCGCGAGAAGGCCAATCGCGGTTCTCAACGAACCGCCGGTTTTTACGCTCGGCCTCCGCCAACGGCGGAATACCACAGAAACTCGGCCGGATGCTATGGCCTCGAGCTCTGATTTCTTGAGCAACATGGTGTAATACCTGACAGGTCCATTCCGAGCCCCGCAGCCTCGCGAAGCACTACGCTCGTACGTCCACTATGGCACGTCGGTCTCCATTCGGCATCGCGCCGAAGCGCGTTCTGTGCTGCGTGAACAAGAAACGGATGGCAGAGATACACCGTGCCGGCCGAACCTGTGGCTATCGACTCTCCGGATCCTTCGGTACCATTCACCGTGAGCGTCGAAGTTCCCCTCTCTCCATAAGGTGCGAGCTTCCTTGCCACATCGAGATGAGAGCCGTCGCGTAAGATCATAAGCGTCCTGCATGGCAAGCCAGCTCTACGGGTTGCATCCGGACGCCTTGGACAGACGAAGCCGCTGACAGAGGTCGCCCAAATGCCATTGCGGTCACCCTTGAGTGGATGCAATTGGTATTCAGGAACGTCGAGACCCGCGGCGGACGTGTCAGGTGCAACCGCGTTGTTATGCCGCTCGCCGCCGGTTGTCCTGCACTACCCTGCGCTCCTGCCTCACTGGAACTTGTCTATGTGCCTGGAGAACCACCGCTTGAAGCCGGTCGGTGGTCGCCCCAGCACCTGCTCCACAGTGGGATCCGCTTCGGGTGGTTGTGCAAGAAATGCAGCACGAGCGTTAAGCGACACCTCCGTTACGTCTTCCGACCAGCCTTGTCGGCTCCACAACTTCAGAGCCTCATCCGGTGATATTTCCTGAAAGGGAATGTCGCGCGCAAGTGTTTCTCTGATTATCCGGATCCGTTCGCTGGCGCTGACAGGCTCGCCACTTGCTTCCAGGATTCTACCTGAGTATCTGTCGTCAGACATGGCCGCGACCACCACCGCGGCAAGAATGTCACCTACCACGACCTCAACTGTCTCAGGCCAGTCATGGGCTTCCGAAACTGGCACAAGCACACGCACGCTGTCGCCCGCCTCCAGCAACCTGATAGCTAGCCTGCGTGCGACAGGAGCCGTTGGAACTGCCCCAGCGATATTTCGCTCCGGCACGCCGGTTATCAAAGTTGTCACTTGATCCTCCGGAGATTGCGAACCAGGCATCGCCGACGCGTTCTGGTTCTCCTATCAAGATTCAGTTCGAGTGGCGGCAACGGAAGCTACCACCATAATTCGCACAGCGACCCCGCTTACGATTGCAAGCGAGAGACACACGCTGCCACGTCATCATGCCGCCTGACGAGCGCTTGTAGAGAAGCTCTACAGATACTGCTGGAATACGGTTTATTCGGCAAGAGGGGAATGGATGTCTCGCTAGTGTACCCCGCCATAATTAATATAAAATAAGGGCCTGTTGAATGAGGCGGACGGTGTCATGCGGGTTGCAGTCAGTATTGAGTTGGATGCGAAGGAGCGTCAGCGATTGGAACGACTTTCGC
>JBJHBT010000058.1:0-9068 GCA_050485645.1 Gammaproteobacteria bacterium | reverse complement strand
TCGGCCTGACTGTTTCGAGCCTGTTCCACCTTCGTCAGTCACCCGTCCCGAGAAGACCGATGATTCAGAACACCAGTTACTCATTCCGCCTACTGATGCGGAACGTCAGCCCGACAGGCTGCTAGAGAGCCGGTCCTTATAACAGCCATGCCTAGGAATCCGGAGCATCCGTAGAGTATCTGGCCTTGCCCAGGCGGCGGAGGTCCGCTGCAGAACGAGATTTCTGAAACCACTTTGGCACGGCCAGGTGCCGCCATCACTTCGTTGAGACTAGCTTGCGAGTCGATCACCCCGTTGCCTGCAGCGAATACTGAGATCGAGCCACCACGTTGAAATTCTATGGGGCATGCGACATCACCTTGTCCATGATCGGTCTGCAGAAGGATGCTTGCAGCCGGAAAGATACCGTTATCGACTTCGGAGGCCGTCAAAGAAGCACTCGTGTGACGTGAGATTTCGATAACAATCACGTCGACATCAGGAGGCGGCGGGTCGACGATAACGAAGCTGGAAGTCTGCCCCAGAAACTGCCAATGCTGCATGGAGCCGCAGAAAAAAGGGAAGCCCGACGGGCAGTGGCAGGCGAATCCGGGCTCGATGCAGAACTGCTGATACATCTGTGCCTGCACGTAGTGGTCACTGTCGCCCCACCACCAGCCCCACCACTGACCGCCGGCGGCCGGAGGATAGAAGGAAAAGCTCGCTTCAGCGTAACTGGCATCGATGCTCTGGCTGTTCTGCACAGGCCAGGCGCCGGGGGCAAGCAGTTTGGTATCAACCCTTACGGCAGGGTAATTGGTGCCGTAACAGATATACCCCGATCCAAAGTACGGATCGCAGTACGGCCCCTGGTCATTCGCCGTCAACACCGTCGTGCCGCTGACATGCAGATTCACGCCATCGTCAAGCAGCCACGTATCGATCCAGTTCGCCAGGGACTTCGAAGGAAGGAGAGCCGCCAGCATCAGGCTAACGATGGCGAGCGGTACGCTACGCTGAACACAGCGGCTCAGCCGGCTCCGCCAGACGTGCAGCGTCCGCGCGGCGGCTACGCATGGAAGACAATCAGAAAATGGCAGGGCAACAGGGCAACAGGGCACGGGTCATTTGACATCTCCCCCGAAAGCCGGAGCCATGCCGTCTGCCCCGACGTTGTTATGGGCGGTACCGTTCTGGACATCGTGCGGCCGTTCAACGGAAAGTTCGTCAGACTCGTGCTGCTGGCTGTTCGCGGCGGCATGAAGCAGGCCGAGGCGGCGCGCCATTACCAGGTCAGTCTGCGGGCGGTGAACAAGTGGGTGGCACTGGACAAGGTCGCTGGAGGTATCGGCGCGTCTGTGCCGCCGATGCGGGTGCAACATCGCCGCCGTCCTTTCGAGACGGCGGCTTGTGACCAGCGGCTTGTGACCATCGGCGTGGGAGCGGCGCCGCGGGACAGGCGGCGATTGCGCAAGATCCGGATTGGCGTCGGGTTGTCCGGCATCTATGCTCGTAATCCCTCTTTCACTGCGGTGACTGCCAGGTCATGTCGGACTACGGACGCATCGAAAAAGCCATCGCCTATCTCGTGGAACACGCGACAGAGCAGCCCGGATTGCAGGACGTGGCGGCTCATGTACAGATGAGTCCCTTCCACTTTCAGCGCATGTTCGGCCGCTGGGCCGGCACCACGCCGAAGCGGTTTCTGCAGGTGCTGACGCTGGAACACGGCAAGCGGCTGCTTGAGGAGTCGCGTTCCCTGCTGGACGTGTCGGATGCGGTTGGACTTAGTGGCCCCTCGCGATTGCATGATCACTTCGTCACGATCGAAGCGGTCACCCCCGGTGAATACAAGACCGGCGGACGCGGTCTGGACATCGAATACGGCATCCACGACACGCCGTTCGGCGCCATGTTCGTGGCTGTGACGCCCCGCGGAATCTGTCGCGCGGGCTTCGTGGAACACACGGCCCTGGACGAGGCGCTCGGCGAGATCCGCCGCGCCTGGCCACAGGCGCAGCTGGTGCCCAACGAGCGCACAACGCGAGATGCCGTTGCTGCGATGTTCCGCCGCCGTAGCATCGGTGCGCGAGGCCGCGAAGCGTGGGTAAGTGGCATCGGGCCATCCGCTCATGCCGATGGCAGCGGGCAGCGTCCGCTGTCGCTGCATGTGTCCGGCACCAACTTCCAGCTCGCCGTCTGGCACGCCCTGCTGCGTATACCCGAGGGCGCCGTCGTGAGCTATGCGGATCTGGCACGTCTGGTAGACAGGCCACGGGCCTCCAGGGCGGTCGGCAACGCGGTCGGCGCGAATCCGGTCGCATTGCTGATCCCGTGTCACCGCGTGATCCGCGAAAGCGGTGCGCTCGGCGACTATCGCTGGGGTGCTTCGAGGAAGCGAATAATCCAGACCTGGGAGCGAATGCAGATTGCGCAGCCACCTACGGCACGGTCGGATACTCATCCAACGGGTCGCTGACCAGGGGCGGTCAGCGCTGATGGCGCGCGTCGCCGGACGGCGGAACGTTGAGCGTTTGCGCGGCGGACCGGAATCCGGTTGACAGTTGATGCCAACGCCCTGCAAGCAGGATGATCTGCAGCAACAGAAACCCGATGCCGGTATAGATTCCGATGGTCAGCAGTGGGCGTTGGTTGGTGGTGACTTCGGCGCCCGCCTGGCCCACCCCCGTCATCAGCAGCAATGCCACCGGCGATATCGATGCAATCACGGTCTGCAGCGTTTGCGCACCGCGCAGCGCGGTCGCGGACAGGGTGGCGACCAGTATCGGCAGCAGCCATACCAGCAGTACCGCCAGTACGGCAGGGCGCTGCCCCAGCACCTGCAGGAGTAAAGCCGTATAGGCGAGCAGTAGCGCGAACACCATCGGCAGTCGCCACGTATTCAGATCCTGTGCAGGCAGTGAAGCGAGAAATCCCGACGATCTCGCCACAAGTGACAAGGCGACCAATCCGGCGACGGCGATGCCGGTCAGCGCCAGTGCGAATGCGGTATTGGTGGCATCGTCCTCCCACGGACGAGCGCTGCCACGGTTCTGTCGGGCCGCGCGACGCAGGCCGCGAAGATACGAGTGATGTGTCGGTGTAACGGCCGACAGCAGCATGGCCGACAGCAACCAAAGGATTACGCAGTACGCCATCGGCAGTGCCATGGCGATGACCGGTTCCAGCTGATTGGCGTCGCTCACACCGAATATGGCGAACGGCATGACCTGTCGCGTCAGAGCTGGCCAGAGATTACCGATCATCAGCACGATGAACACACTGAGGAAGACCAGCGCATAGGGCTTGCCGAGCGGGTGGCGGCCCGTGTTCTTCCAGCGCCGCAGCGCAATGACCGTAAACGTGACAATCAGTGCGCCCTGCAGCAGCAGCGTGAACACGAACGGCGAAAACGACCAGTTGTAGAAAGGCACCGCGTCGGCCATGTTCAGAAAAGGGTTGCCTGCGACACCGGTTTCCGACGCAACAAGCAGAGGAAGCAGTTTCTGACCGATGACCGGCCAAACCGACAGATACTGGAGAAATTTCAGCCCGAACTGCGACACGATCAGCGGCAGAACGACGTTCACGAACAGTACCGCCAGCGTGCCGACCAGATAGCCGAGAATCCACCGCTGCATCACCATGCCGACCGAAATGGCAGTGATGTGATACAGCACTACACAGGTCATGAACGCCAGATACACGGCCGCGACGGTGTCGATCGGAATCCGGCCGACCACGACGACGAACACCAGGTGCGGCAGTGTCAGCGCAACCATGACGTACTCCATCACCGGCAGGCCGAACAGATAGCCGACCAGGTTTCGGAGCGGTGCCACGGGTGTCAGGCGCTGATAGTCCAGCGTCTGATCGAGCCGGTCCTGAATCAGCGTGGACGACACCGTGCCGGTTCCGCGGACCATCAGGATCAGTCCCTGAATCACCAGCAGCGGCAGCCAGAGCGATCGTGCCGCATCGGCTTCCGGTACGCCGGAATTGGTGCGGACGATGTACCCCATCATGACGACGAAGGTGGTCAGGATCAGCGTGAGCAGATACCAGAACACCGCCTTGCGCGCGCGCAGCCGACTGCGACGAAAGCGCTGGAAGACAGGGTTGTCCCACACGTTCAGCAGCTGTACGTAGCGGGCCGTCATCAGCTGTCCTCGATCAGCTGCAACAGGACGGATTCGATACCGGACACCTCCGGCGTGAACGCGCTCACCCCGATGCCGGCATTGACAGCCGCTCTCAGCAAAAGTACCTGGGCTTCCGCGCCGCCGTTCAGCACGAATCGTACCCGGCCGCCATCGATACGCACAGCTTCCACCGCGTCGTGCGTTTTCAACCAGGCGACCGCGGCATCCGGCGCATCGACCACGCCCATCAGGATCTCGGTGCGCGCCGACTCCAGTGATCCGACCACCGAATCCATGGTGCCGCAACGCAGCAGCCGGCCCCTGTGCATGATGCCCACCGACGTGCACATGCCTGACAGCTCACTCAGTATGTGCGACGAGATGATGACGGTTGCGCCTTCGGCCGCGACTTCCTGGAGGGCGCGTCGCAGGTCGCGCCTGGCGATCGGGTCCATGCCGCTGGCCGGTTCGTCCAGCAGCAGCACACGCGGCTGATGCAGCAGCGTCTTGGCGAGCACGACGCGTTGTGTCATGCCGCGTGACAGCGCGCGGCACCAGGTGTTGCGATGATCCGACAGCTTCACCTTTGCCAGGCACAGATCGACACGCTCACGTTTCGCGCTGCCGCGCAAGCCATGGCTGTGGGCGAAAAGGTCCAGAAACTCCCAGACTTTCAGGTCCGGAATCGTCGGTGCAAGATCGGGCATGTAGCCCAGCACTTCGTGCGCGCGGTCGGTTTCCTCGAACAGATCGTATCCGCTGATCTCGACTTCGCCGTACGTGGGCTCCTGCAGCGTTGCGAGCACGCGAATCGTCGAGGTTTTGCCCGCACCGTTCGGGCCCGCCAGACCAAAGATTTCGCCCGGCGCGAGCGTCAGGTTGAGGTCGTCCACGGCGGTCAACTGCCCGTAGTCGACGCGCAGATTGCGGATACTCAGCGCCGGTGTCTGCATTGGGCCGGTGTCTGCATAGGCAAGTCGCTGCCGCTGGTTGCTGGTATGGCGTTCGCGGCCACTGCGGTTCCCATGCGGAGCGTGGCAGGTGCGGCGAAGAACGCAGATAATGGCCGACAACGATGCTGGAGGCAACGACATGCCGTAAGCGATCGGACTCGCAGGACTGACGGAAGGGAAGCCAGACGATGCGCACCGCTGTTGCACTACGCCACATTCACTTCGAGGACCTGGGCATACTTGAGCCGCTGCTCGTGGAGTGTGGTTTCTCCGTACGCTACCTCGATCCGACGACCAGTGACGTGTCTGTGGTCGACCCCGCCGAACCCGATCTGCTGATCGTGCTCGGCGGCCCGATCGGTGCATTCGACGACGACATGTACCCGTTCATTGCCGACGAGTTGCGACTCATTCGTGAACGGCTGGCACTTGGCAGGCCGCTGCTGGGGATATGCCTGGGAGCACAGCTGATCGCACGGGCGCTTGGCGCCGCGGTTGCGCCGATGGATGCGGCGCGGGGAACGAAGGAGATCGGCTTCGGCGCACTGACGCTGACGGAGGCGGGGCGCAGCTCGGCACTGGCGGCGCTGGATGGCGTGCCGGTTCTGCACTGGCACGGCGACCGTTTCGATCTGCCACGGGGCGCCAGACTGCTTGCCGGGACGTTGCAGTGTGACCATCAGGCGTTCGCGGTCGCCAGCCATGTGCTGGCACTTCAGTTCCATCTGGAAGCGGACACGCGATTCATCGAACGCTGGCTGGTCGGGCACTGCTGTGAGCTGAGCCACGCTGGCATCGACCCGCGTCTGCTGCGGGCACAGGCGCCGGCTGTCGCTGATCGCCTGGCCACGGCCGCACGCGCCGGCATGCTCGAATGGCTGAAGGGGGCGGGACTGGTTGGCGACGGCGCGCCCGACGGCGGGTAGTCGCGGCGTTGACGCCCCGGTGCGCGCCGCACGGACCGGCGCGTTCGCCGCTGTTCGGATGCTTATTCGGAGGCGCCCGATTTCGGCGCGCTTCTGTCGCCGGCTGTTACGGAACGGTCGCTGTCGAACAGTTCCTGAAGTTCGCCGCGGCCTTCGAGACTGATGCGTACCATCTCATCCGGATCGTGCCGCGCCTCGCGCTGCGCCAGCAGCATTTTTTCGTCGTGCAGACGAAAGATTTCCACCGTGTTGCGCGGCCCGCGTACGCCCAGCGAGTCGAGCACCGCACGTGCCATGTCCAGGCTCGACAGCAGCGTCTCGCGAATCACGTAATGTGCGCCGGTGGCCATCAGTTCCAGCGCATGTGCACGGTTGTGGGCGCGGGCAAAGACACGAACATGCGGATATCTTTCGTGGACCAGCGCCGCGAGGCGTGTGGAGGCTTCCATGTTGCCGATTGCGATCACCAGTACGGTGGCATCGCGCAGGCCGGCGGCTTCGAGCAGCGCGGGATTGGTTGCATCCCCGAAGTGAATTCGGTTGCCGTAGCGGGCGACGAACTCCACGTGCTCGGAGTCGATGTCCAGCGCCGTGAACGGGATCTTCAGCATCGCGAGGTTGCGCGCGACGATCTGTCCAACGCGGCCGAAGCCGGCGATGATGACGCGTGACTGGTCCTCCGGCCGGATGTCGTCGTACGGGCGCTCGGCCTTCGTCGACTGAAGCCGCGGCTGCAGCCAGCGCTCCTGAGCCCGGTACAGGAACGGCGTCAGCACCATGGACAGGATGGCCGCCACCAGCAGTTGATCGACCAGCGGTACCGGCAGCACCGCGTAGTCCACGGCCAGCGCCAGCAGCACCAGCGTGAATTCACCGCCCTGAAACACCGCGAAGCCGAGTCCGGTGCTGTCGGATCGCGACAGGCCCAGCAGTCGGCCCACCCAGATCAGCACGGCGATCTTTATCACACACAGTACAGCGAGCACGGCCATGGTCTCGCCCGGCCGCTCGATAATCTGTCCGAAGTCCAGCGTCATGCCCACAGCGATGAAGAACAGACCGAGCAGCAGCCCCTTGAACGGATCGATGTCGGTCACCAGCTGGTGGCGATACTGCGAGTCGGCCAGCAGCACGCCGGCAAGGAATGCGCCCAGCGCCATGCTCAGACCGAAGAAGTCCATGATCAGCGCCACGCCCAGCACCACCAGCAGCGCCGCGGCGATGAAGATCTCGCGGACACCGGTGGCCGCGATGATGCGAAAGTAGGGCTTGAGCAGGTAGTGACCACCGATCACCACCAGCAGCGCCACACCCAGACCCTCGCCCAGCTGCAGCAGCACGCCGCGGTCGGTGGCGGTATCGATGGCCACCGGTGCGAGCAGCGGCACCAGCACCAGCAGCGGAATCGACACCAGATCCTGAAACAGCAGTATGGAAAACGCGCTGCGTCCCAGGCGTGAGTTCACCTGGCCGCGCTCGGCCAGCATCTGCAGACTCAGGGCCGTGCCGGACAGCGTCATCGCCACCGCAATCAGCGCGGCCCACAGCAGGTTTCCGAGCCACAGCCACGCCAGCGCGGTCAGTACGCCCGTGGTGATCACCACCTGAAGACTGCCCAGACCGAAGACCAGTCGGCGCAGTGCCCATAGCCGCGATGGCTTCATTTCCAGGCCGAGCAGGAACAGCAGTAGCACGACGCCGATCATCGAGAACGCGAAAATGCTGTCCACGTCGTCGATCAGCGCCAGACCCCAGGGGCCGATGGCGACACCGGCGGCCAGATAGCCCAGCACGGCGCCCAGCCCGAGACGCCGGAACAGCGGCACCATCACGACTGCCGCGGCGAAGAACAGCACGATGCTCTGCAGATAGCCCATGGATCGGCTCGACCTGAAACCTAGTTGACTCCGCCAGCATCGCGGTCGGTGTGGGCGGAGTCAATCGGGCAAACGTTCCCGCCGTTCAATAAAAAGCCCCGCTGTTGCCAGCGGGGCTTTGCGGTGCACGATGGCATTCATCGCCCTATCATAAGGTCAGCCACTTCACCGTGCGATCACAGGTCCGTGCGATCAGAAGTCGTAGCGGAAGCCCAGTGAGAAGCCGCTGTGGTCCAGGCCCGGTGCGGCCGTACCGATCTGCGTGTCGCGACCACCGCGTGACATCGAGTAGCGTGCATTGTCGTCGTTGCTGGTTCTGGCAATGGCGAACAGCAGGCGGAAGGGCCGTGCAATACGGTAGTCCATGCCCAGCGCGATCATGTTTGCATCGCGCTCGGCGCCATCGGCGGAAAGCCAGTAGTACTGCGCCTTCAGCGTTGTCTTGCTGCCCAGCGAATAGCTGCCGCCGATGCCGTAGGTATCGACGTCCTGATCGGTGGCGAACCCGGTAGCACCCTTCACCGTGGCGAACTGCGCCAGTCCAGCCAGTTGGAAGTCACCGAAGTCATACCTGAAGCCCAGACGGGTGGCGTCGCTTTCGCTCTCGCTCTTGCGTTCGAACGCCGCGGCCAGGTACAGCTTCTCGGCGCGGTAGGTGATGCTGGTGCTGAGCGCATCGTTGTCGTTGTCGGTGGTGGTGCCGGTGTCGGTGTTCGTCGAATAGTGGAGATCGATGGTCACGCCGCTGAACGAGGGTGTGCGGTAGTGGACACTGTTGCGAAAACGCGTATCGAAGTCGTAGTCGCTGCCGCTATAGCCATCGCGTACGCGTGTCATGTTGCGTGCGTCACCGATCTGGTCACCGAAGAAATCAGTGTTGCTGCGCACGGCTTTCAGCGGCGTATCGAAGAAGCCCAGACGAAACTGTCCGAAATCGCCACGCAGACCAACGAATGTATCGCGGCTGGCAAAGCTGCCGGCGCCGTTTTCGTAGCGGATGTTCTGCTCGATCTGCATGATCGCGCTCAGGGATTCATTGAGCTCGTGGTTGGCGCGAAAGCCCAGGCGACTGGAATTGCTCGACGTGTTGATTGCGGTGTCATCACCGTTATCCAGCCAGTCGACGCTGACATGAGCGCGACCGTAAAACTGGATGTCAGCCAGCGCGACGACCGGGCCCGTGAGGGCCTG
>JBJHBT010000057.1:0-11468 GCA_050485645.1 Gammaproteobacteria bacterium | reverse complement strand
GGTATGCAGGTCACGGCGTACACGCAAACACTCAGCGACATCGAGGCGCGCATCGGCAACCGCGCCAAGGCCGGCCAGGTCATCGGCAACTTCAACAACCTGTTCATGTTGCGCGTGCGGGAGACGATCACCGCCGAGCTGCTGACCCGGCAGTTGCCCAAGGTCGAGGTGTACACCACCTCGATTGTCAGCGGCGCCACGGATACCTCCGATCCCCAGGGGCACACTGCGTTCACGTCCAACACGCAGGACCGCATCACCACCACCAGCGTGCCGCTGATCGAACCGGCGCACGTGGTCAATCTGCCGAAGGGGCAGGCTTTCGCGCTGCTCGAAGGCGGCAACCTGTGGAAGATCCGCATGCCGCTGCCCGCGCCCGACGCCGACGAGGCCATGCCCAAAGACTTGCAGGAGCTGGCCGGCTACATGCGTCAGCACTACGTCGATGCCGGCGACTGGTGGGAAAGCCAGGGCCTGCCGGCGCTGCAGCACGAGGCGCTGCCGGCAGACCTGCTCGACGACTTCAAGCAAATGGCCTTCGCCGATACTGCCGAGGATGGAAAGGCATGAGCGATCCGGCCGTCGCGGCGCAACGCCAACAGGTACGCCAGAGAGGTTTTCTCGCCAGCCTTGTCACCTTGCCGTTTCGCTTCTTCGGCGTGCTTTGTGGGTCGCTGCTGCTGTGCATCCTGATCGAATGGATCGGCATGCACCTGTTCTGGCCGGAACAGGGATGGCGTCATGCGCAGGACATGGTGGCCTACGAGCTGGACCAGCTATCGACCTACTTCACGCGCAGCGTGGTGGTGCAGGAACCGGGGCGCACCGCCCATCGGATTGTCGAGTGGGCGTATGAATGGGTCTTCCTCAAGACCGGGCTGCTGGAGTGGGTGCAGAACGCCTCCGCGCAGGCCAGCGCCGGCAGCCACGGTCAGACCAGGGATTTCCGGTACTACCTGAGCCAGGTCTATGTCCACCTGGAAAGCTATCTGATCGCGGCGGCGTACACGGTGCTGGTGTTCCTCGTGCGCCTGCTGGTGCTGTGCCTGATGCTGCCGCTGTTCCTCATGGCGGCTTTCACGGGCCTCGTGGACGGCCTGGTACGCCGTGACATCCGCCGCTTCGGCGCGGGGCGCGAATCCGGCTTCGTCTATCACCGCGCCAAGGCAAGCCTGATGCCGTTGGTGGTGTTGCCCTGGGCGGTTTATCTGGCGCTGCCGGTGAGCGTAAGCCCTCTGCTGATTCTGCTGCCCAGCGCCGTCCTACTGGGGGTAGCTGTAGATATTGCGGTAGGAAGCTTCAAGAAATACTTGTAGTTACGTACACTGCTTACCAAAAGGGGTTACAAGAAGTTGCCAGCCAAGGGGCTAACGTGACCTGACGAGCCAATAACAGAGGGATAGAAATGAAGCTGCGTCACGCAAAGATCAAAAACTTTCGATTGCTCACTGACGTTCAGCTTGCTCTGGAAGACTTGACCACAGTTATTGTTGGGCGAAACAACAGTGGCAAGACTTCGCTGTCAGAAATCATGCGGAGGCTACTGACTGAGGGTACACCCGCATTTCAGCTCGAAGATTTCTCTAGCGCCTGCTACGACGGCTTCTGCGCAGCATTAGAAGCCCATAAGAACAATGAACACGACGACGTAATCAGGGCCTTGATTCCATTCATCGAGTTACGCTTGACGTTCGAGTATGACCCCGCCCAACCACAGCTAGGCCCCCTTAGCCCCTTTGTTATAGACCTAGATCCAGATTGCAATGAAGCACTCGCTGTGGTCCGTTATGAATTGAAAGATGGGCAACTCACTCAATTCTTCTCAGACCAGCCAGACATCCCTCTAACCGATGAAAGTAGGTTAACGTTCTTTCGCGCCTTGCGGGAGCGGATTCCAGCTAGTTTTGCAGTCCGAATATGGGCGGAAGACCCGAGCGACTCAGAGAATAAACGCCAGTTACAGCCGGGCTCATTGAAGAGCCTGCTCAAGACTGGCTTTATCAATGCCCAGAGAGGCTTGGACGATATCACATCCCGCGAGTCCGACGTTCTCGCAAAAACTGTAGAACTCCTCTTTGCCACAGCGTCTTCATCCTCGGCAGATCAAGCCGATCAACAGATCGCTGAGGCATTGAAAGAAGCTGTTCAAGACATCCAATCACAGATAGACACCAGCTTCGGCAGCCAGTTAAAAAGCCTAATTCCGGCGCTGCAGAGTTTCGGCTACCCTGGATTGGGCAATCAGGAGCTTCATACCGAGACATTGCTCGACGTTCGTAAATTGCTCTCGAATTTTACCAAGGTTCGTTATACAGGATACAGCGGCGTTACATTGCCAGAATCCTACAACGGCTTGGGTGCCAGAAATCTGATATTCATACTTTTTCAGCTTGCCGGCTTTTACAAGGCGTTCTTGGCCGAACCGAATGCCCCTGGCGTGCATTTGATATTCATTGAGGAGCCAGAAGCCCATTTGCACCCTCAGATGCAGGAAGTCTTCATACGTCAGCTCGCGAAGACCGCTCAATTATTGGTTGCAGGCACAGAGAGCAAGGTCGTATGGCCGGTCCAGTTCGTCGTTTCAACTCATTCATCTCATATAGCAAACGAAGCTGGATTCGAGAGTATTCGCTACTTTCTCAGTGGTGAAGTTCAGGGAGCGGCTGCTGGTGTTCGGCAAACAGAGGTCAAGGACTTACGTAAAGGATTGGATGGTATTTCAGAACCAGACAAAAAATTCCTACACCAGTACATGACGCTGACACGCTCTGACCTGTTCTTTGCAGACAAAGCGATCCTAGTAGAGGGGCTGAGCGAGCGCCTCTTGCTCCCTGTCATCATCGAGAAGCTGGAGGCCTTGGAGCCAGATCAGCCAAAGCTATCAAGCCAGTACGTAACCACAATGGAGGTTGGGGGAGCATACGCTCATCTTTTCTTTGGACTTCTACGCTTTCTTGAGTTGCCGAGCCTTATCATTACCGACCTGGACTCGGTAGAAGCGCCAGGCGGAAGTTCATGTGAAGTGCACAAGGGAACATACTCCAGCAACGCGTGCCTGAAGGCATGGTTTTCCAACGACGACCCATTCACTCTCAATGGCCTTCTGGCCAAGAGCGAAGACGAGAAGATAAAGGACGGCAGACGCATTGCCTATCAATGTGCAGAAGAACAGGATGGGCCATGCGGCCGCACATTCGAGGATGCCTTCATTCTGGCGAATCAAGCCTTATTTGAATTGAACGAAAGAACACGGGAAGAGCTTGAAACGGAAGCAAGAAGCAAAGCTGGAAAGTTCAAGAAGTCAGAATTTGCGCTCAGGTACGCAATAGAAGAAAAGGTGTGGACAACCCCTAGGTACATTCTCGATGGTGTGCATTGGCTAGCGGCTGGCATCGAACCCACCACCTCCGACTCGGCACTTGCTCTGGCGACCGAAGCGATAATCGCTGATGAGAAGGATAGCGCTGATGCCTAATTCATCGTCACCTGCTGAAATCGCCAGCCAGCGTGCTCTTGATGCCATGTTTAATTGCTTGGACGCTGGCGAGCATTTCCGGCTGGAAGCCGGCGCTGGCGCTGGAAAGACTTATTCTCTCATCAAGGCGCTGCATTACTTGATTGAGAGCAATAAAGCGACGCTTCCAAAGAAAAACCAGAAAATAGCTTGCATCACGTTCACCAACGTGGCCCGCGATGAAATTGCCGCTCGTATCGACAAAAATCCAATGGTGTATTGCGAAACCAATCATACCTTTTGCTGGTCGCTGATCGGTGGTTTCCAGAAGCAACTTCGCACCTTGGTTGAAGCCATGCCGGCTTGGCAAGAGAAGATCGCGGAGGCAGGAGGCAGTCTGGGGGCACGCACCATCGAGTACAGCCTTGGCCACCGATCTCTTCGTGACGACCGTGCTTCTCTTCACCACGATGACGTGTTACCACTCACCATTTCACTCATGGAGAATGCCAAATTCAGGCGCATAGTGACAGATCGGTTCCCCATTATTCTTGTTGATGAGTATCAGGACACGGACAAGAACTGGGCTGAGGCGATTCAGAGGCTATTTTTAGAGAACCCGCCATCGCCTTTGTTTGGCTTTTTCGGCGACCACTGGCAAAAAATCTATGGCAACGGGTGTGGAAGACTTGAACATCCGCAAGTTAGAGAGATTGGAAAGGAAGCTAATTTTCGATCGGTCAAAACTATCGTGGATTGCCTTAATCGGATACGTCCACAACTGCAACAATTTGTAGAAAACCCCGAAGCTTCCGGCCAAGTCAGCGTATTTCACACAAACGCATGGACCGGAGCACGACAAACAGGTGCTCATTGGGCAGGGGATTTACCCTCTGATATTGGGCATGAAACATTCGAAGGCGTGAAGACCACTCTGGAGCAAGAAGGGTGGGACTTCTCCCCCGAAAGGACGAAGGTGCTCATGCTGACGCACAGGCTCCTTGCGAATGAACAAGGCTATGCCAGCTTGCCAACAGTGTTTCGCTACAATGAGGCTTTTGCAAAAAAGGAACACCCATACATTGCTTTTCTTGTTGATCAGCTAGAGCCTGCCTGCGATGCCTTTGCAGTGCGTAGATTTGGTGCCATGTTCGATGCACTCGGAGGCAACACACCGTTACTGAGAAGCCATGCTGACAAAGCGGCTTGGCACGATGCAATGGAGCAATTGATAGCGGTTTGTGAGACCGGCACGGTTGGCGATGTAATCGACCATCTTATTAATCGAAGGAAGCCAAGACTTCCAGAAGCCATCGAGAAACGCGAGCGTGAGCTACGTGATTTCGACCGAACAAGCGGCGATGAAATGCCCGCAGCGTTGTCAGAAGTGGAGAAACTTCGTTCAGTCAGATACAACGAGATCAAGGCACTTCGCAACTATTTGGACGGACATTCCCCCTTTGAAACCAAGCATGGAGTGAAGGGCGCGGAATTCGAGAACGTTCTCGTCGTGATCGGCCGCGGATGGAATCAGTACAACTTTGGCGAGATGCTTGAATGGGCTGGGGCTCAGGCAGTTCCAGCAGCGAAGCAAGCAGCCTTCGAGCGCAACCGAAATTTGTTCTATGTGGCCTGTTCAAGGCCAAAACGCCACCTTGCGCTGCTATTCACTCAACAACTTTCCCAGAATGCCATCGCGACTCTTGAAGGGTGGTTCTTGCCCGAGAACATCCGTGCTGTCGCTTTTTCCTAAACGCGCATCGAACTAAATCAATGCGGTAACCGCGTCGTTCCTATTTACTGAGGCGCAGCTAGCCCATCTGCCGCAGCATCGTGCCATCCGCATCCGCGAGGAATGGCATGATGAGGCAAGCCAACAACAACAGTTTTGCACGGGATCACATGGTCGCCGTACTGCTGGGTGTCTCTCTGCTGACGCTCCAATTGCCTGTCGCTGCTGACGATGCCGCAGAGTCAGAGCGGCTGATCGCACTTGTTCGTCAGCTCGACATGCTCGACCGGCTGGCCGAGCACAGCGAGCGCCTGCCGAAGCAGGACACCTCCCGCTATCACTTCGACTACGCGCGACTGCGCGAGGACATCGAGCGTGTCCGCAGCGGCATCCGCGACTACCTGACGCCGCAGCGCGCACAGCCGCGCGACCCCACAACGCTGATCGGCGATTACCGCCAAGAGGCGGAGGACGCGCCATGACGGGCGATCAGGTCGCCGCCTTTCAGGCCAACAGCGGCTTCGGCCCTTCGGATGTTTCCGTCGTCCTGGTCGGCGGCGTGTTCGTCGTGCTGTTGCTGTGGGGCGTCTGGGCACTGCGCACAGCCTATGTCGGCTGGGCCGAAAACAGCATCTCCCAGCGCCAGTTCCTTGGCGTCGCGGTGCGCTTCGTCGCGATGTACGTCGTGCTGACGTTTTTCCTTCTCTCTTGACGCAATGAGGACACCACCATGACTTTCCGTTCCGTCTCCACTCGTTCTGCACGCCTGATTAGCCTGCCCACCGTCACCTTGATCTCGGCGAGCCTGTCGCCGATCGTGCAGGCCCAGGGCCTGCCAACCCTCGAAGACCCTTCGCGAGGCACCGGCAGCGGCATCATGGAAACGCTGCGCAATTACGGTTACGACATCGTGATGCTGGTCGCGCTGCTCGTAGTCGCCTCGATGTTCGTCGGCGTCTGCTACCACGCCTACAGCACCTATTCGGAGATTCACACCGGCCGCAAGACCTGGGGCCAATTCGGTTTGACGGTCGCGATCGGCGCGATCCTGCTGGTCGTGGGCATCTGGCTGCTCACCGAAGCCACCGGCGTCCTGTAAGGAGGTCGGAGCGATGTCGGGGAGCCAGGACCGCCTGCACGACGGCACGGTGACTTTCCTGCCGCATCGCCTGAACCGTCAGCCCGTGGTGGTGCGCGGACTGACGGCCGACGAGCTGTGGGTCTGCGTGGGGCTCTCCGCCACGGTCGGCCTGGTGCTTGGCATTCCGCTGGCGTGGCTGGCGTCCACGCTCGCGATGGTGCCGACCCTGATCGTAGCGGCCATCGGCATGGGCGTGTTCGTTGGCGGCGGCGCGTTGCGACGCCACAAGCGGGGGCGTCCCGATACCTGGCTGTACCGGCACCTTCAGTGGTGGATCGCGCAGCGCCATCCCGCCTTCGCGCCCTACACGGGCGGCAGGTCGCTGATCACGCGGTCAGGCTACTGGACGGCGCGCAGGAGTGCGCCATGAGCCGCTTCAAGAACGAGATCACGCACCTGCAGGCACACATCAAGACCTTGCGCCTGGGAGCCGGTGCGCTGTTCGTCGTCGCCCTGGTGCTGGGTTTCGGCTGGTGGAGTGCGCCCCGCGATCTGACCATCCACATACCGCCGGACCTGCGTTCGGGCAGCGTGCGCAAGTGGTGGGAAGTGCCGCCGGAGTCGGTCTACGCCTTTACCTTCTATGTCTTCCAGCAGCTCAACCGCTGGCCGACGAACGGCGAGGACGACTACGCGCGCAACATCCATGCGCTGTCGGCCTACCTGACACCCGGCTGTCAGATCTTCCTGCGGCGCGACTACGAGCAGCGCCGCAGCACGGGCGAACTGCGTCAGCGCGTGCGGGGCATCTACGAGATTCCGGGTCGCGGCTTCGGCGACGACCCGACGGCGCGCGTCCGTGTGGTGTCCGACCGCGACTGGATCGTCACGCTGGACGTGACGGCCGACGAGTATCACGGCGCCGAACAGGTCAAGCGCGCGCTGGTGCGCTACCCGCTGAAGGTGGTGCGTCTGGATATCGACCCGGAGCGCAATCCCTTCGGCCTGGCGCTGGACTGTTACAGCAGCACCCCGCAACGCATCGCGCCGCAGGCGGCAGCCGCCTCCGCCGTCGATGGTCCCGGTGGTCCGTAGGGAGTCCCGCGATGAAACGTCTTGTCCTCAGCTTTCTGGCAACCGCCACCTTGACCTTGTTCCTGATCCCGAGCGCTCTGGCGCTGGAGATTCTGCGCTGGGAGCGGTTGCCGCTGGCCGTGCCTCTCGTGGTCGGCCACGAGCGCGTGATCTTCATCGACCGCAATGTGCGTGTCGGCGTGCCCGCCTCGCTGGGCGACCGCCTGCGTGTGCAAAGCGCCGGTGGCGCCCTCTATCTGCTTGCCAGCGAACCGATCGAGCCGACCCGCCTGCAATTGCAGGATGCCAACACGGGCATCCTGATCCTGCTCGACATTGCCGCCGAGCCTGGCGAGGCACCGCTGGAACCCGTGCGCATCGTCGAAGGCGAATCGCACGCGAAGCGCTACGGCGATGCCGGCCAGCAGCCGGCCGCCGATGCGGCGCGACTCCCCGCGCGGGAGACGCCAGTTCCCGTGGTGCTGACGCGCTACGCCGCGCAGAGCCTGTACGCGCCCCTGCGCACGGTGGAGCCGGTGAACGGCGTCGTGCGCGTGAACCTGCGCCGCGACCTGGCGCTCGACACCCTGCTGCCGACGCTGCCGGTGCGCGCCAGGGCGCTGGCCGCGTGGCGGCTGGAAGATCAATGGGTGACGGCGATCCGGCTGACCAACACGTCCGCCCGGTGGATCGACCTGGACCCGCGCGCTTTGCAGGGCGATTTTGTCACCGCGACGTTCCAGCACCCCGACTTGGGGCCGGCGGGTGATCCGCGCGACACCAGCGTGGTGTACCTGGTGACGCGCGGCCGCGGCCTGGCGCAATCGCTGCTGCCGGCCATCAGTCCCATCGACGCTGCGCACAACTTGCCGGCTTCCGCAGCGGCCGGCAGCGCGGAAGGAGCCGGCGATGCGCAGTAACGGTTTGCTCAAGTGGTTGATGCTGCCGATGGCGCTGTTGCTGGTGTTCGTCGGCATCAAGCTGTTCTCCGGCGACCGTGGCGCATCGCCGCTCCCCGGCGATGCCGGCAGCCAACTGACGGCGGACGAGATGCGGGCGCTCGGCATCGAAGGCGACACGCCGCACGATACGGTCGCCACGCTGGTGGCCCAGGTGCGGCAGTTGCGCACCGAATTGCAGACCGCGCTGTCCGACAACCGCAACCAGCGGGCGGAGAACGACCGCCTGCGTCAACGCGAGCGGTCGATCGAGCAGCGTATCCAGAATGTCCTGGACACCGAACGCGCCCAACTGCGTCAGGATCGCGAACAGACGGCCAGCGAACGGCAACAGGCCCAGGGGTTGTTGCAGGACTTGCAACGCCAGTTTGAAGGCCTGGGGGGCAGGGCCGGCCACACCGACCTGCCGATCGGTCTCGGGCTGGAGGACGGCGACGGCCAGCACTTCGGCCACGACGGCGTGCGCTGGATCGAGCCGGACGACGCCAGGCCCGCCGAAGGCCGCAGCAGCGGTCGTAGCGGCTTCAGCTTCCCCAATGATTTCAGCCCGGTCGGGGAAACCCTGGACGCCGCGTCCGAGACCCTCGGCCGCGCCACCGGCGGTGCCGTCGGCACGTCGTCGCTTGAGGCGGTCTACACCGTGCCGTCGAACTCGACCCTGATGGGATCGATCGCGATGACGGCTCTTATCGGGCGCGTGCCCATCGACGGCACGGTGAACGATCCCTATCCGTTCAAGGTCGTCATCGGCCCCGACAACCTCACGGCCAACGGCATCGACATCCCGGATGTGGCCGGCGCGGTGGTCAGCGGCACGGCCTCGGGGGACTGGACGCTTTCCTGCGTGCGCGGGCAAATCCGCTCCATCACCTTTGTGTTCGAGGACGGCACCATCCGCACGCTGCCGGAAGAGTCCGGTCGCAACAGCAGCAACCGGAACGATACCGGCACCCAGGGAGGTCTCGGCTGGATCAGCGATCCCTACGGCATCCCTTGTGTCAGCGGTGAACGACGCAGCAACGCCCAGCAGTACCTCGGCACCCAGGCCCTGATCACGGCCGCCGGCGCGGGCGCGGCCTCGCTGATCGACTCGGACAGCGGCCGGGTGTCCTACGTCGGCAGTGACGGCTCGATCGGGACGGTCGGGATCACCGCCAACGAGGCCATGGGCCGCATCCTGGCCGGCGGGGTGCAGGAGATGTCGCAGTGGGTGAACAAGCTCTATGGCCAGGCCTTCGCTGCCGTCTATGTCGCACCGGGCGCCCAGGTCGCCGTCCATATCGAGCAGCCACTCACCATCGACTACGACGCCAAGGGGCGCCGGGTCGATCACCGTCTCGGAGGTTCCCATGTCCCGGATCTGGATTGAACGGCTTGCCGTCGTGCTCGCGGTCGTCGCACTGGCCGGCTGCGCGACCAGCAAGGAGAAGCTGCTGACTCACGACGACCGGACCATGCTCGACATCTGGAACCAAGAGACCGGGGGACCGGCGGGCAGCGGCCGCGCATCGCGCGAGCTGCTGGACGCCCGGCAGGCTTTGCGTCGGCCGCTCACCGACACGGACGTGCAGACCGCGCCCGGCGTGCAGACCCGTTACACCCGCACGGCGCAGAACGAGATTTACCGGCAGTTCCACCGCCTCCCCAACCCGGACCTGGTGATGTATGTATTCCCGCACCTGGCGGGCACCGATCCGGTGCCTGTGCCCGGCTACAGCACGGTGTTCCCGCTCTATCAGCGCGTGCAGTACGCCCTGCCGGGCGAGCGCGTGGAGGACTATTGAATGGCGTGGTCGCTGCCGTGGCCGCGCAAACCTGTGTCGGCATCCGAGGAATCCGAGGCACAGCAGGCCGACGCCTGGCAACGCCATGTGGCCGGCCTGAAAGCGCATGGCATTCCCGAGCCCGGCACCCGCCTCGATCCGAAACACCGGCCCGCCACGCAGGCGGATGAACAGGCCCTCTACGACGTGGCGCCGTCCTTCGTGGACCTGTTGCCGTGGGTGGAATATCTGGCCGACGCCAAGAGCCTGTTGCTGGAGGATGGTGAATCGGTGGCGGCGTTCTTTGAGCTGACACCGATCGGCACCGAAGGACGCGAAAGCGATTGGCTGTGGCAGGCCCGAGACGCGCTGGAGAATGCCCTACAGGACAGCTTCGACGAACTCGACGAGCAACCCTGGGTGGTGCAGCTCTATGCCCAGGACGAAGCCGACTGGACGGACTATCTGAACGTATTGCGGGACTACATCCAGCCGCGCGCGCAGGGCAGCGCGTTCAGCGACTTCTACCTGCGGTTCTTCGCGCATCACCTGCGGGCCATCACCAAGCCGGGCGGCCTGTTCGACGACACCACCGTGACCCACCTGCCGTGGCGCGGCCAGACGCGGCGCGTGCGCATGGTGGTCTATCGTCGCACGCCGGGCGCTTCACACCGTCGCGGCCAATCGCCCGAACAGGCCCTGGCGACGGTATGCGACCGGCTGGCCGGCGGTCTCGCCAATGCGGGCGTCAAGGCGCGGCGCCTGGGCGCGGCGGACATCCACGCCTGGTTGCTGCGCTGGTTCAACCCGAACCCGACCTTGCTAGGCGCGACGGCTGCCGATCGTGAACGCTTCTACCAGTTGGCCGCCTACCCCGAAGAAGCAAACGAAGGCGACGTCGAACTCGCCAGCGGCACGGACTTCTCGCAACGGCTGTTCTTCGGCCAGCCACGCTCCGACGTGGCGAACGGCATCTGGTTTTTCGACGACATGCCGCATCGGGTCATGGTGCTCGACCGGCTGCGCACACCGCCGACAACCGGACACCTGACCGGGGAAACACGCAAAGGCGGCGATGCCTGCAACGCGCTGTTCGACCAGATGCCCGAGGACACGGTGATGTGTCTCACCCTCGTCGCCACGCCACAGGACGCACTGGAAGCACATCTGAACTACCTGGGCAAGAAAGCGGTCGGCGAAACGCTGGCGTCCGAGCAGGCCCGGCAGGACGTGCAGCAGGCACGTTCGCTGATCGGCAGTTCGCACAAGCTCTATCGCGGCGCGCTGGCCTTCTACCTGCGCGGGCGCGACATGGCCGAACTCGATGCGCGCGGCCTGCAACTCGCCAATGTCATGCTCAACGCTGGCCTCCTGCCCGTGCGCGAGGAGGATGAGGTCGCGCCGC
>JBJHBT010000056.1:0-11629 GCA_050485645.1 Gammaproteobacteria bacterium | reverse complement strand
GTTCGGGGACGGCGGAAGAGCGTCCATGCGCCTCGGCCGCGGCCATCCATGGCCGCGGACGCCCCGAACAGCGAAACGCCCCCTCCACGGCCCGGCTTTGACGTTGACTCACGTTCGTGAACCACCCGAAACGAAGCACGATCGGGGTGTCAGGCGCCACCTCAGGTCACGCGAATCGTCCCACCCTCGCCTCTGCCCTTGCGCCGACCACCGCGATTCCTCTACTTTGTAGGCAACCTCGAATGTGGCCTTCCACGGAGTCACGATGAACACAGACCGGCAGCAGCCAGACCGACACCGGCAGATCAGGCGCAATCCCGGATGCGCGCAACCGGCACGTCGCCAGTTGCTGCAGGCCGCGCTCGCGGTCGGCCTCGCCGGCGCGGCAACAGTCTCTCTCCGCAACGCATTCGCGCAGGCGGCGCCACGCATCGTTGTCCACAAGACGCCAACCTGCGGGTGCTGCGGCCTATGGGTCGAGCATCTCGTGGAAGCGGGTTTCGAAGTGGAGACGCATGATCACGATGTGCTGGCGCTGGACGATATCAAGCGCGAACTCGGTATCCCGCGGGAACTGTGGTCCTGTCATACCGGGGTTACGGACGGCTATGTGGTGGAGGGCCATATTCCCGCCGCCGACGTGCGCCGGCTGCTGGAACGCCGCCCGGCCGGCACCGGCATCGCCGTACCCGGAATGCCGATCGGCTCGCCGGGCATGGAAGTCGGCGACCGGCGTGACCCCTACGATGTGATCCTGTTTGGTGCCGAAGGCGCCAGCGAGGTGTTTGCGCACCACGCAGGCGCCTAGCTGTCAGCCGCGAAGCGTCTCGTCATTGCCGCGTTTTTCGCCGGATTGCGGAACAAGCGCGTGGACACTCACGGCTTCCAGCAGCGCTTCGATGCGCCCTTCCGCGGCAGCCAGCCCTTTCGCTTTGAGTTCCTCTGAAACCGCCAGTCCTTCGGCGTGAATAAACTGCACGTCGACGATGCCGATGAGCTCGAGAAACTGGCGCACGAAGCGCGGCAGCGAATGGTCTTCTCCATGCAGGCCGCCGCTGGCAATGAACACGTAAGCCCGTTTTCCCTTGACAAGCCCCTCCGAGCCCTCGGCCGTATAGCGGAAAGTGACTCCGGCACGCGCGATGTGATCGAAGTACGCATGCAGAACCGACGGCACATTGAAGTTGTACATCGGAATCGCAAGGACAACAACGTCGGCACCCTTCAGTTCGCCGATCAGCGCATCCGAAAAGTCGACCGTATCCTGCTGTTCCGCGCTTCTTTCTTCCGCCGGTGTCATGAAGGCCTGGAGTCGCGCCGGGCTGAGGTGCGGCACCGGATCCTTCGCCAGATCCCGGCTTACGACACTGCCGTCTGCGGTCTGCGCCCGCCAGCCCTCGATGAAGCGTTGCGCGAGCACGGATGACTGCCCGTGACCATTGAACAGACTGCTGCGGATGCTGAGTAAGGTGGTCATCTGATGTCTCCCTGAACCGTGTGCAATGGAATCGGTACCCATTGCGATCGCTGATGAATTGGCCTGGGAGCATTGCAGCATTGGCTGCATAAATATAAAAATAGATAGATAAGCTATATCCAATCGGATCATTAGATATATGGACAACGTACACGTCGCAGTTCCGCACATCAGCCTTGATCAGTGGCGCAGTCTGGTGGCGGTCGTGGACACCGGGGGCTACGTGCAGGCCGCCGAGGCACTGCACAAGAGCCAGTCCTCGATCACCTACGCGGTGCAGAAGCTCGAACATGTGCTGGACGTGAAGGTCTTCACGATCCAGGGCCGCAGGGCGGTGCTGACCCCTGTCGGCAGGATGCTGTATCAGCGTGCGCGGCAGTTGCTGGAGGACTCGCTGAACATGGAGCGGGCGGTGGCAAGGGCGTCGGCCGGCTGGGAAAGCGAGATCGCAATCGCGGTGGAAGTCATGTTCCCGGCCTGGCTGATGCTCGAATGTCTGGATGAGTTCGGCAGGAACAGCCCGCAGACGCGGATCAACGTCCATGAGACGGTGCTCGGAGGCGGAGAAGAACTTCTGCTGCAGGGCCGTGTGGATCTGGCGATCCTGCCGCGGCAGCCGCCGGGCTATGCCGGGGAGATCCTGCAGCGTGCTGCGCGCATCGTTCCGGTTGCCCACCCGGATCATCCGCTGCACCAGCTGGGACGCGAGCTGTCACTGCGCGATCTGCGCAAACATCGCCACGTGGTGGTGCGCGACACGGCCGTGCGGCGCAGTGACAGAACCTACACCGTGGACGTGCAGCAGCGATGGACGGTTACCAGCATGGCGACCTCGATCGGTGCGGTATGCCGAGGCTATGGTTTCGCCTGGCTGCTGGAAGACAAGATTCGCAGCGAACTGGACGCAGGCATTCTCAAGCCGTTGCCGTTGGGCGAAGGCCACCAGCGCTTCCTTGATCTGTACCTGATCTTTGCCGATCGCGAGGCGTCAGGGTCCGGCGTCCAGTGTCTGGCCAGCATTTTCCGCGACAGAACGCGCCAACTGTGTGCCGCAACAGTCAGCGACGCTCCTCCAGCATCGCCATGAGCCAGGCGATGACGTCGCGGAGCGTTTCGGGCGTATAGGCGTGGCCGAATTGGGCGCGTCATAGTCTCAGATGTCGTGCTGGATCTGCTGGAAGTGCCGCCGGTAGGCGCCGGTGGCGCCGCTGATCACGAGCCCTTCGTAGTACAGCGGCGCGCTCGTGATGCTGTAGCCCTCCCGCCATGGCGCCACCTCCGCCGACCAAAGCACGCCGCCGCTGCGCTGATCAGTGCCCCGCGGTGCCGGGCCGCGGCCATCAGGCGGGCGCGATGGCGTTCACTCCCGTGCCGGATTCGGTTCTCCGGCAATGAATCGGTTCGGGTTGCCTTCGTTGTAGATCTTGTGGACCTTGAAGAACCACTCGCCGTCGATCTTCACCAACTCGTCGTCCCAGGAGCCGAACAGCATCCATTCGACCTCATCGCGCCGGGCGTTGTTGTTGAACTGAATCCAGTAGGACAGTGCGCGCGCAGTGTCGCCTTCGACGGTGATCACCTGATTGGTGATCAGGTGGCGGACGGTCGACGGCCAGTCCCTGCCGTCCGGTGTCGTCACCTCGGCCGCGCCGCGCGTGAAGTCGTAGGTGCGGCTGGCCATGAATTCACGAATCGCTTCGCGACCTTCCACCGTGCCACGCGCCCAGTCCAGCACGCCGTCCTCGGCGAACACCTCCGCATAGCCATCGGCATCGAAAAAGTCCATCGCCAGCACGTAGCGGCCCAGCAGATCGACAATGGCAGCGCGGTCCTCGGCATAGCCTTCCGGATAGCGCCCGGCCTGCAGGCCCAGCGGCAGCAGCAGCACAAGACAGAAAACGAGCAGTCGGTTCATCTCAACCCCCTCGAACAGGTCACATCGTCCCAGCGATAGTACTGTCAGGGGCGCGGGCATGCGAACCCGCTTGTTCCCGCGGGCGCCGGCCGGCTGCGATCCGGGCCGCCGCGCAACGCTACGTGAACCGATGCTTGAGCCCGTCCGCGCCTGTCGCGCTATCATGCGCGGATCGGTTTACGGGACTCGGGATCTTGCCACTCAGCGTCGTCATTCTGGCCGCCGGCCAGGGAAAACGCATGCATTCGGACCTGCCGAAGGTGCTGCAACCGCTCGCCGGGCAGCCGATGCTTGCGCATGTGATCCGGACCGCCAGACAGCTCAGTCCGGATTCGATTCACGTGGTGTTCGGCCACGGCGGCGGGCGCGTGCGCGAAGCCTTCGCCGACGCCGATCTGAGCTGGGTGCTGCAGGCCGAACAGCTCGGTACCGGCCATGCGGTTGCCCAGGCCATGCCCGGCATTGCCGATGGCCATCGCGTGCTGGTGCTGTATGGCGATGTGCCGCTGGTGAACGTCGCGACGCTTCAGGACGTGGCCGGCGAGTCGCACGAGGTGCGCAACGACCTGGCGCTGATCAGCGCGCGCCTGGACGACCCGACCGGTTACGGGCGCGTACTGCGTGACGGCCACGGTGCGGTGCGCGGCATCGTCGAGGACAGGGACGCCACAACCGAACAGCGCGCGGTATGCGAGATCAACAGCGGACTGCTGGCGGCGAATGCCGTCGACCTCCGGCGCTGGCTGGCACGGCTGGGTAACAGCAACGCACAGGGTGAGTACTACCTCACCGACATTGTCGCCATGGCGGTGGATGACGGTGTGCCGGTGAGCGCGATGATCGCTGCGGAACCGGACGCGGTGCTGGGCATCAATGATCGCATGCAGCTTGCCGGTGCCGAGCGTGTCATCCAGCGGCGCATTGCCACAGAGCTGATGCAGCATGGCGTGACGCTGGCCGATCCGCTGCGCATCGATGTGCGCGGCACGCTGCGAACCGGCCGCGACGTGTTCATCGATGTCGGCGTCGTCTTCGAAGGCGACGTGGTGCTGGAAGATCGCGTGCGGATCGGTGCTCACTGCGTGATCCGCAATGCCCGGCTGGGCGCGGGCACCACCGTACATCCGTACAGTCTCATCGACGACAGCAGCGCGGGGGCCGACTGCGACCTGGGTCCCTATGCACGTCTGCGTCCCGGCACCGTACTCGCCGACACCGTCAAGGTGGGCAACTTCGTCGAGATCAAGAAAAGCCGCATCGCCGCTGGCAGCAAGGTGAACCATCTCTCGTACATTGGCGATGCCGACATCGGCAGCCACGTGAACGTCGGCGCCGGCACCATCACCTGCAATTACGATGGCGCGTTCAAGCATCAGACCCGCATCGGCGATGATGCATTCATCGGTTCGGGCGTGATGCTGGTGGCGCCGGTCAGCGTTGGTGAGCACGCCACCATCGGCGCCGGCTCGACGATCACACGCGATGCCGAAGCGGGTGAACTCACGCTGGCGCGCGTGAGGCAGAGCACCATCAGCGGATGGAAAAGGCCGACGAAATGAGTCCGGGTACGGGCCGCGCATGGTTGCGGCGGTGTTCGCGGTTCTTCAATACGGTCGGCAAGACCGACGTGCAGGGATGACAACAGTATGTGTGGAATCGTAGGCGCCATCGCCGAGCGCAATGTCACGCCAATCCTGGTGGAAGGCCTGAAGCGCCTGGAATACCGTGGCTACGACTCGGCGGGCGTCGCCGTGCTCGAAGACGGACAGCTGCGCCGCGCGCGGCGCATGGGCAAGGTGCAGCAGTTGCAGGACGCACTGGAACAGCAGCCGTTGCGTGGCGGCCTGGGCATCGCACACACCCGCTGGGCCACGCATGGGGCGCCCAGTGAAGCCAACGCGCATCCGCACATCTCCGGCGACGACCTGGCCGTGGTGCACAACGGCATTATTGAGAACCACGACAGCCTGCGCACCGAACTCCAGTCCGAAGGCTTTCGGTTCACGTCGGACACCGACACGGAGGTCGTCGCGCACCGTATTCGCTTTCACATGAACAGCAGTGACGATCTGCTCACCGCCGTGCAGCGCACCGTGAAGGAGCTGGAAGGCGCGTATGCGCTGGTGGTGATGAGCCGGTTCGAGCCGGATCGCCTGATCGTCGCACGCTCCGGCTGCCCGCTGGTTATCGGCCTGGGGATCGACGAGAACTTCGTGGCCTCCGATGCGCTGGCACTGGTACCCGTGACACGCCGGTTCGTCTACCTGGCGGAAGGCGACGTGGGGGTGGTCGATCGCCATCACTACAAGGTCTACGACGTGGACGGCAACGCCGCGACCCGTCCGGCAACCGAAAGCGACCTGGCCGCGGACTCCGCCGACCGCGGCCCGTACCGCCATTTCATGCTCAAGGAAATCCACGAACAGCCCGCCGCGCTGGCCAGCACCTTCGAGGAGCGGCTGGGGCGTGGTGTCGTTCTCGAAGGCATATTCGGCCACGCCGCCGCCGATGTGCTGCGCAACACCAAAGCCGTGCAGATCGTCGCCTGCGGTACCAGCTATCATGCCGGCCTGATCGCGCGTTACCAGATCGAAGAGCTGGCGCGCCTTCCATGCAGCGTGGAAATCGCCAGCGAGTATCGCTACCGCAGGCCGGTGGTATCCGACGGCACGCTGTTCGTGACCATCTCCCAGTCCGGCGAAACCGCCGACACGCTGGCCGCTCTCCAGTCCACCCGGCAACAGGGCTTCCTTGCGACCCTGGCGATCTGCAACGTACCCGAGAGCTCCATCGTGCGCGCGTCCGATCTGGTGCTGATGACCCGCGCCGGACCCGAGATCGGCGTGGCATCGACCAAGGCCTTTACCACCCAGCTGGCCGCGCTCGCACTGCTCACCATCACGCTGGCCAGACATCGCGGCATGAAGGCCGACGTTGAAGCCGATCTCGTACGCCAGCTGGAAACGCTGCCCGGCCTCGTCGAGAAGACGCTCACGCTGGACGCACAGATCGCCCGGCTCGCCGAGGCGTTCGCCGAAAAGCGTCACGCGCTGTTTCTCGGCCGTGGCGCGCTGAATCCGGTGGCGATGGAGGGCGCGCTGAAGCTCAAGGAAATCTCGTACATCCACGCCGAGGCCTACCCGGCGGGCGAACTCAAGCATGGCCCGCTGGCGCTGGTCGACGACGACATGCCGGTCATTACCGTTGCGCCCAACAACGATCTGCTGGAGAAACTGAAGAGCAACCTTCAGGAAGTGCGCGCCCGTGGCGGCCAGCTGTTCGTGTTTGCCGATCCGGAGGCGGATTTCGGGTCCGGTAACGACGTTCACGTCGTCCGGCTGCCCGAGAGCGTATCGGCATTGCAGGCGCCGATCGTCTACACCATTCCATTGCAGCTGCTGGCCTATCACGTTGCCGTGCTGAAAGGGACCGATGTGGACCAGCCGCGCAATCTGGCCAAGTCGGTGACCGTGGAGTAGCGCAACGCCGCGCCAGTAGTCCGGCACCTTTCAGCCCGCTGGACTTATGCCGTTGTCCGGTCTGGTACTAACCCGTCGACGCCTGACGCCATAACCTTGGCGAACGAATCGGCGCGCCCGTCGCCCGGCCCAGCGACAAGACCAGCGACGGATCCGCTCGCCCGAATACTCTGAACAGACAAAAAAGCAGCTCGTACGGGGGATAATGCTTTGAAAACGAAACGTCTCGCACTGAAACCGGTAGTCCGTCTGATGGCGGCCGTCGTGATTCCGACGCTTGCACTCACGTCGGTGGCAATGGCCCAGGGAGGGCGCTACCAGACCAAGGACGCCTGGACATTCGCCGTCACCGCCGATACCCAGTGGACCATCACGCACAGTCTGTCCTGGGATGACGACGATCCCTACTACGCGCATGTCAACCCGAACTACCGCGAGGAAAACCCCGACTACGTCAGCGTCGCGACACTGCTGCGCCTGAACGAGGAGTTCATCAACCACGGTGTGCGCTTCGTCGTGCAGCTGGGCGATCTGACCGACAGGGCCGGCAACGCGGCCATGTATACGCACGCCGCAGCCCGCCAGCCTCTGTACGACGCCGGCATCGGGTTCTTTCCGGTGCGTGGCAACCATGAGACTTACGGATTTCTGTATGGTCTTGACCCTGATCCGGCAGACCCCGACCAGGTATGGCCCGACATGAACATCCCGGCCTGGCACGAAGCGTTTCCCCAGACGCGCGGCCTGGGGCCCAATCTCGTTGGCGCGTATAACTTTCATGGCCCGGACATCCCGGCCCTGGAAGGGCTGAGCTATTCCTTCGACTTCGGACCTGCGGGCAGCGACGCCCGATTCGTGTTCATGGATATCGAGCCCACTTCCTATTGGCTGGAAGAACCGGAACTGCATCCGGTGTACGGGGCGCCATACATCTTCAACAATATTTTCGACTGGACCGTCTACAAACACGACGAAGACGTGATCGCCGGAAACGGAGACGTGATCCCGGCCGGCACGTGGTTTCGCGTGGCGTCCAACGGAACCCCAGCCATCAGCTGGGTGGAAGAGGCCACCGACGAAACGGTGGTACTGGACGAAGGTGATTTCACCTACGATGGCACGCAGTTCCGTCCCGGTGACCAGCAGGAGTGGATCAACAACCGGCTGGAGGATCACAAGCGGCCCGCGCACGCCTTCGTTCTCTCACACAGAAACCTGATGGGCCAGAACCACATCAATACCGTGTGGGGCAGCAATCCCGGTGTAACGCCGGATGCCCAGAACACCTTCTTCAGGAGCCTGCAGGAGAACAACGTCGGGTACATGCTGTCGGCGCACGATCACATGCACAATCGCTCGATTGTCAGAAGCCCGGATGGTGAATGGGCCATCGAGCAGCTGATCGCGTCGTCATCCGACCCGAAGTTCTACACACCTGCAAGCGGCACCCAGGGGGGGCAGCGATGGCGTGAAACGCCGATATCCCAGGAACTGGCGAACATCGGCTTCTACATCTTCACTGTGGATGGCGCCCGCATGACAGTGGACTACTTCTCCGACCGCTACGGCAACTTCGGAACCGACTACTGCTGGCCCGACGGCTATCCCGGTCCGGACGGAGCGTGCAGCGACCCGCGCTTCGGCGATCAGCCTGAGCGCATGGGTTCGCTCTCTCTGCCGAACTTCTTCTTCGAGCACAAGGACACCTGGGGTTACGGCCTGAATGGTCAGCGCTTCATCGTTCCGCAGGGCGTGTCCTACGCCGGCGACACCGTGGTCGGCGAAGACGATGAAGTCACCGAGTACCCCCGTGTGCAGGATTCCTTCAAAGGCACACACGCGCAGATACTCGCGGGCTACAACGGCAGCGACGCCACCGACAACGTCCCCGACGCTCCGCGTGCGCTGTCCAAGACCGTCACCACCGGCTGGACGGCCAATCCGGACACCGGCAAGCTGAAGAGCGACATTCTCTCGCTGTGGGGCATGGGTGAGCTCAATGTTGAAGAAACCGACGTCTTCGTGCTGTCCATGTCGTTCGATTTCAAGAACATGAATCAGCTGGGCACCGGCGCCATCGGTATCGCCACCTACGTCAATGACGAGTGGGTGAACGCGGTGGATCAGAACTTCGGCGGCCACAAAAACTTTGTCGTTGGACCCTACGTCGACGGCGTTCACGAACTGGGAACGTATGGCGTGGACCCCAGCACCAAGACCGCATGGGCCGTGTTGAACTACAACGCCGACTTCGCGGTGGCGAATGCCATCGAGAAGGTTCCCGGCGCAGACAAGCCCCCGGTGGACAAGCCGAAGCCGCCTTCGAGCGTGACTGAGGCGATCGCCAGGATCCATGCGAGGGTCGCGTCCCTGTTTCGGGCCATCAGGATCAGGCTGTTCGGCTAGCTGGACCCGGGCACCCGGGTGGCCGTGCGCCACCCGGATCCGGTAAAGAGGCCCCGAGGAACGGAACCCGTGTGTTCCGTCTCTTGGGGCCTTTTTGTTGCGCCCTTATGGTGCTCCCTGTGTAGATGACCGCTCCGGCACCTCGACGTGCGGGCATCACTGCGCGAAATCGAGCGGGCTGCGTACGCCGCGACCACCACGGTTCAGAACGTGGGTATAGATCATCGTGGTGGAAACATCCGCATGGCCGAGCAGCTCCTGCACGGTACGTATGTCGTAGCCGGCCTCGAGCAGATGAGTGGCGAAGGAATGCCGCAGTGCATGGCAGCTGACCTTCTTCCTGATGCCGGCAGCGGAGGCAGCTTTCTTCACGGCCTTTTGCAGGCCGTTCTCATGAATGTGGTGCCGGCGCACGGCGCTGCTGCGCGGATCAACCGAAACGCGACCGCTGGGAAACACGTACTGCCAGATCCACTCCCTGGGCGCGTTCGGGTACTTCCTGCACAGAGCGTCCGGAAGGTAGACATTGGCCAGGCCGCTGCTCAGATCTTCCTCGAACAGCTTGCGCACATCAGCCAGGTGGTCACGCAACGGCAGCATCGAAGCCTCCGGTAGAGGCACGACACGATCCTTCGCGCCTTTAGCGTTGCGCACCACAATCTGCCGATAGCCGAAGTCCACGTCCTTGACGCGCAGGCGAACCACCTCCATCAGCCGCATCCCCGTTCCGTACAGCAGACTGGCCATCAATCGCCGGGATCCGGACAGCTCCGTCAGCAGCGCACTGACCTCATCACGCGTGAGCACCACCGGCAGTGTGCGCGGGCGCCTCGCGCGCACGAATGTGCCGAGCTCGAGTGGTCGGTTCAACACTTCCCTGAACAGAAACACCAGCGCACTGAGCGCCTGATTCTGTGTGCCCGCCGTGACATTGCCGTGGACGGCCAAGTGCTCAAGAAACGACTGTACGTCCACCGACCCAAGCTGCTTCACGCTCCGCCCGCCGCAGTATTGGATGAAACGCCGCACCCACTGTTCGTAGGTCTGTTCCGTCCGAATCGAGTAGGCTCGACGACGGATTGCCGCGATCAGAGCGGTAAACACCGGTTCGTGATCATCCTCTCGTACCGGCTTACGGGCGGTGCCGGACGCCACATCGTTCTGAGCCGGAGCGCTCGGTGCCTGGCGGGCAATCGTGGGATGGCGGGTCTCCAGCTGTCGGGCAGAGTCACGCCAGTGACCCCAGTCGAAGTCGCGCGACCACGGAAGTTCGAGCACACTGCCAGAAAGGACTTCAAGCGCTTCGACCAGCTGGCGATACTGCCAGTCACGCAGGTTGCCATCACGACCAACGCGACGAAGATATGCGGAAACGTTGTCGGCGGTGTAGCGGGAATCGGTGTCTTTGGACAGCGTGTGCAGAAAGTGCTCGGCGCGTATGACGTACCAGCGGGCATACGGTTGGAATATGCCCCGCGCCTCCAGGGCCTGGAGGAATCGGGTCCAGCGGCTGTCCGGTGAAGCGCTTTTGCTGGGATAGGAGTCCATAGTAGTGGTCCCGGGGAGCAGGCACAGGTTCGGGCAACACTACAGTTGTTCGGTTTTATTGGATTGGGCAGAATCTACCCGAAAAGGTGAGTTTTACAATCTGCCTATCGTATGAATTTCGGATTCTGTCTAATCAACTGTTGGGTGCGCCAATCCTCGCGACTGAGCAGTGACCAGTAAGCTACTCCGCAAGCTAACCGGTGGAGACGCGCGCTCCATCGGGCGAGCCGACGAGGTAGCCCGAGAGGTTCTGAATGCTCCGGTGTTGTTTGACGAGCTATTCAGTGGCTTGCACCACGACGATGAGTTGATCCGAATGAGAGCGGCCGACGCCTTGGAGAAGGTCACGGCTCGGCGCCCCGGTTGGCTGGCACCATATAAGGCAAGCATTTTGCGGCAACTTGCGGCGCCAGAGCCTCCAGCAGTCCGGTGGCATTTGATACAGATGGCACCGAGACTACTGCTGACGAAGGGGGAGCGGAGAAGTCTCCTTCTAACGCTCAAGAGGCATTTAACGGACAGCAGTAGTATCGTGAAGACCAGCGCAATGCAGGCGTTGGTGGAGGTCGCGGATGATGACCAACATCTCCGTAAGGAGATCATTCCGCTTCTAGAGGAGGCGACATCAGAAGGTACCGCGGCAATGAAGAGCCGTGGCATTAAGCTACTAAAGGGCTTCACTGGTGTCCGACAGATTTCGAGGTCATTTGGCTGAAGGCTAGATTTGGCGCGACTTTCATGGCTTGTCAAGGTGTTAACGATTTGAACTGCAGATGGCCGGTTCGGCAGCCTGCCGGGAGTTTC
>JBJHBT010000055.1:0-13832 GCA_050485645.1 Gammaproteobacteria bacterium | reverse complement strand
ATCGAAATTGATTCCATGGCCGGGCGCCTTCTCCAGATCACACTCGCATCGGCGTCAGTTCAGCACCGCCACGAACAGGCCATCATCGCAGCAGCGGCGAGTCGGGCGGCAGCAGGGGGTGGGTCGCGTCGAGCAGATGCATGCCGATGTCGTTCACGCCAGCGGCGATCGCGTAGTTGGACAGCACCACGACGCCGATGCCGATCCCCGGTCTGAACCCGACGAAAGAACGGAAGCCGTTGGTGCCGCCGTCATGAGCGACGATCTCGTCGCTATCGCGTGCCACGATATGCCATCCCATGGCGATGTCACTGCCGCGAGCGGCCTCCCAGCGGTGGTCGAGCAGCGACTCGGCTGCCTGTTCCAGGTGGTTGTGGTGCTCGGCCAGGCCGGCGTGACCAAGGTGCAGTGCAAGCAGTCTGAGCAGGTCGTTTGCGGTGGAATGAAGGCCTACCGCGGGGTTCAGTATGGGCAGATGCCAGCGGGGTGTGGCGGCGAAGTGCACGTTGTGTCCCTGGGCGAGACGCGATGCGACGTGCGGTGGCAAAGCAATGCCCGTGCTGGACATCCGCAGTGGAGCGGCGATGCGATCACGCACCAATGCATCGAAATGGCTGTCGGCCACGAGCTCCAGCGCGTGTCCCAGCAGGCTCGCTGCGACGTTCGAGTACCGATAGCGCCCGCCGATATCGCGCCGCAGCTGGTGACCGGACAGGAAGGCGTACAACTGATCGAGACTGTAGGTGGCGTAGCGGTTGGACAGATCGGCAAGTGTCAGGTCCGCTGGCAGCTGCGGCAGACCGGAACGGTGACTGGCCAGATGTTCGAGCGTGATCTGCCGGCCACCGCGCGCTGGCATGTTCACTGTCGGTGGCAGGAAGCGCGCAACCGGATCGCGGCGGTGCAGTTCACCGCGACTTTCCATCTCCGCCACCAGCAGCGCCGTGAATACCTTTGTGAATGATCCACGCGACCATGCGGGTTACCAGAATCCGGACAGGTGTGTCGCCCAGGCGCGGCAGGTTTGGCAATGCGGTGGGAAGTACCATCAGATTCGGGATGCCGGGCGCCCCACCGGATCGGGATTGCTGTCACGGTCGATGTGCACATCGGCGCCGGCTTCCGGAACGGCAAGACGTGCAGGAATGTTTCTGCCGTCGCGCAGCTGCCGCAGCGCATCCCGCTTGTCTGCGCCCTGCGCGAGAAACAGGCAGCCATGCGTGGCGGCAAGCCGGGCGGCGCTGAGGCTGACTCTTTCCGATGGTGACTTCGGCGCGGTGTGAACGCCGATCACGTCGGATGTCTGTGCCGCACCAACCGCCTCGAGCGCGGCACGATCGTCGCCGGGAAACAGGCTGGCGGTATGCCCGTCCTCGCCGATGCCCAGCAGCGTGAGATCGAAGCGTCCGACGTTGACCAGTGTGCGGCGATACGCTTCCGCGCCGGCCTCCGGCCCGCGTTCGGCGGGAATCGGGTGGATCTGCGCGCATGGTATGGCAACGTGGTTCAGCCAGGCGTCGCGGGCCATGTGGTCATTGCGTCCATCGCTGTGTGCCGGAACGCAGCGTTCATCGGAAAAGTACACATGCCAGCGATCCCAGTCGGTGATCAGATCGCGAGCACGGCGATAGGCGGCCAGCGGTGTCGATCCGCCCGCCAGCACGATCACGAATCGGCCGCGTGCAGCGATGCTTTTCGATGCCGCTTCGCCGATGCCGCCCGCAACGGCAGCGGCCAGCGCGTCGGCACTGTCGTGCACATGCCAGCGCAGCGTGCCGTTCACGAGTCGTTTCGCCAATGCTGATACGGCTGTTCAAAAAATGCGTCGGCCTCGTCGGGACCCCAGCTGCCGGCCTGGTATTCGGCCAGGTCGCGATCGTCGTCGCGCCAGCGCGCAACCACCGGATCAACGATGCGCCAGGCGGACTCCACTTCGTCGAAGCGCAGAAACAGGCTGCGATCGCCAGCCATGACATCCAGCAGCAGTGCGGCGTAGGCATCCGGCTGAGGTGACGCGTTCGCGGCAACGGCGTGCGACTGGGTACCGATCATCAGGGGCTCGGGCGTCATGGTCAGTCCCGGCCGACGACCCAGCAGCTCCAGCCGAATCGCGTTTCGTGGCTGGATCTCGAAGACCAGCCAGTTCGGGTCGGTCTGCGCGCACGGTGTGTCCGAAAACAGTCGATGCGGTACATCGCGGAAACGGATCGCCACCGTGGATCGGCGTGCCGCCAGCCGTTTCCCGGTGCGCAGCAGAAACGGCACACCCTGCCAGCGCCAGTTGTCGACATGCAGCCTGAGCGCCGCATAAGTCTCGGTGAGCGAATCCGCGGGTACGCCTCGTTCATCCCGATAACCACCGACCGTACGGCCATCGATCCAGCCACTGCTGTAGCGGGCGCGCACGGCGTCGTCCGCGTCGGGCCGCGAGGCGGGCAGACGCACCGCGGACAGGAGTTTCGCCTTCTCGTCGCGCAGCGCATCGGCTGCAAGACTCACCGGGGGTTCCATGGCGACCAATGCCAGTACCTGAAGCAGGTGGCTCTGGATCATGTCGCGCAACGCGCCGGCGCGATCGAAGTAACCGGCACGCGATCCGACGCCGGTGTCCTCGGCGGCCGTGATCTGTACGTGGTCGATGTGGTGGCGATTCCACAGTGGTTCGATCAAGGCATTGGCGAAACGGAACACGAACAGGTTCTGCACCGTCTCCTTGCCCAGATAGTGATCGATACGAAAGATCTGTTCTTCGCTGAAGTGCTCGTGCAGGTTCGCGTTCAGGCGTCGGGCGCTGACCAGATCGACTCCGAAAGGCTTCTCCACAACGATGCGGTGTCCTGCACCGGCGACATTGAGTGAAGCCGCATGCAGTCGTTCGATGACGGTCACGAAATCGTCGGGCGGAATCGCGAGGTAGAACGCTACGTCGTTGCAGTCGTCGGAACCGCCGGCTGACAATGCGTTACGCAGACGTTCGTAGAGGCCGGCATCACGATAATCGCCGGCAAGGTAGCTGAACCGTGCCGCCAGCCGCTCCACGGCCTGCGTATCGAGAGGGACTGTCGAGCGCCGTTGCGTCACGCCGTCATCAGACAGCCACTGCTTCAGCGTTGCCCGCCATTGGGCCGTGTCCTGGTCCTGGCGGGCGAGCGCCACCAGCTGCAACGAGTCGGCCAGCAGTCCGGCGGCTTCCAGCTCGTACAGTGCGGGCAGCAGCTTGCTGCGTGCCAGGTGTCCGGCGGCACCGAAGATCACGAACCGGCACGACCCGGACATGGTTCAGTCCTGTTTGCGCACGTCGTGACCGCCGAAGGCCAGCCGCATCATCGCCAGCATCCGGTTGCCGTGATCGGCGCCACCCTGGCTGGCGAAGCGGGCGGCAACCGCACCGGTGATCACGGGTGTGGGCACACCCTGCTCGATGGATTCGACAACCGTCCAGCGACCTTCGCCGGAATCCGCCGCGTACGGCGCGACGTCGTCGAGCGACGGGCCCTCGGCCAGGAAGCCGGCGATCAGATCCAGCAGCCAGCTGCGGATGACGCTGCCGTGACGCCAGTTCTCCGCGATCGCTGCCAGATCGAGGTTCATGTCCTTGCGTGCGTTGAGCAGCGCGAAGCCCTCCGCGTACGCCTGCATCATTCCGTATTCAATGCCATTGTGGACCATCTTGGTGAAATGACCGCTGCCTGCCGGGCCGCAGTGCAGCCAGCCTTCATCAGGCGCCGGTGCAAGCACACGCAGCACGGGTGCAAGGCGACGCACTGCCTGCTCGGATCCTCCGACCATCAGCCCGTAGCCGCCGACCAGTCCCCAGATGCCACCCGATACACCGGCGTCGACGAACTCGATGTCAAGGCCGCGGAACCGCTCGGCACGGCGGATCGAATCACGGTAGTGCGCATTGGCACCGTCGACGACGAGGTCGCCGGGGGTGAGCAGGCTGGTCAGTTCGGCGAAGGTGGCGTCGCTGACGTCTCCGGCCGGCAGCATCAGCCACAGGATTCGCGGGTGGGGCAGGGCGGTCGTCAGGGCCGCCAGCGATCCGGCTGCCGTCATGCCGCATTCCTCGGCCAGTGCGTCCGCGATCCGCGCATCGCGGTCGTAACCGACCACATCGACGTTGCCGCGGCGTAGGCGGCGCGCCATGTTGCCACCCATGCGGCCCAGTCCGATCATTCCGATCTGCATGACATACCTCTCACTTCAGTGATCTGGTCACACAAACCGGCGATCGTCCGGCGCGATGGTCGCGCCGTCCCGATACGGCCGGTCCGGTGCCTGGTCGCTGGCGGCGACATGCACCGGAGTATAGCGGTGCGGGCGGCTGCCCGCGCCGGCTATTCCATGGCGGGTTTCACATGGCGGGTTTCATCGGCGCTGTCGGGCGTTGGCGCGTTCGTAACGGGAGGTTTCGATGTAGTAGCGGATCGCGGTATTGCCTTCATGGCAGGCGTACTCGAAGAACTCGTAGTCCGGGTCGAGCTGCCAGGGGTAGGACGCGGTCCACGACGATTCCATCATCTCCGGATCGTAGGTGGTGATCTCGTAGTCGATGGTGTCGTGGCTGGTGCGCGTCAGGCGTTCCACGATGCGCATCGACTCGCTGGTGGGCACGTCGTTGCGGCGCGGGGCGCCGGGTGTGACGACGCTGGTCATCGGCGTTCGGCCATTGAAATTGGTGGTCTCGATCACCAGCGTGTTGCCTTCCCAGTGGCCTCGGGATTCGCCCATCCACTGCCGGATATCCGAATCCAGTGCCGGGCGACCGTCGACCGGGATGATTCTGGCTTCGTGAATCATCTCCAGGTTGATCACGACGTAGCCGGGCGCCTGAATGATCTGGATGCCGTTGTTGTATTGCATCGGAAACATCGACGCCGGCATGCCACGGGTGATGCACCGATCCCAGCTGTCGAAATCCTCGGTGGAGTCCCAGGTGATGTCCATCCAGGAGCTGCGCATCGTGCTGGATTTCGCGCGACCTGCCGGCGTCAGCGGGGGCAGGCGGCCGTTCGGCGGGTCGAATATCAATGACGCCTGGCGCTGCGGTACCTGGCCTGCCTCGGCCCAGTGCCCCTGACCCATGCTGTCGGCGGAGATCTCGCGGTCGTAGCGTTCGTTTCGCGCCGCGATGCTGGCGGCGCGCTGTTCAAATTCTTCATCGGTCAGCCACGCGCGTGTTCCGAACTGCGGCGGCCGCTCGAGTGGTGTCAGCGTCATATGCGTAACAGGCCACATGCCCTGAAGATCGGGATCGCCCCAAGGGGTCATCGGATGGCTCCAGCCGTCAGTGCCGCCCTGGGCGTGACCGTCCTGAATGACACCGTAGGTTGCATTGTCCGCAGAGCAGCCCAGCGCGAGCACGGCCAGTCCGGCAACGGCCGCGAAACTGCGAATCGTTGTCATGTGAGTTGCAGTTGCCATTTTCCAGCGTCTCCTGTGGTGCCGCCATGGGCACGGCGCTTTGGGGCATGCGTTCCGGTGGAGCTGAGTCCGTCCGTTCCGCTGCACGCCGTGGTGGTGATGAATTAATAATACAAACGACAATTTCGTGCGGCAAAATACCACGGCTTCGGGCACAGGAAAAGGTGCAACGCCAACACCGCATCCCCCACCCGCAGTGTGGATTGATGCGGTATGTCGAAACGGAAGGGCGCGAAGACGCCGGTGTTACGCGGCAGGCTGGCGGCCGTAGTGAATATTGTCGAATTGTATAATGTACAATCACGGTCCGGCGAGGTATTCTCGGCGGCAGTCTGACCCGCCAGTCAGATGGCAAGTCATCGGATAACAATCAATCCAGGGGGTGAAGGGATGGGCACGATTCGATCTACCGCGGGACTCGCCGCGGCCTGTGTGGTGATGTTTTCGCTATCGACCGCCGATGTTTTTGCACAGGGTCGCGCCGGGGGAGGCGGTGCTGGTGGCGCTGAAGTCACGCTGTGGGAACGATTCTCGCTGGACGCGCGTGGTCTGGACATCAGCCGGGCGCAGCGCAGGCAGCTCAATCGACTTCTGGACGCCTACAACGATCAGTCGCGCAGGCTTCGCGGAACGTCCCGAGTGGTGACGCCCGAGATCGAACAGGCGCTTTCCGAAGCGCGTCGAGAGACCAGCATGGCGATCAGCGAGGTGTTGAGCGTGCAGCAGCGTGAGATCTGGCGCAATGCCGTGAATGAGCGTCGTGCTGCGCAGCAGCGTTGATCTGATGTCGTTGGCGAAGCTGTTCGGCAGCATCGTCGTCGGCATCTGATCGCGAGCCGCGCCTGGCGGAAGGCTCAACCTCCCCGGTTCGACTTCTGCGTCAATCCGACGCAGAATTGCGGGCTGTATTGACAGACGGACGGCGGCGGGCGGTCCGGATCAGGAGGGAGTCAGTTGATGCGGGCAATTTCGATGCGTGCGACCGGTCATGCGGTCGCGGGTTCCCTGGCCGGTGCGGAAAGGTCGGTCAGCGCTTCAATGGCCCGGACAGTCGGGGCCCGGACAGTCGGGCCTCTGCTTACCTTGCTCGCCGTGCTGTTGCCGGCCGCTACGCTGGCCCAGGGCAATGTCCCCAGGTTTTCGGCCACACTGGATTTCATCGACGCCAACGAGCCCGAGGGCGCGACCTGGGCGGCGACGCTGCAACCTTCGGTGGCCGGCCTGTTTGTCACCACCAACGATGTCTCCGAGCAGGGCGTCCTGGTTGAAAACTGGGTTCAGTCGCCACCGGTTCCGGCCAGTGTGTCATGGCGTCTGCCGTCCGTGGCTACGTTCACCGTGGATCTGAAGGGCGAGGATCTGGATGGCGTTTCGCCGATACCGGCCACGGTGAGGGCGTATCTGCGCTTCAGCATGGACAAGACGAACTGGTCCACGTGGTACCACATGCCAAGACCGGTGACGGGTACAACCGAGCACCGTGTCTACTCGCTCGCCAAGCAGCTGCCCACCGCCTCGCGCGTCGAATACGGGCGTCTGCGCAGCCAGTGGATAGGCACCAGTCCGGCATGGACCGCCGACAATCACGAGTTTTTCGTGTGGCTGGCCAACAACCATCCTGACTTCTTCGAGAGCGAGTTTCCATTCATCGGCTACGTGCAGGTGCGTATCGAAGGCCTGGTGAACAGCACGGTGGTACACGAACTCAATATCCACGGTGAGGGCATGCCGGGCGGTGCCGGTGCCGTCCCCGGCGCACAGCGCCGTGCCACGGCTGACGATCCGTGGTTCTTTGATCTGTCGGAATACGTTGATTGATGCGCTGAGTCAGGGAGTCCATGCGGCCGGGCCGGACGCATCACCGCGACTGCGCTAATATGCCCCCATCGGGGGAGCATGATGATCGGAAGACGCGATTTCGTGGCCTGCGGGATCACCTGCGGGCTGTTGGCGGCGGTGACCCACGTATCCGCTGGTGCCGGTGGCGTGTTCGATGCGGTGGCCGGGTCACGCTGGCACTCGGGTCTGCGCTTCATTGCCGATCAGCGTTCGGAGATCGCGCTGGCTGCGGCGCATACAGCGGCTCGGCGTGGCGCGACAGTCGACCTGCTCGGGGACGACATCACCGCCCTGTACCAGCGACTGGACCTGACGCTGCGTTCGTCTCCGGTAGCGACTGCCGGTGTCACCTCGGGCAATGCCCTGTTCGTTCTTGAAAGGCTGGCCTGGGAACGGGGGCTACGCACCGTTTTCCGTGGCCACCATGAAACAGGCGTCGAAACAGGCGTCGATGGGAACAGCCGACACACGCTCCACCGACCCGGGGTGCTGAGCGACGAATCCAACCGTAGGCTGCCCGATGGCTGGCCGGCAACGCTCGACGCTGCATTGGCGAATGCGCAGGGCAGGTCTGTGGATCTCGTGTCGTCCGGCCTTTTTGTGCCGCACGAAGGTGAAGCAGCCGTCCTGTATTCATGGTTGATGGTGCCCGGGGCGCATCTGCGTCGCACGGGAAGCTGACAGAGGTTACGGAGTCACCCGCATGGCAGTGTTACCACCCGGTGTGAACGCCGAAGACTTTCAGAGTGCGGTTCGCGAGTTTCAGGCCGCTGTCGGCGTGGAGTGGGTGTTTACGTCGGACGAGGACCTTGCCCTGTATCGCGATCCGTACTCGCTGATGCGCGATACCGACAACGAATCGCTGGCGTCGGCTGCTGTCGCCCCTTCCTCAGTGGAAGAGGTGCAGCAGGTGGTCCGCGTTGCGAATCGCTACCGCACACCACTGTTTCCGATCTCCACCGGCAGGAACTACGCCTATGGCGGCGCCTCCGCCAATCTCAGCGGCAGCGTAATCGTCGATCTGAAACGTATGAACCGTATTCTGCGCGTCGATGACGAACGCAATTTCGCGCTGGTGGAGCCTGGCGTCACATATTTCGACATGTGGCGCCACATTCAGGAGCGCGGCCTCAGGGTATGGATCGATCCCGCCGACGTGGCCTGGGGCGGGCTGGTCGGCAACGCGCTCGATCGCGGCATGGGTTACACGCTGCCGTACTTTCGCGACCATGCCAACGCAGTCTGCGGCGTGGAGGTCGTGCTCGCGAACGGCGACGTGATGCGTACCGGTATGGGCGCGCTGCCTGACGCCGATACCTGGCAGGAATACAGGCACGGGTTTGGTCCCGATCCGGCCGGACTGTTTCCGCAGGGCAACTTCGGCATCGTGACCAAGATGGGCTTTCGCCTGATGCCGCAGCCGGAACACTATCGCACCGGGCTGATCCGTGTGCCCAGGCGACGCGACCTGATCCCGCTGGTCAACAACGTCAACTACTTTTCCGACTCGCATATGATCGGTGAGGCGTTCTACGAAAGCCCGCTGCGCGCGCTGCTGAACGATAACGGCTTCAGGGCGGCGGTCAACCGGCGCGACGGCGGCGACCACGTCGCGCTCGATCGCTACGCAGCCGATGCCGGGCTTGCGTCATGGCAGGTGGAGCTGCAGTTCTATGGTCCGCGCGCAACCTGTCTGGCGAACTGGGAGTATGCGCAAGCGCGTGTGGCTAGAGAGATCCCTGGGGCGAGCTTCATCGACGGCGAAAGCCTGGACCTGCCGATGACCGAACAGCAGCTGCATAACCCCGACCCGTGGTTCCGCAATGGCCTGTGGCATCGCGAAGCAAGCCAGGGCATTCCGTCGATGTCCGCCTGGTCGCTGGTCAATACCCGCTCCCCTCAGAACCCGGAAGGCCAGACCATCGCGCACGCCGGGTTTTTCCCGATTATTCCGCGCAGTGGCGAAGCGGTGTTCACGGCACAGCGGGTTTTTGGAAACGCGTTTGCGGATCTGGGGCTGGCGCCATTCAATGCTGCGCTGTCCACGCCGCTGGTGTGGGCGATGTTCGCGTATCAGATGTCGTTCCCGCTATCCAACGACAAAGCACTTGCTCATCGCGCAATGCTGCATTTGATCAGTGTCGCGGCGGACAATGGTTTCGGCGACTACCGCGCGCCGCCGTTTCACCAGGATCACGCGGCTGCTACCTATTCGTTCGGCGATCACGCACTGCGACGTTTCCATGAGACGCTGAAGGATGCGATTGACCCGAACGGAATCCTGGCCCCCGGGCGGGGCGGCATCTGGCCGAGTGCGTTCCGCCAGTATCGCCATGACTGGGAGCGGGATGTATGACGCGGAGCAGGTCGACAGCGGTGGTGCGCGCGATGCTCAGCACCGCCTGCCTCTTGTCTGGCGCGAGTTTGCAGGCACAGGAGGCTGAAGATCGCGTCGAGCACGGCCGCGTCGTATATAACGCGCGCTGTGCATACTGTCATGACCCGGTGCCGGAAGGTTCGCGGATCGCAGCGCTGCCGGGCGTCGATCAGCTCATGCTGAAGTACGGTGGTGAACTGTCGCCCTACATCACGGAACGGGCGGACCTGGCCAGTTTCGCGGTCCTGCGTGCGTTTCTTCGCAACGGTGCGGGCTCCATGCAGCCGTTTCGCAAGACCGAGCTCACCGATGAGGATATCGCCGCTCTGGCGGCCTATCTGCGTACGACGGCCTCCCCTTGATCGCAGGACATGCTGTCAACCAGAGGCACCGGCGACCGGTGCGGGCGACGTCGCAACGCGTCCACGTTACTCGCATGTTTCGGCGAATGGAATCGGGCACCGACGGCGACCGCAGCGACGCGGCGGGCCGTCGCCACGTTGATATCATGAGGCATGACTGAAGCGGACGGACTGTTGCCGGGCGCAGAGTCCCCCCTGCGGGAGGACTATGTGATTCGCGAGCTGCTGCGGCGTCGGGCCGCACGGCATCCGGACCGTGAATTCATCGTCTTCGAGAACCGTGAACGCTGGACGTACGCCGATGCGCTGGCGCGTGTGCGTCGTTGTGCGGCCGGACTGGATGCGCTGGGTGTACAGCCTGGCGATCATGTGCTGTCCTGGCAGGGCAACGGCCTGATGGCCGTCACCACATTTCTGGCATTGAATTATCTCGGCGCGATCTATGTGCCGATCAATACCGCCTATCGCGGCGCGGTACTGGAGCACGTGATCCGCAGATCCGCGGCACGGCTGATGATCGCCGACGGGCGTCTGCTCGATCGCCTGGCCGGAATGGTCGAAGGCGTGCCGGAACGCATTGTGGTGATCGGTACCGAGAGGCCCGTTCTGCCAGGGCAGCAGTTGATCGACGAACAGGTGCTGAGCACGGCCGGAGACAGTCCTCCGGAGCATGACATCGCACCGTGGGATACCCATATGGTGATCTTCACATCGGGTACCACCGGACCGTCCAAAGGCGTTCTGTCGTCGTACATCCACAGCGTGACCGCGGCCTGTGGATTCCGCAATGTTGGGCCTGGTGACAGAAACCTGATGCAGCTGCCGATGTTTCATGTGGGTGGTCCCTACGCGCTGCTATGGGCGCTGATCCACGGCGGCGCCACAGTCGTGATCGAGGCGTTCAGTGTGTCGCGCTTCTGGGATGTCGTGCGCACGCATGGCATCACCACTGTCGGCCTGCTCGGTGCCATGGCGCAGTTTCTGCTCAAGCAGCCGCCGTCGCCCGACGACACGAACCATCCGCTGCGCTCGGTGATCATTGCGCCTTTCGATGAGAACGCGATCCTGTTCGGACGGCGCTTCAACGTGCCCACGTACACGGAGTTCAACATGACCGAACTTTCCGTGCCTTTGTGGGCCGGACCGGATCCCTCGGTACCGGGCACCTGCGGGCGGGTTCAGGCCGGTGTCGATGTCAGGCTGGTGGACGAGCATGACATCGAGGTGCCCGCCGGTGAGGTGGGAGAGCTCATTGTTCGCGCGCACCTTCCCTGGACCATCAGTCACGGCTATCTGAACGATGCCGAGGCAACGGCAAGGGCGTGGCGCAACGGCTGGTTCCACACCGGCGACCTGATGCGACGGGATGCCGATGGCAACTACTTCTTCATCGATCGCCGGAAAGACGTACTCAGACGCCGTGGTGAAAACATTTCCTCGTTCGAGGTCGAAAGCGTAATCCTCACGCACCCGGCGGTACGTGAAGCCGCCGTCGTGCCCGTTGCCGGTGACGGCTCGGAGGACGAAGTGCTGGCTGTCATCGTCGCGGTGCCGGGTGCCGCGATCGATCCCGCGGAACTGGTGGCCTACCTGCGCGAGAGACTGGCCTACTTCATGATCCCGCGCTTCATTCGACAGCAGAGCGAGTTGCCGAAAACGCCAACGCAGAAGGTGGAGAAGCATGTGTTGCGAGCACAGGGAATCACCGCCGACACGTGGGATCGCGTTGCGGCGGGCATCGAGCTGCAACGTGACCGGTTGGCGGCGAGGTGAGCCGATGCGGCTCGTGTGTGACGATCGGTAACCAGATGATCGGTAAACTGATAGTGAGTTCGACAGACAGGGCGAAATCGTGTGAGTGATCATACCGGGCCGCTTCGCGGGTTGAAGATTCTGGAATTCGCGGGATTGGGACCCGCGCCGTTCTGCGGCATGTTGTTGTCCGATCTTGGTGCCGACGTACTGCGTATCGACCGCGCGGGTGGGCGACAGTACGATCGCTTCGCCGTTGATACACGCGGTCGTCGTTCGGTGATCCTTGATCTGAAGAATGCGCGGCACGTTGACATTGCACTGGCGCTGGTTGACCGCGCCGACGCACTGATAGAGGGATTCCGGCCCGGCGTGATGGAACGGCTCGGTCTTGGCCCGGACATCGCCCTGGCACGCAATCCACGCCTTGTCTACGGACGCATGACGGGATTCGGCCAGACCGGCCCGTACGCCAGACAGCCGGGTCACGATATCAACTATGTTGCGCTCAGCGGAGCACTTCACGCGCTGGGTGACAAAGCAAGGCCTGCGGTTCCGCTGAATCTGATTGGCGACTTTGGTGGCGGTGCGCTGTATCTGGCGTTCGGAATCCTTGCCGCGCTGCGCCACATCGATCAGGGTGGGGCCGGGCAGGTCATCGATTGCGCGATGACGGACGGTGTGATCTCGACGATGGCCATGCTGTACGGCGAGCATCAGGCCGGGCGCTGGAAGGATGAGCGCGAAAGCAACATCATCGATGGCGGCGCGCATTTCTATAACAACTACGAATGCGCCGACGGCCGATGGATCGCGATCGGATCGATCGAAGCGCCGTTTTATCGGGCGCTGATGGAGAAGCTCGACCTCACCGACGACCCTGATTTCGCCGACCAGATGAATCAGGACAAGTGGCCTGACCTGACCGACAGGCTGAGGGCGGTCTTCCGTACGCGTACGCGTGACCAGTGGTGCGCACACTTCGAAGGATCGGAAGTCTGCCATGCGCCGGTGCTTACGCTCACCGAAGCACCGGCCCATCCTCACAACGTCGGCCGCGCAAACTTTGTCACCATCGATGGCGTCCGTCAGCCCGCGCCACTGCCACGCTTCTCACGCACCGCCGCGCAGATCCGCCATGGCGCACAGCCCGCCGGAGAGGGCGGTGCTGCCGCACTGTCCGAGTGGAATGTGCCAGCCGGTCTTCTCAAGGCACTATAGCCGGCCTCCTGCGGCACCGCTGTCGATCCCGGGCCTGCCTATCGCTACCTGTTTCATGGGCCGGCGGTTCGTGCTTCCGGACTTGTTGAGATTCCCGCGCATGGTTCATCGAATCCGTTCATTCTCATCAGACGGCTCCACAAGTCGGCTCGTTGCAGTGGCGTCAGCGAGCGAGCCCATGCCCAGGTGGCTGCGTAGTCATAGGCTGCGCGCCAGCCGGATTCTCCCTCAACGCCGGCCAGCGCGAATTCCGCTCCCCAGATGTCGGCCCAGACCAGATCGAGAACCAGAAACAGTGTCTGGTGCCCATCGAGCTCCTGCGGTCGCTCAGCCAGTTGCCACAGATGCCGATGCCCCAGCTCATGCACCAGCGTGGCCTTCTTCATGTCGTCACGATAGCTGGCGCGCAGCTGCATCGGATGTGCGGGACCGCCGGAATGGCTGACGCCGTCGGCAATGACAGCGGTGACGGAACGCTCTGCGAATCTCAGGCAGGTGCGCGACTCGAACGCTTCGATGATGCGCTGGCCGTATTCATTCCAGATGCGCCGGTAGGTTTCGGCCGCTTGACGGTGAGCGGCCGAATAGGGGATGAAGTCGAATTCAACGGTTGCGTGTGCCGTAGCCGTGGTGAGCCACAGACTCACTGCGAAGGACAGGATCGGCAGTTTCAACAGGCGCATGGCCCCGCATTTCAACGATCAGGCTTCCACGGATCGTCCGCCAGCCCAGAGCGGTAGTCAAGGACCGTGACTGCAACGTCAAAGCCGGCCTGTTGCCGGGCGTTCCCCTTTCTTCGGGGACGGCGGAAGAGCGTCCATGCGCCTCGGCCGCGGCCATCCATGGCCGCGGAC
>JBJHBT010000054.1:0-14925 GCA_050485645.1 Gammaproteobacteria bacterium | reverse complement strand
ATCCAGTATCGTTATGCAATACCCTATATCGGCATATACATGGCTACACATACACGCCAGAAACGCAGCCGCACGTCGCCTACCCCCTTGTTGAAGCAGGGAATACTGATCACCAATGGCTAAAAATGGGGCGGGAACTTCAGATTAAAGTAGTCAAATACCGCGCGGTACCGGGCCGGTGGCCTTGCATGCGCGGCGACGCGGATACGCGCCGTCCTCGCATGGTCGCTGCCAGCCTGCCTTTCGCGGCAGGGACTATCGGAGCTGTGACTACCGAAGCAGGACGGCCATCCCGTTCTGGTTGACGAACAGGGCGAGGATGCCCGGATCGCCGTTCATCACACCCAGCTTGACGACGTGCGGCTCGCCGTCGCGGTTGACGCGACCTTGCCACCGCCATTCCGGATCCCACAGCCCGTCTCCGGTCTTTTCCGGTTTCGCGAGCCTGCGCAGTATCGGGTCGCGATCCCAGTCGTGCAGTCCCAGCGGCGTCAGTGTCACCTGCCGGTCACTGCCGGTGACGCGGATCTTCGTGCCGCGCGCGAGGCCGATGCCCTCGCCACGGATTTCGGCCAGCACGGTCCATGACTCGCTGGACTGGATGTTGGTCCGCTTCATTGGCGGTTTACTGGTCGGTGCCGGCTTCCTCGTCGTTCGTGCTGCGGGCTTCTTAGAATCTTTCTTCATCGTAGTGCCTCGTTGTTGCAGGAGAGTCGTCGCGACCTTCGGGCCGCTCATAGTCCGTCACCCATCAGAACGAATGACGCCCAGTAGTAAGGATGTCGCCAACGCGGTTCCGATGCCAGCGACATCTGCGCCTGGCGCAGCGCCTCGGACGGCGCCAGTCCGTCTGTCAGCATTCGTGTATAGAAGCGGGTCATCAACTGTGCTGTTGCCGCGTCGGGCACCTGCCACAGGCTCGCGACAACATTGCGGGCGCCAGCGTACATGAAACCCTGCGTGAGTCCGACCAGGGCTTCGCCGTGAATCTCCCGGCCCAGCGCGGTATCGCAGGCGCTGAGCACCACCAGGTCCGCGCGCATGCGCAGGTCGTAAATGTCGTGCAGGCGCAGAAAGCCACTGCGCGGACGGCTTTGCTCGTCGTACTGTGACAGTGCGAGCGCGGACAGCGCAGGGTATCGCGTATCCACCAGTCCGTGGGTTGCGAAATGCACATACCGGTAATCGGACAGGTCGGTGTTGATCAGGGCGTCGCGATTGGCTGCGAAGCCGGTGGCAACGAGACGCGCGTCCTCTGCAACGAGTTCGGCGATCGCCTGCACTTCGTGCCCGGTATAGGGCAGCCTGGCGAGCGGCAGCCCCGGCGGCGAACCGTTGGGTTCATCATCCGACCGGGTCGCCGACGGTGATGACCCCGCGAATCGCGGGTCGCCGGCCTGCAACACCGGGTCGCCGAAAGCGGCAAGCACACGCGATGGCGCGCTGTCCGTCTCATGCCGTCGCATCACCAGCGCCGACATCGAAGGCACCTGTACGATCTCCTGCCGCTGAAGCCAGGCGGAGGCGCCGCTCTGCACCGGCAACGCACCGAACGGTATGTACTGCAGGGCTCCGTCCGGCGCCACGATCATCCGCCGGCCGGTGACCTGCGACTGGATGGGTGCCAGTACCAGGTCCGACAGCCGCTGAAGCTGCTCCGGAGGCGCCGCTGCCGGTCGCCCCTGATCGGGGCGGCTCAGATAAGCGAATGCCTCCCGCGCGACGGAGTCGATGACTTCTCGCGGCGGCAGCTCGATGGCGTGGAGACTGTCGTGCGTCAGCACCCACACATGGCTGCGTTCCGAGCCAAGAGCGTACTGCAGCAGGGTGTCGTCCGGACCCATCAGCGCCTGGATTTCCGCTGCCGACAGCGTTTCGGTGGCGATCGCGCCGGTGCGTTCGGGCAATGTGCGCCGCAGGCGGGTCTCTATAAGATTCAGTTCGTTCTCAATAGCCGCGAGGTTGGCGAGTATGTCATCCAGCGGGTCGCCGGCCGTGTGCGCCTCAGGTCGCTGCAGGATGCGGTCCCGCTGTGCCCTCAGGTCGGCAAGCGACTCATGCAGCACACGACGCCGGGCATCGGATTCCGGATCCGCGCCGCGGTAAACGTCGACGGCGGCTTCGGTCAGCATGTCCAGCAGCAGTCGGGAACGTGCGCGTTCACTGACCGCGAACGCTTCATGCAGATAGCGCCCGCCGTCGTCGGAAGCGTCGTGCAGCGCCATCAGCAGATCGATCTGCGTGTGGTAGTAGTTGCGGCGCAGCGCGGCGTGAAACGCGCGCAGTTCCGGATCGGCGATCTGTCCGCGAAGACTCTCGCTGCGCTCCAGTGCCGCCTCGCCATGGCGAACCGCCGTGCGCAGGTCGCCGCGCGCCTTGGCGGTCAATGCCAGCGCATGCAGTGCGTCCGCCTCACCGGATTGCAGTCCGAGGGCGCGGTAGATCGAAAGCGCCTGTTGAAGATCCCGTGCCGCGGCTTCCGCCTCACCGCGCCCGGCCCGCGCCCGGCCCAGTTCACGCCATGCGTCGGCCTCGAGTTGCCGTGCGCCCAGTGTCGTGGCCGATTCGCGCGCCTGATCGGCCAGTGCCGTGGCTTCGTCATGACGACCCAGAAGCGTGAGATTCCTGGCCTGCAATACGTGCAGATGGGCAAGGTCCAGCGGTGATGTGGCCAGATCCTCGGCGGCCCGGTGATGGTCCAGCGCCGCCTGGTAGTCGCCCTGCAGGAAGGCGACGTTGCCCAGCGTGCGCACAACGGCGTGGTGTCCACGGCCATCGTTGACCTGCTGTACGACAGTCAGTGCCTGCTGCAGGTAGTCGGTGGCCAGATCGTGACGACCCATGCCATGGTAGGCCTGTCCGATGCCGAGCAGCGACCGGCCTTCACCCGTTGCGTTGTCTTCCTGACGGTGCAGTGTGAGTGCGGTGGAGTGTATCCGCAGCGCCTCGTCCAGATCACCAAGCAGGCGGGAAACGACGGCCAGATTGTGCAGCGCGTTGGCGAGGTAGGCGGGCCGCTTGCCATCCGGCCACAGTTCCGCGACGCGCTCCAGTCGTTCCCGTGCCGTGGCCAGCGAGCCCTGTTCGGCATCGATGACGGCTGCGTTGGAAAGCGGTACCAGCTCCGCCTCCCATTCCTCCAGATCGCGAAACAGCCCGATAGCGTCCTGCCACGCGGTGCTGGCATCGTCGAATGCGCCCAGATAGTAGTGCAGCAGGCCGATGTTGTTGATGACCAGCGCCAGTTCGTAGCGGTTGTCCATGGCTGTATGGGTGGCTCTGGCCTGCTCCAGCAGGCGACGCGCTTCATCGAAATGTGTCCGGGCGTCCGATGTTCCGCTTTCAGATCGCGCGGTGTGTGCGACTTCGATCAGTGCCGCGGCACGCAGGTGGTCGGCGTTCGCGGCCAGCGCCGGCTGTTCGATGGTGGCGTACAGAGCGGAGGCTGAAGCGGCGACGTCGGCTGCGTGATCCCATTCCGCCAGCTGGTAGGAATGGAGCGCGGCGATGCTGTACAGGGTTTGCGCCAGTTCCCGGTCTTTGCCCAGTTCCCGCCACCGGTGCGCCGCCTGCTCGTAGGCGGCTACCGCCTGCCGCCAGTTTTCCTCGCCACCCTCGAAGTTCGCGGCGGCGGCCTGTGTCATCCAGCGCCAGGCATCGACCTCGGCCTGATCCGCATCCTCGAGTCGGATGACGACAATACCGTGGCCCCCCGTGGTGCCCGTGTGCTCATCCGAGTGTAGAACGATCCGGTAGGCGCCGCTGGCCGCCGGTTCGATCAGTACAGACTCGCGCTCGTCACGCAGCAGGGGAGCGTTGTATGACGTGCGTTCACCATCAGGCGGGTAGACGGTGACGACCAGGTCCAGATCCTGCTGAACGACGTTGATCAGATAGGTTCCGCCGCCTGTGACTTCGATGCTGTACGCGTGGCGGTCGGTGGCGCGATGCGACACGCTGGTGAGCTGCCCCACCGACAGCGGGTTTGCCTGGCGAGCATCGGAGGAGTCGATGGTCTCAGTCAGCAGCACCGCGGGCACGGCCAGCAGCGCCCACAGGAGGACGAGCGCCTTTTTCCGAACCGCGAGTTTCTTGATGCCGCGCATGCCGTATCGCCCGTCAGGAGATGACCGGAATCGAGCTGCCTCTGTTCCGTAGTACTCTGCGCAGCATCAGGTGGAATGCGCCCGGTTCGTCACGAAGGGTGGCCGGAGAATCGCATAAGTCGGAACCCGCCGCAAACTGCGGGACCCGCCGCGCTACAATGCCCCGCCCGATGGATTACCACGTTCCGCGTCCGGTCGATGCCGGTGACGAACGCTGTGCACACCGGGCCTTCGCGGTCAGAGAATCGACAGGGGTTGCATGCGTTTGGTGGAGTCAGTAACAACCGATGCCGAATCGCGAATCGCCGCGGAGCTGGTGAAGCGAATCGGTCGCGGTGAACGTGCGGCCGAACAGGAACTGGTGCAGCGGTATGGTCGCGGGCTGCTGTATCTGTTGCAACGGCGCTGCGGCGATCCGGAGCTTGCGCAGGACCTGCGTCAGGAGACGTTTCGTATCGCGATCGAAAAGCTGCGCGCATCGAGCCTGGATGAGCCCGAGCGGCTTGCGGCCTATTTGCGTGGCGTCGGTCTGAACCTGCTGATCGCGCTGCGGCGCAAGGATGCGCGGCGCGCCACGACCGCGGATTCGGATGCAATCGACGTGGCGGCCGATTCCCGCGGCGGCCCATTCGATGATGTGGCCGAAATCGATGTGCAGCGCGCGGTCCGTGATCTGCTCGCCGAGTTGCCGACACCGCGCGATCGCGAGATTCTCACCCGGGTCTATCTCCATGACGAAGACAAGGCGTCTATCTGTCGCAGCCTGGGTGTGGACGATGCCCACTTTCATCGCGTGCTGTTTCGGGCCAGGCAACGGTTCCGGGAACTGGTTCTGCGGGCCGACCGGCACGGTCAGCTCGGTCTGGCGACGGATCCGGCCGGCGGCCATCGTGTCGGCTGAGAGAAATGGCCCGGATGCGGCACTGGTATAGGTATGGACAGACAGGAAACCGACAATCACCAGCTGGTTGAGCGCTATCTTCAGGGCCGGCTGACGCCCGATGAGGAGCGCTTGTTCGAGGAAGCGTATCTGGCCGACGCCGATCTGCTGGACGAGCTCCTGGTTGCAGAGAAGCTGCGGCAGGGATTGCGACGGCACGGTGCCGTCCCGGCTGCGCCGGCGCGACGCCGGCCGTTCTGGCAGTCGATACCGTCATCGGCGCGCTACGCCGCCGCGGCCTCCGTGCTGCTGGCCGTGGCCGTACTGGCCACGGGGACGCTCTATCTCGAGAATCGCGGGCTGCGGGAGCAGCTGGTCCACAGCCCACAGCCGGCGGTCACTCGCCTGCACCCGCTGGTGACGGTGCGTGGCGACGGTTTCAACGAACTGGCGCAGCCCGGTGCCGAGGAATGGACGGTGCTGCTCGTCGATGCCGGCTTCAGCGATTACGACGAGTACATCGCGACGCTCGTGCGTCTCCACGCCGATACGCGCGAGGCGGTGCGGGAGTTCCAGGACCTCGCGTTCACCGATGACGACCGCCTGGCGGTCGGCATGCCCGGCAGCGTGCTGCGCCCGGGTGACTACGAACTGCTGATCGGCGGCCGGATGCGGGACTGGCCCGCGGACCGCGCCGCCGATGCCATCACATCGACGCCGCTGCGCATCATCATCGAACGCTGAGTGACGGGGCGGCGTCGCCCCCTGGCCCGGGCATCCACCCAGCGCCGCCTGCCGCGGCACACAGCGCGGCACACAGCGCGGCACCGCATCGCGCCGGCCGTGAAGGGCCAGGGACCGCGCCCGTCACGCACTCCCTTCAAGCCACCGCCTTCGCGCAACAACCATCAGGCAGAAACCCTCGCCGGCAGATTTTTTTTGCCGGCAGTGAGATCAATCAACGCCAGGCGGCACTAGTTCGATAGGGGCCCGAGATTCGGGAACCGGTTCGGCAAGCACTTGGTGCGCCGCACAACGCTCGGCATGAAATATCAAGGGAACAACCGATGACTATGAACTCGAGCCAGCCTGCGATCGACCAGCTCTCCATCGACGACCATGAAGGCCTGTTACGGATGCGCGTCGCACGCGGTGTGATCGCGTTCGCACCGTTCGTGCCGGTCAGTACCTTGGTCGCGTGCATGGCGATCGGATTCGGTCTGTGGTCGGTGACACCGGTCCAGACGCTGAAGTTCTGGCTCGTGATCGGCCTGCTGCTGGTGGGTGTCCAGCTGCTGATGTGGCGCGCGCTGGCTGCCGAGCAGAATGAACCTTCGGCGCAGCGCGTCGGGCGAACCGTCCAGAGGTGGTTCGTCTTCGGCTCGCTGGCAACCGGTTTGTTCTGGGGTGCCGTGGGCATGGCGCTGTTTCCCGAGAATTCCGTTGCCCACCAGATTCTTCTCGCCAGCGTGCTCGTCGTCGTGTGCGCGCTGTGGCTTCCCGTGTTCGCGCTCCGGCGTGTGGCGATTGCAACGGTCGCGGCCCCCGCGTTGCTGCCCATGGTGCTGACGGTGCTGACTTCCCCATCAGCACCTTCCGTGGCCATGGGCAGCCTCTTGTTGCTGGTGCTCGGCGCGTTGCTGGCCATTGCGCTGGTGTCGAAACGTGTGCTGGATGCGGATCGCCCCATGCAACAGGTGCTGTATCACCACGCCACGCATGATGCGCTGGTTGGACTCGTGAACCATGCCGAGTTCCATCGCCGCCTGCAGGTGATGGAATCGGCCTTCGGCAGCTTCTTTGCCGTCGTGATCATTGATCTGGATTGCTTCAAGGACGTCAACGATACGGCCGGTCATGAGGCGGGCGATCGGGTGCTCCGCGAAGTTGGCTGTATCGTCCGCGAGGAAATGCGCAGGACCGACATCGGCGCGCGTATCGGTGGTGACGAGTTCGCGGTGCTGATGAGTCAGTGTACGGAGCAGGAGGCGGAACGCGTCGCCGCAGCGATTCTCAGACGCATAGCCGGATTGCGGCTGGAAACCGGCAGTACCGTGCTGCGCGTCACCGCGAGCATCGGCATCGCTTCAGGTGTCGGCGCCATGCACGGAGCGCGCTACGTTCTGTCGGCGGCCGATCAGGCCTGCTATGCCGCGAAAATGTCCGGTCGCAACAGAATCGAGATTGCCAGCGATGACGGTCGGGTTCCCGCGGACCGTCGCACACCGAGCCAATCAGTCCGGCATCGGTCCGCCCCGGATCGACCCGCTGCAGCGGGTCGTCGTGACCTGGCTGCAATCGCGTAGCTGATCGAAGCGGCTGATCGACGAATCGGGGCCTTTCCGCGGCGCGCGGAGGCCGCGCAGCCCCGACCCGGATTTCACCTGTTCCGGGATTCACAGCCGAATACCAGCCCGCACCGGGGTACACACCAAATACACACCACCAATACACACCAAAGGAGACTGCGATGAAACACAAGGAGACTGCGATGGACCACAATGAACTGATCAGCATCAACGGGATTTCCTGCTGCCCGGAGGTTTCCAGGGAGCCCTGCTGCGACCGCCTGCTGTTTACCTACAGGCTCGAGAACCGCGTGACGGATCTGCCGGTGGAGATCACCGTCGTCGCCGAGTTCGAGCGCTGTCCTGGACCGCTGTCGCTGGGCGACGTGGTCTACTCGACAACGCTGCTGCCCGGGGAGAAGGTGAGGCTGTTCACCTCCAGCCGCAACAATCGCTTCACCTATGACAGCGAATCGGAGGTCAGCTATCGCCACGAGCAGGCGTCGGAAGAAACGTATTACATGTCCGCAATGGATCGTTTCATGTCCGATCTCACGGTCAGCGAGCAGGCTTCCGGCAACAGTCAGAGCGAAAGCGAGTTCGAAACAGAGGGCAGTGTTTCCAACTGGGCCAGCGCGATCTTCGGCCGCCCGAATGCGCGCGTGCAGGGCGAATTCTCCGCCGAGAGCAGCTTCGATTTCATGCGCGAACTCAGGCGCCACGCCGAAACGTCTCACGAGCGCAGCGTTCATGGCACGCGCGCGGCGAACTCGGTCGCGATCGGCGAAGTGCAGAGTCGCAGTCATGCCGAAGGCGAGTCGGAGAACACGTACGAGAGTTCAACCCGCACGCTGGAGAACAGAAACCAGTGCCATGCAGTGACGTACTTCGCCTACCAGCTCGTCAAGAGCCAGACCATCCGCTTCCGTATCCGATCCATACAGCGTCGGGTCAAGGACCCGGCAGGCGACACAACCGTTGAAACCCGGCCGCTGCGCCCTGCTGCCGGTGTGGCGGTGCTGCCCGGCGGCGTACTTGCGACCAACGCGAACCGGCTGGAAGTCGAAACCACCGCGCGCACCAGTGTGGAGGCGAGGCGCGCAAACCTGATCACGAATGCCGGCAGCACCGGCGCGGGTCGATTCAGCACCGCCGGGCTGGTGGCGGCTCCGCTGCGAGTCAACTCCGTTGCGGCAGCACGCGAGCCGATCAGCGCCGAGGCACGCGCAGAAGCGCTGCAGCGGGTCGACGAATCGCTTGTCAGGGCCGGCGTGCTCGACAAGGTCGGCGGTGATATCTCGCCCCGCCTTCAGACGGAGTTGTCGTTCGAAAGAACCACCTGCCTTCCGACGCAGGCGATCGTCGTCAAGGGATGCCTGGATGACTGCAGCGTATGCGAGCCCGCGCTGAAAAAGTCCATCGACCTGGATCTTCAGCGCAAGGCACTGGAAAACAGGCTGCTGGAGCGACGCATAGAGCTGCTGGAGAAGAGTCAGGAGTATCGCTGCTGCCCGGCGGGTGAAGACGCCGATGCTGAAGTCGAGGATGCCTGAGTCTGGTTGTTGGTGGACGTGGGTCCATGAGGTCGATTGCACAAGGGAAGCGCTGCGGCAAAGTGTCGTGAAATAGCAACACATTAGAGAAAACAAAATCAGATCAACTATTATTGTGTCGCAAATTAGCCTATAGTCAGTTGGGTTATGCACAGTTGGCTTGTGCAGGCTATTTGATTTTATGCAATAACATGGGCCGCCGGTCAGCCGGAGAACCGGTCCATTTTCTCAGTGGGAGTTAGAGATGATGAAAACCAGAAACGTAGTGAACGTGACAGCGCTTGCTGTTGCTGCAGCTTTCAGTTTTTCATTCGGCACGGAACGGGCGCAAGCTCAGGAAGCAGAGCGGGAAACGGACAGTTATGCGCTGATCCTGCCGTTCTACCTCGATGCCGATACGCGTCGTGGAACCAGTGACGAAGGGCTTGGCTTTTCGCTCGGATACGGCAGGCAGATAAGCGAGCGCCTGTACTGGGAAGGTCATGCGATTACCGATGTGATCAGAACACCGGACAGCAGTCTGACCGATTTCTATCAGTATGGTATCGGGCTCGATCTGAAGTATCGCTTTGTTCGAGGCGGAGGCGCATCTCCGTTTCTGGTCTTCGGCGGCGGGTATGTGCGCAACAACGTCATTCCGGACGACGATGATCGGACCAGTGCTTTCGGCAATGTCGGACTTGGCTTTGTGACCGGCGAACTCGGACGGGCCGGTGTCCGCATACGCGGTGAAGCGCGCTATATCCGTGATCGCTTCAGGACCGGCGGTGTAAAAGGCATGGACGATCGGCGCGTTTCCCTCGGTGTGCAGATACCGCTCGGCCGCCGGATCGTTGAGCGCGAAGTGCTGCGCGAGGTTGTTCGGGAAGTGGAAGTGGAGCGAAGAGTTGAAGTGCCGGTCGAGCGCGAACCGGCCGCCCCGCCGCCGCCCGTGCGTCTTGACGGCGTGACGTTCGAGTTCGATTCAGCGCAGCTGACACCGAACGCCATGAACGTGCTGCGTCGGGTGGCCGAGTCGCTGCGTGGCCAGCCCGGAGTGCGGGTTGAAATCGCAGGGCACACGGATAACGTGGGTTCGGCTGATTACAATCAGAGCCTCTCCCAGCGCCGCGCGGAGTCCGTGGTGAACTTCCTGGTCAGTGAGGGCGTCGATCGCGGTCGACTGACGGCTCGCGGCTACGGGGAGACCCAGCCCGAGGCAGACAATTCAACTGCCGACGGCCGCTCGCGCAATCGACGTGTCGAGATGCGACGTCTGAACTGATCGCGGGTTCCGGTGCGTCGAAGCACCGGACTTCGCGGCCCTTGCAGGTTGGATCACCGGGGTGCGACCACCCCGGTGATCTGCCTTTTTCAGGCCTTTCTCGTACAATGGAAGCTGCGGGGCGGCGCTGTCGATCCATGCGAACGGGCCGTTCGATATCGAGCTGAAAACGGGCTGACCGACCAGCGGCAATCAGCGCGTCACGCATAGCACCTTCTGGTCAGGGGTTCTGTGGAGTCGCTTATGAGCGCAGATGTGACGACATCCGGGCAGGTGGCCGAAGCGCCCGGCAGTGGGCCGGTAGGCCCCGGTGAGCGGATCGATTCGCTCGATACGCTGCGCGGGTTTGCGCTGCTCGGCATTCTGGTGATGAACATCCAGTTGTTCGCGATGCCGGGCGCCGCCTACATCAATCCCACCGTGTGGGGTGACCTGGAAGGCATGAACCATCTGGTCTGGCTGCTGAGCCACATTCTCACCGACCAGAAGATGATGACGATTTTCTCGATGCTGTTCGGTGCCGGTATCGTGCTGTTCGCCGACCGTGCAATGGCTCGCGGTGTGTCACCCGCATCGCTGCACTACCGGCGCATGTTCTGGCTGCTGCTGTTCGGACTTGCTCACGCCTATCTGCTGTGGGCGGGTGACATTCTTTTCCTGTATGCGGTCTGTGCTTTCGTCGTTTATCGGTTTCGGGGGCTGACGCCTGCACGGCTGATCACTGTCGGCGTGGCCACGCTGGCGGTGTCGTCGATCATCTTTATCGCCTTCGGCATGTCGATGCCGAACTGGCCACCCGAACAGCAGGCCGAGTTTATCGAACAGAGCTGGCAGCCGCCGCCGGAGGCGTTGGCCGCCGAAGTCGAGGCCTATCGGAGCGGATGGATGACGCAGGTGGCGTACAGGGCGCCAAGTGTGCTCGAGTTCCAGACCTTCTACCTTGCGATATGGGGCTTCTGGCGCGCCGCGGGGCTGATGCTGATCGGTATGGCGCTGTATAAACTCGGCGTGCTGAGCGCGCGGGCACCGGTCCGACTTTACGCAGGATTCATCGCCGCGGCGATGCTGGTCGGGTTTCCTGTGGTCGGCTATGGCGTCTACTGGAATTTCGCCAACGACTGGGGACCGTTGTCGTTCTTCTACGGCTTTCAGTTCAACTATTGGGGCAGTCTGTTCGTCAGCCTCGGCTGGATTGGCCTGGTGATGCTGATCTGTCAGAGCGGCGTGTTGACCTGGCTGAGGCGGAGATTTGCCGCAGTGGGCAGGATGGCATTCACGAACTACCTGCTGCACACGCTGATCTGCACAACCGTGTTCTACGGTCACGGACTGGGCTGGTTCGGTGGCGTCGAACGGACCGGTCAGATCGCGATTGTTGCCGGCGTCTGTGCCCTTCAGCTGCTGCTGTCACCGATCTGGCTGCAGTACTTCAGGTCGGGACCCTTCGAATGGTTGTGGCGGTCGTTGACCTATGGCCGCGCACAGCCATGGCTGAGGGCATCGACGCAGCAGGCGACGTCGATGCCCGTTCGATAGTCGTCGGCCGGGATCAGTCAGCAGACCACCGAGTTCAGTGCCACGTTGTAGCAGGTGGTGCGCTCCCCATTGACAGGATCGTTCGTCGTCACGGAAAGCTGGTCGTACGCGGAAAACCGCAGTCGTTCGAAAGGCGTCGGTCTGCCGCCCACGGTGGAGGTGCCAAACTCGGTCAGGTAGAAAGCGGCCGAGCTGATGAGATACGACGTTGCCACCGAATCCACCGTGTTCAGGTGAATTCGCACGTCGGTGAATGCCCGTGCGTTGATGAGGTCGTCGAACAGTTGGGTCGAGTAGGCATCGGGCAGCTTGCCGATTGAAATCGGCTCCAGTGCCCAGGAACCCTGGGGGGTGGCGCTCGGCAGGGTGTATACCCCGGCCCAATTGAACCAGTAGATGGGGATCTGCGCGCCGTTGAATCGTGCATCCATCAGCTCCATGACGCCGATCTGCTGCGCGCCGCCACCCTCAAGGCCCTGAAGCGCGGCAATGTTCTGGTTTACCGCGTCGGTCAGCGTGCTGAAGTTGGCATTGACCTCGGACGCAAGTGCGGGCGTCCCGGCCTCGAAAGTGTGGGGGATACCGATCTCCTGCGCAAAGCAGGTCATCGTACCCAGCAGCAGGATGCAGGCCGCGGCTCTTGTTGCAGAATTCATTGCCAGTCCCCCTGGTTCCAGTTGCCATCATTCCAATTGAGGCCGGTATTTTGCGGCGGTGGTTCCGCGGATGGTGTGCCACCACCTCCGCTGCTCCCGCATGCAGCAAGGAACGCCGACAGCGCGAGCAGCAGGCCCGCGAACATGCGCTTTCTCATCGTGTGGTCACCCCGGCTTCAGTCAGTGCGGCCAGACCCGGTCCCGGGAGCTGGCGTCAGCGGCTCAAAGTATACTGAATGCAGCCGCAACGGGGCCTGTCACCGGGGCGTCGACGCCGCCGGCGTGCGGTCGCTCAGCCGTCCTGGTCGGCCAGCGCGGCACGCACCAGGGCACTGGCTGCGCTCATGTCCACGCGCCCGGCGGCGCGGGATTTCAGCGCACCGAGCACTTTGCCGGTGTCCCTGGGGCTGGTGGCGCCGGTTTCGTCGATGATTCGGGCGATCATCTCTTCCAGTTCAGCGTCACTGAGGGGTTCGGGCAGGTAGGTCTGCAGGATGGCGATTTCGGACGCTTCCTTGTCGGCGAGGTCCGCGCGATCGCCGGACTGGTACTGCGTCTGCGCGTCGCGGCCCTGCTTGACCATCTTCTCGATGACCGCGTGCACGCCGGCATCGTCCAGCGGGCGGCGGGTGTCCACTTCGCGCTGCTTGATGGCGGCCATGGCCATGCGCAATACGCCCAGGCGCGCCTTGTCGCCGGCGCGTAATGCGTCCTGCATATCCTGCTGAAGGCGTGCCTTTAGAAGAGACATCGCGTGGCAACCGGAAGGTGTGGACTGGCTCCTAGTACAGGCGCTTGCGCCGCGCTGCACTACGCGAGTTGCGTTTCAGATGGCGCTTGACGGCCGCGGCTTTCTTGCGCTTGCGTTCCTGGGTGGGTTTCTCGTAAAACTCACGCCGTCGCAGCTCGGTGAGCACACCGGCCTTCTCGCATGCACGCTTGAACCGCCGCAATGCGGCATCGAAATGTTCGCTCTCTCTTATACGAACGTTCGGCATTCGATCCTCTCGGAAACAAAGAAGCCGGCTGGTGCCGGCCACAGGGCTGGTAATCTTAGCGTCAGGCTGCGCCCGATGTAAAGGAGGCGGGACTTTTTTCATGCGTGTACTGGGTATAGAAACGAGCTGCGACGAGACCGGCGTCGCGATTTACGACAGCGGGCGGGGCCTCGTGGCCCAGGCGCTGGCCAGCCAGATCGCGTTGCACGCGCAGTTTGGCGGCGTGGTGCCGGAACTGGCCAGCCGCGATCATATCGCGCGCCTGGCCACCATGGTGGAGGAGGTGACGGCACAGGCCGGCCTCGGGGTCGATGATCTGGATGCGATCGCCTATACGGCGGGTCCGGGGCTGGTGGGTGCGCTGATGGTGGGTGGAGCCTACGGCTGCGCGCTGGCCTACGGGTTGGGCATTCCTGCGATTCCGGTACACCACATGGAGGGTCACCTGCTGGCAAGCATGCTGGAAGCCGATCCGCCGCGGTTCCCGTTCCTGGCGCTGCTGGTGTCCGGCGGTCATTCGCAGCTGGTCGCGGTGCAGGGCCTGGGCCGCTATCGCATCATCGGCGAGACGCTGGACGATGCCGCCGGCGAGGCGTTCGACAAAGTGGCCCGCCTGCTGTCGCTGCCGTATCCGGGCGGTCCGGCGCTGGCGGCGCTCGCCGAGCAGGGCGATCCGGCGCGTTTCGCGTTTCCCCGTCCGTTACTGCGTCAGGGCCTGGACATGAGCTTCAGTGGCCTCAAGACCGCGGTACGGCTGGTCGTGCAGGACTGCGCCGCCGGGGGTGACGGTCTGTCCGACAGCATCAGGGCGGATATCGCCGCCTCGTTTCAGGCAGCCGTGGTCGACACGCTGGCGGCCAAGTGCGCACGTGCGCTGCGGGAGACCGGCCTGACGAGCCTGGTGATTGCCGGCGGTGTCGGCGCGAACAGGCGGTTGCGGGCGGAACTGGAGGCGCTGGGCGCAGGAATCGGCGCGCGCGTGTACTATCCCCGCCCGGCGCTGTGCACCGACAATGGCGCGATGATCGCCTACGCCGGCTGGTGCCGGGCCGTGGACAACGCACAGTCGCTGCCGCGCATCATTGCCCGCCCCCGCTGGCCACTGGACGAACTTCAGCCGCCGGCCGCTTGAGGACAACCGACATGGACAGGATCTTTCTTCGCGAACTCAGACTCGAGACCGTGATCGGCATCTTCGAATGGGAGCGCTGTATCCGGCAGACCGTGTCGCTGGATCTGGAGATGGCGATCGATGCCCGACGCGCGGCCGAAACCGATTCCACCGACACTGCACTGAACTACAAGGACGTGGCCAAGCGCGTGATCACCTTCGTCGAGGAATCGAAGTTTCAGCTCGTCGAAACACTGGCCGAAGCGATCGCATCGATCGTCATCGAGGAGTTCGGTGTGCCCTGGGTGAAGGTGACGGTTACCAAGCCCGGCGCGATCGAAGGATCACGCGCGGTGGGCGTGGTCATCGAACGCACGGCCTCCTCCTGAGGCGCATACATCAGAGACCACTGGTGTCCGACAGATTTCGAGGTCATTTGGCTGAAGGCTAGATTTGGCGCGACTTTCATGGCTTGTCAAGGTGTTAACGATTTGAACTGCAGATGGCCGGTTCGGCAGCCTGCCGGGAGTTTC
>JBJHBT010000053.1:0-16004 GCA_050485645.1 Gammaproteobacteria bacterium | reverse complement strand
AAGCAACGACGCAAAAGCACCTGCGTTCAATACAGCGATCGCGACGACGGGTGAAGAATTACTTCAAGCATCCGAGCATCCGCTATGCGTCCTGAAATTTCAGTTACAAAGACGCCGGGTTAATAGTAAGGATGCGTTTCAGCCGCCCTAGCTCCAATGCCTCTGCGATCCCATCGTCGTTGTAGGCGTAGAAGATGCCGAGTCCCTGCAGGGCCGCCGGGACTACGATGTCCTGGTGATTCGAGATCAACGGGCCTTCCACGAAAGTTTCCATCTTCTCGCCCTTCTTGACGAATTCCCATCGAGCAATGGTGCCGCTGCCCGGGAAACGCCAGTTGATACATGCGTGACGATGTAGATCGGCGGGAGTTTTCGGTTCACCGTATCTGGCGAGGTACTCGGGCGAGGCAACGGCAAGCAGCTTCACATCCGGTGTGAGGCGCACGGCGATCATGTCCTTGTGCAAACGCCCACCCACACGTATGCCGACATCGAATCCGCCTGCCACTATGTCGCTCAGGCCATCGTCGACCACGATATCGAGCACCACATCCGGGTGCGCCCTATGAAAACGTCCAAGCCGCGGCGCGATGATCTTCTTCGCCGCCATGCTCAACGAATTTACTCGCAGCGTTCCGGCAGTTTGCCCCGTCGCGGCGACCGCTTGCGCGACAGCGTCATCCATTTCACGAAGTGTCGGGCCGATGCGCTCGTGAAGACGCCGCCCCGCTTCCGTCGGCGCAACGCTTCGGGTTGTTCGGTTGAGCAGGCGAACACCAAGTCGTGATTCGAGCTGACGAATAGTCTGGCTCAGCGCTGATCGCGATACGCCCAAGTGGTCGGCGGCGCGCGCAAAACTACCCCGATCGACAACTGCAACGAAGGCTTTCAGCTCTGCAAACTCTGATCCGCGCATTGTGTACTGATTTCTAAATAGCCTAGTTAGATAATAGACGATTCTCTTATCGGTGAGCGCCGGTCATCCTAAGCATCCCCCGACACCGGATGGAGACTTACCAATGAAAGACCTCAATCTTCCCGTGCCTATCGCCGCATATTTCGATGCAGACGGCCAGGACAGCGCGGCGGTCGCGCGCTGCTTCACGAACGATGGTGTGGTTAAGGACGAGGGACGAACGCACACGGGCCTTGCTGCGATCAGAGCGTGGAAAGCTGCGGCATCCGCCCGGTACTCGTATGTCGCGGAACCCTTCGAGCTGGAGCAAAGGGATCGCACGTACATTGTCACGAGCCGGGTGACTGGCGATTTCCCCGGCAGTCCCGTGGATCTTCGGTACAGCTTCACGCTCGAGGGCGGCATGATTGCATCGCTGCAGATCGAACCATGAGCTTCGATCTGCAACTCGCAGGCAAGTGTGCGTTGGTTACCAGTGGAAGTCGTGGCGTCGGCGCCGCAGTGGCCGAAGCACTATGGAAGCGGACGCGCGAGTCGTGACCGTCGCGCGCGCTCTTCCACGTTGAGCGATCGAGAACGTTCGTTATGTCACCGCGGCCCATTCCACCGCAGAAGGCGCTCATCATGCTGCGGAATAGGCGAACACCATGCTCGCGGTCAATCCGGGTGAGAGGATCCAGTTGGCACTGAACGACGCGATGGTTGCCACGTGCCGGGCGTTGCTGTTTTCGGGTGCTCGGATCATCGTGCCGTCGGGCGCATGAACGCCATCGTTGACGCTGTATCGCCAGAAAAGATCTAGGCTGACGTTTACTTCGATGTGCGGCGTGGGCTGCAGCAACAGCGCGGGATGGATGTTGAGAAAGTTGCGTGGCCCCGGCGTCGCTTCATCGCCGAAGTAGTTACCACGGGGGTACATCGCATTGACCGTGCCGAGCCGGTTGTCGTCCGGATCACGGTCGCCGCTGGCGGCCGCGGTGCTGCAGCGAACGCATGAACACGCCAATTGCCGGTTGTCCCATGGACGTGAATCGCGTCGAAGCTGCAACGCACGTTGGGGCTCTCGCGCACGTCGACTACACGCCCTGATCCAAAATGCAGTTCCTGGATACCCACGCGCACACCGAAGACTCCTTCATTCGCCGTCGCTCCGTGCCACTCCGCGAACAGATTGGTCGGGTCGAGCCGGTTGGCATCTACCGGGGAAGGCCCCGCGGCACGGCCGTTCGCCGCCGAAGCTCAGATGCACACCCTCGGCAATCGGGAGGTCCTTCCAGCACGCCACCCGATTGTCGGCACCGCAGGCTTTGGCGCTGTTCGGAGAAGTCGTCTTCGTACCGCAACGGCTGGAACTGTCCCGGTGCGACGTCTGCCACCAGCAGCAGGGCTACAATCAGCCCCGCCGTCCGATGCAACCCAGTAGCAGCCCGTAGGTGCCGGCGCTGGCCTGATCACCCCGCGCAAGGATCGCGGAAATTACAGAAACGGGGTTGCTTTATCCTTTTTCGTCCGTGATCCCCTCAAGTTTCCCGACTTCATTCATACCCAGAAGCGCCATCCCAGGACCAACCTGCGATCGCCGACGGCCATGTGGGACTTCTGGCCCCTGTCCCCTGAAAGCCTGCATCAGGTGACGATGCTCTTCTCCGACCGCGGCTTGCCCGTCAGCCCGATGCACATGAACGGCTATGGCAGTCACACCTACAGCCTGTGGAACGACAAGGGCGAGCGGGTCTGGGTCAAGCTCCACTTCAAGACGCGGCAAGGATATCGCCATTACACCAATGCCGAGGCGGCGGACGTTGTGGGGCGGACGCGCGAGGGCTATGTGGAGTGCGAGGATCATGTCCTGGAAGCTTTGCTTCGGATTCCTCTGGGCGGGCTCGATCATCATCGCGCGGGGCAATGGTGCAAGGCCCCCAAGTGGTCAACAAGCTGCGCGCCGAGTGCAAGTAGCACTGGCAATATGTCAGGTACTGTTGACACGGATCGGGGGCGCAGTATAGAGTCATGTATACCTGACATAAAGTCGTGTAAACATGACGGAGTCGAAGATGACCAGCTTCACGAGAAAACTCTATTCCACCCGCTATTTTGACTGGGTATTCGGTCTGAGTGCTATCTTGTGCCTTGCGGCCCTGTTGCTTCCTGCAACTCGGGAATCCCCCCTGCCCTCGCTGCCTGAGCAGCCAATCGTGTACGGGCTGGTGCTATGCACCACAGTCATCGCCCTGGCGCTTCTCTCCTGCCTGACCAGTAGGCTCGATCACCGGTTCGCTGACGACTACCTGTTCCAGCTGCTTTGCCAATCCGCCATGATCGGCCTGTTCGCGGTAATTCTCGTCGCGCTCGCCAAGGATCTCGCGCTGCTGCCGATATTCGGCGGGCCGCAGACCACGCTCATGACGATTACCGTAATACCCGTTGTCGGCGTTTCCTGGCCAATCGGATACTTCTTCCTGCGACTGCGCGGCACCGGCAAATGAAGAACCGGCTTAAGGTCCTCCGGGCCGAGCGCGACTGGAGCCAGGCCGATCTCGCCGCGCGGCTCGATGTCTCGCGGCAGGCGGTGAATGCGATCGAAACCGGCAAGCACGATCCCTCGCTGCCCCTCGCCTTCCGTCTGTCCCGCCTGTTCGAACTGCATATCGAGGAAATCTTCGATGACGGCGCGAAAAGCTGACTCGCGTTCAGCTGCAAGCGCCGCGGGTTGTGCTCGGCATCATCTATCGGGCGATCTCGGGCCATCTGATCCGTAAGGCGGGCCTTAATTGCGCGAGTGCGGCGACCGGTGCCGTGACGCTGATCCAGAGATTCGGCAGTGCGCTCAATGTCAACGTCCACCTGCACATGCTCGTGCTGGACGGGATTTATCGACGGGTGGGTGAGGGTGGTCTGCGGTTCGTACCGGTGCCGGCCCCGAGCGCGGATGAACTCAAGTGGCTTGCGCAGCGGATCGCGCAGCGCATCGGCCGCTCGATGGAGCGTTCGGGGCTGATCACACGCGACATCGAGAACGCGTATCTGGCGTTCGATCTGAGCGAGGAGGCGCCGATCCACGGCCTGCTGGGCGCTTCGATCACGCACCGGATCGCGACGGGCCCGAGAGAGGGCCAGAAGGTGTTCACGCTGCAGACGATCCCGGCGAGTCCGGAAGGGGCGCACCGGGACGTGGCCGAAGGTTCAGGGTTCTCGCTGCACGCGGGCATCGCGGCAAAGGCCTCGCAGCGTGACAAGCTCGAGCACCTGGCACGCTACGTCATGAGTGCGTGGGGGCACAATCCATGCAAGCTTTGCAGTGCGGCCATATGCTACCTTGCGCGCCTGTGGATCAATGAACGTGGAGCATAACCATGAGGACTCAGCCGCTGAAACGACAAGCAGCAAGAGCGACCAGCCGCCGACGCGGCTTGTGTGTCGTCTTATGCCTGGCCGCATTCGTGAGTTACGCCGCCGAAGCCCAATGCACGCGCGAGAACCTGTCCACGCTGATTGACGATTACCTGAGTGCCCTGTCCGCGAACGCGCCCGACCGACTTCAGCTTGCGAGCGATGTGAAATACACGGAGAACGGTCGCATCATGAATCCCGGTGACGGCTTCTGGCAGACGGCCGGCGATGTCACGTTCAGCCGCAGCGCCATCGATATCGAGCAATGCAGTACGTTGACCCAGGCACTCTTTGACGAAGATGGCATGGATGAGCAGACGATCTACGGCGTCAGGCTGCGGCTCAACGACAGTGCCGAGCTGATCGATATCGAGTCCTACATTGCCCGCTCCGAGGAGTTTTTCCACAACCCGGGAGGCGTGCCGGAAGTGGATGGGGAAGAGTGGGAGGCGATCCTCGACCCGGCGGAGCGCACCTCGCGTGAGGACATGATCGCTGCAGCCAACGCGTATTTCGATATGTTCTTTGATCCGCAGGGAACTGAAGTGCCGTTTGCGACACCTTGCGATCGCTGGGAGAACGGCACGCGCACGACGCGGGGCGATTGCGCCAATATGGGACCGGCCGGCGCTGGCGGTATGGTAATGACGAATCGCCGCTTTTCGGTCGTCGATCTCGAAGCCGGCATCGTGGTCGGCTTCGTGCTCTTTGCCGGCAGCCTGGCCGACTTGCATATGTTCAAGATGCGCGATGGGCTGATCACGCAGATCCATTCGGTCATCGGACCGGCCACGGATTCCTCGGGCTGGACCGAACAGGAAGCGGCCGGTGAATCAGCGTCACGGCCTCAGTGACCGCGTTTGCGCGTGTCAGTCCCCCTGCTGTAATCGAGACCCGAGAAATCGCTAACCCAACCAGAACCTCGCACGCAGATGTCTTTCGACCTTCGTATACCCGCGGTTCCATTACTGGCTCTGCTGTTGGCTTTCCCGATGGTGGCGGTGGCTCACATCCGGGGCTTCACCAATCAGGACATCCGGCAAAGGCTCGAGCACAGCCCGCTGCTCGGGCCGAAGCGCCAGACCCCGCAGCAGCGCTCCGCCAGGGTCTCCCGCTTGTTCCGCCGTCTGCACCTGTACGGCCTCATAGGCAAGGTGCCCCGATCCAGACGCTGGCGGCTTACCAACAACGGGCTGCGCGTCGTCGCCAGCGCCATCCGCCTCAGAGAACAGACATTCCCAACGCTATACGCCACTGCCTATGCGTGAAACTTCCTGGAAAAATCCAAAGAACCTACAGACAAAGAATCTATCCGCTTCGCGGGAATTCGCCTGTATTCTTACCCCGGCAGGGGCGGTGAACATGGAGCCCAGTACGGGTCAGAGCCCGGACGATCTCACGGGGGCGCGGTAGCCGGCATCCGGCGCCATGTCCGGGCGAATGTCGGCGGTGCTGCTCGCCCGGATCGAATGCCAGACCTGCGTCCTCCGTGTAGCGCGTGATCAGCTCGGAGCGCTCCAGCGAGCGGCCCAACGCCGCGTAGCCGCTGGCCGCGCGAACCTCCGTACCCAACCACCACACGACGTTCAACGACCAGGAACGAGCGCCGCAAGCTAACGTTCAATGCCATAGAGATCGGGCTGGTTGCGCCGCAATTCAATCTGCTGGTCGATCATATCCTCCGCGTACTCTCGCGAACCATAGTAGTCCTGCTGACCTTCCACCAATATCAGATACTGCTCGATCGCCTCTTCACGCATGCCACGCAGGATGTACTCAAACACCAGAGCACTGCGAATGTCCTGACTGTCCGGAAACAACTCTGCGCCGCGCTGTAACGTAGTCAGCCGAGCATCGGCATCCTCGCGCTCGACATAGGAGTAGGCGTACGACACTGTGTCTGACAGCACGCCGCTGGACATCAAAACTCTCAGTGACGTAGCAAAATGTGTGCGCCAGCCCGGAAATTCCCTGTCGATCGTCCCCAGGTTGTCTAACGCCAACGACCGCAGCGTCGAACCGATTGCGTCAGCTAGGTTTACGCTGTCGGCGGTCGCCGGAGAGGCCAGAGCTGCATCGACCACAGTATCCAGTGCCTCCACACAAACGTCAGCACCAAACATGAATAAACTACGATCGTGACAGAGAATGGACAGATGGCTGACGGTTCGATCCGGATCATCGGCAGCTCCCTGTCTGATCTCCATCAACCTGCTGTCGATCGCCAGATCCTGACGTGCCTGAGCGATGAATGTCGCGAGACGCGCCTGAGCCTCTGCAGTTTCCGCCGCGCCCGCATCCGATGCGTCCTGCGTCGATTCCAGTCGCCGAATAAGCTCTCGATAGTGAGACGTGATACTGGAAGCAAGGATCACGCGTCTCGTCTCGATGGGTATATCAGCCTCGGCGTATGCGTACTCCTGTATCTCAATACTCTCCGTGATGGCAGGAACACCGCTCGTATTCAACAGAACCTGAGCAAGAAAATCGACTGCCCGCAAGTCCGTCGGATCGATCGCTACAGCCCGGCGAAGATGCGCGGCGCTCTGCTCGCGCCTCGTGGCGGCGGCCGATAGCCCATATAGTGACCTCACATCAGTCGGGTCTTCAATCGACCAGCTCTGGAAAGTGGCATTGGCCTGATCACGATACGACTGCCTCACCACCGGATCCTCACTGAGCGTGGCCAGCAAGAGATACGTGTGCCCGAGAATCTCCTGCGCCTCCGGAGCGTTGACATCCGGACGAGTCAGCAGTTCAGACAACCAGACCGCACAGGTCTCGGCTGTTGCACCTTCAGGGGTTGCCATGCAGGCCGCACCTAAGCGCTGGTCCAGACATCTGAAGTCTCCCTCTGGACAGATTTCAATTTGACCAACCACCAGATCTGCGCAGAGCAGGTACGGCAACACACAGCACGCGAGCACAAGAGACAGTCTAAGTTTCATGACACAACTCCTACGGCCAGACCAACACCGGATTCGACTGCCCGGGATCCAGCCTGAGAATCTCACCCAACGGGGTATGACCGAACAGTGGGTTCCGCATGTAAAGCGGAATGCCGTACTGAGCAACCCAATCGTGGTCGGCTGAACTGAAATCGGTATTGACATGAAAGTTCAGGATATTCAACTGCACTTGCGAAATGTTCGGCTCCGGCTGACCGTTGCATGCGATTCCGGCATTGTAATCCGCTGCGTTCCAGAAATAGGGGTGACTGTGAATTGCAGCCAAGGCGTCAACATGATTCAGAAACACTCGACATGGATCGTTAGTGGGATTCCCCCACCACGGACCAATCGGGGGTTGAAACGAAGAATAGCGACTATCTACAGCAACTTGTCCGAATTGGCAAAATATCCGCGCTCCTCTCTCGAACGGCTCTGGTTGCGGCAGCCAACCAGACAACTCGCTGAACGCCACTCCGTCGATTACAGACGTTGATTCGCAAGGAGGCGGAGGCGGCGGTGGGTCGACTTGAACTTCGTCATGGGTCGTGCCGAGGTCTTCGTCAAACACCATGCTGAACTGCTGACATTGAGGCATGCCGAAGGGCGGCGTGACCTGCGGCGCAAAGCAGGTGCTTTGAAACCACCGCTCGCGGGCAGAATGGTCCGCGATAGCGGTCCAGATTCCGTAACCGGAGCCCGGATCAATCAGGTATCCGACGCCAGCATAGGTTGAGCCCACGTCGGATACATAGCCGGCCGGCACACCGCCGGGCGCGAACAACCACGTGTCGACGCGAACTTCAACTGTCTCCTTCCCGGCGCAGATCTCGACCGGCCACTCTTCACCGAACTGCCATACGGTGTCCCAGTAGCATTGCACGTCGTAGACGTCCCCGTCGGTCACGGAGAATCGGTTCAGCCACGTGCCGTCGAAGTCGAGAATCGTATCCGTATGGTACTGCCCGAGGGCGCCGGGTGAGGCCAAGAACATGACAGGGAGGAGCAACAGGCAGGAGATCCGGCCGCGCGCCCGGGCACTTTGCGCCCTGCCGCCGGGTGAATGCCGAAGTTCCGGGACCGGCTGCGAAATGCCGACCGTCAGAAGGATGTGCTGGTTACGCCCCCCCCGAAGAGGCCGCTTGTGGCCATCCAATTCATCGGCTCCCCCCTCCAGTGTTCAAGAATTATTTCTTTTGGGCAATCCACGAAATCAGTGGACAACTCTGACACTTAACCCGATCACGAAAGAACGAAAATATATGATGATGTCATTCTTGTCACAATGCCTCGTGCCATCGTCGTTGTCAAGCAGCAATATTACGGCCACGCGATGTATTATCTATCGGGGATAGATTCTTTATCTGTAAGTTCTTTGGGTTTTTCCCGGAAGTCCAGGCATAGGCGGTGGCGTATGGCGTTGGGAATGTCCGTTCTCTGAGGCGGATGGCGCTGGCGACGACGCGCAGCCCGTTCCTGGTGAGCCACCAGCGCCGGGGCCGGGGAACTTTGCCGATGAGACCATCGACACGCAGACGGTGGAACGGTACATCGCCCCACCGATAGCCGCCCATTCTTCGCGGATAGATTCTTTGTCTGTAGGTTCTTTGTGAGAGTGGTCAACTGATTTGATGGACTGATTTTCACGTTTGGTGATGTGCCCTCGGCGAGGTTGACCGCGGCGTTGACGCCGCAGTCAACGAGGAATGCTCAGAATGACGGATCGAGGGGCAACGGCATCTGATCGTCGTCAGGGCGCCGCTGAGCCAGGTCGTGATACCAGCGATGCATTTGAGCAAAATAGTGGTTCTGGAACGCGATATGGAAGTCCTCGAGGAACCGCTCGACGGTAATCACCGCCTCGTCGGACAGTTCCGGGAAGGCAAAGTACTCGGTGTCGTCGTCACACATTTCAGCGAGCCCCCGCGCGTCGAGCCGTCTTCGTATCTGGCGGCGCGAACACCTGCAGATAGAGCTTTTCATCGAGCACGGTGAGGTCGCGCTGCGCGGCGGTCATGAGCAACTCCGCCGCCATGCCGATGAAGATGCGATAGTTGCCGGCGGCATGATCGACGAGCGTCTGTCGCAGTTCCCGGGTCATCAGCTGGGCATTGCCGGCGGTGACGAGCAGATGGTCGAGGCAGGCCAGGAGTTCTTCGCGGGTGGCGACGCCGGTGGCGAGGCGTGTGCGGATGCGGGATCCGAGGGGGATGAGTTCCTCGCGCCGGAGTTTATCGATCAGGCGGCCATCGCCGCCGAGCACGACGCACAGCAGGGCCTGGGAGTCGAAGCGCGCGCTCGCGAGGAGTCGCAGTTCATTGAGGACCATCGGCGTCATTTCCTGGGCCTCGTCGATGAGGATGACGGGACGGCGGCTGGCGGTGCCGAGATGATCGAGCCAGCGGGCGCGCAGCGCCGCGGGTTCTGTCCGAGCTGCGGCGCCAGGCGGATGGTGGAGACGGCGGCGCTGCTCGTGGACGAGGTCCTGCCACACCAGCCGATCCGCCAATGGGTGCTGTCGCTGCCGTTTGCGCTGAGATATCTTCTGGCGACACGGCCTGAGGTCGTCACGCAGGTGCTTGGCATCGTGTATCGGGCAATCTCCGGTCACCTGATCCGCAACGCCGGTTTGACGCGCGCGAGTGCGGCGACCGGTGCCGTGACGCTGATCCAGAGATTCGGCAGTGCGCTCAATGTCAACGTCCACCTGCACATGCTCGTGCTGGACGGGATTTATCGACGGGTGGGTGAGGGTGGTCTGCGGTTCGTACCGGTGCCGGCCCCGAGCGCGGATGAACTCAAGTGGCTTGCGCAGCGGATCGCCCGGAACCCACGCCCCTTGGCGGCTCAGAGTGCCTATGGCGAGAGCAGAAAAGCGACGAAGGCTGAATCTCTTCCGCACCTAGGCTTAGTCGGAGGACGAGATTGAAATCACTACGAATCAACCAGCGTGAGCCGCCGACCGTCATACAGGTATATCGGCTCTCTTGATGGCCGCAGCGGAATCGTCTTGATTTGAATGGAGGAGACGATGGACGGACTCCCGAGGGTCGTAAGTGGGTCGGAGTTGAGTAACGGATTCCTGGGCAATCTGGTACAGGTTGGCTTCGTCACGCGAGACCATCGCAGTGCGATGGAGCGCATGGTGCGGCTCGGCATCGGGCCGTGGACAATTCGCACGGCCAGCGAAGGCGACTTCACCGACATTATCTACAGAGGCAAGCCAGTGACATTGTCGGCAGAGGTTCTGCTTCGCGGAAACGCGGAATATGGTTTGGGAGATCGTGGAGCCGGCCGCTGGTCCGTCCATCTACGCCGAGCTTCTCGGCCGTCATGGAGACGGAGTGCAACGTCTGGCCTTCAATTGTGACGGCCTTGCTTTCGAGGAGCGACTTCGCGAGTTCTCCGAGCGTGGATTCGAACCGATTCAGACTGGACTGTATCTTCGTGCGGTTCCAATTCACATGTTCGGCATCGATGACCGCACAATCATAGAAATCTATCATGTGCCATCGGACTTCCGCCTTCCCGAGCCGGAGGATTGGTATCCGGGACCACCCCCCGGATGTTCCAAGTCTGACCAGCTGGCACCGGGCCGCGGCCGTGCATGAAGTGACTGCAATCACGCTCATAAAGCGAACGAACCGGCTTGACTACCGCCTCGCTGAGGAAGAAGCCTGCTTACAACGCACGTGACGCTCGCCTGCGTGACACGGTGGTCCAAAGTCTGATCCAGACAACTCAGACTTGTCGGATCGGCAATATGCCGTTAGAATGTGGGCAGATTGCCGTGTTATGGAGCAGCCAGTGGCCACGGTCGGACAGGACGTTGAAGCATTCCTCTCGGCGCAACACTCGCCGCGGACCGCTGACCGCATTGCCCTCAGTGACATGATTCGCAAGGGCCTGCCGATCAGGCTCGTGGAGCTCGCGGCGAAACGGCTCGGACTGGCCGAGCGGGACCTCATCGCGTTCGGCATCATCGCCGCACGCACCCTGCACCACAGCAAAGCCGCGGGCAAACTGAGTGCGGCGCAATCGGATCGCGTGACGCGATTTTTCCGCGTGTATCAGAAAGCGGTCGACACCTTCGGGACGCCTGAGGCAGCGAAAACCTGGCTGTTCCGCGCTACGCGGACGCTGCAGGGTCGCCGGCCGGTGGACTTGCTCGATACGGAGGAAGGCGCGAGGCTGATCGAGTCGCTGCTGCTGCGCATCGATCACGGCCTCGCCGCGTAACCCCGCGTTGGATGGCCTGCCAACATGCGGTTGGCGCCTCGCGCGCCGGCGTTTCGCCGACTTGTCCGGCAAAGGCGCGGAGCTCCAGGGCGGGCGCTGGAATTCCCCCGGTTGCGCGGCCGTCTACCTGGGAGCGGAGGCCGCGCTCCCTGTCGTCGAAGTGCTTGTTCATCTGGATCTCCCGCCCGAGCTGATACCGCGCGACTATGTGCTGATGCGCGTCGACTTCACCGTCTTTTCCAGGTTCGCACACACGTCGTGGATCGAGGACGGACCGGCCGAACCGCTCGATGTCGAGGACAGTTGCGCCTTCGGGGATGGCTGGATCCATGAGGCCCGCACACCGATTCTTCGTGTGCCCTCGGTCATTATCCCCGAAGCGTTCAACCTGATTCTCAATCCGGTGCACACGCTGGCCGACCGTCTTCCCGGCCCGACCCACCGCCCCTTTGCGTTCGACGAGCGTCTTCTCCGTCGCTGATTCCGGCACTGGCATCGATCACTGCCGTGAGGGAGCTGCAGGCGAACGGTGCGCGAAATACTGATCGGCGTTATTGGGCTACTGGTCGAAATGTGTGATACACGCAGCGATGCGATCCTCGCGCGTCGAGTTTTCGAGGACTCCCTGCGGCGTCCCGCGACTGCATGATGGCGACCTAATAGTTTCTCGCGGTGCGGCGCTGCATGAACCAGGGGTCGCCCCACTCAACCTTGATGGCGTCCGGTCGGGGGTCGTGGCCGGAGCAAGGCGAGGGAGGAAGCCGCGAGTGGCGAAGCACCGGCATCGCAGGCGAGCGAGGCCGAGCAGCACCGGGCGCTGACATGGGCCCAACGCCTCAAGCGCGTGTTCGCCATTGAGATCGAGATCTGCCGGGGCTGTGGGGGCGGCTGCGCGTGATCGCCAGCATCGAGGCGCCGCCGGTCATCGCGCGGATTCTCGAGCACCTCGGCCGCGACGGCGAGTTCGGCGAGTCCGTCAATCCTGCGCATCCGAGCCGCACGCCGCCCGGCCGTGGCATACAACTGCTGGAGCAGCGCTAGGCATTTCGCGTAATCAATCATCGGCGAGCGGAGCAAGCGTTCCGTGCGTCTACACGCTCTCGCGCGTGTCGTGAAACAGGTCCACGTAGTCGCGATAGACGAACCGGCGGTTGCGTTTCTGTCCGGTCATCTCGTGCAGCACCCCGTGGGTCACGAACTGTGTGACCAGATTGTTGGCCGCGGGGTAGCTGGTCTGGATCAGCTCGCGGACTTCGGTCACGGCGACGATCGGATGCTGGTACAGATACTCGAGCACGCGGTGGCCGTTGCCCGCGGCCCGGCCGAAGTGATCCGTGATCACCTGCCGGTGATGCTCGCGCAATGACAGGATCCGGCGGGCCGTCTCGGTGGCCTGCTGACTGACCTCGTAAACCCCCGTGAGAAAGAAGGCGAGCCACCCCTCCCAGTTGCCCCGGTCCCGCACCGCCTGCAACGCGTCGTAGTACGCCTGGCGGTGTTGCTTGAAGTAATGCGACAGATACAGCACCGGCTTGAGCAGGACGTCCTTCTCGCACAGCAGGAAGGTGATCAGCAACCGGCCGACGCGGCCGTTGCCATCGAGAAAGGGGTGAATGGTCTCGAACTGGGCGTGCGCCAGACCGATCCGGACCAACAGTGGCAACGGCGACTCGTCGTGCAGGAAACGCTCCAGCTCGCCCAGCAGCCGTGGCACGTCGTGCGGCGGCGGAGGCACGAAGGTCGCCTCGGCCAGCGTGCAGCCGCGGGCGCCGATCCAGTTCTGGCTGGTGCGCGGTTCGCCGGGTGTCAGGTGTTGCCCGCGGACCCCGCTCAGCAGCCGCTGGTGAATCTCCCGGATCAGGCGCACCGACACGGGCAGGTCCGCGAGTCGCGCCAGGCCGTGGTTCATGGCGGCGATGTAGTTGAAGACCTCGTCGACATCGCTCGGCCGGTCCGCCGACAGCACACGGGCCTCCGCGGCCAGCACATCCTGCAGCGAGCTCTGCGTGCCCTCGATCTGGCTCGAGAGCACGGCCTCCTTGCGCACGTACATGGCGACGAAAAGGTCGGGATGCGGCAGCGTCTGGATCGATCCGTCCAGCCGACCCAGCGCGCGATCGGCCCGGGAGAGCCGCGCCTGAAGCTCGCCCTCCAGCCGAACGGGCGGCTCCGGCGGCAGCGGCGCCGGCATGAACGCCTGATACCCGCCGGGCTGCCGGACGTAGCCGCCGGCGCGATGGGCGGGATCGGCGCTTGTCATGAGAGCGGCTGCCTTTCGCATGGATGGCGCATCACGGCATAGTAACGACAGCCTTTACTATGGACAAGCATAGTGTCCATGCAAAGGGCAGCCTTCACCAGATCTGCGGGTGGGTCCCCAGCACCTGCTGCCGGGCCTGGATCTCACGCTGGCCAACGCTGGTCATGTACTCGTGGCCTCCGTCTGCGAGAAAGATGCGGATAGAGGTCGGGGCGCGGTTCTCCGGCGGTCATCCGGCCGCCTCCACTCTTTTCAGAACTGGTCGATCACCTGCAGCCGGAGCGGCGCTCTCTTCGCGCAGTACGCCGATGTGCACCAGCTGCTTGAGGTACACCGAGGCCGTCTGCCGCTTGGCAATGCCCCGCTCCACCAGCGTGCCGATGCGGCAGTAGGGCTGCTCGAATGTTGGGGTGCAGGATTGATGCTCGGGTCTCAGTGAGTGTAGCCCCGGAACGCCTCAAGCGCGTGTTCGCCATTGAGATCGAGATCTGCCGGGGCTGTGGGGGCGGCTGCGCGTGATCGCCAGCATCGAGGCGCCGCCGGTCATCGCGCGGATTCTCGAGCACCTCGGCCGCGACGGGCAGGTCTTGGCTTGAGGTCACGCGCTGTCGCAGTGAACTTGCATTTCCGGCTCAAAAGGGAGGATTCCGACGCCCGGTCGCCGCCCGATCCGGTCGGGGGCCCCGACGGCGGCCTCGACCGCGCCACCCGGCCGTCACCGGCGCGGTCCTCAGCCCGCCCGCCGGCTCACAAAAGGCGGCTTATACGCTGCAATCACGCGATAGCCTTTGGAGGCCAGGAACATCATCTGAGACTCCCCGCTGTCCGAACTCAGCGGCCAGCCGTGGCTGAAGGTGACGATGGGGCCATCTTTCGGGCCCCAGTCCTTGTAGTACAGCTGCACACCATCGGGGCGTGGTGATGTAAGTCGTTGCTCGAGCGACAGCGACCGGCTCATCGCCCGGGGAGGCAGCTGGAGTGTCGAGGTTGGTTTGGCTACCGATGGCGAGCAGACAGGCTGCAAGAGTACGGGCAGGTGCGTTCACGGCGATTCCACGATGTAGAGCGAGCAGGGGAGAGCACGTCGACCTCTTGCGTACAGTTTCGAGTACGGAGGTGCAAAGGGATCGCTGTTCCATACGGTGATTTGTATGAAAGCGTCGTCGGAATCGCTTTCCGGTCGGAAACCAGCGGCCCAGATTTCGGTGCCCGATGCCAAAACTCAACGATGGCACGCGCAGCACAACCGCAGCACACAGATCCAAGAGCGCCGCCCTACGACGGCGCTAGGATACGTTCGTGCAAGGATGTGTTTGGTCGGACCCCTCGTCAGAGTCAGTACGTTTCCCGCGGGATCCCGGTCTACGTCTCCACCAGACCCAATTCGCTCGCCGACGCAATAGGGGCGTGGCGCTGAACACCATTCACCTATAGAGGAAGCGTAAATGACACAGGTTCTTGTTCTCTATTACTCGATGTATGGCCATATCGCTACCATGGCGAACAAAGTTGCTGAGGGCGCTCGTAGCGTCGATGGCGTCGAGGTTACTGTGAAACGTGTTCCTGAAACCATGGACAACGAAGCCTTCAAGGCAGCAGGCGGAAAGGTAGACCAGGACGCATCAGTGGCAACGCCAGTGGAGCTGGGCGACTATGATGCCATCATCGTCGGCACGCCAACCCGTTTCGGCAATATGTCAGGGCAAATGCGCACCTTTTTCGATCAGACCGGCGGTCTTTGGGCGAAGGGAAGCCTGGCAGGTAAAGTGGCGAGCGTGTTCACATCAACCGGGACAACTGGTGGTCAGGAGATGACCATCACCTCTACGTGGACCACACTGGCTCACCACGGCATGGTTCTTGTACCGATCGGTTACACCACGCCCGCGCTATTCGATATCTCGAAGGTGAGCGGAGGGACGCCTTACGGTGCATCGACCATTGCCGGCGCTGATGGCTCCCGGCAACCTGATGATCGTGAGTTGGAGATTGCCCGCCATCAGGGCGAATATGTCGCCTCCATTGCTTCTAAACTCAAAGGATAAAGTTGCAGGCGGTATGAGACCTCGTCTGAGTTGATGGCCAAACGGCACCTCCGGTCAGGAGGCCGGACGCAAGAATTTGGAGCAGTGCGACCAGGAAAGGCTGGTCGAGGAGGATTGAAGTATGCGATGACTTCATGAAACTTCGTTAGTCGTCCAGCGGGTGCGAAACCCGCCCGATCAAGGGTGAGCCCGCCCGGGTTGGTAGC
>JBJHBT010000052.1:0-16163 GCA_050485645.1 Gammaproteobacteria bacterium | reverse complement strand
TTGCGAAAGTCGTTCCAATCGCTGACGCTCCTTCGCATCCAACTCAATACTGACTGCAACCCGCATGACACCGTCCGCCTCATTCAACAGGCCCTTATTTTATATTAATTATGGCGGGGTACACTAGACTGGTTCTTGCGGACACTAGGGGGGGGCATGGTAACGTCGCATTCATCGACCGCCTTCGGCGTCAAGCGGACGGAACGGCGCCGCCGGGAGTAACGATCGTGCATAGTGACAATGTTTCCATCAAGACTATCCATATCCGCGGCGCCGTCGCGTTCGCCGTGTTCGCTACCTGGTGTTGGATCGTTGCCGACAACTGGGACGGCTCAATTGGAGAGGTGTCCGTTAGCCTCTTGCACTGGCGGCTGTTTATCGTCGGCTATCTCGCCACGGTTTTTCTTCACGTGTCGATCTGGACGCTCGCACCGCGCTGGCGCTTGATGAGTGAACGGCCCATGTGGGCGATGGTCATCGTTACTAGCCTGCTCGTGGGGCTCGCAGTGGGGACCACCGATTGGGCAGCATGGACGATATCGCGGTGGTGGCAGTTTTGGTGGACGATTCCACTGCTGGTAGCCAGCATCTGCCTGATCAGGCAGATCCATCAAGCTCAGTCGTCCAACGCCGAACCACCTCAAGGTGACGATGGCCGCACGAACCCCACCGCGCGCGGGCAACGCATCTCTCGTGCCTCGTTCAGCCATCGATAGTCTGCAATCGCAAGCAAGAGATCGGCACTTTGAGCAAGCTCATGTTTCCCTCTCCGTGACCGCCGGAGCGTATCTGCTGTGATACGCATTCGGATGGGTCCGCGCCGGAATCGAAGCATCGTTGGTGCAGTGGTTGCGGGACTGATCTGCACCGCGCTGTCCGCGTTCTGCTTCTTCATTCTTGTCACTGGAGCGCGACTATCCGGTGGAATACCCCTTGTTCCGGACGCACTGAATCAGGGCGCCGGGAAGGTCATCGTTGCCCTCTGTGCCGTTTTTACGTTCTGGCTGGCCGGATACGCGTTCTACGATGCGTGGCGCCTTTGTCGTGAGCGGAGTTTCCGGCGTCAGAAGTCGAGCTGACAATTCCATGGCGAACTTCGGCGTACTCGACGGCTGCCGACTCAGAACTGGATCCGATGCGTTCCCGCCGCTTCCGGAGAAATCCGTTGAACGGGTCGACCCGGAACACCAGGCGTGCAAACTCGGCCATCCCTCTCTGGTTGCCTTCGTGACTCCGATCACCGGCGGGGAGCCCATATTCGTCCACATCAGATCCTTCGGGAATGGGGGCGCCGTCCGGCCTGCACGCGAACTCGTATCCTATGAACTCAGCCGCGACACGAAAGGCCGGTTCAGGCTGACGTTCCGGGTCAGCGTGGTGATGAATGTCGCCGGACTGATCTGGATAGTGCTCAACGGTACGCGTATCGGGCTATAAGGTGGCTCATCGGTCACAGGGGACATCGAGACACGACGCTCGAAAGGCGGTCAGCCATGTCTGTCACGTTTGAGGAGCATAATGGAACAGGTAGCGGGAATCGGCGGCCTCTTTTTCGCGTGCCGACAACCCACACCAGCTGGCGGCAGGGTACGGGTACCCAGGCCGGGCATGCCATGAAACCGCATTCCGTGCGGAGATAATGAGCACGGCGAGCACTTCCTTCACACGCCGCTCACATGCGGCCCCATTGCAGAGGTTGAGGATTGGATATTCATATTCGCGACGAGAACCAGGGTGACGTTGAGCAGATCCGCCGGGTTACCGAAACGGCGTTTCGGGATGCTCCCCACACCGATCACACCGAGCAGCTTATCGTCGAGGCGCTTCGGCGGTCCGGCGCACTGGCAGTGTCCCAGGTGGCCAGCACCGAGGGAGCGGTTATCGGTCACGTTGCGATTTCGCCTGTCAGCATTTCCGATGGATCTCCCGACTGGTACGGACTCGGGCCAGTCTCGGTGTTGCCCCAACATCAGGGCAGGGGCGTAGGGTCGAAACTGGTGAATAGTGCCCTTGCCAGACTGAAGGCCAACGGAGCGGCGGGCTGCGTTGTGCTCGGTGATCCCGACTACTACGGCCGCTTTGGTTTCAGGGCTGTCCCCGGACTGGTGTTTCCGGGGGTACCGTCGAAATACTTTCAGGCGGTATCCTTCGGCGACGGTTTTCCGCGGGGAGAGGTTGTGTACCACGAGGCATTCGCGGAACCGGATTAGCGCCCGGCCATGTGTGCTTCCTGACGCAATTCTGGCGGCTTCAGCCAGCGCATACCGGAGCCCGGGCCCGGCCTTGCAGGAGCAAAGACAATGACCAGACATCGCATTTTCTCGATGGCTTTTGCGAAGGTCTATCCTCTGTACATTCAGAAGGCGGAACGCAAGGGACGCACCAAAGCGGAAGTTGACCGGATCATCTGCTGGTTAACGGGCTATGATCAGGCAGGATTGGCGGAGCAGATCGAGCTGGAACACGATTTCGAAACGTTCTTTGCTCAGGCACCTGCGATGCACCCGAACCGTTCGTTTATCAAAGGCGTTGTGTGCGGTGTACGCGTAGAAGAAGTCGAAGATCCGCTGATGAAGGAAATACGTTACCTGGACAAGTTGATCGACGAGCTCGCGAAAGGGAAGGCCATGGAAAAAATCCTGCGGCAATGAATCGTTCGCGATGACACCATGAACAGACATCTACTTCCGCCCTCTGTGCTGCCCGTCGTACTGCCTTCAGTGTCCCACCCGGCATCCGGCATCCGGCATCCGGCATCCGGCATCCGGCATCCGGCATCCGTTTCGGCTTCGTGGCAGCCCCTCGCCCGGCGCGCAGGAGACACGCAGAACCACGCGGTACTGGATGCCGGTTGACGCAGCCGGTTGACGCAGCCTTCCACGTAACGGATTTCTTCACCGTGCCGGGAAGTGAGCGGCGGTCGTCAGATCACTCGGGCCGTTCGGTCGAACGGAATCCTCTCCACCAGTTCGCTTTCGCGAATGACCACCTTGTGTGATGCCGCAAGTTTGGCGATACGCTGCAGTGCGAGCTCCAGCAGTCGCTCTTCGCCATCCGGGTCGGCAATCACTGCCCGCGGTCGGCGGCGCAGCTTCGACCAGTCGCCGGACTCAATGATGGCGGCTAGGAACTCCAGATTCTTGCGGACGAAGTGCACATACGGGTTGTGGCCGCCGAAGAACGCGTCGAAGTAGCGATAGGCTCGATTGAAGTTGCGGTCCAGGCGCACCCGCGCTGAGCTGTGAAAAAATCCCAGCGTCTGCGCGAGAAGGTCCCGGCCCGAGCGATAGCGAACATTGGCCCGCTCGGCCAGATCGGAGATGGCAACGCCACCCACAACAAACTCCGGGTAGAGACGGTCGCGGCACTTTTCCAGATAGCAGCGATCCGCGAGCTGTGCGATCAGATCCGCGGTTCCCAGCAGGTGTCCGACCACGCTGTCGCGCGGGTCTTCGAGGTCGATCTCCTCAATATTCATTTCATAGCCGGTGAAATGAATGATGCGCGAAACCGCCGGCACGAAGTGCTTCAGGCCGGCGGTGGGCAGGTAGTTCTCCAGAAAGCGGCCGCTGCGTGAAACGTGCGACATGGTGAATTCGGCACCATGCAGCGTGCCGCTGTCGTTCTCGCGGTGGCGAAGATAGCCGGCATCGTGAAAGAGTCCCGCGATCAGCGCGAGCATGGCGCGGTCCGGCCCCAGCCTCTCCTTTATGCCGACGCTGGCCTCGTGGCCCGCGATCAGCCGCGCCAGAGCCAGTGTCATGTCCAGCGTGTGCTGGATGTCGTGATACGTGGTATCGATGCCGTGGTAGTCAGGGTGCCGGCCGGTAAACATCCGCTCGAAGTCGTGAAACGCGACCCAGACCGGATCGAACGACTGGCTGGGATAAACATCGGTGAAAATCACGCGCACGGCATCGCGCACCGCGTGGGGCGAACTGACCCTTACGGTGTTGGTGACATCGTAGTCATTGCGCCGCTCCTGGGCGTCGTAGTCGTTCGCCATCGCCGGCCTCCGTACCGGACTGCCAGCAGTCTAGGGGATAGCGTGCTGCAACGAAATGGTGCATCTGACATAACCATCAGCCGGATGCGAATTCTGCGACTACCGGCACGTGATCCGATGGTCTTTCCCAGCCGCGCGGCTCGCGATCGATGTGGCAGCTGACGCTTTGCGCATCGAGGGTTCGGGAGGCGAGGATCAGGTCGATGCGCAGCCCCCGGTTGCGCTGGAACGCGGCGGCCCGGTAGTCCCACCAGCTGTAGCTCCCGTCCGGTTGCGTGAAGTTGCGGAACACGTCCGAGAAACCGAGTTCGAGCAGACCGCGCAGCGCATCGCGTTCGGGTCCGCTGCACAGCACCTTGCCTTCCCAGGCGGCAGGGTCGTGCACGTCGCGGTCGTCGGGCGCGATATTGAAATCGCCGAGCACAATCATCGACGGATACCGCACGAGTTCACCTTGCAGGTGACCGTGCAGCGCGTTCAGCCAGGCGAGCTTGTAGACGTACTTCTCGCTGTCCACTGACTGGCCGTTGGGTACATAGAGGTTCAGCACGCGAATGCCATCCACTGTCGCGCCAAGCACCCGGCACTGTGGATCCTCGTAGCCGGAAAATCCGGTAGTAGCGTCAGCGGCCTCGTTGCGCGTGAGCAGTGCTACACCGTTGTATGTGGGCTGCCCATGAGCCAGCGCCTGATAACCCAGATCCGCAAAGTGCTGTAGCGGGAAATCCTCACTGCGTTGCTTGATTTCCTGCAGCGCCAGCACGTCGGGTTGCCGCGCCTTCAGCCATTCGGTGACATGATCAAGACGTACGCGCAGGCTGTTGACGTTCCAGGTGGCGATCTTCATGACGATCAGGGTTTGGCGGCTGCCGTCAGGCCCGCCTGCCGCAGCAGCGCATCCGGGGTTGGCGGGCGACCGCGAAAACCGATGAAGGCATCCATGGCGTCACGTGTGCCGCCGACCGCAAGTATCGACGACCTGAATCGCTGCGCGACGTCAGCGTCGAATATCCCCGTTTCCTCAAATGCGCCGAACGCATCCGCGGCCAGCACCTCGGCCCACTTGTAGCTGTAGTAGCCGGCCGCGTAGCCGCCGCCGAAGATGTGCGCGAAGGTATTGGCGAAGCGGTTGAACTGCGGCTGCGGGATCACCGCCACCTCACTTCTGACTTCGCCCAGAATCTCGTATACACGGGCGCCACTGTCCGGGGCGAACTCGTGATGCAGGCGAAAGTCGAACAGCGCGAACTCCAGCTGGCGCACCATGGCGAGTCCGGCCAGAAAACTCCTCGCCTCGGTCAGTGTGCGGATCTTGTCCGCGGCCAGCACTTCGCCGGTTTCGTAGTGCTGGCAGATGCCCTGCAGCACTTCGGGCAGCCACGCGAAGTTTTCGAGGAACTGGCTCGGCAGCTCAACGGCATCCCAAGGCACGCCGTTGATGCCGGCCAGCGATGGGTAGTCCACCTCGGTGAGCAGGTGATGCAGGGTATGGCCGAACTCGTGAAACAGTGTCACGGTGTCGTTGTGCGTGAGCAAAGAGGGTCGATCGCCGGACGGCGGCGCGAAATTGCAGACCAGGTGCGCGATCGGCAGCTGTCGCAGCCCCTTCAGCCCGATGCGGTTGGAACACACATCCATCCACGCGCCGCCGCGCTTGTTCGGACGCGCGAACAGGTCGACGTAGAAGCTGCCGACCGGGTTGCCGCTGCGGTCGTGGATTTCAAAGTATTCGACGTCCGGATGCCAGGTGCCTTCCACCTCCGCTTTGCGGATGGCCAGACCGAACAGCTGTGACGTGACGTTGAACAGTCCGTTCAGTACCCGTGGCAGCGGGAAGTACGGCCGCAGCTCTTCCTCGGCCAGCGCGAACCGGTCCTGACGCAGCCGTTCCGCGTAGTAGGGGACGTCCCAGGGATTGAGTTCACGACCGGCGAGTTCTTCCAGCATGCGCAGTTCGTCGCGGGCAGCCGGTCGGCTGCGCTGGGCGAGATCGCGGAGAAATTCGATGACTTCAGCCGGGGAGGCCGCCATCTTGGTTGCCAGCGACAGTTCCGCATAGTTCTCGAAACCAAGCAGCCGCGCAGCTTCGTGTCGCTGCGCGAGTATTTCGGCCATCAATGGGCCATTGTCCCATTGCCCGGCATGCGGCCCCTGATCCGACGCACGGGTGACCCAGGCGTGATAGAACAGCTCCCGCAGGCGCGCGTCGCTGGCATGTGTGATGACCGACTGGAAGGTCGGAGGATCCAGCGCCAGAAGCCACCCTGGCAGATCCTTGGCGGCGGCCGCCTCGGCCGCGCGCTCCAGCAGGGCTTCCGGCAGGCCGGCGAGCGCGTCGCGATCGGTTTCGTGATGCGAGAAGGCGTCCGTGGCATCCATCAGGTTCTGCTCGAATGCAGCCTGCCGCGCGGCCAGCGTCTGCATGATCTCGCTGAACCGCTGCTTTTCAGCCGGCGGCAGCGCGACACCGGCGAGCTTGAAGTCGCGCAGCGCATTGTGAATCAGCATGCCTTCGGCCGACTTGCGGTCGGGAACGGTGCCCGCGACGGTGAGATAGTGACGATACAGGGTCTCGTTCTGTCCGAGTTCGGTGCTGAACTCAGTGATCTGCGGCAGGCACTCGTTATACGCCGCGCGCATTTCGGGGTTGGACAGTACCGCGTTGAGGTGTGATACAGGGCTCCATACTCGGTCCAGCGACTCCTGTATCCGCTCCAGATCCAGCGCCCAGGAAAAATCCGCCTCCGCCACCTGTTCGGCTTCCGCTATCCGGGCGCGCAGTTCCGCCAGTGTCTGCTCCAGCGCCGGCCGTACATGTTCGGCCCTGATGGCGTCGAAGCTTGGCAGGGTCGCCCCCGAAAGCAGCGGGTTGTCGCTTTTGGCAGTCGCGTCGGCAGGGAGCATCGCGATTCATCCTTTTCCAGGCGAAGGGCGGAATCTACCAGAATTCGGCAGCTTCTGGCAGCAGCATTGCCGGCGCCACGGTATCCTTGCGTCCCGGACAGGCAGCGAGGTAATGCGAGTGGAATCCTCCGAACGATCCTTTGATCTCATCGTGCTGGGTGGCGGCAGTGGCGGTCTGGCGACAGCGCGCCGCGCCGCGGAGTACGGCGCCAGTGTGGCGGTTTTCGAACCGGCCAGACTGGGTGGCACCTGCGTGAACGTCGGCTGTGTGCCGAAGAAAGTGATGTGGTATGCCGCCGAGATTCTGCATGTCATTGCGCACGCGCCGGACTACGGTTTCGACGTGCAGGTGCGTCAGCGGGACTTCGGCGCGCTGAAACGGGGCCGGGACGCCTATGTCGCACGCCTGAACGACATCTATCGCGGCAACCTGGAGCGCAGCGGAGTCACCCATATCGATTCCCGCGGCAGTCTGGCGGGCGACGGCGTCGTCACCGACGAGCAGGGCGCCCGGTACCGGGCCGGGCACATCGTCATCGCCACCGGTGGTTATCCGCGTCTACCACAGCTTCCCGGTGAGGAACTGGGCGTCACCTCGGACGGATTCTTCGATCTGGAAGCATTGCCGGCCCGTGTCGCCATCGTGGGCGGCGGCTACGTGGCGGTGGAGTTCGCCGGCGTGCTGCGCGCAATGGGCAGCGATGTCACGGTGCTGGTACGTCGCGACTCCGTGCTCAGGCAGTTCGACAGCATGCTCGCAGAGCATGTGATGGAGAGCATGGCGGCATCGGGTATTGATGTCGTCACCGAAGCCGTGCCGACGGCGCTGGCGCGGGGTCAGGGACTTACGCTGACGCTCGCCGACGACCGTCGCTTTGCGGGATTGGATACCGTGATCTGGGCGATAGGACGCAACCCCAACACAGCCGGTTTCGGGCTGGACGCGGCCGGCGTACAGGTGGATGAGCGCGGCTACATCCGCGTCGATGAATACCAGCAGACGACGGCATCCGGCGTCTACGCCCTGGGTGACGTCGGCGGTCAGGCGGAGCTCACGCCGGTTGCGATTGCGGCCGGACGGCGTCTGGCCGATCGTGTATTCGGCGGACAGGCTGGTCGACACCTGCGCTACGACCTGATTCCGACGGTGCTGTTCTCGCATCCGCCGGTTGGCACGGTGGGACTGTCAGAGTCTGATGCGCGCAAGAAGTACGGCGATGACGCGGTGCATGTGTACACGAGTCGTTTCGTGCCGATGTTTTACGCGTTGGGTACCGTGAAGCCGTGTACCGTGATGAAACTGGTCGTGACCGGTGACGATGAGCGTGTGGTCGGTTGCCACATCGCGGGGCTGGCGGCCGACGAGATGCTGCAGGGATTCGCGGTGGCCATCAGCATGGGCGCGCGCAAGGTGGATCTGGACGACACCATCGCCATCCATCCGACCAGCGCCGAGGAGCTGGTCACGATGCGGTGAGCGGCTGATCGTCCACACGCCGCAGCAGCGGCCCGGTGTCGGGACGGATGCCGCGCCACAGGTAGAAGCTCTCCGCGGCCTGTTCAACGAGCATGCCCCAGCCCTGATGGGCCCGGCGGGCGCCTGCGGCGCGGCACCAGCTGACGAACGGCGTGTCCTTGAGACTGTAGACCAGGTCGTAGCAGGTGCTGTGGGCACTGACGATGCTGGTGGGGAACGGCGGATTCTCGCCCTTCAGGCCCACCGACGTTGCGTTGATCAGCAGATCGAAGGGCTCCGACTGCATCAGCGCATCGAAATCGCAGGCAAAGATCGTGCCCTGTTCGGCGAATCGCTTCACCAGCGCCTCGGCGCGTGCCACGTTGCGGTTGGCGATGACGAGCTGGCCGGGCGTCTGCTCCAGCAGCGGCCCGACGATCCCCAGGGCCGCGCCGCCGGCCCCCAGCACCAGCACTCGCCGGCCGGTGACCGGCTCGCCAAGATTCACCGTGATGTCGCGTATCAGGCCGATGCCGTCGGTGTTATCGCCGTAAATCGTTCCGTCGCGGAACGTCAGGGTATTCACCGCACCGGCGCGCTGCGCATCCACGCCCAGTTCCTGAGCCATCGTGAACGCGGCCTCCTTGTGCGGGACGGTGATGTTCAGTCCCTTGCCACCCGCGGCCCTGAACCCGAGCACGGCCACTTCCAGCTCCGCAGGTTCGGCGTCGATGAGCTCGTAGCTGAGCGCCTGCGCGGCCTGCTTCGCGAAAAACTGGTGGATCATCGGTGAGCGACTGTGACCGACCGGGTGTCCCACCAGGCCGTAGCGATCGGGTCGATCGGAGTTTGTCGCCATCTGTCGGTATTCCTTGCGGCCGGCGGTGTATTGTACTGAAAGCGTGCGGAATCGGGCGCACTGTGCCCGCGGCAACGGGAACGACCAAGGACGAGTGATGACTTCCACCGCGAAACCGGGCAGACAGTCCGTGATGTGTGGCAGTTCGCTGGCCGCAGTCCGATCGTCAATCGCTGGCGCAGCCAGCGCGATGTGCCAGCGACCAGGCCGTCTTCTAGGCGCTACGGCGCGGCGCTGAACAGGCCGGTATCGACGTTCACCCAGGTGAGCGCATTGATACCGCTGTCGATGCCGTGTGAGACGACGCCCAGATAGCGGGTTCCGGACGCGAGTGCGTTCCAGTTCAGGTCCAGATCGCTGGAGTCGCCGGCGACCACGGTGTCCGGGCCGCTGACACTGAAATTGCCAACCAGGTCGGTCAGGCCAACGGACCACGAGAACAGCGAGTAGGTGGTGCCGGTTCCTCCGCTGCTGTCGGTCTGGAAGCCATGAATCAGCACGGCGTAGGTGCCTGGCTCCGGCAGAATCAGGTTGATTTCCTCTGTCGACGTGTACGCACCGCTCTGCGCAACCTGCACACACTGCGTGTCCGGGCAACGAAACAGGTACAGATCCAGATCGTCGTTGCCGCCGGTGTATTCGTCGAACAGCGCGAAGCGTGTGACCAGCTGATCGGGAGGTATCTCGATGAAATGTGCGCTGACGCCCTGGTCGAATCGGAACGAGAAACTGCGTGTCGTGTCCTCGTCTACGAACCCTTCCAGGACCAGCGGTGCACGCAGGCCATGCACGCCGGCGAAATAGGCGCCGGAGTAGCCGAAGTCCACCGGCAGCGTGTGCGCGCCGCTCTGACCGGACAGCCACAGCTCCGGCACCGCGCGCAGCGTCGACGGCCGCAGCGCCAGCGGACTGATGACGTCGTGCGTGCCGTCCGACCAGCTCAATGAACCGAAACTCCACAGATCAAGGTCGGCACCCTGGGTCTGGAATGTGACCGTGTACTCGGCGCTCTGGCCGCTGGCAAGCGACAGCGACGAGGGCTGCACGGTGGCGGAGAATCCGGCCGGCAGATCGACGGTTGCGCTGTAGGAAGCGGACGGACCGACGTTGGTGACGCGCCGCACGACCTGGTCACCTGTGATCAATTGCGTGATGCCGATGGCCGGCTGATTCACCTGCCGCGCAGCGGTATGGCGTCCGGCCGTATGGCTGGCACATTGGTCGGCAGGGAACGGCGGCTGCACGATGCCGCACAGGTACGCGGCGAAATCCACGAAGCCGGCGTCGTATACCAGGCCCGGGTCGACTGCACGGTTGGCGCGTACGTGGCCTGCGCCCATTTCGAACGTGTGTGCCGGCGTCGTACCGTCTTCGAGCAGCACGTTGCTTTGGGCGGTGGTGGTCAGTGCCGACTTGAACATGGCCGGCGTCCAGTCCGGTCGTGCCTCCATCAGCAGTGCGGCAATGCCAGCCACTTCGGGCGTGGACATGGATGTGCCGGTTTGATACTGGAACAGTTCGCCGCTCAGCCCGTTGGCGACATCGGGCGTGTGCCCGGCGAGAATATTGATGCCCGGCGCGGTGACGTCGGGTTTGACGAAATCCGATTCACCCTGGGCCGGGCCGCGCGAAGAAAACACGCCGAGACGGTTGCCGGTCTCTTCCAGTTCCATCAGAACGCCGGCCGCGAGTCTGGCGCGCACCGGGCTACCGGCAACGAGCCGGTTCACGAGCTGCTGGCCGTCGGCGGCGCTGATCATGACGGCCGGAATAGCGACGCTGCCGGGTTCGCCGTTCATCACGATCGGGCCGCCCACATTGTTGTAGATGATCGCGCCGATGGCGCCGGCCGCCTCCACCTGCCCGAGCTTGAACTGATACGTACAGCCGCCACGCTCGATCAGCGCGATACGGCCGGACAGTTCGGCTGCGTTGATCAGCGGCTCGCAGGCGTCGTAGCGGCTGCCGGTCAGGCCGTTGAACGGCGTGCTCTGGCCGTCGTCGGCAAGGGCCACCTGGGCCTCCAGCGGAGGTCGGTCGCGCAGCGGCGGTGTGAAGCCGGCCTCCCGCGAGGCGAGTGTGCCCGACATGTCCTCGGGCGCGAGTATCTGGATACCCTCCTCGTAACGGGTGCCGGATTGCGTGCCCGCGGCCACGGTCACCACCCAGGGTGCGCTGCTGGGTGAACCGATGGTGCCGAGCTCCGGTCCGTCATTGCCGGCGGCAACGATGCTCAGCACGCCGGCCTCGAGCGCATTGAGCAATGCCAGGTCGTTGGGGCTGGCGATTTCCGGATCGAGGTTGCCCACCGAGTAGTTGATGATGTGCACGCCATCGGCGACCGCATCGTCGATGGCGCGCGTGAGGTCGGATGTTGCGCAGCTGGCGCGCGTGGCGCCCGGTTCAACCCAGCAGGCCTTGTACGCGGCGATACGTGCTCTTGGTGCGATGCCGGAAATCTGACCCACGCGTGTGCCGAAGATGGACGCGGTGACGGTGTTGCCGGCCGCTGTGGTGGCGATGTGCGTGCCGTGACCGTCGGCATCGCGCGGTGACAGGAATTCACCCGGATCCAGCTCCTGACGGAACAGGAAGCCGTCCACATAGAACCGCGCCGCTACCAGCTTGTTGTTGCAGTCCGATGGCGAAAAGCGTTCGCCCGCTTCGCAGACGCCGCGAAAATCACGCGGCGGGTCGTAGATTTTCACCTGCGGCGGATTGCGACGCACCCCCCTGCAGAGCCAGCGGCCGAGCCACGATGAACGCGCCCACTGCGTGGTGCAGCTGCGCGGAATGCGGGGCTCGGAATCACGCAGCGCCGGGTGCTCGGGTGCTATACCGCTGTCGATGACGCCGATGATGACATCCTCGCCGCGCAGGCCGAGATCCGCACGCAGGCCGCCGTTCTGATCCTGGAGACCGAGATAGATCGCGCTGTTGTTGGTGCGGATCTCGTGGCGGCCGTCGGCCCAGACACGTTCGACTTCCGGATGCTGGGCGAGCCGGGATGCCTGCTGCGGCGACAGGTTCGCAGCGAAGCCGTTCAGCGCGTAGCGATAGCTGTAGAGCTTGGAACTGCCGGCACCGATCTCGGCCAGCACGCGATCGTGCGACAGCTCCAGCGACTGTGCGTAGCTGCGCACCGGGGCGGACGCCGTGTCGAGGCGCCGCTCGGCGGCCGGCCGCAGCCGGGCACCCTGCGTGCCGCGATAGGTGGCGGCGGGCGGCTCGCGCATCTGTACCACGTAAACAGCACTTTCCGGCTTCGCCGGGCGCACCTGGGCGGTATGGTTCAGCATGCCGCTGGGCGTGACTTCGATCTGCGTCCATGCCGGTGGGCTGAACAGCAGCGGTATGGTCACGGCGGCAAGCGCTGCCGCACCGCGTAGACGGCATGGGGTGATGGACGATGAACCGGCGGATATCGACACGACGCTGACGGACTCGCTGGCAACTGGACTGACTGCGGGAAGTTACCACAGCCTTGGCTCGTTGCGTCACCCGATCGGTTGTGAGCGGTTGGGAGCGGTGGTGTTTCGGTGGCGTCGGCGTGATCAGTCGCTTTGTTCGGCCGTAGCCGTAGCCGTAGCCGTAGCCGTGCTCGTGCCGACGCCCGGCCGCAGCACGCGTCCGGTACGGCCATCACGAATCTCGGTGGGTCCCTGCAGTCCGCCCAGCTGGCCGGGCAGTATGTAATCCACTTGCCGGCCGAGCTGTCGGCGGATGCGGATGATGTCGCGCAGCGGCGCCTGACCACTGACATTGGCGCTGGTGGAAATCAGGGCGCTGGCACTCAGGCGGCAGAGCTCACGCGAGGTGTCATGAGCCGTGACGCGCACGGCGATGGTGTCACGCCCGCCGGTCAGCCAGTCTGGTGTTGCGGCGCGTGCCGGCAGTACCCAGGTGACCGGTCCTGGCCAGGTGGCGAGGATCCGGTCGACGGCGGCTCCGCGCGGCAGCATGACGAATGGCTCGATCTGGGAGATGTCGGCGGCGATCAGCAGAAAGCCTTTCGATGGTGCACGCCGCTTGACGGTCAGGATGCGCCGCACGGCAGGCTCCTCCAGCGGCAGACAGCCCAGGCCCCATACGCCTTCCGTGGGCCATGCAACGACACCCCCGTCGCACACGATCCGCGCCGCGCGTACTGTCATCGGTTTGCCGGCCATCGTGGCCCTGTCCCTCAGGTCTCAGGGCCGGATGCAGCATCTGCTGCCGCGTCTTTCCTGGCGGCGACTTTCTTCGTCGCGGACTTCTTCCCGGTCGCGGATTTTTTTGCCGCCGACTTTTTCGTCGTTTTCTTCGCCGCCTTCTTCTTCGTGGCCTTTTTCTTCGCGGATTTCTTTTTGGTGGTCTTTTTCTTCGTGACCTTGCGCCCGGCCGCTGCGCCGGCGCTCTCTGCCGCGGCTGTCTTCTTCGTTGCTCCGCGCCGACCGCGCCCGCGTCGTTCGGGCGCCGCCGCCAGCAGTGTTTCACATTCCTCGCGTGTCAGTTCGCGTGGTTCGCGGTCCTTGGGTACGCGGGCGTTCTTCGCGCCGTTGGTGATGTACGGGCCGTAGCGGCCGTTGAGGATCTGGATGCCGACGTCGGCGAAATCCCGAATCAGCCGGTTCGCATCGGCGATTTTCTTCTCTTCGATCAGCTCGAGCGCGCGGTCCAGCTTGATCGTGTACGGATCGTCGTCGCGCAGGGACACGTACTTGCTGCCGTAGCGTACGTACGGGCCGAAGCGGCCGATATTCGCCTGCACCGGCTCGCCATCCGCCGTGGTGCCCAGTTCGCGCGGCAGCTGGAACAGCGCCATCGCCTCGTCCATGGTGATGTCGTCCATCTTCTGGCCGGGCCGCAGGCCTGCGAAGCGTGGCTTTTCGTCGTCATCCCGGGTGCCGATCTGCACGAACGCGCCGTAGCGGCCCATGCGCACCGTCAGCGGGCGACCGCTTTCCGGGTCGTAACCCAGCAGTCGCGCCTGCGAGGCCTGTTCGCGTGTCACCGAGGTCTCGGTGTGTTCCACGAGGTCGATGAACGGTTGCCAGAACTCTTCCAGCAGCGGCACCCACTCGCGCTCGCCGCGTGAGATGGCGTCCAGCGAATCTTCCATGCGCGCCGTGAACTCATAGTCCACGTACTGCGAGAAATGTTCGGTGAGAAACCGGGTGACGACGCGACCCACATCGGTGGGTATGAAGCGACGGTTCTCCATTTCCACGTATTCTCGATTGCGCAGCGTGGAGATGATCGATGCATACGTGGAAGGCCTGCCGATACCGAACTCCTCCAGCGCCTTCACCAGCGTGGCCTCGGAATAGCGTGGTGGCGGCTCGGTGAAGTGCTGTTCGCTGAGGATGCGTTCGAGTTCGAGCTGGTCGCCCTCGGTGACCTGCGGCAGCAGCTTGTCCTGCTCTTCCGCCACGTTGTCGTCACGGCCCTCCTGGTACACGGTAATGAAACCCGGGCTGACCAGCACCGAACCCGTGGCGCGGAACAGGATGGCCTCGGAACCGGATGCCGGCCCGCTTTCACCGGTGGCAAGATCGATGCCGACCGTGTCGTACACGGCAGGCGCCATCTGACTGGCCACCGTGCGTTTCCAGATCAGTTCGTAGAGGCGGTGCTGATCCTTGTCCAGATAACGCTTCAGGCTGTCCGGCGTATGGCCGGCCAGCGTCGGACGGATCGCCTCGTGCGCCTCCTGCGCATTGCGCGACTTGGTGGCATAGTGGCGCGGGCTTTCGGGCAGGTTTTCCTCACCGTAGCGGGATGCAATCAGCTTGCGCAGATCGGCGATGGCCTCGCCGGCCACCGTGACCGAATCGGTGCGCATGTAGGTGATCAGACCCACCGAGCCTTCGCCCGTGTCGATGCCTTCATACAGCCGCTGCGCAACCGTCATGGTTTTCTGTGCGCTGAAGCCCAGCTTGCGCGAAGCCTCCTGCTGCATGGTGGATGTGGTGAATGGCGGTGCCGGATTGCGGCGCCGCTGCTTCTTTTCCACCGAGACCACACGCAGCACGCCGCGTGCGGCATCGTTGATGGTCTGTTCGGCCTCACGAACCTGGCCTTCGGAGGTGAACGTGAACTGCTCGACCTTGCGGCCCGCGAACATCGAAAGCCGCGCTGCGAACGACTGCGTCTGAAAGGCGGTCTGCGCCTCGATGCTCCAGTATTCCTGCGGCTTGAATGCCGCGATTTCTTCCTCGCGCTCGACGATCAGGCGCAGCGCGGGACTTTGCACGCGGCCGGCGGACAGCCCGCGGCGCACCTTCTTCCACAGCAGCGGTGACAGATTGAAGCCGACCAGGTAGTCCAGCGCACGGCGCGCCTGCTGGGCGTTGACCAGTTCGGCGGAGAGTTCGCGAGGTGTCTGGATGGCGTCCTGGATGGCGCCGCGGGTGACTTCGTGAAATACCACGCGGTAGACGGGCTTGCTGTCCAGCAGCCCCCTTTCGCGCAGCACTTCGTAGACATGCCAGGAAATGGCCTCGCCCTCGCGGTCGGGGTCGGTGGCCAGATACAGCGCGTCGGCTTTCCTGATCGCCCTGGCGATGGTCTCGACGTGCTTCTCGTTCCTTTCGATGAGCTGGTACTTCATCGCGAACCCGTGCTTCGGGTCCACGGCCCCTTCCTTGGGGATCAGATCACGAACATGACCATAGGACGCAAGGACCTGAAAGTCCTTGCCGAGGTACTTCTCTATGGTCTTTGCTTTCGCCGGAGACTCGACGATGACCAGATTCTTGCTCATGAATCAGGGGTTCGCATCGGCAGCGTCTGCCGCATATTGCCAGGGGCATGCTGCAGCCATGACGAATGCTTCAATGCAACCAGCCCGGATCCTCGGCGAAGACCAGATCCTCCATCTGCGCGTAGGCCTGTTCATGGCCCGGCTGGCTGAAGAGAACCATCATCACCACCCACTTGATCTGCTCGATGTCGAT
>JBJHBT010000051.1:0-17808 GCA_050485645.1 Gammaproteobacteria bacterium | reverse complement strand
CGTCCGCGGCCATGGATGGCCGCGGCCGAGGCGCATGGACGCTCTTCCGCCGTCCCCGAACAGGGAAATGCCCCCTCCACGGCCCGGCTTTGACGTTGACGCCGACCCCGGTTGGGCGTTCAAATGAACCTCCATCGGGGCGCGCCCGCATAACACACCAATCAAGAACAGGGAGCAACCATGAGCGCAACGACCATCACCCAGGCCGCGCAGTTTTCCGAACTCACCCGCGCCGCGGACGGGTTCAGAAACATGCGTGCCGTGGCGTCACTGCTGATCAGCTGGTTCGCAGCCGTATTACTGGTATCGCTGGCCGGCCTGACCGGGGCACCGGCACTGATCGGGCTCACCAGTCTGATCGCCATCGTCGTCGTACTGACCGGCATCTCGGCGGCCGGCATCCATCTGATGGTGCAGATCAGGTCGTGGGCGCCGCGCCCACTGGCGACGGGCTTTCTTCAGGGACTGTTCGCCACCGGCAAGATCATCGTGCTGGCGTTGGCGGTCATTGTCGTGGCGCTGCTGTTCCTGCTGCCGATCGCGCTGATCCTGCTGATCTGCAAGATTCCTTTTCTCGGGCCGCTGCTGTTCACGTTCGTCGTGCCGCTGCTGACTGTTGGCACGGCGCTGTTCTACGCCGGCCTGTTCGTCGCCTGGCAGCTGCTGGGTCCTGCGATCTGGGAAGGCAACACCCTGCTCGGTTCCATCGCACGACTGGCGGCGATCGCACGCCAGCGGGCGGTCAGCGTGATCATCAACCTGATCATTCTCGCCATCCTGATCTGGATTGCCGCCTTCGTGCTGTTCGGATTCCTGGCATCCGGCTACGGCGTAACCACCAGCCTGTCCAGCGGAATTCTCGGCAATCAGTTGCCGGGCGGTATTGAGAACTTTGGCGCCGTCATCATGGGTGGGGCCAACGTCACCGGGCACCAGGTTGCCCTGGGCATCGGAACACTGATCACCGCCTCGCTGGCCGTGGCCATCATCACGTGCCCGGTGCTGATGGGTCTGAACATCATCTATGTGAATGCGTCGGCCGGAATCGATGCGTCGTCCATGGAAAGCCGTATCAACCAGAGCCTGGCGCAGGCGAAAGCCAAGGCCGCGGAGATGCAGGAAACGGCGCGCTCACGTCCGCAGGCCGGCGGCGCCGACCCCTCAACCCCGCCGCCGGTCGAAGGCGGACCCGTCAATCCGCCACCAGGCGGCCCTGGTCCGGACAACCGCACCTGACCCCAGCGCGCTGCCCCGCCGCCGCTGCCCCTGTATTGGTCGGGCCGCAGCGGCGGGCCATCGCGCTTTTTCGGGGTGTCCGCGGCCACGGATGGCCGCGGCCAAGGCGCAAGGAGGTGCTTCCGCCGTCCCCGAAAAAGGGGATGGCCTGCCGCTACGGCCCGACCAACACAGGGTCAGCCGCCGCGCTTGCCCTTGAGTTTCTGCGCCGCGCGGAACCGCGCTTCGGCCTCGACCAGTTCGCGCTGCGCCTGCTCCAGGTCGATCTCGGCGGTGCGCCCTTCCAGCGCCTGCCGTGCCCGTTCACGCGCAGCCAGCGCCGCGTCTTCATCAAGCTGATCGGCGCGCAGCGCGCTGTCGGCCAGCACGGTCACCAGGTACGGCTGCACCTCGAGCACGCCGCCGGTGATGTAGAAGAACTTCTCGTCCTCACCCTGCACCTGCACGCGCACTTCGCCGGGCTTCAGATCCGTCAGCAGCGGCGCGTGGCGTGGTGCGATGCCGAGCTCGCCCATATCGCCCGGCGCGAACACCATGTCGGCGTCGCCGGAAAAGATCTCGCCCTCGGCGCTGACGATATCGACTCGAATCGGCATATTGCGTCTCTCTGGCAGCGCTTACTGCAGCTGCTTGGCTTTCTCTTCGACTTCCTCGATCGCGCCGACCATGTAGAACGCCTGCTCCGGCAGGTGGTCGTACTCGCCGCTCACGATCGCCTTGAAGCCGCGGATCGTGTCCTTCAGTGACACGTACTTGCCCGGCGTACCGGTAAAGGTCTCGGCCACCGAGAACGGCTGCGACAGGAAACGCTGCACCTTGCGCGCGCGCTGCACGGTGAGCTTGTCGTCCTCGGACAGTTCGTCCATACCCAGAATCGCGATGATGTCCTGCAGTTCCTTGTAGCGCTGCAGCACGGCCTGGGTGGCGCGCGCGGTGTCGTAGTGCTCCTGGCCGATGACGTTCGGATCAAGCAGACGGCTGGTGGAGTCCAGTGGATCCACGGCCGGATAGATGCCGAGCTCGGCGATCTGGCGCGACAGCACGAGCGTGGCGTCAAGATGCGCGAACGTCGTGGCGGGCGAGGGGTCGGTCAGATCGTCAGCAGGTACGTACACGGCCTGAAACGATGTGATCGAGCCGGTCTTCGTGGACGTGATGCGCTCCTGCAGCACGCCCATTTCCTCGGCCAGTGTCGGCTGGTAACCCACGGCCGAGGGCATGCGGCCCAGCAGCGCGGACACTTCGGTGCCGGCCAGCGTGTAGCGGTAGATGTTGTCGATGAACATCAGCACGTCGCGGCCTTCGTCGCGGAAGTACTCGGCCATCGTCAGCCCCGTCAGCGCGACACGCAGGCGGTTGCCCGGCGGCTCGTTCATCTGGCCGAACACCAGCGCCACCTTGTCGAGTACGCCGGCGTCTTTCATCTCGTGATAGAAGTCGTTGCCTTCGCGGGTTCGCTCGCCAACGCCGGCGAACACCGAGTAACCGCCGTGTTCCTTGGCGATGTTGTTGATCAGCTCCAGCAGCGTCACGGTCTTGCCCACGCCGGCGCCGCCGAACAGACCGATCTTGCCGCCCTTGGAGATCGGCATGATCAGGTCGATCACCTTGACGCCGGTTTCCAGCAGCTCGGTGGAGGTGGCCTGCTCATCGTAACTGGGCGAAGGACGGTGAATCGGCCAACGCTCTTCTTCGCCGATATCGCCAGCGGCGTCGATCGGCGCACCCAGCACGTCCATGATGCGGCCGAGGGTCTTCATGCCCACCGGCACGGTGATCGGCTGACCGGTGTTGGTCACCGCCAGTCCGCGGCGCAGGCCTTCACTGGCGCCCATCGCGATCGTACGCACGATGCCGTCGCCAAGCTGCTGCTGCACTTCCAGCGTCAGTCCGCGCTCTTCGATCTTCAGCGCATCGTAGACTTTGGGAATCCCATCGCGGGGAAATTCGACGTCAACGACCGCGCCGATGATCTGGACTACCGTACCCGTGCTCATTCTGCCTACCTTCGATTCTCTGAGATTCGACTGTGATTCGATTTCGATTGATTCAATCCTGAAGCGGCCCGTTCAAACGGCCGCGGCGCCGCCCACGATCTCTGCGATTTCCTGCGTGATCGCCGCCTGGCGGGCCTTGTTGTACTGCAATTGCAGCTGCTCGATGAACTTGCCGGCGTTCTCGGTAGCCGACTTCATCGCCACCATCTTCGCGGCCATCTCGCAGGCCACATTCTCAACGGCCGCACGATAGACCTGTGATTCGATATAGCGATCAAGCACGCCATCCAGGAGTTCCGCCGCGCTGGGCTCGTAGATGTAATCCCAGTGCGTCTGCAGCGAATCCTTGTCCACCGGCTCAACCGGCAGCAGCGGCTTGAGCGTGGGCTGTTGGCTCATCGTGTTCACGAACACATTGTGGGCCAGAAACAGCCGGTCGATCGTGCCCTTTCGGTACGCGTCCGTCATGGCCGTAATCGCACCGGTGAGATCAGAAACCTTCGGCACTTCGCCCAGGTGACTGTTGGCGGCCACGATGTTGGTGTTCAGGCGGCGGAAGTAAGCCATGCCCTTGGCGCCGATCAGGCACAGATCCGCTTCCACGCCTTCGCCCTGCCACTTGCGCAGGTCGCGCACCAGTTCGCGGAACAGGTTTACGTTCAGTGAGCCACAAAGTCCGCGGTCGGTGCTGATGATGATGTAGCCGACACGCCGGACTTCGCGCTGCTCCAGATACGGATGTCGGTAGTCGGGATTGGCTTCGGACAGATGGCCGATCACGGTGCGGATGCGCTCGGCATAGGGGCGTGACGCCTCCATGCGCAGGCTGGTGCGGCGCAGCTTGGACGCTGCAACCATCTGCATCGCCTTGGTGATCTTCTGCGTGTTTTTCACGCTGCCGATCTTGGTGCGAATTTCCTTGCCGCTTGCCATCGTGCCTGTTGTCTCCGGCCCTTCGTTGTCCGTCAGCGCCGCCGCGCGCGCCCCGTCGTCGCGCTCAGTACGCGCCGGTCGCCTTGAAGTCGTCGACCAGCCGGCGCAGTTCGCCGTCGATCTCGTCGTTGTAGTCGCCGGACTCGTTGATGCGGTCCATCAGCGGCTGGAACTTCGACTGCGCATGCGCATGCAGCGCGGCCTCGAACGCCACCACCTTGTTGGCTGGCACGTCGTCGAGGAAGCCCTCGTTCACCGCGAACAGCGACAGCGCCATTTCGGCCACCGACAGCGGCGAGTACTGCTTCTGCTTCATCAGTTCCGTCACTCGCTGTCCGCGCTCGAGCTGGCGCCGCGTGGCGGCATCCAGATCCGAGGCGAACTGCGCGAATGCGGCCAGCTCGCGAAACTGCGCGAGTGCCAGACGCACGCCGCCGCCAAGCTTCTTGATGATCTTCGTCTGTGCAGCGCCACCGACACGCGATACCGACAGACCGGCGTTGATCGCGGGCCGAATACCGGCATTGAACAGATCGGTTTCGAGATAGATCTGACCATCGGTGATCGAAATCACGTTGGTGGGCACGAATGCCGACACGTCACCGGCCTGCGTCTCGATCACCGGCAGCGCGGTCAGGGAGCCGGTGCGGCCCTTCACCTGGCCATTGGTCATGCGCTCCACGTAGTCCTCGTTGACGCGCGCGGCGCGCTCGAGCAGACGCGAATGCAGATAGAAGACGTCGCCGGGATACGCCTCGCGGCCCGGCGGGCGGCGCAGCAGCAGCGATACCTGGCGGTAAGCCCAGGCCTGCTTGGTCAGATCGTCGTAGATGATCAGCGCGTCTTCGCCCTTGTCGCGGAAGTACTCGCCCATCGCGCAGCCGGAGTACGGAGCGATGTACTGCATGGCGGCGGACTCGGAAGCCGTGGCCGCGACGACGATGGTGTGTTCCATCGCGCCATGTTCCTCGAGCTTGCGCACCACGTTGGCGACGGTAGAGTTCTTCTGCCCGATCGCGACGTAGATGCACTTAAGGTTCTTGCCCTTCTGGTTGATGATGGCGTCGATCGCCACCGCACTCTTGCCGGTCTGACGGTCGCCGATGATCAGCTCACGCTGACCGCGGCCCACCGGCACCATGGAGTCGATGGACTTGAGTCCCGTCTGCACCGGCTGATTCACCGACTTGCGGTCGATGACGCCCGGCGCGACCTTCTCGATCGGCGAGCTGCCCTGGGCTTCGATCGGACCCTTGCCGTCGATCGGATTGCCCAGCCCATCGACGACGCGGCCGAGCAGCGCTTCACCCACCGGCACTTCGAGAATGCGGCCGGTGGTCTTGACGGTGTCGCCTTCAGAGATGTGCTTGTAGTCACCCAGCACGACCGCGCCCACCGAATCCTGCTCCAGATTCAGTGCCAGGCCGAAACTGTTGCCGGGGAATTCGATCATCTCGCCGTACTGCACGTCGGCCAGACCGTGAATGCGGGCGATACCATCGGTCAGGGCGATGATGGTGCCGACGTCGCGGGCTTCAGCTCTGGTCTCGAAGCCGTCGATGCGCTTGCGAATCAGATCGCTGATTTCAGACGCTTTCAGTGCCATGTGTTGTCCTCTTCCTGATCCTTCCAACGGGAAGGATTACTCGACCAGCGCGTCGGCAAGACGCTGCAGGCGGCTTTTCACTGATCCATCGATAACCATGTCTTCGGCGCGGATGATTGCGCCGCCGATCAGGCCGGGGTCCACTTCCAATTCGAGCTGCACCTTGTGGCCGAGTCTGCGCTCCAGCGATTCCGTAACCGACGCGGCAAGTTCAGCGTCTACTTCGGTGGCGGACACCAGTGTGACGTTGACCCTGTTCTCGGCACGCGCCCGCAGCTGCTCGTACTGCTCCGCAATCGCCGGCAACGCGTGCAGACGATCGTTCTCGGCCAGCAGCAGCAGCAGATTCCCGCCCTGCGGCGAACCCAGCAGCGACGCGCCCGGCAGATCCGCACAAACCGACGCGATGAACCTGGCCCGTTCGGCCGGCCCGACACGCGGGTCGGCAATCATCGCACGTGCGCGCGCATGTTCCAGAACCGCAGCCGCGGCGGACAGGGCATTGGACCAGCCGGCCAGATCATCCGCGGCCCGCGCCACTTCCAGGAGGGCCCGTGCATAAGGTCGCGCGATCGTGCTGAAGTCGGCCATTGCGCCCGCCCCCGGTTACAGTTCGCTCGCGAGCTGATCGAGCAGTTCGCGGTGCCGGTTGGCGTCTATCTCGCGTGCCAGCACTTTTTCCGCACCGGCCACCGCGATCACGGCAACCTGTTTGCGCAGTTCGTTGCGGGCACGATTCATCTCGACCTCGACCTCGGCCAGCGCACTCTCCATCTGCCGACGCCTTACGGATTCGCCCTCGGACCGGGCTTCCTCGACAATGCCGTTGGCGCGGCTGTGCGCCTGATCGACAATGCTGCGCGCCTGGTCGCGTGCCGCGCCGATGATCTTGTCGGCTTCCGCCTTCGCGTTCTCGAGATCGGACTGGCCCCGCTCGGCGGCGGCAAGCCCGTCGGCAATCTCGACCTGGCGAGCCTCGATCACCGCCATCAATGGCGGCCAGACGAACTTCATACAGAAGCCGACGAACACGATCATCGCGATCGTCTGGCCGATCAGTGTCAGATTGAAATCCACGCGTGTCCTCCTGCCCCGTACCTAGTCAGGTCAGCCTCACGTAACACCGTTGGCTTCAGGACATTGCCTGTTGCAGCTGCGTGACGAACGGATTCGCAAACGCGAACAGCAGCGCGATACCCACGCCGATCATGGCAACCGCGTCGAGCAGCGCGACGACAAGAAACATCTGGGTGCGCAGCATGGGGGCGAGCTCCGGCTGCCGTGCCGCGCCTTCCAGGAAACGTCCACCCAAGAGGCCCATGCCCAGGGCAACGCCCAGCGCGCCCATGCCGATCATTATCGCCACCGCAATGGCGGTCATGCCAATCACAATCTCCATCAGTCTCTCCAGTCCCTAAATGGTAGTTAGCTTCAAACGGTTTGCCCGTTGCTTCAGTGCGACTCGTTCGCCAGGCTCAGATACACCAGCGTCAGCATCATGAAGATGAACGCCTGCAACACGATGATCAGCAGGTGGAATACGGCCCAGCCGAAGTGCAGCGGCAGCTGCCACAGGCCCAGTAGCGCAATCAGAATGAAAATCAGCTCGCCCACGAAGAGGTTGCCGAACAGTCGCAGCGAAAGCGACAGCGGCTTGGCGAGCAGCGCCACACCCTCGAGCACGAAGTTGAACAGGATGATGAACGGTGCACCGATCAGTCCCAGCCCCCGGGTCGGCGGCGCGAGCGGATGCAGGGTGAGCTCCTTGACGAAGCCCAAGGCGCCCTTGCTCTTCAGTGAATAGTAGATGATCAGGGCGAACACCGAGAACGACAGGCCGAAGGTGACGTTGATGTCGGTGGTGGGCACGATCTTCAGGTATTCAATGCCGAGCAGGCTGGCCAGCCACGGGAACCAGTCGACGGGAATCAGATCCATCAGGTTCATGAGGAACACCCAGACGAAGATCGTCAGGGCCAGCGGCGCAACCAGTCGGGTGTTGCCGTGGAAGGTGTCGCGAACGGCGGCATCGACGAAGCCGACGATGAGCTCCACGGCCGTCTGAAGCTTGCCGGGCTTGTTCGTGCTCGCCTTGCGCGCCACTGCCCAGAACAGCCCTACGAAGATCGAGCCGAGAAAGAAGGACATGAACATCGAATCGACATTCAGGGTCCAGAACCCTTCGCAGTAGTACCAGACCCATTCACCATCGACGCGACAGACCTGCAGATTCTGCAGGTGATGCGCGATGTAGTCGCTGGGATTCAGTTCACTTCCGGTTGCCATGCTTCAGATCGTCTCGTTCAGCTATTTGACCGTCGCGTTGCATTCATCGCTGTCACCGGCTTCGTGCCGGGCCTGTCCTCTGCCCGAAAGCAGGAACGCTGCCGGCACCATCAACTGTGCCGTTATGAACCCGCCGAAAACGGCGAGTGGCGACAGCGGCCTGACCAGCGCGAAAATCACGCCGAACAGCAACGCCGTAATGATCAGCTTGCCGATCACGCCTATCCAGGCCGACCGCATCACGGCACCCGCACTGTCGTTGGCGCGCGGCTTCAGCAGCCTTGCAGCCAGAAAAGCGTTTGGGATTACAGCGGTCATCCCGCCAAGCAGTGCCGATATCGCCACCACCGCCCCCGCGAAAACCGCTCCCGCCGCCGCCAAACCGAGGCTGATGGCCACTTGCAGCAGCAAGGTCATCGGCACGACGCGCCTGTCGTCGGTAAGCATCGGACCTCTTGTTTGCGCCACGGCGGTGGCTGTCGGCAAAAAGGCCGCGACCAGGTCGCGGCCTGTCCAGCCGCCGCATTGTAAGGAGTCGGTCGGGGTGATTCAACAAGCGCGCCGGAAAAGCGGCTCGAGGCGCCTGCTGGCGGCCGGTCAGCGGATATGCCCGATGATGCCGTCCAGTTCTTCCAGGCTGTGATAGCGGATCACCAAACGCCCACCGCCGCGGCCGTGCTCGATACGCACGGCCGTGCCCAGCTTCTCGGAAAGATCGGCCTCCAGCCGGCTCACGTCCGGGTCCGGTGGCGAGGTTGGCCTGCGGCTCGCCGCATCGCCATCGGCCTTCGCGACCTCGCGGCGCACCAGCTTTTCGGTCTCGCGCACGCTCAGGCCTTCCTGCGCCACACGCCGCGCCAGCGCCAGCAGATTGCCGCGACCGCTCTCCATGCCAAGCAGCGCGCGCGCGTGGCCCATGTCCAGCTCGCGGCGACTGACCATCTCGCGCACCGCCTCCGGCAGCTCGAGCAGGCGCAGCAGATTGGATACGGCGGCACGCGAGCGGCCTACCGCCTCGGCAGCCTGGGCGTGGGTCATGTCGAATTCGGCGATCAGGCGCTGCAGCGCCAGCGCCTCCTCGAGCGGATTCAGATTCTCGCGCTGGATGTTTTCGATCAGCGCGACCGCGACCGCCGCCTCATCCGGAATGTCGCGGATCACCACCGGCACTTCGTGCAGGCCGGCCAGCTGTGCAGCGCGCCAGCGACGTTCGCCGGCGATGATTTCGTACTGTGCCTGGCCGTCGCTGTCGACGGGACGCACGACGATGGGCTGCACGATGCCCTGGGCGCGGATCGATTCAGCCAGCTCCGCCAGCGTTTCCTCACGCATGTCCGAACGGGGCTGGTAACGCCCCCGTTGCAGCAGATCCACCGGCAGCTGCTTCAGAATGCTGTCGGGTTCGGCACGATTGTCTGCGCGCGCTTCGGCGGGCGTGTCAGCCGACGCCTTGCGACCGTGCTTGGTGAGCAGTGCGTCCAGGCCTCGACCCAGGCTTTTTCGTTTGGTCATCTTGTTCACAACGCGGCGCCGATGGTGCGCGCGATTGTAGCAGCGCGGCGCCGACCGGCGGCTATCGGGCGCCTATTGTGCCGCGCTGGCGGCGCCAGCGTTGCCGTCGCCGGCCGCGTGGTCGGACTTGCTGCTGCCCTCGCGGCGATTGATCTCACCCGCCAGCGCCAGATAGGCCAGCGCGCCGCGCGAGTACTTGTCGTGGTACAGCACCGGTTTGCCGAAGCTGGGCGCCTCGGCCAGGCGAACATTGCGCGGGATGACGGTGCGATAGACGCGATCACCGAAATGATCCATCAGCTGCGTGGAGACCTCATTGGCGAGGTTGTTGCGCGGATCGAACATGGTGCGCAGGATGCCCAGCACCTCCAGTGACGGATTCGCGTTCTCGCGGATCTGTTCGATGGTGTTGAGCAGCGCGGTGAGTCCTTCCAGCGCGTAGTACTCACACTGCATCGGTATCAGCACGCGATTGGCAGCCACCATCGCGTTCACGGTGAGCATGTTCAGCGCCGGAGGACAGTCGATCAGCACGTAGTCGTAGCCGGTTGCCGCGTTCTCCAGCGCGGTTTTCAGGCGCAGGTCGCGATCGTCCTCGCCGAGCAGTTCCACCTCCGCGGCGGTCAGCTCCTGATTGGCGGGCAGCAGGTCGTAGCCGCCTTCGTCAACATGCCGGACGGCCTGATCCAGCGGCATGCCGTCGAGGATCACATCGCAGATCGTGGTCTCCTGCGCGTTCTTGTCGACGCCCGACCCCATGGTGGCGTTGCCCTGCGGATCCATGTCGATCAGCAGGACGCGACGCTGCGTTGCCGCCAGCGATGCGGCGAGATTCACGCAGGTGGTGGTCTTGCCCACGCCGCCCTTCTGATTCGCGATTGCTATGACTCTCGTCATCGGCTCCCTCTTGATCGGCTCTCTGCAGCGATCCCTGTCATTCGACTCTCTGATCGACGGCCCTGACCGGCAGGGCTTCAGTCGACAGCGCGCTCGATCATCGCGATCGAACTGCTCGTCCGCGCAATGACCGGCAGTGTACGCGGCTCGTCGATCGGCAACGCCACATAGCCCTCCGGCAGCGCGCTCAGACCCTGTACCACGTGCGCCGCCGTCAGCAGCAACAGGATACTCCCTGCCCGCGTGACATGGCGCGTCATGGTCGCCAGCTGTGCCGGACCCACCACTGCGCGCGCCAGCACGGTATCGAACGGCGCGTCGGCGGCGAAATCCTCAACCCGGCAGTGTGCCACCGTTGCATTGCCCAGTTGCAGCTCGCCGATGACATGCCGCAGGAAATGCACGCGCTTGGCGCGGCTTTCGATCAGCGTGAAGTGCCGCTCCGGTTCCGCGATCGCCAGCGGAATCCCCGGCAGTCCCGCACCGCTGCCAACGTCCGCGATGCGGTGGCCGCGCAGCAGGAACGTCAGCGCCAGACTCTCAAGCAGATGGCGGCCCACCATCACCGCGGGGTCGCGCACGCCGGTGAGATTGTAGACACGGTTCCAGCGCTGCAGCAGGGCGATGTAGCCGGCCAGCGCCTGATGCCGGTCGGCGGGCAGATCCAGCCCGGCGCCGCCCAGTCGGGCCGCGACAGCCTCAGCGCTGATGACTTTCACGGCGTAGCCTCCGGGCAATTGACCTGAGGCTGCCTGCCGCGGCGGTACCACCCCCCGAATGTGGCCGCTTGCGGCACGGTGACCGGCCGCGGTCCGACGCTGCGCGGTGCCGCCGGCACGTGCCGGCGCCGCTATCGCGTCGTGTTGAACAATCCGGGCTGGGCCGCGTAGAAAGCCGCCAGGTCGTTGATATCCTGATCACTCAGGTGCTCGACGAGCGCCGGCATCATCAGGTCGTTGCGCGCCCTGCTGCGGTATTCCTTCATGGATTGCACCAGGTAGGACGCGTGCTGGCCGGCCAGCGTCGGCCAGGTTGGTGATGGCGCAATGCCATCCGCGCCGTGGCAGGCGGCGCAGGTGCTGGATTTCTCGCGCCCGGCCTCAACCGATCCGCCGCGCAGCGGCCGCCCGGTCTGCGGGGAACCCTCGTAAGCGGCGAAGTACGCCGACACGTCCACGATATCCTGATCGCTCAGCGTCGCCGCGTGGCCGTACATGGTCTCGTGTCCGCGTTGCCCGATACGGTAGCCCTGCAGGGCGATCTGCATGTACTGCGCATGCTGGCCGCCGAGCTTCGGCACATGAAAAGCCGGATAGGTATTGCGGTGATTGGGAAGTCCGTGGCAACCCATACAGGTCTCGGCCAGAATCTGTCCGCGCGCGATATCCGGCTGCAGGTTGATCGGGTTCAACATGACCGCCTGCCGCGCCTGCCCGAAGCCGGACTGCGCAAACGCGATCAGCGCAACCAGTGTCACGGCGCCCAGTGGCGCGAGCATGTGTTTGTGTCTGAACAATTCCGTGTCCCTGCGGTTCTTGGCGGACGCTATGGTAGGCAGCAAAGCGCCCAAATGCCAGTCGCGGCTTTCCGAAACCCGCGGCCGCGGCCGCGCAATGCCCCGCCGTACCGCCCGCCGAACCGGGGTGTTTTCAGCCCGTCGCGATGCTGTCGGCCGCCACCTGGCCGGCGCCGCGCTCGCGCTTTTTCAGGTGAATCAGCAGCAGCGACACCGCGGCCGGCGTCACGCCGGACACCCGTGCCGCCTGACTGATGTCCGTCGGCCGCACCCGCAACAGCTTCTCGCGCACCTCGTTCGACAGCCCCGCCACCTCGCGATAGTCCAGATCCGGCGGCAGCGGCCGTGACAGCTCGCGGCGATGCCTTTCAATCTCCGCGGCCTGACGGGTGACATAACCCGCGTAGCGCGCGTCGGTCTCCAGCCTGCTGGACAGCTGCTCCCGTTCTTCGGGTTCAAGCGCCGCGACCTCGTCCGGCGTCCCGACAGCGGTCAGCAGCAACAGATCGCCGTAGGCGGCTTGCGGGCGGCGCAGCAACGCCAGCGCCGTCGACTCCCGGCTGAGCGGACCGAACGGGTGATCGGCGGGCACATCGGCCGGGCGCACCATCAGCCGCGCCAGACGGTCGGTTTCTGACTGCAGCAGCGCCTGCTTGCGCTCGAAGGCACGCCAGCGTGTGTCGTCCACCAGGCCCAGTCGGCGTCCGCAGGGCGTGAGGCGCGCGTCGGCGTTGTCCTCGCGCAGCAGCAGACGGTGCTCGGCGCGGCTGGTGAACATGCGGTAGGGCTCGGCGGTGCCGCGCGTGATCAGGTCGTCGACCAGTACGCCCATATAGGCCTCGTCGCGACGCGGCGTCCAGGGCGCCTCGCCGCGCACCGCCAGCGCCGCATTGAGACCGGCGATCAGGCCCTGCGCCGCGGCCTCCTCGTAGCCGGTGGTGCCATTGATCTGGCCGGCGAAATACAGGCCCGGGATGGCGCGCGTCTCCAGCGTGGCGTTCAGGTCACGCGGATCGAAAAAGTCGTACTCGATGGCATAGCCGGGTCGCGTGATATGGGCACGCTCGAAGCCGGGAATCGACCGTACCAGTTCGTGCTGCACATCGAACGGCAGGCTGGTGGAGATGCCGTTGGGGTAGATCTCGGAGGTATTCAGCCCCTCCGGCTCGATGAACACCTGATGCGCGGTGCGGTCGGCGAAGCGCACCACCTTGTCTTCGATGGACGGGCAATACCGCGGTCCGGTGCCGGAGATTGCGCCACTGTACATAGGCGAACGGTCGAGTCCTGCGCGGATGATCTCGTGGGTACGCTCCGTGGTGTGCGTGATATGGCAGGGCACCTGGCGCGGATGGTCGGCGCGACGGCCGAGAAACGAGAACACCGGCCGCGGTTCGTCGCCCGGCTGCGGTTGCAGGTGCGTGTAATCGATCGTGCGGCCGTCGATGCGCGGCGGTGTGCCGGTCTTCAGTCGTCCCACAGCCAAGCCCAGATCGCGCAGTTTCGCGGCCAGGCCCACGGACGGCGCGTCACCGGCCCGCCCACCGGCGTGGCTGGCCTCGCCCACGTGGATGCGTCCGGCGAGAAACGTACCCACCGTCAGCACCACACTGCGTGCGCGGATGACGAGACCCATCTGTGTCGTCACGCCCCCGACGCGGCCGTGCTCGATCACGATGTCTTCCACGCCCTGCTGCAGCAGCGTCAGATTCGGCTCGGCGTCCAGCAGCGTACGGATCGCCTGACGGTACAGCGCGCGATCAGCCTGCGCACGGGTCGCGCGCACCGCGGCACCCTTGCTGGCGTTCAGCGTGCGGAAATGGATGCCGGCGAAATCGGCCGCGCGCGCCATCACCCCGCCCAGTGCATCGATCTCGCGCGTCAGATGGCCCTTGCCGATGCCGCCGATCGCGGGATTGCAGCTCATCTGCCCCACCGTTTCCAGATTCTGCGTCAACAGCAGCGTGCGCGCGCCCATGCGCGCGGCCGCCATCGCGGCCTCGGTACCGGCGTGGCCGGCACCCACGACGATGCAGTCGAATATGGTGGGATAGCGCATAAGACCGCGAATTCTAGCCCGGATCGTTGCTGAACGGGGTGCGGGCCCCGGGCCGGGCTTGGCAAGTGGGGGCCGGCGCGAGAGTATGCGACGCGTATGTTCATGCCCTGCCACATTCCCCTGCAATACCTGCGTGTACGACTGACCGCGCGGCCGGTCGCGGTGTCGGTCGTGCTGGCGTCACTGTTCGGCGCGGCCGTGGCGGGCATCAGCCACGCGGCGGAGGGCGAGCGCTGCCGGCTCATGCTGGAGGGTACACCCGCCGTGTTCGCGCACTGTCCGGCAGTCAGCGTGCCGCTGGATCCGGATCGGCCCGACGGCGAGCGCATCGATCTGTTCGTCGCGCGTGTGGCATCGCTGAGCGCCACCCCGGATCCGGATCCGCTGGTACTGATCAGCGGCGGGCCCGGGCAAAGTGCCGTGGATCTGTATCTCCAGATGCGTGGCGCGTTCGAGCAGGTGCGTCGTGATCGCGACCTGCTGCTGATCGACCAGCGCGGCACGGGTCGTTCGGCGCGGGGACTGCACTGCACGATGCCCGATGATGCGCCGGCCATGGAGGAAGCCACGCCCGAATTGCTGGAAGCCCTCACCGCATCGTGCCTGGAGCAGCTGGAACATGACCCGCGGCTGTACACCACGTCGGTGGCGGTACGCGATCTGGATCATGTGCGTGCCGTGCTCGGCTACCAGCAGTGGAATCTGTATGGCGTGTCCTACGGCACGCGGGTGGCGCAGCACTACCTGCGGCGCTATCCGGCGCACACGCGCTCGCTGATCCTCGATGCCGCGGTGCCGGCAGGTATGGTGCTGGGACCGGACATAGCGCCGCTGGCGCAGCAGGCGTTGAATGCGGTCTTCGCGCGTTGCAAAGCGGACGAGTCGTGTGCGACGCGATTCGGCGATCTGCCCGCACGGTTTCGGGCATTGCAGGCCGACATCGAGGCGCAACCGGTGCACGTGTCCGCCAGCGACTCACGCACCGGCGAGGCCACCACGCTGCAGCTGGGTGTTCCGCAACTGCGTGCCGTCACGCGCCTGATGATCTACGCACCGGCCACGGCGGCGCTGCTGCCGCTGACCATTTCCGAAGCGGCCGACGGCAACTATCTGCCGTTGGCGGCACAGGCCGGGATCGTGCTGCGCGGTCTGGAAGAGGCGCTGGGCCTGGCCATGCACAACTCGGTGGCCTGCACCGAGGATGCACCGTTCATCGATCGCGCCGCCCTCCAGGACGGTGCCGACACCTTTCTCGGCACCAGCGTGGTCGAAGGTCTGCTGGCGATGTGTGAACTGTGGCCCGCCGGTGTCATGGACGCGGATTTCAGGGAACCGCTGGCGTCGGAGGTGCCGGTCCTGCTGCTGTCCGGTGAGAACGATCCGATCACGCCGCCGGCCTATGCCGAACAGGCCATCGCCGGCGGACTGCGTAACGCCGTTCATCTGATTGCCCTCGGCCAGGGTCATGGTCTGGCCGCTGTCGGCTGCGTGCCATCGCTGATGCGTGCGTTCCTGCGCAGCGCCGACCCGCAACAGCTGAACAGCCGGTGTCTGAACCGTGAGCAGGTGGCGCCATTCTTTCTCGGCTTCAACGGACCCTCGCCATGAACGAAGCGGTGACGGCATGATCGAGGTAACCGGCATCAGCAAGCGCTTCGGCAAGGTGCAGGCGCTCGACGACGTGAGCTTCGGCGCCGCCGACGGTCGTATCACCGGGCTGCTGGGTCCGAACGGTGCCGGCAAGTCCACGTGCATGAGAATCCTGGCCACGGTACTGCGGCCCGACAACGGTACGGCACGAATCGGCGGCGTGGATGTGGTCGGCCAGCAGCGGGACGCTCGACGCCGTCTTGGCGTGCTGCCGGACGGCGCCGGTCTGTACCCTCAGCTCACGGCACGCGAGAACATCGAATACTACGGGCGCCTGCACGGAATGGATGAGGCGTCGCTGCGACGGCGTACCGACGACCTGATCAGGCGACTCGACCTTGGCGACTTCGCCGGGCGTAGAGCCAAGGGATTCTCGCACGGTGAGCGCACGCGTGTGGCATTGGCCAGGGCGCTGGTTCACGACCCACAGCATCTGCTGCTCGATGAACCGACCAACGGTCTGGATGTCATGGCCACACGCGAACTGCGACGCTGGCTGCTGGAACTGAAAGCGCAGGGCCGCTGTGTGCTGCTGTCCAGCCACGTCATGCAGGAGGTGTCCGCTCTGGCCGACGACATCGTGATCATCGCCGACGGACGCGTCGCGATGACCGGCACGCCCGACGAACTCAGCCGGCGGAATCCCGGCAAAGACCTGGAGGACATATTCATCGACGCGGTGATAGCCGTTTCAGGCGATAACTGATGGCGTTCTCCGCACTCACCGTCTGCCGCAAGGAAGTGCTCGAGAATGCGCGCGACCGACGCACGCTGTTCTCGACACTGGTGTTCGGCCCGCTGTTCGGCCCGGTGCTGTTCGCGGTGATGATCAACGTGATGCTCAACCAGACCTTTGCCGTCATGGAGCAGCGGTTGAGCGTGCCGGTGATCGGCGCCGACCATGCGCCCAACCTGATCGGATTCCTCCATGCCCGCGGCATCGATGCCGTCACCGATCACGGCATCGCGGACCTGGACGATGCGGCGTCCGCGGTACGCGACGGTACCCACGACGTACTGCTGGTGATCGACGCGGACTTCGGTGCGGCACTGGCCGCGGCGCGTGGCGCGCGGGTGACGCTGGTGTTTGATCAATCCAACCGGCGCGCCGGCAGCCGCGTGCAGCGCGTGCAGGGTACGCTGAATGCGCAGGCGGAGCTGTGGCGTTCGCAGCGCCTGCTGGCGCGCGGCATCGATCCCGCCATCACGCGGCCGATCATTATCGATCAGCTGGATGTGTCGACGCCGGCCGGGCGGTCGGCCCTGCTGCTCGGCGTGCTCACCTATTTCCTGCTGTTCGCAACGCTGATGGGCGGGTTTTATCTGGCCATCGACACCACGGCGGGTGAACGCGAGCGCAAATCACTGGAACCGCTGCTGGCCACACCGGTGGATCGGTCATCGCTGCTGCTCGGCAAGCTCGGCGCCACCACCGTCTTCATGCTGCTGTCGCTGGCACTGACGCTGACGGCATTCACCGTCGCACTGTCGTTCATACCCATGGAACAACTGGGCATGAGTTCGTCGTTTACGGTGTTCACGGCAATGACCGTGTTCGCGGTACTGGTGCCCTTTGCACCGCTCGGCGCCGCACTGATGATCGTTGTCGCATCGTTCACGAAAAGCTACAAGGAAGCGCAGACCTATCTCGGCCTGCTGCTCGTGATCCCGACACTACCGCTGATTTTCGCGATGCTGCTGGGCGTGGAACCGTCCGCGCGGCTGATGTGGATTCCCAGTCTCAGTCAGCACCTGCTGATCACCACGCTGATTCGCGAGGAGCCGCTGCAGCTGTCATGGCTGGCGCTCTCCACCGGCGCCACGCTGGCGCTGGCCGTGGCGCTGGGCTGGCTTGCCACGCGCCTGTACAGGCGCGAAGCCATTCTCGGCTGAACACACCCGGCCCGAACGGAACATCCAAAGCTGAACGGATTCCCGACACACTGAGCGCCCGACGCACTCGAGTCCGCGTAAACGCACATTCGGGCAATCGATCGTTCACTTGTTCAGCCGTGCTAAACTGAAGTTCCCCGCCTTGCCCGAGCGGTTTTGTTAGCACGTCTGGGCAGTTAGCGTGAGATTGGTGTGCAGCCGACTGGCTACACGCTGATCTGGT
>JBJHBT010000050.1:0-18081 GCA_050485645.1 Gammaproteobacteria bacterium | reverse complement strand
TGGATCGGTCAGCGCGGTAGAACCGTGCCGCAGCCTTGAAGACCGGAGCTGCCTGGGCATGGTGCTGACGACAGTCAGCGCGCATACGACGTAGATTCGGAGGCTTGGCATGCGTTAGCGAGCAGAAATCCGCTCACGGTAGATGCCCGATTGCTCACCCGATCAGGTGCGCGGCGGGACGGCGGGCAGCAGAAGAACAGCCGAAGGCGCAAACCTTCGGCTGGAGAGGAAGACACCACCCGTGGGCTGATACAGGTTCAGGCCGTCGTCGAAGCCATTCGCTGTGTCAACCATTCACCCGACCCATGTCGTGGCTGGGGCCGGAAACCTCTGGCACACATCCGCGCACAAAGGGAACCCGTTGTTTCACCGGCGGGCACCGGCGCCGAGTACCGCTTACCCCGCAGGGTCTCCTGGCGACTCGCTCCCCGTCGATGGGGCAAACCGCCAGGAGACCCTACGAAGCGAACGGAAGGACCACCGATCAACGTGAACCGCGCAGTGACGATTCGTCGATGAACTGCCTTCTCGCCGCGCGGCCACGGACCGTGCGGCGTGCACACCGTTGCAGAAGGAAAGGCGTGCTGGGAGTGCCCCACGGGCTGCGGGGCGCGTTTCGCCGCCGGGCCGGCGGACGAACTCGTGTCGGTGCCGGGTCAGTTCGCCCTGGGCGATGACCGGCGTCGTGGTTTGCGGCTGCGTCTGCTGCCGGAGGATTCGATGGGCACGGTGCCCTTGCAGTCGGGATAGCGGCTGCACGACCAGAAGGTGCCATTCTTGCCGCTGCGCTGGCGCGTAGGCGATCCGCACAGATCACAGGCTGGCCCCTCGGGCAGCTTGATCGACAGGATCGCGCCGCGATACTGCTGCACCAACTGCGTAACCCAGGTCGATTGCTTGTCGATGAACGTATCCAGCGTCATCTGGCCAGCTTCGATCATGTCCAGCGCCTGCTCCCAGATCGCGGTCGTACCGGGATCGGCGATTGCCGCCGGCACCGCGTCGATGAGCGTGAAGGCCGCATCCGAGGCACGGATGGCACGTCCCTTCTTGACCAAGTAGCCGCGAGCCAGCAGCGCATTGATGATGCCTGCGCGCGTGGCCTCGGTGCCGATGCCCGTCGTCTCCTTCAGCTTCTGCTTCAGTCGCGGATCGGTGACGAGCTTCGCAACGCCCTTCATGGCTCTGATCAACTCACCCTGGGTATAGGGCTTCGGCGGTTGAGTTTTGAGTGCCTTGAAATCCACTTGACCGATGGTGCAGCGCGCACCGGCAGCGAGCGGAGGCAATGTCTGACTGCGTTGCGCGCTGTCATCGTCCGCGGTCGCCTCCTGCTGCTTGCCCGGCATCGCCAGATGCCAGCCAGGTGCGACGATCTGCTTGCCCACGGCCTGCAACGATTGCCCGTCACAGGTGAGCAGCGCCACCGTGCGGTCGAACTCGTGATGCGGCAGGAACTGCGCCAGGTAGTGCGCTCGGATCAGCGTATACACGGACCGTTCCTTCTCCGACATGGCGGAGAGAGACACCGGCTCAAGTGTTGGAATGATGCCGTGGTGCGCCGTCACCTTGCCGTCGTTCCAGGCGCGCGAGCGTTGCGTGCGATCGAGCCCGTCGATCAGCGGGCGCAGGCTGGGATCGGTGGCGAGCAGCGCATCGAGTACCGTCGGCACCTCGGCCAACATGCTTTCTGGCAGGTAGCCCGAATCCGAGCGTGGATAGGTCGTCGCCTTGTGCGTCTCGTACAGAGCCTGCGCGATGTCCAGCGTCTCTTGCACGTCGAGTCCCAACCGCCTGGAACACACTTCCTGGAGCGTTCCCAGGTCGAACGGCAGCGGCGGCGCCTCGCGCACGCGCTCGGTCTGCACCGACAGCACCCGTGCTTCGCGTGCCGCGCGCAGGTGGTCGGCGGCCTGCTGTGCCACCGACTGCCGCAGGCAGCGGCTCGCCTCATCCGTGGTGCCCTCTGGCGGTATCCAGTTCGCGATGAAGGACTGCCCTGCCTGGGACAGCAGGACATCGATGGCCCAATACGGAATCGACATGAAACGCGCGATCTCGCGGTCGCGCTCCACCACCAGGCGCAGCGTCGGCGTCTGCACACGACCGACCGACAGCACGCCTTGGTAGCCGGCTTGCCGGCCCAGCACGGTGAACAATCGGCTGAGGTTCATACCCACCAGCCAGTCTGCTCGCGATCGCGCCAGGGCCGAGTAGTACAGCGGCAGCGTCTCGGCCGATGGCTTGAGTGCTTCGAGCGCCTTGCGGATCGACGCATCGTTGAGTGCCGACAGCCACAGCCGCCGGATCGGCCCGCGATAGCCACACAGGTCGATGACCTCGCGGGCAATCATCTCGCCCTCGCGGTCGGCGTCGGTGGCGATCACCAGCTCGGCGGCCTGGCCGACGAGCTGCTCGACGATCTTGAACTGCGCTGCCGTCGATCTCTTGACGTCGATGCGCCAGCGTTCGGGAATGATGGGCAACTGCTCGATGGACCAGCGCTTGTACTGCTCGCCGTAGGCTTCCGGCGGCGCTGCCTCGACCAAATGGCCGATGCACCAGGTCACCGTAATTCCTGAACCGCTGTAGCAGCCGGAGACGCGCTGCCGGGCACCCAGCACACGGGCTATGTCTTTGCCTTGCGAGGGCTTCTCGCACAAGAAAACACGCATGTTCGTTGCTCCAGGATTCGAGAAGCGCACTCGTTTGAACAACCATGATCATTACCGACGCGCAAACACTTGGACGCAAAGAAGCCGGACCTGAGTTACTCCGCATTTATCAATGTGAGTTCGAGTCGGAATTCCGTATGAGCTGAAGGCGTTCTCCAGAGTTTTCGATGTGAAGAGGCTTCTTGCGCCGTTTAGAAGCATCAGCGTCCAAATTTCGCACGATGCCTGTTTTGACAAGTCGTACCAACGACGCCTGTAGTTCACCTGGGAGCCAATTAGTCTCCTCAAGAATGTCTGCGAACTCTGCGATGGCTATACGTCGTTCTCCGTTGGCAAGATACTTTCGCCAGTAGGCGTCCACCTCTTCTGGGCTACTCCGCTCGTCGCCTGCATCCTCGATGGCGTCTGCCGAGAACATATCGGCAATACCTGATCTCTTCTCTCTGGCGTCAAATTTCCTCGCCGCTCGCACACGCGCTTGGACGAGGTCTACTTTTTCCGAGATATCCATGAACTCGACGATACCCGTCGGGTGACTTGTCAGGTAGATTAGGTGGTACTTAGTCCTTCGATGTAGCGGATCGAGCACGCTGACATATGAGGTTCTTGCATGGTATCCACGCCTACTTGGCACGTGCTGCTTCAGGCTTTCTCGATACGCATTGACTAACGCTTCCTCTCGTTGTGCGGGTGTAAGTGCAGTGAGATCCACAGGTCTACCGAGCAACCGCGCCATTGCGTCCTGCCATTCCTTCATTGATGCAGTACGATTGATGAAATTGTAGGCAAAGTTGATCAAAAACTCAGAGCGAGGCCGGTTGAGCAGTGGGCGAATTGTATCTATACCGACATCCTTCCAGCCGGTCGGATCGATAAAGAAGAAAACAAAGGCGTCGGCGCCACACCATTCGAGAATCTCCTCTCGGAGATTGACGAAGTCGCCATTTCGGCAGTCATGCTCGATCGTATTCGGCGCACGATTCTGAAGGAAGTTCGAGAGGCGCTGAAACGCTGCTTTGTCTTTCTCGATATACAAAGCGCGCGTGCGAGCATCGACATTTAGGCTGGAAAGCTTCTCTTTGCAGGATTCCAGCGTCTTAAGGGATAAGGAGATCGAAGTGCCTTCCAGGTCAGTGTCTGTTGAACCCCATGGTCCAGCGAAGCAATCCACGTAACAAATTTCAGCTTTGCGCGCCCGCCTGGCACTCATACCAATGATGAGAACGAGCTTCTCAAGATAGTTCCTCAGTAGCGTGTGCTTGATCAGCGCCTGCTCTCGTCCTTCATATATGTCCGGGCTATCTGATGTCACAAGCCACCCCCCGACTGGCAGAACAACTTATTTGGATTCTTAGTCGATACCGAAAAGAGGTCTCTGTGGTGGAGGAATAATCTGGTCGCTTGGCTTGATCTGCGCCCCAGAGCGGCGCCTGACGCCATCAGCTCCAATCACCGCGACTATCTTCTCATCGAGCAACCTACCGATAGAGTCTCGATAGATTTCTGCTGAGGCTGGAGAGCCATTACAAGTTGTGGCGAAAAGTTCGCCGAAGCTGATTCCATCGTCATCAGCGTACACTCGACGAGGAATCTGCTCGTTGAGCGTCGCGATGCTGGTGTTCCTAGCGACGTCGTCAAACTCGAACCCCAGCGCAGCCTGACCACGGTGGGCTGCATCGTAGGCGGGATCGTAGCCGACCATCTGGAACATATCTAACCCTGCGCCACCGTAGTGGATGAAGTAGTTGTTGTTGTCCCAATGCACTTCTGTCATCACATCTCTCGCTCGATGATGTTGCGACAGATGAATCAGCCAGTAGTCTCCGTGACCCTTGTTGTTGCGAATGAAGAATGGGGTGAAATGGCGCGCACCACAGTTCTCAACGAGGCGACGATATAGAGCGCTCTGAATGAACAGCCGCCAATCTCGTTCGGATGATTTGATGTCTTCGAACGTACGCCCATCAAAAATGTCAGGAATACCAATTCCAGCGAGAAGCTCTTGCGCGAGATTGGTGTCGCTCGCGAAATTCAGGAACGAATCGACACCGAACGTAAGGATCACTTCAGCGCTTGGCAGGTTCAGGAAGATTCGCTGGATCAAATGGGTTGGGACTTGCTTGTACCCATATTGATCTAGCGTAAAGATAGATCTGCCATTGCGAGGGCTTTTTTTCTTTATGAAATCGATAATCGAGTCCGCCCTGTCTTGGAATCGGGCGTGCTCCAAGAAGATGCCGTTACCAATTCTGTCGCCGTATCCAGCCTCACGCAGTACCTTGTCGAGATGCAAATATGCGCAGCGATCAGCTTCGGTGAAGAAGTAGTCAACTTCTAGTGCAACGGGTTTGTGGCGGTCTTTGTTGATTAGATATTCAGCTTCGCGCGTCGCCTCCAGAAAAATGAACGGCGAGCCTTTGACAAGTTGACGGGTATCGTTATGGACGTACATTCCTCCGCCAGCAAAGCCGTCGACCAGGGTCAAGCGCATCACGTCTTGACGAGGAGAGCTGATAAGAGTCTTGAAATAGGCAGCTAGATAGGACTGAAGAATACGATGCTTGGCGACACTATGCTGCTGAATGATGTCTGGGCCATCTTTCCAGTTGTACTGTTTCAGCGTCATAGCGTCACGCGGCTTTCAGATGCGGTCCGATAGTTCCGGCATGCCATCCCAGGTTCTTCCGCCGAGCAGGCGCCCATTGGCTTTCTTGGACCGGCGTTTTCCGTCAGCGCCCCAACCGCCCCACTGCTTAAAGAAGAACTGCACCCCTTGATCTACACATTGTTGACGGATGCTTTCGACCCATTCCAGCTTCATCGGTCGTGCCTTTGGGCCTGATTCACCACCGACAATAACCCAGTGAATGTCAGTCAGGTCGAGTTCTCCAATGTCTTGGAGTAAGGGTTCAACGGATAAGAAACGAATTCGAGCATCAACCTGTCTCAGGGCGTCGATGCGAGGCACACCGTACTTCTTATCTTCCACGGAGACGCCTAGCCATGCATTAGATGGAACCTTCCGATGACGGAAGAAGACAGCCATTCGATCCCCACGCTTGGTTAATACTTGGAACGTGTGTTGTGGGCAGCGCTGAATTACATCGAACACCTTGGTTATGAAGTCGTCTTCGACGCCTTTGTGGAATAAGTCGGACATCGAGTTTACGAAGTAAACGGTCGGCTTTTTGCGAGCGAGCGGTTCAGAGAGTCGATCAGGAAGAATAGTGAGCTTGAAACCATTCTCGTAACCTGGAGTCCCCATGGCCTTCAAGCGCTTTGCCATGGCCTCGGCGTAGCAGTTCTTGCAGCCAGGCGAAATTTTCGTGCAACCCACAGTCGGGTTCCACGTGGCCTCCGTCCACTCGATGCGGCTCGATTGGGACATTCGAGATTCCTCTCAGTTAGTCATTCACTGGTCGTCATGGCCGATGTATGACGCTCGTCACGACGCCCCAAATACGCAAATCATTCTTGCTGCCTATGAGAACGTCATTGAAGTCGGGATTGGCTGCCAGAAGTGACCAACCGGAACCAGACTTCCTCAGCCGTTTAACTGTTAGCTCGCCATCGACTTCTGCAACCACGACACGGCCATCATCAGGTGATACGTCGCGATCGACGACTAGTTCATCGCCATCGGAGATACCCGCGTCACGCATAGACCATCCACTGACCTTCATGAGGAAGGTGCTGGCCGGGTTGCGCACTAAATGCCGACCAAGATCTACAACATCCTCGATGTAGTCATCTCCCGAAGCGGGATCACCCGCTTGTACCTGACGGCCTAGCGCTGGAACGCGAGTCGCCATTCGCTTTACAGCAATCGGCCGTAGCGCCGTATCCATGACGCCGGGCGCCAAAGGCGCTGGCTGCTTCAGCGCGTTCAGGTAGCGCGAGACAACCGGGACTTGGCTCTCCGGCACGCGAATCAGCTTGGTACGCTCACCGTAGGCAGGCTTACGTCCAGCCCCCTTTCGGCGACCGCCATGGCGAGATCTTGTTGGGCTGGGCTTCATGATTTTGTAACGAAATCAAAAACAGCATATACAACATTGGCTTGCTTGGCAAATTTAATATAGAGCATCTGAGCGGCTGCTGATCACTCACGGTCGGGTATCGAGTGTCACAGCCTCAATGCGATAAGGCAGGATGGCGACTCGTCGTGCTTCGACCTTGAATGTGACGCGAGGATTTTCTTCGCGGTCTTCCCACTCATCGCGCACTGTGCGGCCTTCCACCAGCACGCGCATGCCCTTCTTGTACAGCGTCTGCCAGTGTTCGGCGTCGCGATGCCACAGCTCCACCGGCGCCCAGAAGCCGCCGCGGTCTTCGTAGCCGTCCTTGGTCGGCACGGGGTTGTCGAAGTAGACGTTCAGGCGCAGCAGCCTGCGCGGCTCCTCATTGCCGTTGGGAAACTCGCGATAGTCTGGCGCAGAGCCGATATTGCCTTCGCCGTAGAAGTGGGTGCTCATGGTGCCTCCTGGAGAGTGTCGGGGTGGATCGAAGTGACGTGCCGCTCGACACGCCGGTGGTACATCGCGTCGGCTCTGGTCATCTTGTCGGCGCAGTCGTGGGCCAACCGGGCGATGCTGTGCACGAGGCTGATCTGCATGTTCAGCGTGATGCGCTGGTGCTCCATCGCGTAGAGGTCGTCGATCAGCGAGGCCGGCGTCGCGGGATCGGTCAGCAGCGTTTCCCACAATGCGACGCCCATGCTGGAACGGTCGAGGTTGCGCCAGCGCAGGAAGGTCGTCCCTGCGCCAGTGGTCTGCTGGGCCAGTTGCACGCCGAGCCGGTTGAAGGGGTGACCGCGCGCCTGCGACAGCACCCGCCGCTGTGCCAGAGTGATCAGGTCGTCGCGCAGCGCATGGCACTGGTTGGCCCAGGCCTCCAAACTCCCCTTACCCTTAAAAGGCTTTAAAAGGCCTTTTAGGTAGGCCGCGTGTTCCAGCCCCAGGAAGTCCGCCTGTTCCAGCGGTTTGAAGCGCGGCGGTGCGCCGGTGATGAACGGCTCCATCATGCGGGGTCATCCTCTTCGGATGCGGTGCCGCCATCGTCCGTGTCGTCCGTGTCCTCGCTGGCTGGCGCAGGGGGCGCGGCTTTCGGGTTGGCTTGCCGGCCACCCAATGGCGAACGACGGGTGATCGGCGGGGCAAAGCGCGAGCGGCGTGTGCCTTCGAGCACGTCCTGCGGCAACTCACCGTACTTCTCCAGCGCCGCCCGCGCCGCGGCGTTCTTCGCCGCGAAATCGTCGCGCGTCGTGCCGGAATAGCGATATTGCTGCGCCAAGGAGAACAGGCTGCGCAGTGCATGCGCGCCGTCGTCGAGCCAGCGTTCCAGGGTACTACGGTCGATCAGCGCGGTGTGATGCGCCAGGATCAAGCGCCGCGCCACGTCGTCGTAGTCCGCCAGCAGATACACGGCCATGAAGCCGAGTTGCGAGGACACGTAAAGCGGCAGCTTCACCGGCTGCACGTTGAGGTTCTCACCGAGCGACAGCGCCGGTGGCACGTGGGCCAGTGCCTGATCGACCTGTTCGCGCAGCGTTTGCAGGCGCGTCTTGGTGTCGGCGATCTTGTCCTCGATGCGCAGCATCCACCAGTCCGAGTAGGGATCGTCCTGCTCGGCGCCGCGCTTGAGTTTGTTCATGATGGAGATGAAGCCGTTGAGCCCGATGATGCCGGGCCGGCCTTCGGCGGGCGCGCGACCGTGCCAGATGCGTGAAGCGTGATGGGTGTGCAGCGTGAGCGCCATCGCGCTGCGCAGTGACCCGAGGTTCAGTTGCAGGGGTTCGTTGGCCATGGAGACGACTCGCTGTCGAGTGGACGAGTCGCCAGCATCGGGAAGTGCCGGAAGGCTGTCAGTCGACAAACCGCATCGCGCTTTCGCCCCTTTTGGCGAAGGGGGGATCGGACTCGATACGATGTTCACGCCCGGAAGGCTCCGTATACCGCTATACCACTGGTATAAACGAGTGCCGAGAGGATCGAAGATGGCGGTGACGTGCGTCGATGCGCTCAGGACGTGCGAAAGAGCCCGTGCAAGCGGGCCAGGTGTTCCTGCACCTGTGCCGGGTCGGCCGGCTTCGATGGCACTGCGTCCGGTGACGGTGTGGGCGATGGGGTGGCGGTCTGTCCGGGCTGGCCCACCCAGGCATGGAACTCGCCCTTGATCGCCTTCTGGATGACCCCGAACAGATAACCCGCCGGGTTGCGGATACCGCCGGCTTGGCAGCGGGCCGCCCATTCGTCGAGCACCGCCTGTTGCAGCGTCTCGTCCACCTGACGCATGGCCACCAGCGCACCCGATTGCTGCTCGTTCTTCAAAGCGAGAAACCGTGGTGGCAGACGAAGATTTTCTCGCGCGCGCGGTACTGTACGTACTTCACTTATACGTTCATTACGTACTGTACGGTCCTCATTCGGATTCCGAAGCAAGCCGTCCGACGCGGCTTTGCGCCCTGCATCGGATTCCGAAGACAGTGGTTCGCCATTCCGAATCAGGGCTTCTTGGCCTTCTTCGGATTCGTGAATAGTCTCGTTCTGTGGATAACTTTCGGTCGTGCTCCACCCTTGGCTGGCCAATCGATGCACCAGCACCTGTAGGCGTGTGGGCAGTGCACGACCACCGAGCAATGGGTCTTCGGCGATCTCCTTGAGCGTATGGACGCCGACGGTCTGCACGGCCTTGCTCGCATGAGCGAGTGCCTGGCTGACCAGGCCCAGGTAATCCGCGTCGAGTTGCATGGCCTCGAACGGTGACAACGGCTCGTCGTGCAGCACGTACAGATTGCCTTGGATGCGCCCGGTGCGCGGATCTCGCCGCCGCCGCACCAGGCTGAGCCAGCGCGTCAGGCGCAACAGGATGAGTGCGCGCGCTACAGTCTCGGAAGACGCCTTGGGCGTGCACGGCATCGAGGCCAGATAGGGCCGTAGTTGGTCGTAGGTCGGGAAGGCGGTGATGCCGTCGTCGTTGAGCAGCAGGCGGAACACCTGCCAGGCGTTGCGTTCCAGCGGCGTAAGGCGACGATCCAGAAACAACGCGCGCGGGACAGCCTCGTGACGGTTGCCGCTGAACAGGAAGCCGTCAGTGGCAGTCGTCCCGATCGACCGCGGCGGCATGCGCTGCATTGCCTGGTCGAGCAGTGCGGAAAGAGAGACCGGGCCATCGCCTCGACGTGGCGTGTCGATGCCCATGGTCTATGCCAATCCCTGATCGATCCAGCTCCGAATCGTTGCCCAGATGACGGAGGCCGGCAAGGCGAGTTCTTCGGCCAGGTCGAGGGTCAGATCGAGCATCGCCGAGTCGTCGTCGAGCGCGATGCCGCGCCGCTCGACCGCGGGCTTCCAGCGTGCCCACAGGTCCGTATCCTGCTGCTCGCTGAGCACGGGATGGCGTCCCTTGCGTTTGGGCAGGCCGAGGATGTCCCGACGCAGGGCCACTTCCTGATGGGTCAGGCCATAGAATCGGCTGACCATTTCCGTGCTGGCACCCAGCCGCAACATGCGATCGACGGTAGCGATCTCCCTCTCTACGTCTTGGGCCTGGTTCAGTAACCGTTTCAGCACTTCGCGGTTGACCGACACGGAGCACCAGGACACCGTGGCGTTCACCAGCATGCTGACCAGCTCCGGGTGCTTGAGCGCATCCAGCTCTCGTTCGCCGAAGCCCATCGCCTTGCAGCGACGCAACTGGCCGTTGCGCAGATCGTGTAGCGCCTGGGCGATCACGGCTTGGTTGAGGGGATGCGGTGCCGGCATCGTGGTCACCCGCAGTCTCAGGGTTCAGCGGATCGGCTGGTGTTCGATCCCATACCGGCCTCCAATTCCAACAACCGGCGCGCGAGCCGCAACAGGCGATAGAGCTTGACCAGACCGTTGTCGCTCAACCGCGAAATTTGCACACCCCCGGCGTCTCTGCGCCCTTGCAGCAGCGGTCCCAGCGTGTCGGCCAGACGCACGTCGTCGAGCGCCGTCGGCGTCGCGGCCGCTGGCCGGTAGCCCGCGCTGAGCGCGTGCAGCAGGGTCAATACGGCGCGCGCCATGAGGGGCAGTACCTGCGTACTCACCGACAGCGCGCCGATGTCGCAGAGATAACCGATGCCGTCATCGACGGCCTCGATACGCTCGGCCTGGCCGGCTTCCTCGGCGATTTCTCGGGCGAACTGCGCGATGTGCACGCGCAGGCGATCCGGCGCGTCCAGGCCGGGTTCGATGTACCAGACATCGGAAATCGGATAGAGCCCTCCGGCCTGCACCGGGATCGCCTGCAGGACGTTCGTCTCGAAATCCGGCAGTGCATCGCCCATTTGATCTGCGACCAGGCGCTGGATGGCCTGCAAGCGTTTGGTCGTCGGCGCCGGCGACACGATGTGACCTTGCAGGCGTTCGTCGTGCGCGTTCCCCGAAGGCAGGGAGTCGCCCGTGGTGCGGGGCTTCTCCGGTGTGGGAGCCGGCGCTTGAGATGGGGCAGGCCCTTGCGGCTGCTGCGGTTCGGGTCGAGAAGCCGGCGGTCGTGCGGTGGCGGATGGCGGGGTCGGCGCCTGTGTGCGGGAAGGCGGCAGTTGTTCAGGCGTGAGCTATTTGAGGGGCGAAAGTGAGCTATTTGGGGGAAGAGTCTGGACTCAGGGGGATGGGGCTGGAAGAAAAATGCAAGAGATTTGCAGCAGGTGCAAGACCGGAAACGGCGGGGAATTACTCTTCGGGAGGTAGCTCTGAGAGCTGCTGGAGGATCGCGTGCTCGCGGAGACGGAGCTTGCCAAGCTCGACCAGGAGCCACGCTCTACGTCCCGAAGGCACGGCGGCGCTATCTTTGGCTCTGAGGTCGGTTCCGTATGCGTGCAGTGCCGAATGGCCTATCTTGTAGCCGAGAGTGGCCAGCCAAAAAGACAGTTTTTCATACTCAGAGTAGTTGTTCTTCCGGAGGCGCGAGTCAAGCTCAAGGCGCACCTCGACAGGAAGTTTCGTCACTTTCGGGCGTGGGGGCATGACATCGCTCTCCTTTCGGTTTCAAAGGCCGTCCACTCTTCAGGAGAGCGCCACTCTCCATCGTCCAGGCATTCCCCGACGCAGCCGACCTCTCCACACTCGTCGCACACCGACCAGCAGGCCGGATTCGAGCAGTCGTCGCAGCCGCAACCAGAGAACCCATCCCAAGCGCAGCATTGGAACCCGCAGGCATTACACACAGTTCGCTCTCCTGGGTGAGACGCTCAGATGAGGGAACGGCTCTGGATCGAACCGCGGCATTGCTCCAGGCGTCCGTGAGAGCCTGCCCAGCTCGGCACGGGCGTAGTAGTGGTTCCATGCCGAGATCAGCCAGGCGAGCTTGACACGCGGCGGCGTCGACACGGCCTCAGCACTGACCTCGATCAGGCGCTCCCTCAGCACGTAGATCGGCTGCTGATCCTTCCGGGTGAACCGCCCGTCAGCAAGCCGCGTGAAGAACTCCTGCGCGCGGTCATCGTCGATGCGAGAGCAGCAGTAGTACCCGAACACATTGGCCGACCCCGTGATGAGACGCGCTCGCAGGGGCTTCGTCATTGCGCGATCAGAAACGTCCGGCAGATCCGGGTGAAGCTCCAGAGCAGCGACGATCTGCGTGTTGGTCATGCGCAAGCGCATGTGGTCAGTCCAGCTATCGCTCTGGTAGTGCACCAGCAGCCGCAGTGCTGCGCCCAGCTCGTTGGGGTTCGGCCGGCCCAGCGCTGACAGCGAGTCCGAAGGCGACCTGATCTTTCCGCTGTCCAGCGTCTTGAAGGTATCTCGCGCGACGTCACGGAACACGGCGATATCAATGGTCGCACCGGACTCGACGATCGCCAGCAACCTGTGCTGCCCGTCCATCAGCCGGCCGTGCTCGTCGAACTTGATCGCCTCACCGTTGACCACCCACTCACCGCGGCGCATGTCTCCAGCGTAGCGCCGGACAGTGACCTTGGAGATCTTCCGGTTCTCTGCGTTCGATCGCAGATACTCGGCCGCCAGCTTCGGCCCGATCGATTCGATGACAAAGCTCGGCTGGGATGCGCGTTTCCTGGCTGTGCTCATTTACCTCTCCTGTTGGCCTGTGGCTTGTAGTGTCGTTCCGGTGCCTTGACATTCTGCGACGTCTTGAGCAGCCGACCGCCACACTTCTGACACCTGGTGTCCTTCAGAGTGAATCGCCCGCGTGGCCACCACCAGACGATGTTGCAAGCCAGGCACCGGCCTCTTGATATTTTGCTCATTCCGGGAACTCCCTGACCCGCAAATCTGCAGGCCACTCGGTGATGTCGCCTCCCTTGGGGTGCTGCAGATGGACGCGATGACGATCGGGGACCTTGATGCCGGAATTGCCGTCCTTGATCTCGCCGCGCGTCTCACACACCAGCCGGCCGAGCTGCTTGACGAAGCACGGAACGACGGCCTCGTTGCACTGTGCGACGATGTCTCTGACCCAACGGAGATCGCACGGACGAGACTTCGAGCCACTCTCTCCGCCGACGATCACCCAGTCGATCACGTTGTAGTGATTCCGATCCAACAGACCGTATATCAACCACGGCAGCGCCACTGCACTGAGCAATGGCTCGCACGATACGAATCGCAGTGCCGCAGGTGTATCCAACAGCAGTGGAATGCGCTCGTCAGCGGTCGCCTGGTCCTCGACGCTGACGCCGAGCCAGACGTTCGGGAGCGGCAACGAGTACGGTGCGACGCTGTGGTCGAGCACGGAGCCGCCGCAGTATTCCTTACGGACCCGGCGCGACCACGTATCACCGAAGCAGTCACCTGCTCGGAGACGATCGCGGCAGAACGTGCGCATGCGCTCTGGTCGCTTCGTGAGCACCTGGAAAACGTGCTGCGGCGCGCGAGCCATCGCGGCGAAGACGAGCTTGATGAAGTCGTCCGGAACGTCGTCGTGGAACAGGTCGCTCATGCTGTTGACGAACACGCGCCGCGACCGCCGCCAGTGCAACGGCTTATCGAGCCGTTCGGGATGGCATCGCACGTCTGTGAACTTGCGCCCGGGATACGGCCGCGGAAACAGGCGTTCGGCGTAGCAGTTCTTGCAGCCGCCGCTCACCTTCGAGCAGCCGCTGACCGGATTCCAGGTCTGGTCCGTCCACTCGATGCTGGTCACGGCAACCGTTCCTCAGCCCATCCCAGAAACCATGCGATGGCGATGCCCACAATCCCAACGACAGGCACGAGAAAGACCGGCCAGGGCAGCACAATCACGAGTACCGCCAGCACCAGCAGAACCGGAAGAGTTGCCGGGCTCATCGGCCCGTGTCCGGATCCATGCGGATCCACTGTCCGTTCGGGCCGACCTTATATTGCTTGCCGTCACGCATCGTCACGACCTCGCCCTCGGATCGGACGATCGCCTCAACGACGCCGCCGGATTGCCTGGCCAGCGACAACATGACGCCCTGATCGATCTTTTCCACGTGGCTGAACAGCGCGCTCTCGTCGTCGTGCGCGTCCGCCGGCCGTGTCAGCACACCTTCGAACTGCTTGAGCAGCTCCGGTGTCATGTTCGGAGCCTTAACGTGCATCGTCTTCTCCTTCGTCAGTTGGTAGCCGTGGCCATACTTGCAGTGGTGCGCTCAAGTGACAGTGTTTGCACTCGACCATCACGCGGTTGAAGTCGGTTCCATCGGGGTCTTCACCCGAACAGTCGTAGCTCATGAAACTCTCCCAGCCGGTCGCGCAGAACGGGCACGGCGCAAGATTCACGACTCGTTCGTCCGTCATAACCTGCCCCCGATCTCAGCCGATACGACCCTGACCGCTGTTTGCGTCTGGATAAGTGCGGCATCACGGACGTGTCGGATGCGTTCGATGTCACTGCGCCGGAACATGAATGGCCGGCGCCCGGTCGTGCCAGGTGTTCCCGGATGCACCTTGTGAGGCAGCAGGTTCCGCAGGCCGGTCATCGCATTTGTGCTGATGCCAAGCAGATCCGCCGCATGCTGACCCGTGATCCACTCCGGATCGCGCCTGGGAATGTGTGCCGACGCCGTATCCCGCTCGTAGGCTTCGCGGCTGTACGCGCGGACTTCAGGGGCGCGGGTCATAGTGCGCGATCCTCCGCGCAGCGCTGGGCGGCACGCCGGATCAGACGGCGCACACTGCGCTCGGCGATGCCGTAGCGTGACGCCAGCTCATGCGTTGTGCAGCCGCCGCGCCAGGCCGCCAGAATCTCCGCGTCGCGCTGGCATAGCCGGTAGTGATAGTCAGATGGGAACATGAAGTTCTGGCCGCCCCAGCGCTCGGCCAGCCGGTCCGCGAGTTCGTGACCGAACTGCTGGGCCTGTTCTTCAGACAGTCCGAAATCTCCCCCAAGCTCGGCGGCCGTGGCGACCAGATCGAGCAACAGTTCGTGACGGCGGGCGCGCATCGTGTTAGGTATGGTTCTCACTTTCCCTTCCGTGCGTTGTAGTCTGCGACCTGTTGATCATAGTCAGCCTGCGAGATGAACTTGCGGGCGAGCATTCCCTTCAGCCCCTGCAGATGATCGTCCACCGCGCCGGGCTCAGCTGCAGGACGCTCACCACGTCGCAGCGCCTTCTCACGCGAGCGCTCGTTCGTCGCATCGGCCGAGTCGGCGATGCCATACACCAGCGCCCGCAGATAGTTGTGATTGGAAAGTGGCAGCTGCAGCGATGAGCTGCGCTGCTGCAGCATCTGCTCGATCCCTGTCGCCCACATCGCAGGCGTCGCACGACGGCGCACGCCGGAGCGCTCGTCACGACACACGGTGCCGGTACCGACTAGTTCGGCCAGCTCCCGCAGAATCTTCGCGGCGCGCGCCATGCGCAGCGCCGTCTTCGGCGGCCTGAACAGCCGCAGGTACCCCAGCGCCGCACGCGCCAGCACCGGCTCCATGTCCGCCACCACCGCGGCCAGGCGTTTGCCTTCGTCTTCCAGCAGCCCCGCCTCGATCGGGAACTGGGCGCAGCAGCTGGGGCACGTGATCTTCACTGAACATCACCCTTGCGCTTCTGACGGCGCCGCTGATCCATCGACAGTGCCGCCACCAGGCGACGTTGCTGATCCGGGCTGCAGAACGTCACGCGGTCCACACCGAACATGCGCTGCGCCATCGCATCGGCGTACGACCACGGCCTGCGTGCGTCGGCCAGCAGCGCCTCGATCTTGCGCAGCAGCGGTGACTGATCGGTGTTGTGTGGCCGTCCGTGTCGCGGCGATCGCGGCCGCAACTCCCTGAACCCGCGCGCACGCAGATGGTTGAGCACGGCACGTCGGCCGGCGGCATCAAGATCACGCGCCGAGTGCACCCGCGCCACCGACCAGAGCATCGCGCGATACGTGTCATCCTCAAGGCCCAGCTGCGCCTTGCCGATGTGTATGCGCGCAAGCTCGCTGCGTCGCCTGGCTGCCGGGTCCGTGCGCGCCGCCACGTCAGATCTCCTGCAGCTGGTCGCCGCTCTCCAGCATCGCGTCGACGACCTTGGCCACCGCGCCGTCCTGCGGCTTGATCACGACCACGTCCTCGCCTTCCTTCACAGTCACGCTGATGCGCTTGAGCGTGTCGTCGTCGAGGTCGTAGATCGCCGGCTTGTGCACCGACTCCTTGCGACGGATCAGCAGCTCGGCCTGATCCTTCGGCAGCTGTTCACGGATGCGTTTGATGACCGCCTCCTCGTCGTCGAATTCGACCGTGGCGCGCGTCGTCGTGTAGCCCACGCGGATGCCGTGCATCACCACCGTGCGCGGCTTCACGAACAGTTCCGGTACGGCGTCCAGCTCGGCCTGCAGGCGCTCGCGCAGCGCCACCGCTTCGCCCACCGCCTTGCGCAGCCCAGGCATCGCCGCGCGCTTCACGCGTGCGATCTCGATCTCCAGATCCATCAGCCGGTCGTACAGTCCCTGACGCACGGCCGAGTACTGCTCGGTCAGCGCCTCGATCTCGGCCAGCGCGGTGTCTTTCGCTTTCGCGTTCATTGTGTGATCTCCTGGTCTGCAGAAACTTCTTCACCCTCTGCGCCGATCCACACCAGCACAGGCCTCGCGCCCGGTGCCGGCAGCACGTTGATGTTTGTGTCGCACTGCGGCCGCACCGGCGCGCCGCGGATCTCGCCCAGATAGTCGAGATCGACATGACCGTGCTGCTCGGCCAGGTGTCGCAGGTGCCACAGCGTGGCCTCAACGATCCACGCGATCTCCGCGTCCGACACGTTCATGAATCGCGCCACTTCGTAGCGCACCGCGCGCGTGATCGCGTTATCGACAAACGCGTCGAGGTTCTCCCTGGGCGCACAGGCGTGAGCAACCGCGCTGTTCAGTGAATTGGGTTGGGGCATGGTGATGGTTCTCCTCACGTTGGCAGGTGCAGCTGGCCACGCAGGTCCGGCAGGCTCACGCGCTTCATCGCGGCCACCTGCTTCAGACTCGTCATGGCGCGGCTGTAGAGGAACTCGCACGTCTGATCGAGTTCGTCCGGTGATTCGGCGAGGAAGTAGCCACGCGATGGATGCGCGCACACGTGATGACCATCCAGCCGAAGCTGCACGATCAGCTCGCGTGCCTGACGTTCGATGGTGGCGCGCTCGGCCGCGGGGACGCCCACCGGCCACAGCACCTCGTCCACCAGCTGCGAGATCGTCACGCCGGCGCCGGCACCGATGTGCCGCGACAGCGCAATGACCAGCGTGTCGCGCGTGAGCGGCCGCTTGTTCGGGTAATAGCGTTCCCGGCACGGATCGCAGATCCCCTCACGCAGCTCCACCGACGCCCTGCCACACAGGTCGCACGCATCGTTCGGCATGGCTTGTTCCTCCTATCCGGCCTGACGCTGCAGAAAGATCGGCAGCGGACCGTCATCCAGGTGATCGTCGGGCAGCTCAAGACGCTGCAGCGGGCGGTGACGCTCGGCCCAGCGCGCCTCGATCGCACGCGTACGCTCACGCGTCGCCTGCTGCTCGCACGCCCGCACGAACCGCTCCACTTCCGCCTGCGATCGCACGTCGACGAACGCACGCACGCGCACCATCGCGCCCGATCGGGCAATCCAGCGCGCCACGGTCAGGCGCTCCGGATCAGTTCGGCCGTGACCGGCGCGATCGCCAGTTCCGCAGCCGTGTTCATGACGCCCGCCAGCGTGTTGTGCACCGCTAGCGGATACAGCAGCGTGACGTTGTCGGCCGCGCGAGCCGGCGTCAGCTTGCTGCGCAGCGCGTCCAGGGCGCCGTTCGCGAACACGCGGTCCAGGCGCGTGCCGGCACGCTGGAACCGATGCGCCAGATACTGCTCGACGTCCTGGCCCAGTGGCGGCAGTCGTACGACTTCGATGCGCTGCACCACCTCGCGCAGCTCCGGGTTCTGCTCGGAGAGCTTCACCTCCAGTTCCGGCTGGCCGAGCAGGATCACGGACAGCAGCGGCTTGAGCCCGT
>JBJHBT010000049.1:0-21849 GCA_050485645.1 Gammaproteobacteria bacterium | reverse complement strand
TCACATACAGCAGCGACACGATCGCGGTCACCGGAAAGTACACATAGGGCATTCGCGTCCCGGGTTCGTGAAGCACTTCACCCAGCGGCAGCTCCACCGCCGCGAGATACGGCTCGATACGCGCAAGCCCGCCTGCCCGCAGGGACGCAAGCAGCCGATTGTCGACAGGCCGGATATCCGCGCCAGGCAGCAGCGAACTCGACTCGATGGCCTTGCGAACCGGGTGAGTGACTGTCATCTGACCTTCCCCACATGTTTGACAGAATTTCCACCTCAGGTTAGTTCAACTCTCATGGTTGATGCAATCTCAACAATGTGCCCTCTCCAGGTTAGCCCTTCTCGATCGATCCTTCCGTTCGCTGACGAACAGAACGCCGCCGCGGCCGGGAACGATGTACAACGGCCGGGTTTCCCTGGTGACCTGGACTCCGAACAAAGTGATGTCGCATGTGTTCGGCAACGCACCGACCCGAAGTGGCGACTTACCTATCTTGGAAACCTCGCCCTGCATCTCCAAAAGTTCAGGGTACAAGGCGGCATTCAAGCCGTTCCATCATCTGGAGGTGATTTCATGAACAAGAATCAGGTCAAAGGTCGCACCAAAGAAGCGACAGGAAAAGTCAAGGAGGTCGCCGGCAAGGCGACCGGCAGCAAGAGCACCGAGTACAAGGGCAAAGCCGAGAAGCATGGCGGCAAGGCTGAGGCCAAGTACGGGGACATCAAGAGCGACGCCAAGAGGGCAACGAAATGAACAGCGCAGTCACACAATCGAACGGTAGTCAGGAATCAGCCTTTGATGTCAGGACCGGACCCACTTTGCTGAGCGCCGCCACCCTCACCGGCGATGATGTCTGCAACCTGCAGGAAGAGAAGCTCGGCACCATCCAGGACATCATGCTCGATATACAGACCGGCAGGATCCGCTACGCAGTACTGTCATCGGGCGGGTTTCTGGGCATGGGTGATCGCCTGTTCGCCATTCCCTGGAACGCCCTCAGGCAGGACCCGCAAAACAAGCGGTTCATCCTCGACGTGGATGTGAAGCGCCTGAAGGACGCACCGGGCTTCGACAAGGATCACTGGCCGAATATGGCTGATGCGAGCTGGAACTCCACTATCGAGTCCTACTACGCCACAAGATCGGACTCCCCGCGAGGCTGATCACGTTACCGCGACGCTGGTCGAGGTACGACTGCCATCGCGGACACTGTCACTCCACTTCAGAGCTGATGAACAGCCAGGACGAACATCATGAACGACAAGACACAGACCGCCACGAACAACTCGAAGCCGCCGGCGACCGGCGCGACCGCAGAAACCATGGATCGCATCGCCTCAGGCGCTCACCAGGGCATTGACGCGGCTTCCAGGGCGGCGCATCCGACGATCGACCGCGCAGCCGCAGGCGCTCACAAGGCGGTGGAGAACGCCGACGAACTGGCCAACCAAGCCGTAGAGGCGCTCGACAGTGCCGGCGAAAAGGGTCAGGAGCTGATCAATGCGGGCACCAGCTACATGCGTGAGCATCCGATGCTTACACTTGGCCTGGCGGTCACTGCGGGCTATGTGCTGAGCCGCCTGCTGTCCTCACGCTAGCGCCGCGGGCGCGCAATCATGAACGTCTCGGACGATGGCCCACCGGTGATGGCGAGCGACGCAGCTTCGCCATCACCGAGCGTGCTGCACGCAGACATGACCCGGCTGATGAACGAGTTTCGCGAGCTGGCTCATGACCACCTCGAGCTGGCCACCCTGGAAACCCGGCTTTCGGTGAATTCACTGGTGCGGATGGCCATTGTCTCCGTCTTCACCGCCCTTGTACTCGTGAGTGCCTGGCTGGCCCTGGTGGGCGCAGCGGTCCTCGGACTCATCAGTATCGGCGTCGCTCCCGTACTGGCGATGCTGTTGGTTACTGCGGCCAACCTCATCATGGCCTACGTTGGCTGGTTGCGAATAAGGCGCCTGAGTCACTGGCTTGGATGGACAGCCACCCAGCGCGCACTCAAGCCAGGTCCCGTTGCCGACGTAGCAGACGGTGCCGCATGAGCGTTCACGGCAGCTCCGCAACCCGGCCTGCAACGTTGCGGGCGAACATTCGCGCCGTCGAACGCAGGATCCGACATCGCCGAAACAGTATTGGCGTTGTTGTTCGTGGCATCGCCAGCAATGTCCGGAACCGGTTGATTTCCCCCTCAACGCTGATTGCCGCAGGCCTGTTCGGCGCGACCCTGCACCGCGGACGGCGACTGCATGGCTTGCGGCTGCTGGCGATTCTGCAGGCGGCGAATGCGGGGCTGCGCCGTCTGCTGATGATGCAGTCGAGGACCAGAGATACGCTGGACTAGCATTCTGCCCCGCGAGTAAACCGGCAAACCTCGCGAGCGGATTGTCGTGACTGACAGGGCGCGGCAACGAGGCATATCGGAGTGATGGCGAGGCGCCGCAATGCCGCCAGGCGCGAAAGGCCGCGAACCAGGCGCGTTGTTTGCGGGACAGAACAAGGGAGCGACCAGGACCATGGCTGCGCTCACGAAACGGAACGACCCATGAGCGCGAACCCGGAGCCGCGCCTGTTCGGCACGGTGGAACGCCGCCTGTTCAGAGCGACAGCCGTACTGTTGGCCATCGTCGCGCTCGCCGGACTCGTTGCCGGCATACTCTGGACTCTGGGCCAGGCCCTTTCGTTTTTCTACAACCTGATCATGCCCCTGTGCGTGGCGGGCATCCTCGCCCTGGTGCTGAACCCGGTGGTGGAACAGCTTGAACGGCGGTGGCGGCTGTCGCGTATTGCCGCCACCAGCATCATCGTGCTGCTGTTCATCGCAACAATCATCGGCACGATAATACTGGTGGTGCCTACCCTGGTCCGCCAGGCATGGCAATTCATCGAGGTTGCGCCAGACATCCTTTCCGGATGGCAGGCGTATCTGAGCGACCGCTTCCCGGGCCTGACCCGTATGTTGACGGAAAGCGCACAGGACGGAGAACTCAGTGAGATGATACCGGAGATGGAAGGTGCTGGCGGTACCGTAAGATCCTACGTCGGCATGCTGGTGGGCCTGAGCTTCGTGCCGCTGATGCTGTTCTTCGCCCTGCTGTCAGGCGGACGGCTGCGCGGCCAGACCACGGCGGCACTCTCGGTATTCGGCACCAGAACACAGAAGAACATCATGTACTTCATCGATGTCTTTGTCGCCCAGGTGACCGGCTTCTTTCAGGGTCAGCTCGTCATCGCGGTGATCATGGGCATACTGTTTTCCATCGGATTCACGCTGATTGGTCTGAAAGGCGCGATACTTATTGGACTGACCCTGGGGCTGCTGAACATCGTGCCCTTTCTGGGCACGTTGATCGGACTGCTGATCGTGCTGCCCCTGGCCTATTTCCAGCCGGAGGGAGGCTTCCAGCTGCTCGCTCTGAGCCTGCTGGTATTCACGGTGGTACAGCTCCTGGAGAGCTGGCTGCTGACGCCAAAGATCATGGCGAATCGTTCCGGGCTACATCCCGCACTGGTGGTGATTGCGGTATTTTTCTGGGGTATCGCGCTCGGCGGCATCACCGGCATGGTTCTCGCCGTACCCCTGACCGCGTTCCTTATCGCGGTGTGGAAGCAGGCGAAAGCAAGCCTTGCGCTGAGCATGACATCCGATCATGACGCGGGCCGGATCGAGATCCTCACCGGCACAGAGGCGCCGTCGACGGTGGAAGGCCCTCCGGACCACCCGCGGCAGCGCAGGATGAACCGCCCGCCAGAGGTGGCGGATTAGCCAATCGTTCTCGTCACGCGTGTACGGCCTGTTCGGCGGCGGACATCGGGTTGCTGTCACTGCGGAGGGTGCGTGATGGGGATGCCGGTGCCAGGGCGCATCGCGTGTCTGCTGGGTCTGCTATCGCACAGAATCAGCGCCGAAGCCGTGAAAGACTCAGGCTGAAGGCACATCGATCGGATGGACCAACCAGGGAGATTTGCAATGAGCAATCAGGACCGACAGCAGAACCAGCAACAGGAACAGCAGGGTCAGAAAGAACAACAGGAGAGTCGCAAGCAACAGCCGGGTCAGCAGCCCCAGCAACCTCAGCAGGGCCAGCAGGGCCGACAGCCCCAGCAGGGCAACAAGGAACAGCAGCAGCAACAGCAAGGGGAACAGCGGAACCAGCAGGCGCCAGCTCAACGCGACGAGCAGAACCGATAGCGCGAGCACTGAACAGCGCAGGGTCGCCAGCTGACAGGGAACGTCGGCTGACGTGCCCTGCCCTTTCACGCCTGCAGGGTCGGCACAGGCGGTACGGATGACGGACGGGGGCGGACGACGCAAGAGCCTGGCGATCATCATCACTGCCGCAGTCAGCCTGGTGCTGGCGGTGCTGGCGATGAATTTCATCACTCCGGAAAAAAGCCTCGAGCGCACGGTAGAGCATCGATTCCCGATCGCAGACCCGCAGTTCCGGCGCGAAATGTCGGTGATGCTGGGCCCGTCGGTGATCACGGGCAACCACGTCACGGCGCTGCACAACGGCGTGGAAATTTTCCCGGCCATGCTCGATGCGATCCGCGGCGCGCAGGTGTCGATCAGTTTCGAGACCTACATCTACTGGTCCGGCGAAGTCGGCCAGCAGTTCACGGAAGCGCTGTCTGAGCGTGCCCGCGCCGGCATCCCGGTCAATGTCACGATCGACTGGGTTGGCAGCATCAAGATGGACCAGAAACTGCTGGATCGGATGGAGAAGGCCGGCGTTACCCTGCACCGGTATCGGCCTCTGCGCTGGTACAACCTGAGCCGCATGAACAATCGCACTCATCGCAAGCTGCTGGTGGTTGATGGGCGCGTCGGCTTTACCGGCGGCGTGGGTATTGCCGACGTGTGGCAGGGTAGGGCGCAGAGTCCGGAGCATTGGCGGGATTCTCACTACAGGATCGAGGGACCGGTGGTCGCGCAGATGCAGGCCGCCTTCAACGACAACTGGATCAAGAGCACCGGCGTTGTTCTCAACGGCCCAGACTACTTCCCGTCTCTGGAAGATTCCGGTGACATGGATGCGCACATGTTCATCGCCTCACCGGCCGGCGGCAGTGCAAGCATGCACCTGATGTACCTGATGGCGATTGCCGCGGCCGAGCATACGATCGACCTTGCGGCCTCGTATTTCGTGCCCGATGAGTTGATCATCCAGGCGCTGCGCGCGGCGCGTGAACGCGACGTGGTGGTGCGCATCCTGGTGCCCGGCCCGCACATCGATTCGGAAACGGTACGACTGCGGACCAAGGCCGACTGGGGCCGATTGTTGACGGCGGGCATCGACATATACGAGTACCAGCCGACGATGCTGCACACGAAGCTCCTGGTGATCGACAGGGAGTTCGTGTCGGTTGGTTCGACCAACTTCGATCCGCGCAGTTTCAGGATCAACGACGAGGCCAGCCTCAACATCTATGAGCACGGATTCGCGCAGCAGATGGCCGGCGTCTTCGAGGCCGACCTTGAATCGGCGATACCGTACACACTGCAGATGTGGAAGCGTCGGCCGCTGAGCGAGAAGCTGTCCGAACGCCTGCTGTGGCCGATCCGTTCGCAGTTGTGAGCACGGCTCTGGAGCAGGCGCGGGAGAGGCTGTTGGAACCGGGGTCGGGGGCCGGACGAATCGACGGTGGTGAACCGGTCCTGTGCTGCCTGGTGCTCGATGATGACGTACAGGGCATGAACGCCCCGGGAAGATGGCCGCACCCGGTCAGGATGGGTCGGCGGACGTCTGACGGGCGTTCGCTACCGCACCGAAGCGCAGGCCTTGAAGTAGTACAAAGAGATGTACGCAGCAGCGAAAGGGAAGCGAATCGTGAACCGAATTATCTGGATCGTGGGCGCCGTCGTCATCGTTCTGTTCATCCTGGGTTATCTGGGGCTGCGCTGAACCACGCGAGCACATCACACTTGTACGGCGCTGCAATCATCGTCGCGATTCGTCGCCGGGACGAGCTGTCAGGCGTTGGCCGTGGGCGTGAGAAGCGGCTATCCGTACCGGGCGCGGCCAACACTGGACGGATGTAGGCCCTCCCGCAGCTCGACACCGACCTGAGTTGCGATGTAGCAGCAGGACTCCCGGAGGCCGGCCACACGCATAAAAACTGTGGCGGCCTCCCGGTGCTGCGGCCACTGCCTGGTGCGCCTCGCCGCAAACAATGGTTCATTACTTGCGGCGGGTACACTGGCAGCCCGTATCGCGGCGGCCTCGGTCGGCATGATGCCGAAGTCGACTTTGGTTTGCGCCAGCGCACCGCCGAACACGCGCCGTTCCTTTTCAGTCAGCCACGGAAAAGGCGATCACGTAATCTCCCACCGAAGTCTCCAGTCTCTGGTGACCAGCCGCCACAATCACCACATACTGTTTCCCCTCGTGGAGGAAGGTCATTGGTGAAGCCTGTCCACCTGCCGGCAATCGCGCCGTCCACAGCAGGCGCCCCGTCTCCGTCTCGAAGGCACGCAGAAAATCATCCTGAGCAGCGGCAATGAAAGTCAGGCCACTGCCCGTGGTCAGGGCGCCCCCCAGATTCGCCGTACCGATCGGCACCCGAAGAAACGTGGGCAGACCTGAAGGGCCTGAATCGAAACCCGTTCCAAGCGGCCGAGACCATAGCAGACGACCGCTGTTCAGATCGGTAGCCGCCAGAAAGCCCCAAGGCGGCGCAATGCAGGGGACGCCCAGAATCGAGAGCCACATGGGCCGGGTCACCCCCCAGGGAGAGTTCCAATGCGGCGCTATTGCCTGGTCTGGCCGCGCGCCCCCTGATCCGACAGGCAGGTCATCGACCTGCTCCCGGGGATGCATGGTCACAACGTTGGGCAGCCTCGAGTGGTTGGTGATCAGGATCTGCCGCGACAGGTCCAAAGCCACCCCGCCCCAGTTGATTCCACCCACGGTTCCCGGGAAAAGCAGGGATCCATACGGGTTCTCGGTTGGTGGCGTGAATATCCCGTCGTAGTCCATACGCAGGAAATCTCGTCGACACAGCGCGGCATCGACCATTGCCAGGCCCCAGGTGTTTCGATAGTTCAGCACTTCCGGATCGGGTCCGATTCTGCCGGCAAAGTTGGGAAAGAACACCGCCTGCGGCTGCGATTCAGCCACCCGGTCACCAGGCAACGCGCCCTGCGGGCTGGCGCGAAACTCTATCGGACGCAGCGGCTCACCTGTTGCTGCATCGAACATGAAGATGGAACCTTGTTTCGTGCCCTGTATCAGGACCCGACGCAAGCTGCCACCCATCTCCAGATCCATCAGCGCGGGCTGGGCGCCAAGGTCGTAGTCCCACAGATCGTGGATCACTGTGGAATAGTCCCAGACGGTTTCTCCACTCTCCATATCGATGGCAACGACCGCGGAAGTGAAGCGATCCTCCTCGGCGGAACGCGTGCCACCCCAGTGATCGTTGCCGGCGTTCCCCGTCGCTATGTAGACCAGGCCCGCACTGACATCGCCGGAGATTACGTTCCACACATTGGGCGTTCCGCGTGAATATATTTCGCCCTCGGCAAGCGGCACGTCCGCGATACCCTGCCGATGGGCATCCCATGCCCACCGGAGGTCTCCGGTACGTGCATCGTAGGCCCGCACCACGCCTGACGGCGCATCACGACGCTGATTGTCGCTGACCTGTTGCCCGATGATAACGAGATCACCGATGACCGCCGGTCCGGATGTCGACGACGCAAACCCCGTTTCCCGAAAACCCATTCCATGGGAGAGGTCCACAACACCATCAACGCCAAACTCGGAACAAACATCCCCGATCCCGGCATCCAGTCCGATCAGCCGACCGTCGACAGTGGCAACGAACACTCGGGAGCGGCATCGGCCCGCGACGTCCGCTGACTCGTGGAAACCGACTGACCGACAGGCCACGGAGAAAAGCGACTCCATATCCATCGGGTCGACTTCCGGATCGAACTGCCACACAAGCTGTCCAGACGATGGGTCCAGAGCGAAAACCCGATTCGACGGCGAGCACGTATATAACAGGCCCTGTGCATAAACCGGGGTGTTTTGAGCCGAAAAGAACACCCGATCGTTGGGCGGCATGTCCTGCGTCCGAAACCGCCAGACTTCGTCAAGCGACGCGATGTTTCCACGCGTGATGAGGCTGGCCGGGCTGTAGGCCGCCCCCAGGGCAGAGCCGCCGTAAGCCATCCATGCCGTGGCCGAATTGTGGCCGGGAAAGGATTCAGTCTGAACAGTAAGTAGCGATGGCTCCTCAACCCGCTCCCAGCGCACCCACACCAGAGCAATGACCAGGACGCCCACGAGACCTGCAACCGATGCGCCAGTGACTGAACTTGTTGATCTCCAGGATCTGCTGTCTTTCGCGCCGAATGTGACGATTGACAGGAACAGCATCAACAGCAGCGCCGGAACAGCCATGCGGCCTGCCAGGTCGAATGGCCATGAGTCCATCCAACCCAGAGCATTCACTTCCAGAACACCCCAAAGCGCGGTGGCCAATACCAGGCCGGTCAGGAACCACACCGTCACCCACCGCCACCGCAACAGACCTGCCAGCGCAGCCGCAAGGAACGCCAGACCCGCTGCCAGGAAATACAGATCTCCACCAAGCGCTGCGATCTGAGCGCCAAGCCAGCTGACCGTCACCCCGAAAATCAGAAGCAGACAGGCACAAAGCAGGAAAATCAGATGTGCCGCCGGCTTCAGGTCCGGTCGCTCGAATCTCCGCATCAATCGAGGATCTCCCACGTGACACTGCGGCAGCATGCCCGCCGCTGAAGCACGGCGAGAGCTTGAGGCCGGACTCAGGAGTTTGCGGATTTACCGAACAGCATCAGTCCACCGCTGGCCACCACGGCCGCCACGCCAAGGAGCAGAAACCACATGGTGGAGTCGGTGAAACGGCCGGTAACGGCCTCCGAGACCTGATCGCCCAGGCTTTGGGACGACTGATACGCGAAGAAAAGCAGAATCAAACCCACAACAAGCAACACAAGAGCCAGAATTTTCGTACCCGCCACTTCAATCTCCTTCAGACCAATATGCAATCATCGCTTCATGCATGATTATTCCATCCATGGTTCATTTCTTCGTCTTTCTGGCACCGTCATTGATCTTCCCCAACACGGCGCCGGTCTTGCCGCTGTGCTTACCGGCTTTATCCTTGTGCCCGGTGCTGTCGTCGGTCACGTTGCCGGAATCCTCCTTGTCCTTCCCCTTCGCCTTTTTTCCGTTCGCACCACTTTCAACCTGACTCCCGTTCATGAGCGGACCTCCAGATGACCGTTACACTCGGGTTCTGCGCGTTGCCATGAACTCAGGCAGATGCAGAGCAATGTTCCTACGATAGTGGAATCCGGTGGATGGTCTGTGCGTTATCGAACATACCCGACGCCATCATTTTTCGGACGAATTTCCGGTAAAAAAAAAGCCCCTCGCGTGCATTGCAGGTCTTAAACTGAACGAATCTCCAATGATTGACGGTTTGGCGATTTCTTTATTCTGGCTGGAATGTCATTGGTGATGTCAGGTCACGTTCTGAGAAGGAGGATGTCATAACCAGGAATCACTCCGGACTGTCGTCACGAATGCGCAATGCCTTGCATCGCGATCGGGATACCGATTTGTTGCGTTCAGGGTTGTTCAGCATCGGGCAGTTGAAGCGCCACGCGGTGACGCTGGCGGGCCGGCATCGAGTCGACCCGCGTCCGGGACCGGACAGGCTGCTGCCACGGCTGACGGACAATGCGCGCGTGCTGCTGGCGGCGTATGACGTCGTGACCGCCGTCGCCACACAGGGACAACGAATTGTGCCGGCGGAGGCCTGGTTGCTCGACAACTTCTATCTGATCGAGCAGCAGATCACGCTGGCGCGTCGGCATCTGCCACGCGGATACAGCCGCCAGTTGCCGCGACTGGCCGATGGCGCATCAGCCGGTTTTCCGCGCATCTACGACCTGGCGCTGGAGCTGATTTCCCACATGGACGGGCGCGTCGACAGCGACAACGCCACGCAGTTCATCGCCGCCTACCAGACCGTCGAACCGTTGAAGCTGGGTGAATTGTGGGCCTTCCCCATCATGCTGCAGCTGGCGCTGCTGGAGAATCTGCGCCGCGTCGGGGTGCGTATCGCCCAGCGGCGCGAGGAGCGCGACGCGGCCATCAGCTGGGCGGACCGCATGCTCGCAGCGGCCGAACGCGAACCGAAACGGCTGATCCAGCTGCTGGCCGAGTTCGCCAATGCCGATGTGCCGCTGACCGCGCCCTTCGTGGAGGAGTTTTACGGTCGACTCCAGGCGCAGGGACCGGCCATGGCGTTCGTGCAGACCTGGGTCGAGCACAAGCTGCTCGAACAGGGGGTGACCGCCACCGAACTGTCGGAGGCGGCCGGCCGGACCGCCGCGGCCAATCAGATCTCCATCGCCAACAGCGTTGGCAGCCTGCGTTTCATTAGCGCCACAGACTGGAAGCAGTACGTCGAGTCGCTCAGCGTCGTCGAACTGACGTTGCGCGAGGATCCGATGGCGATGTATGCCAGCCAGGACTTCGCCACCCGCGACCGCTACCGGCATGTCATCGAGGACATCGCACGACGCAGCGCGTGCAGCGAACTGGCGGTGGCGCGCGAAGCCATCGCGCTTGCGCGCGCCACCGCGGCGCAACAGGGCGGGCACGACCGCAGCGCACATGTCGGTTACTACCTCATCGATCATGGCCGCCCGCAGCTGGAGCGCGCTGTTGGCTGGCGGCCGTCGTGGAAATCGCGCATCGGTCGCGCAGGCCGGAACTTCCGCCTGCCTGTTTATCTCGGCACCATCCTGCTGTTCACGCTGATTCCGATCGCGCTGGTGCTGTCCACGCTCGACTCCGCAGCGGGCGGATCGATAACGGACGACTGGCGGCTCTGGTTGCTCGCGTTGCCACTGATTATCGCCGCCTCGGCGCTGGCCGTGCCGCTGGTCAACCTGCTGGTCACGCTCCTGCTGCCACCGCGCGGGCTGCCGCGGCTGGACTTTTCAACAGGAATTCCGGACAACCATCGCACCATCGTGATCGTCCCCACCCTGCTGACCAGTCTGCAGGACGTCGACGATCTGCTCGAAGCCATGGAGATCCGCTATCTCGGCAACCGCGATGCCAATCTGTTCTTCGCCCTGCTGACGGATTTCTGTGACGCGCCCGAGCAAACACTGCCGAACGACACGGCACTGCTCGATCACGCGCGCGCCGCGGTCGAGGCGCTCAACGCGACCTACCGCGATGATCGCCCGTGTATCTTCTATCTGTTTCACCGGCCGCGCCTGTGGAATCCGTTCGAACGGGTGTGGATGGGCTACGAGCGCAAGCGAGGTAAACTGGAACAGTTCAATGCCCGGCTCAGAGGCGGCGCACGAACGGCGTTTTCGGAGATCGTCGGCGATACGTCCATTCTCGGATCCATCCGGTATGCCATCACTCTGGATACCGACACGCAGCTGCCGCGCGATGCGGCGCGCACTCTGGCAGGCAACCTGGCGCATCCGCTCAACCGGCCGGTCTATGATGCCGGCAAGGGCCGCATCGTCGAAGGCTACGCCATCCTGCAACCGCGTGCGTCGATCAGTCTGACCAGTGCCGGCCAATCGCGCTTTACCAGACTGTTCTCAGGCGATTCTGGAATCGATCCCTACACGCGCGAAGTGTCGGATGTGTATCAGGACGCGTTCGCGGAAGGTTCGTTCATCGGCAAGGGAATCTACGACGTCGATGCGTTTCGTCAGGCCGTCGACGGCCGCTTTCCGGAGAATCTCATTCTCAGCCACGATCTGCTGGAAAGCGGCTATGCACGTTCGGCGCTGGTGACCGATGTCGATGTCATCGAAGGACATCCCGCCAGCGTCACCATCGAGGCCAGCCGACGACACCGCTGGATACGCGGCGACTGGCAGCTGGCCGGTTGGCTGCTGCCGCGTGTGCCGGCTCCCCCCGGCCCGGATGGCGCGCAGGCGAAACGGCAGGCGAACCCGCTGTCGGCCCTGTCGCTGTGGAAGCTTCACGACAACCTGCGGCGCAGCCTGGTGGCGCCGGCACTGCTGACCCTGCTCGCCGGAGGCTGGCTGCTGGGGCCAGGACCCGGGTGGTTGTGGACAGTGCTGGTGCTGGCGGTGGTGTGCCTGCCCACCCTGCTGTGCAGCGTGATCGAGCTGGTCCGCAAGCCGGACGAACGCGACTGGCTGGTGCATGTCAGCCAGACCGGCAGATCCGCCGGGCGCCCGATGGCGCTCGCCCTGCTCACCCTGATCTTCCTGCCCTATGACACGCGGATCAGCCTGGACGCGATCGCGCGCTCGGGGGTGCGGATGCTGTTCACACGACGCGGCCTGCTGCTGTGGCAGCTGCCCGCCTATGCGCGCCGCAACGCGCGCCGCACGCTGGCCGGGTTTTTCCGCGAGATGTGGATCGCGCCGACGCTCGCGGTGGCACTGGGGGCGGCATTGGCCGCGGCCAGTCAGCCGGCGGCGTGGCTCTACGCCGCCCCCATCCTGCTGCTGTGGCTGTTCTCACCGGTTGTCGGCTGGTGGATCAGCCAGCCGCTGGTCGCCCCCGCCCCGGGGCTGAACGGCGAACAGCGGGCTTTCCTGCAGTCGTCGGCGCGGCGCACCTGGCGCTACTTCGCGGACTTCGTCGGCGCGGATGACAACTGGCTGCCGCCGGACAACTTCCAGGAATATCCGGCACCCGCCCTCGCCTCTCGCACGTCGCCCACCAACATCGGCCTGTCACTGCTGGCGGACCTCGCGGCGGTCGACTTTGGCTATATCACGGCCGGGGAGTGCCTGCGGCGTGTCGGCAACACCCTGGCTGCGATGGCAAAGCTGGAACGCTACCGTGGCCACCTGTACAACTGGTATGACACCCGCACCCTGCAACCGCTGCAACCGCGATATGTCTCGTCGGTGGACAGCGGCAACCTGGCCGGCAGTCTGCTGACGCTGCAGGCGGGACTGGCCGAAATGAAGCATCAGCCAGTGCTGTCCCCCAATGCCTGGCAGGGACTGCGGGACACCCTGCGAGTGCTGGCCGAGGAGCTGCCGGCCGACTCCGTTCCCGAACTGGCGAAGGCGATCGGCCTGCTGCGAGATACGCTGCGCGCCCGACTGCGTGACGGACCGCCGCGCACACTGGCTGCCGCCACCAGCGTACTGAACGAGATACGCCGCCTCGGCGACGACCTGCTCGAATCGCTGCCGACGAACATCAACGGCGAACTGGTCTACTGGGCGCGGACATTCGATCAGCAATCCCGCGCGCTGCGGGAGGAGCTTGCGTACCTGGTGCCCGATTCGTGGCGGGACGAAGCCATCCCCACCCGCATGCAACTGGCCGGCTTGGGCACGGCCGCCACGGGTATGGCCGCCGCGGACGTTGCCGGAACGCATGTGCCCGGCAAGGCTGCGCTGGAACAGCTCGGCATGATCGATGATCTGATCCGCCGTTGCCGCGAACTGGCGGCAATGGATTTTGGCTTTCTCTATGACACCGCGAGCGGGCTGCTGGCCATCGGTTACGACGTCCGTGAGCGGCGCCGCGATCCGTCCTGCTACGACCTGCTGGCATCGGAAGCGCGGCTGGCCAGTTTTCTGCTCATCGCGCAGGGGCAGTTGCCGCAGAAGCACTGGTTCTCGCTCGGTCGCCTGCTGACCAGTCAGGGCGGCGAAGTCAGCCTGATTTCGTGGAGCGGCTCGATGTTCGAGTACCTGATGCCGCAGCTGATCATGCCGAGCTACGCCAACACCTTGCTGGAGCAGACCTGCAAGGCCGCGGTGTCGCGCCAGATCGAATACGGCCGGCAACGCGAGGTGCCCTGGGGCATATCCGAGTCCTGCTACAACGCCACCGACATCCATCATGTCTACCAGTACAGGGCGTTCGGCGTGCCCGGCCTCGGCTTCAAACGCGGCCTGGGTGACGATCTGGTGATCGCACCCTACGCCAGCGCACTGGCACTGACGGTGACGCCGCGGGAAGCGTGCCGCAACCTGCAAACGCTGGCGGATCATGGCTTTCGCGGCATCTACGGCTTCTACGAGGCGATCGACTACACGCCATCGCGGGTGCCGCGGGGCAAGCCACACGCCACCGTGCGGGCGTTCATGGCACATCACCAGGGCATGACGCTTCTGGCCTTCGCGCACGTCCTGCTCGACCAGCCGATGCAGCGCCGCTTCATGTCCGACCCGCTGGTGCGAGCGACCGAATTGCTGCTGCAGGAGCGGGTGCCGAAGAAGGGTGCCACCCTGCACCCGCACGCGGCCGAAGTGAGCGCCGCTGCCCGCCCGCCCAGCGGCGACGCCGGCATGTTCATGCGCGTGTTCACCGACGTGAATATTCCCATTCCCGAAGTGCACCTGCTGTCGAACGGCCGCTACCATGTCATGGCGACCCACGCCGGCGGCAGCGCCAGCCGGTGGGGCGAACTCGCCGTCACCCGTTGGCGCGAGGATGCCACCACCGGCGCGTGGGGAACTTTCATCTATCTGCGCGACCGTGACAGCGGGCACTACTGGTCGACCGCGCACCAGCCGACCCTGCGCCGTGCCGATCACTACGAAGCGATCTTCGTGCAGGCACGCGCCGAATACCGACGGCTCGACCAGGCGATCGAAGCGCACACCGAGATCAGCGTGTCCCCCGAAGACGACGTCGAGATCCGTCGTGTCACGCTCACCAACCAGTCGTCGCGACGCCGTCACATCGAGGTGACGAGCTACGCGGAAGTGGTCCTGGCGCCGTTGAACGCCGACCTTGCGCACCGTGCCTTCAGTAACCTGTTCGTGCAGAGTGAAATTCTGCCCGAGCGCCAGGCCATCCTCTGTACCCGCCGTCCTCGCATGCCAGGCGAGCAGGTGCCGTGGATGTTTCACCTGCTGGCCGCACCAGGCGCGCAGACCGATGAACCGTCCTACGAGACCGACCGCGCCCGCTTCATCGGGCGCGGTCGCACGGTGGCCAACCCGCTGGTGCTCGACAACGGCGAGCATTCATCCAGCCTGTCGAACACAGCCGGTCCGGTGCTCGATCCCATCGTCGCGATCCGCCGTATGCTGACCCTGTCACCCGACGAGTCGGCCAGCGTGCAGATCATCTCCGGCGTCGCAGACACGCGCGAGGCGGCATTGGCCCTGCTGGACAAATACTGCGACCGCCACTTCGTCGAGCGCGCGTTCGAGATGGCCTGGTTCCAGAGCGAGGAAGTGCTGCGCCATCTCAACGCCAGCGAGGCCGATGCCCAGGTCTTCGGCCGCCTGGCCAACTCCGTGATCTACGGCAATCCCCTGCGCCGCGCCGCACCCGACGTCATTGCCCGCAACCGGCTGGGCCAGTCCGGACTGTGGCGCTTCGCCATCTCCGGCGATCTGCCGATCATCCTGCTGACCATCGGTGATCTCAATCGCATCGATCTGGTCAAGCAGGTGTTGCAGGCGCACGCCTACTGGCGCATGAAGGGCGTGAGCGCCGATCTGGTGATCCTGAATGAGGATTTTTCCGGATACCGGGCGCAGTTGCATGATCAGATCATGGGGCTGATCAACGCCGGGCCCGAAGCGCAGGTGGCAGACAAGCCGGGCGGGGTCTTCGTGCGGCGTGCCGAGGAACTTTCCGAGGACGAACGGGTGCTGCTGCAGACGGTCGCGCGCATCGTTTTCAGCGATACCGCCCAGACCCTGATCGAGCAGGTGGAACGTCGCGTCTCGGCAAAACGCAAGTCGGACCTGCTGGAACCCGTCAGGCAGGCGGTCGTTGAAGCGGCCTATCCGCTGGCGTCGCGTGAGCGCATTTTCGTCAACGGTCTCGGCGGCTTCACGCCCGACGGGCACGAGTACGTCATCACCCTCGAACCGGGCCAGACCACGCCGGCACCGTGGGTCAATGTCATCGCCAGCCCGCACATCGGCACGGTCGTCAGCGAGAGCGGCAGCGCCTATACCTGGGTGGAAAACGCGCACGAGTTCCGCCTGACCACGTGGCACAACGACCCATTGTGCGACAGCAGTGGCGAGGCGCTATACATCCGCGACGAGGAAACCGGGGCGTTCTGGTCGCCGACGCCGCTGCCCGCTCGCGGCACGTCCGGCTATGTGTGTCGGCACGGATTCGGCTACAGCGTGTTCGAACACTACGAAGCCGGGATCGCCTCCGAACTCTTCACTTACGTCGCCATGGATGCGCCGGTGAAGTTCGTTGTGGTCAAGCTGCGCAACTCGTCCACGCAAACACGCAGCCTGTCATTGACCGGGTATTGGGAACTGGTGCTCGGCGAGTGGCGACACACCAATCTGATGCACATCGTCACCGAAATGGATGCGCACAGCGGCGCGCTGTTTGCCCACAACGCTTTCGGCCGTGAATGCCGCAACCGGGTGGTGTTTGCGCATGTCAGCGAGCGCGAGCGCTCGGTGTGCGGCAATCGCGCCGAGTTCATCGGCCCCAACGGCTCGCTGACGAGACCGGCGGCGATGCGCCGCAGGCGCCTGTCCGGCCGAACCGGTGCCGCTTTCGATCCGTGCGCCGCGCTGCAGACCCGCATCGAACTGGCCTCGGGGCAGGAACGCGAGATCGTGTTCATCTTCGGCGCGGCCGCCACCGCCGACGAGGCACGGCGGTTCGTTCAGCGCTTCGGCGGGCAGGAGAAGGCGCGGGAGGCGCTGGAAGCGGTGTGGGAGCACTGGAACCGCACCCTCGGCGCGGTGAATGTGGACACGCCTGACCCCGCGTTGAATGTGCTGGCGAACGGCTGGCTGATCTACCAGACGCTGTCGTGCAGGCTGTGGGGACGCAGTGGCTACTACCAGTCCGGCGGCGCCTACGGCTTCCGCGATCAACTGCAGGACACCATGGCGCTTGTCCATACCACCCCGTGGCTGGCCCGCGAGCAGTTGCTCCGGCACGCCGGGCGCCAGTTCATCAAGGGCGATGTGCAGCACTGGTGGCACCCGCCCGACGGACAGGGCGTGCGCACCCGTTTCTCCGATGACTACCTGTGGCTGCCGTATGCCACCTGTCGCTACGTGTGCACCACCGGCGATACCGGTGTGCTGGACGAGCCGATACATTTTCTCGAAGGCCGCGAGCTGCATGCCGACGAAGAAGCCTACTACGACCATCCGCAACGCTCCACTGAAGCAGCCAGCCTCTATGAACACTGCGTGCGCGCCATCCGGCACGGCCTGCGATTCGGCGTCCACCATCTGCCACTGATGGGCTGCGGCGACTGGAACGACGGCATGAATCTCGTCGGTCGCCAGGGCAAGGGCGAAAGCGTCTGGCTGGCGTGGTTTCTGGTCGAGAATCTCGAGTCGTTTGCCGGTCTCGCGCGCGATCGCGGCGACGCCGAATTCGCCGGGCTGTGCACCACCCAGGCGGCCGAACTGCGTGGCCACATCGACGCACAGGCCTGGGATGGCGCCTGGTACCGGCGCGCCTGGTTCGACGACGGCACGCCACTGGGTTCATCCAGCAATGAAGAATGCCAGATCGACTCGATCAGCCAGAGCTGGGCGGTCATTTCCGGGGGCGGCGATCCCCGGCGCGCGCGTCAGGCGATGGCGGCGGTTGACCAGCGCCTGGTGCGGCGCGAGCAGCAACTCATCCAGCTGCTCGACCCGCCTTTCGATACCTCCGATCTGGAACCGGGCTACATCAAGGGCTACATCCCCGGCGTGCGCGAGAACGGCGGTCAGTACACCCACGCCGCAATCTGGACCACGATGGCCCTGGCCATGATGGGCGACACCGAACGCGCGTGGGAATACTTCGCCCTGCTCAATCCCGTCCATCACGGCAGTACCGCGGAAGCCATCGAGCGCTACAAGGTCGAGCCCTACGTCATGTGCGCGGACGTCTATGGCGTGTCGCCCCACACCGGCCGCGGCGGCTGGACCTGGTATACCGGGGCGGCGGGCTGGATGTACCGGCTGATCGTGGAAACCCTGCTCGGCCTGCGCCTGGAAGTGGATCATCTGCGCATCGCGCCGTGCGTCCCGATGGACTGGCCGGCGTACACAATCCACTACCGCTATCGCGACACCGTCTACCACATCGCCGTCAGGCGGGTCGCCGGGCAAACGGCACAGGCGATCCGTGTGACGGTGGACGGCGCCGCGGTGGACGGCACCGACGTGGGCGCGTCGGTTGGCCAGTGGGGGGGGCGCCTGCAATGCCTGATCCCCCTGGTGGACGACCGCCAGGAGCACCATGTCGAGGTGAGTGTGATCGCTCCAGCCCCGTCACCGCCCGCGGCGAGGCGTTCCCCATAGGCAAATGCCTGTTTTGTGACAGCTTGCCGCCTATGATCGGTGGCTGTCCGATACTATTCCTCCCCAGAAGAGCGCCCCGGTCAACGCGGCGCCGCAGAAGGGGATTAGGATGCGAAGATCCGCGGTCAGCGGAGGCGGATTGCTCTGCCTCGCATTGGCTTGCTCCAATGCATTCAGCATGGCCGGCGCAACCATCGGCAGCGATGGCGGTTTCCGGTTGCTCAAACTCGACGGCTACCACGTCAAGTGGGGCGAGAACGCGCTCGGGGCGGGGGCGACAGTCAGCTATGCGTTCGTGGACGTCCCGATGCGCTTCGACGGCGCACGGAATTGTGGCGAACTGGTGCCGATGACCGACCTGGCGACGCGCAATGGCATTTCCACGGCGACGCTTCACGCGGAAACGGCGGCCGCATTCCGTGCCTGGGAAGTGGCTGCCAACATCACTTTCATACCCGTCGATGACGCCAGCCAGGCGGACATCCTGATTGGCGCCCAGGGCCAACCTGTCGGCCGCGCCTATGCCAACGTCGTGTATCAGCCTGGCAGCAGCGATGGCATCAAGGCGATCGACCGTGCGCTGGTGTGCCTGAACCCCGACCAGAGGTGGAAAGTGGGATTCGACGGCGATACCGACGTCTACGATCTGCGTTACACGCTGATTCACGAGATCGGCCATGCGATCGGCCTGGATCACCCAAGCCCGTCCGGACAGGTCATGTCGTTCCGATACAACGAGCACTACAGCGACCTGCAGCCGGGAGATTTCCACGGCGTTCAGTTGCTGTATGGTGCCGGCATGGGGAATATGACGGCCGGCGGTTCGGCGGAGTAATATCCGCGGCACTGCCGAACATATCCACCACCCCGGCCAGGCACGCGAGGTGAGGGGGCTCGGGCAGAACGCGCGCCGTTTACTGTACGACGATCGCGTGGCCCTGTTCGACCAGGACATGGCGGATGCTGTGCGGGAGCTCGAACGGCGTGTCGATATCGAAGCCGCCAGGATCGTCCGGCGTGGTGGTGTAGTAGCGGATCAGCTCATGCGCCACACCCTGGGGTACGGAAACACCACCAACGGTTGTGGTCTCGAGCAGCACCCGACCCACACCGTCCTGCGCGACCACACGGCCCGTGGCGACGACTTCGACCGAACCGGTGATGTAGGCCAGCGGGTCGTGCCAGGCGCGTGGCCGCGAGCTCCGTACGGCGCTCAGGTCAATCGTGGCGCGTGCGCGAATTCGGCCGTCGGTGCCCAGCCGGATCTCAGGACTGGCGATGCCCTCCGTCAGCAGCTCGGGCCCGTACACGTTCAGGACAGCATTGATCTCCGCCTCGGTCAGCCGCGTGATCGTCTCCGTCGATCCCGGGCTGCGCCCCTCTTCCCCAAGCATGATGATCCCGTCGATCTTGTCGCGACCGCGCTCGGCAAGAACCAGCAGCGCCTCGCTCGCGAATAAAACGCCACTGAACGCGACAAGAAGCAAAGCGGGCATCGCGCGCAACGGGTTGCGTCTGACGCGGTGCGCGAATGGCTCCCCGCGGCGGAACCGGATGAAAGTTGCGGTGATCATGGGCGAAATACTACGTCTGCCAATACAAGCATGTACAGGTAGGCTTCAACAGGCCACTTCCGCAGGCCGGTAGCGAAGGCGCCGACGTGAAAGCAGGGTATTGCGCTGCTGACGAGAAACCCGCTCTTCGCTGATAAGTTCGCTGGCACACCGACCGCACAGCGATATGCCGCTAGCCTTGTGTTTGCAGCTTGTGCGGGCGCCGGTGAATGGCCGGCTACCACACGAGCCGCTCGACCGGCGGTTTCGCCAGTCGAAAAATTCACCGGAGAGATTCCATGAACAAACTGACTTCACTCGGCCTGTGCGCGCTGTTGACGCCGGCCATTACACTCGGTGTCGGCGCGGCGCTTGCGCAGGACGCCGAGACGCGTCCGCAGGGTGCTCAAACGCAGCAGCGCGGTTCACCTGCGGCCCCTGGAAACGAAAGGGCACAGCAGCGTGGAGCGGCCGAATCGGCGCAGCAACGCGCAGGCTCCCAGTCCGCACAGGGCCAGCGCACCGCTCACAATACACCGATACTGAGCAAGCCTGCCGGTGCGATCAGTGCCAAGGACCTGACCGGCTCGGCACTGCTGTCGCGACAGGACGAGAACTTCGGGCCCATCAATGATTTCATCCTCGACCGGGACGGCCAGGTTCTGGCGGTGATCGTAGGCGTGGGCGGTTTTCTGGGCATAGGCGAGCGGGATGTCGCCATTGGATGGGATTCCCTCGAGCACAGTGTGGACGAGGATGGCGATGTGGTCTTTCGCGTTAACATGACCGATGCGGAATTGCGCGCCGCGCCAGCCTACCGGACCGACTGACCATCGCGCCGGCTATGACAGCCTTCGTATCGCGTGAAGGCATTTCGAAGGCAGAGGCCGATTGGCCTCTGCCGTTTTCACGTTCATGCTGATCCTCATTGCTGCACTGACCACTCACGGCCGGTGCGGCTGGCGGCAGCAGACCCCGCCGGGAACGCACGCGCGGTGGTGGTACCACCGGCAGGCGAGAGCAGACGATCAGACTCGCGCGTCAACGCCGCGTAGCACTCGCAGACAAGGCGCTCCAGCATCGGCCTGTCCACCACGGTAATACGGCCACGGCGGTAGCGAATCGCACCGGCAGCCTGCAGTTTCCCCGCCCCCTCGGTCACGCCCTCACGCCGGACACCCAGCATGTTCGCAATCAGCTCCTGGGTCATGTTGAGCTGGTTCGTTCGCAGTCGATCCATGCTCATCAGCAGCCACCGGCAGAGCTGCTGGTCGATCGAGTGATGCCGGTTGCACACCGCGGTCTGACTCATCTGCGCAATCAGCGACTGCGTGTACCGCAGCAGAAGGTGCAGCAGCGCACCACCACGCCCGATCTCCCTGCGAAACGGTGCCAGCCGCATCCGAAAACCCCATCCGGCACTCTGCACAACCGCGCGACTGGACATGCTCTCCCCGCCCAGCACGGTGGCAATGCCGAGCATGCCGTCGTTGCCAATCAGCGCAATCTCCGCCGATGCGCCGTTCTCCATCACATACAGCAGCGACACGATCGCGGTCACCGGAAAGTACACATAGGGCATTCGCGTCCCGGGTTCGTGAAGCACTTCACCCAGCGGCAGCTCCACCGCCGCGAGATACGGCTCGATACGCGCAAGTCCGCCTGCCCGCAGGGACGCAAGCAGCCGATTGTCGACAGGCCGGATATCCGCGCCAAGCAGCAGCGAACTCGACTCGATGGCCTTGCGAACCGGGTGAGTACCCCATGGACGACTACTGCCCATCTCTTACCCCCCCCGCGAACCAAAACCGTGTCTGGCCGCCAGAGCCAGCTGCGTCCAGCCCACGGTCCACGCCCTGATTCCTGTTCATGAAATTCCCCCCTAGCAGCCTGTCGGACTTACCGATGGATAAGCGATAATCACGTTCAGTTTTCTCCTGGTGCAGAACAGCGATGAGCAATTTTCGGCCAATCAATCGTGACACGGATTTTCTGCTGCCACCGTC
>JBJHBT010000048.1:0-22163 GCA_050485645.1 Gammaproteobacteria bacterium | reverse complement strand
GCGGCGCGACCTCATCCTCCTCGCGCACGGGCAGGAGGCCAGCGTTGAGCATGACATTGGCGAGTTGCAGGCCGCGCGCATCGAGTTCGGCCATGTCGCGCCCGCGCAGGTAGAAGGCCAGCGCGCCACGGTAGAGCTTGTGCGAACTGCCGATCAGCGAACGTGCCTGCTGCACGTCCTGCCGGGCCTGCTCGGACGCCAGCGTTTCGCCGACCGCTTTCTTGCCCAGGTAGTTCAGATGCGCTTCCAGTGCGTCCTGCGGCGTGGCGACGAGGGTGAGACACATCACAGTGTCCTCGGGCATCTGGTCGAACAGCGCGTTGCAGGCATCGCCGCCTTTGCGCGTTTCCCCGGTCAGATGTCCGGTTGCCGGCGGCGTGCGCAGCCGGTCGAGCACCATGACCCGATGCGGCATGTTGTCGAAGAACCAGATGCCGTTCGCCACGTCGGAGCGTGGCTGGCCGAAGAACAGCCGTTGCGAGAAGTCCGTGCCGCTGGCGAGTTCGACGTCGCCTTCGTTCGTTTCTTCGGGGTAGGCGGCCAACTGGTAGAAGCGCTCACGATCGGCAGCCGTCGCGCCCAGCAAGCTCGGATTCGGGTTGAACCAGCGCAGCAACCAGGCGTGGATGTCCGCCGCGCCCAGGCGCCGCGCCTTGACGCCGGCATTGGCGAGACCGCCGACCAGCCGGTCGCACACTGTTGCCAGGGCCTGTTCGGGCGATTGGCCACGACGGTGTGAAGCGCCCGGCGCGCGACGATAGACCACCATGCGCACGCGCCGCGTCTGGCCGCGCCACGGCAGGCGGGTCACGGTGGTGTCGTCGAACAGGCCGCCCGGCTTGGTGATGGCCCGCAGGTGATGCGCGAAGAACCGCAGGTAGAAGTCGCTGAACGCGCTGCCCTGTGCGCGCGGCTGGATGTAGTCCCGCAAGATGTTCAGATAGCCCGTCCAGTCGGCTTCGTCCTGGGCATAGAGCTGCACCACCCACGGCTGCTCGTCGAGTTCGTCGAAGCTGTCCTGCAGGGCATTCTCCAGCGCGTCTCGGGCCTGCCACAGCCAATCGCTTTCGCGTCCTTCGGTGCCGATCGGTGTCAGCTCAAAGAACGCCGCGACCGATTCGCCGTCCTCCAGCAACAGGCTCTTGGCGTCGGCCAGATATTCCACCCAGGGCAACAGGTCCACGAAGGACGGCGCCACGTCGTAGAGGGCCTGTTCGTCCGCCTGAGTGGCGGGCCGGTGTTTCGGATCGAGGCGGGTGCCGGGCTCGGGAATGCCATGTGCTTTCAGGTCAGCCACATGGCGTTCCCAGGCGTCGGCCTGCTGTGCTTCGGATTCCTCGGATGCCGGCACACGTTTGCGTGACCACGGCAGTGACAGTGACCACGCCATTCAATAGTCCTCCACACGCTCGCCCGGCAGGGCGTACTGCACGCGCTGATAAAACGGGAACACCGTGCTGTAGCCGGGCACCGGCACCGGATCGGTGCCGGCCAGGTGCGGGAACACGTACATCACCAGGTCCGGGTTGGGGAGGCGGTGGAACTGCCGGTAAATCTCGTTCTGCGCCGTGCGGGTGTAACGAGCCTGCACGCCGGGCGCGGCCTGCATGTCCGTGTCGGTGAGCGCCCGCCGCAGGGTCTGCCGGGCGTCCAGCAGCTCGCGCGATGCGCGGCCGCCTCCCGCCGGTCCGCCCGTTTCCTGATTCCAGATGTCGAGCATGGTCTGGTCGCCGTGGGTCAGCAGCTTCTCCTTGCTGGTCGCGCAGCCGGCCAGTGCGACGACCGCGAGCACGACGGCAAGCCGTTCAATCCAGATCCGGGACATGGGAACCTCCGAGACGGTGATCGACCCGGCGCCCCTTGGCGTCGTAGTCGATGGTGAGTGGCTGCTCGATATGGACGGCGACCTGGGCGCCCGGTGCGACATAGACGGCAGCGAAGGCCTGGCCATAGAGCTTGTTCACCCACTGCGACATCTCCTGCACCCCGCCGGCCAGGATGCGGCCCATGGCCTCGTTGGCGGTGATCCCGACCGTCCCGATCGAGCCGTCACTGCCGACGTAGGACACCCGGCCGCTGTCCGAGTCGATCAGCGAGGCCGCGCCCGCGCCGGCGGCCGTGATCAGGGCCTGGGTGCCGAGGTACTGCTGGGCGTTGCTGCGTCGTTCACCGCTGACACAAGGGATGCCGTAGGGATCGCTGATCCAGCCGAGACCTCCCTGGGTGCCGGTATCGTTCCGGTTGCTGCTGTTGCGACCGGACTCTTCCGGCAGCGTGCGGATGGTGCCGTCCTCGAACACAAAGGTGATGGAGCGGATTTGCCCGCGCACGCAGGAAAGCGTCCAGTCCCCCGAGGCCGTGCCGCTGACAACCGCGCCGGCCACATCCGGGATGTCGATGCCGTTGGCCGTGAGGTTGTCGGGGCCGATCACGACCTTGAACGGATAGGGATCGTTCACCGTGCCGTCGATGGGCACGCGCCCGATAAGGGCCGTCATCGCGATCGATCCCATCAGGGTCGAGTTCGACGGCACGGTGTAGACCGCCTCAAGCGACGACGTGCCGACGGCGCCGCCGGTGGCGCGGCCGAGGGTCTCGGATGCGGCGTCCAGGGCTTCGCCGCCCGGCTTGAAGTCGTTGGGGAAGCTGAAGCCGCCGCGACCGCCGCTTCTGCCTTCGGCGGGCCTGGCGTCGTCCGGCTCGACCCAGCGCACGGCGTCGCGGCCGAAGTGCTGGCCATCGCCTTCTTCCAGCCCGAGACCGATCGGCAGGTCGGTGTGGTCGGCCCTGCCCCCCAGGCCTTCAAACTGGCGTTGCAAGTCCTGCAACAACCCCTGGGCCTGTTGCCGTTCGCTGGCTGTCTGTTCGCGATCCTGACGCAGTTGGGCGCGTTCGGTGTCCAGGACATTCTGGATACGCTGCTCGATCGACCGCTCGCGCTGACGCAGGCGATCGTTCTCCGCCCGCTGGTTGCGGTTGTCGGACAGCGCGGTCTGCAATTCGGTGCGCAACTGCCGTACCTGGGCCACCAGCGTGGCGACCGTATCGTGCGGCGTGTCGCCTTCGATGCCGAGCGCCCGCATCTCGTCCGCCGTCAGTTGTCCGCCGGCATCGCCGGGGAGCGGCGATGCGCCACGGTCGCCGGAAAACAGCTTGATGCCGATGAAGACCAGCAACAGCGCCATCGGCAGCATCAACCACTTGAGTAAACCGTTACTGCGCATCGCCGGCTCCTTCCGCGTTGCCGGCCGCTGCGGAGGCCGGCAAGTTGTGCGCAGCGTCGATGGGACTGATGGACGGCAGCAGCGATTGCGCCAGGCCGCGGCCGCGCGTCACCAGGTACACCACGCTGGTGTCGCGCGAATCGCCCGCCGGTCCCAGGTCGGGGTGCTGGAACGTCGCGGTGACGAAATCGCCCTGCAAGGCGCGCGGGTCCAGGTCGATCCACCGGGCGGACGTGTTGGTCAGCCGGATCGCCGTCACCCATTGATCTTCCAGCCGCCACGCGGCCAGCGCCCTGGCGCGCACCGGCAGCGTCGGCAGCAGTGTGTCGAGCGCCAGGTCGCGGCGCAGGTTCACGCGCACGACGCCGTTCACCGGCTCCACCGTGCGCAGGGGCGCGTACAGGCTCTGCGCGGCGTAGCGCGTCAGCACCACGGGAACCGGCGTCTCCCGTGCGGGGAGCCGCGCCGCATCGGCGGCCGGCTGCTGGCCGGTGTCACCGTAGCGCTTCGCGTGCGATTCGCCTTCGATGATGCGCACGGGTTCCAGCGGCGCCTCGGCAGGCTCGGCGGAAATGTCGAGCAGAATCAGGATACCCGTGTTGGCATCCTGCAATTGCAGGCGGGTCGGCTCGATCGGTTCGCTGGCAAGCAGGTAGAGGGCGCCACCGGCGCTTTGCACACGCAGACGGTCGTCCAGCGAGGCGGGCACGCCGACACGCACATTGCGGTCGATGAAGATCACGCGCTCGTGGCCGACCACGAGAGGCACGGCCAGCGGCAACCGCTCCCAGCGCAGAATCTCCAGCGCCAGAGCGCTCGGGATCAGGAACAAGGTCAAGGTGGCGGTTGCCAGAAAGCTGAGGACAAGACGTTTCATCGCGGGACTCCCTACGGACCACCGGGACCATCGACGGCGGAGGCGGCTGCCGCCTGCGGCGCGATGCGTTGCGGGGTGCTGCTGTAACAGTCCAGCGCCAGGCCGAAGGGATTGCGCTCCGGGTCGATATCCAGACGCACCACCTTCAGCGGGTAGCGCACCAGCGCGCGCTTGACCTGTTCGGCGCCGTGATACTCGTCGGCCGTCACGTCCAGCGTGACGATCCAGTCGCGGTCGGACACCACACGGACGCGCGCCGTCGGGTCGTCGCCGAAGCCGCGACCCGGAATCTCGTAGATGCCCCGCACGCGCTGACGCAGTTCGCCCGTGCTGCGGCGCTGCTCGTAGTCGCGCCGCAGGAAGATCTGACAGCCGGGTGTCAGGTAGGCCGACAGCGCGTGGATGTTGCGCGCGTAGTCGTCCTCGCCGTTCGTCGGCCAGCGGTTGAGCTGCTGGAAGACATAGAAGGTAAAGGCGTAGACCGACTCCGGCGGCACCTCCCACCACTTGCGCACGCTGCCCGAACGCAGGTCCGGCGGCACGTGGATGGTCAGATCGCGAGGCGCACTCCACCAGCCGAAGCCCAGCACCAGGGCGACGACGAACAGCGCGCCGGCTCCCATGCGCAAGGTCTTGATGTGCGCCTGCAGGTGCGTGATCTCGTTCTTGAAGCGGCTCATGGCGCACTCCTGCGCGCCGTCCAGTAGCCCGACCGCGTGACCAGCGACCTGCCGCCCGTGTAGGGCGCGAAGGCGGGATGGCGCAGCGCGATCCACCACTGAAGGTGCCGGTACAGCCAGGTGTCGGGACGCCCCCGCTTGTGGCGTCGCAACGCGCCGCCGCCAACGAACACGCCCATGCCGATGGCCGCCACGATCAGGGTTGGCACCATCGCGAGCGTGGACGCCAGCCACGCCAGTGGAATGCCCAGCACCAGGCCGACCGTGGCGGAGAGTCCCACGCAGACCCACAGCTCGTCGGCCGTCAGTCCGCGCACCACCACGGGCTGACGGTTCAGGCGATGCGGCAGGAACGTCACCGTGCCGTCGTGCAGGCTGTCCTGGCTCCCCGACATTGCTCCGGTCTCCCTACAGGACGCCGGTGGCTTCAGTGAGCAGCCAGATGCCCACGACCAAAAGGATGGCGCCGATCGCGACCGTCAAACCGAATTGGCCCCAGGTCTTGCGGCCGGTGTGAATCTCCGAATAGGTGCTGTAGGCGTGGTAGCAGACGCCGACGAACATCGAGGCGACCACGAGCAGCGCGACCAGCATCACGATGTCGTAACCGTAATTGCGCAGCGTCTCCATGATGCCGCTGCCGGTGCCCCGCGACGGGTCTTCGATGGTCGGCAGGCCCTGGGCAGATACCAGCGGCGCCATCCCCGCCGCGATAAGAGCGAACGCAGACTGGATGGCGAGATGAGGGAGGCGAGTGGATATGGAGTGGAAGGCCATGGTGACGTCCTCATTGGGTCAAGACAGAAGGAAAAATGTCAGCACGACGTACATCGCGACGAATCGCACCGCGACACCGAGGAACTGACGCTGAGAAATTCGCTCTTCGGCCCAGCCGACGTAGGCAGTGCGCAATGCCCAGACACCCCACAGCAGCAGCACGACGAACACCCCGCTCACGAGGACGACGGACACACTCGACGCGGTGAAGCCTCCATTGGCCTGAAAGGCAGCCAGTTGGTCGGCAGTCATGGGGCCTCCTCGTCAGACTCCTGGCGATAGTCGCCAATCAGCGTTACGGGGTCACGCGGTTGCGCGCGTTGAGGCGTGAGGTAATCGCGGATGCCGCTGCGAACGCGCTCGATGTCCTCACGCAGCCGCGCGTAGTCGAAGTGGTAACGGGAACCGTCCTGGCGTGGCAGGCTCGCGCCGTGCTCGGCCAGGCGGTCGAGCATGTCGAGTTGGCGTACAAGTGCTGCCAGTTGTGCTCGCTCGGGAGAATTGTCTTCTGCCAGCGCGGGTTGCAATGCCAGGAGGGGCATGGCCAGCAGCACGGCGATCAAGCGATGCCGTATAGACGTATAGCTGCGGGTGTGGTCCATCGTGCTGGTCCTCGTGGAGATCGAGGACTTGATGGTGAGACAAGTGGCGGGCGCGTGCCGCCAGGAATAGGAACGGCGTGGTGACCGGATTGGTTGGGATATGGGTGGGGCTCCTACCCAAAGCTGGTGGTTGAGCCGGATGCTGTTCTAGCCGAGGTGCATGAAACGGTGCAGATGGGCGATGTGTGCGGCGCGGATCACGATCTTGGAGGGCACACAGCCGGCATTGACGCGTTCAATAAGCGTGACCCGCACGCCCCGCTCGACGACTTTCAACGCCGTCGCCGATGACGGTCACATGCAGCGCCTCTCCGCCGCCACTACGGGGCAGATCGGCGCTCAACGTCTTGTCCAGCTTAATTACGGTGTCACTGCTTGACGGAGGAAGGGTAACCCGCGTTGGCGGTCGCCATGGTCAGGGCTTCAACGTTGGTTTTTTCATCGTCAAAAGTCACCACGGCTTCGAGTGCCTCGTAGCTCACTTCCGTCTTCTCTACACCATCCACCTTGGTGAGCGCCATCTTGACGGTGATCGGGCAGGCGGCGCAGGTCATGCCGGGTACAGACAGGGTAACGGTCTTGGGAGCGGCCCAGGCAGGGACGCTGAGGATAGTAAGCAGAGCGGTTAATGCAACGAGCTTTTTCATGGCTATCTCCTTTCAGGTGAATAATTAGTAGAACAGTGGAAGTATGTAAGGAAAGACAAGAGCAAGCAGCACCAGGGCGGCCACAAGCCAGAAGATCGCCTTGTAGGCCGTTCTGACCTGGGGCACGGCGCAGACATCATCCGGTTTGCACGCCTGGGCCGGCCGGAAAATTCTGCGCCCGGCGAAGAACAGGGCGATCAGCGCCGCGCCGATAAAGTATGGCCGGTATGGTTCCAACGCGGTCAGATTTCCGATCCAGGCGCCCGAGACACCGAGCAGGATCAGCACCAGAGGGCCGAGACAGCAGGCCGATGCCAATAGCGCGGCAAGACCGCCGGCAATCAATGCGGTGCGGCTGTTGTTGGTGTGAGTAGTGTTGGTGTCAGTCACTAAATGTTCCTTTCGGTTCTTCTCTTCATCGAACAATTCAAGCTTAATTCCGTAGTCAGGTACGGAGTCAAGCCCTATGTGTTGTTAGCTTCCTTTGGTTCGCAGCGTTTGTTTCTTGCGGATACCATGTCCCAGATCGACACCCCCAGCATAAAGGCTAGACCAGGGTACAGATACCACTCGCTCATGGTTCGCGCGCCGATAAGCACCAGCACGGGGCCGATCAATCCCAGCACAGTACGGTGCCACTGGCGGTGACTGAAGTAGCCCAGGATGTTGATGAGTATGACCAGTAAGGCAATCACAGGAATCACCCGGCCTACCAGTACGCCTTCCCATTGCGCCAGAAAACCCAGCCCCAGGCTGGCGCCAATGCCCGCCAGGGCCGGAAAGCAGGCGGAACAACCCGCCGCCGCAACCAGCGTGCCGCCGAAACCGGCCTTGTCGCCCAAGCGAGTGATCCAATCCAAAACTCTAGTCAACATTACATGCTCCTCCAGGTGAATAGGGGTATCTGCTTTCTATCAATTACTTCACGAATAGATTAAGCTTAATTCCGTATCAAGGTACGGAGTCAAGCCATGCAACACCCAATGCAACAATGCAAATACACAATCGGGACTTTCGCCAAAGCGGCGGGGGTCCATGTGGAAACCGTCCGCTATTACCAGCGTAAAAGCCTCCTTGCTGAACCGGAGAAGCCCTACGGCGGCATACGGCGCTACGGTGAAGCGGATTTGGCCCGTTTGCGCTTTATCAAAACAGCCCAGTGGCTGGGTTTCAGCCTGGGTGAAATAGCGAATCTGTTACAACTGGAGGACGGGACACACTGCGATGACGTCAGCCGGATAGCCGCAGACAAACTGATGGAAGTCCGGGAAAAACTCGGCGAACTGCAAAGGATGGAAAATACGCTTTCCGATCTTCTGGACGCTTGCCGGCACGCGAGTGGCAATGCGCACTGCCCCTTGATTGACTCTTTACAAGGCACCTCGCTGCCAAAAACGATATAGCACAGTACTACCCTTGGTCGATCGTCTTCAGGATTCAGCCTGACGCCAGCATCTGTGCCAGCCTTGCGTGCCGAGGTCTCGTCGAGCACCGCGCCATCGGCCATGGTGACCGGCACCACACCGTCTTTTTGTCAGTTATGTTGACATACACCATAAGCTGGTCGTGTACAGCCTCCATATCCATAATGCTTGATTCCGTACCTTGCTACGGGCTTATCTTGGCTTTACAACGCAGGCCGATGCCTGCTGTACCCCGAAATCCCATGGAGTAAAACAATGGTCGAAATCACCGTGAATGGCATGACCTGCACATCCTGCGCCACCCATGTCAAAGACGCTTTGGAGAAGATTCCCGGCGTGAATGCCGTTGTGGTGTCCTATCCCGAAAGCCGCGCGCAGATCATGGCGGACACCGCCGTGAGTCACGACCAAATTCTGGCCGCCATTGCCGCATTGGGTTATCAAGGCTCGATCCGGGGTGGTGATCTTACAAATGCAGCAGAAATAGATGAGGCATTTGAGGGTGCCGGTTTGCATATCGCCGTCATCGGCAGCGGCGGCGCCGCCATGGCGGCAGCGCTGAAGGCGGCCGAGCAAGGTGCGCGAGTCACGCTGATCGAGCGCGGCACCATCGGCGGCACCTGCGTCAATATCGGCTGCGTGCCCTCCAAGATCATGATCCGTGCTGCCCATATCGCCCATCTGCGCCGGGAAAGCCCGTTCGATGGCGGTGTCGCGACAACTGTGCCCGCGATTGATCGCAGCAAACTACTGGCTCAGCAACAGGCCCGCGTCGAAGAGCTGCGCCACGCCAAGTACGAAGGCATACTGGATGACAACCCGGCCATCACCGTGCTGCATGGAGAAGCGCGTTTCAAGGATGGGCACACACTGACCGTGCGGCTGGCGGAAGGCGGCGAGCGTGCCGTGGTGTTCGACCGCTGCCTGGTCGCCACCGGTGCCAGTCCGGCTGTGCCACCCATTCCTGGTCTGAAGGATACCCCTTACTGGACGTCCACTGAGGCCCTGGTCAGCGACACCATTCCCGGGCGCCTGGCGGTGATCGGATCGTCGGTGGTGGCGCTGGAGCTGGCGCAAGCCTTCGCCCGGCTGGGCAGTCAGGTGACGATCCTGGCGCGCAACACGCTATTCTTTCGCGAAGACTCCGCCATCGGCGAGGCTGTCACGGCCGCTTTTCGCGCCGAAGGTATCGAGGTGCTGGACCATACTCAGGCCAGCCAGGTCGCCTACGCAGACGGAGAATTCGTGCTCACGAGCGGACAAGGGGAAATACATGCCGACAAGCTGCTCGTTGCCACCGGCCGGACACCGAACACCCGCACCCTGAATCTCGAAGTAGCAGGCGTCGAGCTCAATCCTCAAGGTGCTATCGCCATCGACAGCGCCATGCGCACGAGCAGTCCGGACATCTACGCTGCCGGTGATTGCACCGACCAGCCGCAGTTCGTGTATGTCGCAGCAGCGGCCGGCACCCGGGCGGCGATCAATATGGCCGGCGGCGAAGCGGCGCTCGACCTGACCGCCATGCCTGCCGTGGTGTTCACCGATCCGCAAGTGGCTACCGTGGGCTACTCGGAGACGGAAGCGCACTCGGTGGGTATCGAAACCGACAGCCGCACGCTCACGCTGGACAACGTACCGCGCGCCTTGGCCAACTTCGACACACGCGGCTTTATCAAGCTGGTCATCGAGGCAGGTAGCGGACGGCTCATTGGCGTGCAGGTGGTGGCCCCCGAAGCGGGCGAACTGATCCAGACCGCGGTACTTGCGATACGTAACCGCATGACTGTGCAGGAACTGGCCGACCAACTGTTCCCCTACCTGACGATGGTCGAAGGCTTGAAGCTTGCGGCGCAGACCTTCAGCAAGGACGTGAAGCAGCTTTCTTGCTGTGCCGGGTGACCGAAGTCAAAGCAAACTGGAAGCTAAGCTACGGAGACCTCAATCTCCGTCGAGGATTCTGATGCTTTGCGGAACGCCTCATGTCTTTGAAATTGATGGCTGTCGTCTTTACACCTGGTGTGCGCTCGAAGCCTTGATGTTCCCGGCTCTGATCGGCAAGACCGCACATGTACTATCGCGACGCGCCGCAACTGGCGTACCGGTTTCCCTTACGTTCACACCTGGCGAAGCGCGAAAGGTCAACAAGGCCAGAATCAAGTGGGTGATTATAAATACTTCTTGAAGCTCCCCGCCGCAATATCAACAGCCACGCCCAGCAGCACGGCGGTGGGCAGCAGAATCAACAATGGACTCACGCTGATCGGCAACGCGAGGTAGATCACCCAGGGCAGCACCAGCAGCGGCACCAAAGTTGCCTTGGCTCTATGATAGACGAACCCGGATTCGCGGCCCGCGCCGAAGCGACGGATGTCGCGGCGAACCAACCCGTCCACGAGTCCCACGAAGGCCGCCATGAGGAACAATGGCAGCATCAGGCACAACACCAACAGCCGTACCAGGAAGACCAGTAACGTGTACGCTGCGGCTATCAGATAGCTTTCCAGGTGGATATAGGCCAACCCGAGGTAATAGCGGAAATTCCTGACGGGATCGCTACTGCCCACACGGGTCTGCGCAGAGGCGTTCTGTATCCAGTCCAACATCCCGGTCTTGATGAATATCCATTCGTATCCGACTTCGACCATCCGGTGAGCAGTGCGCCCCGGTTCCTGCACAACTACGCTGCGGGTGAAGTGGGTCGATAACTGGTCCAACTCGTAGCTCACCATGCCTTGCGCATGGTGCCAACCCTGCTCCGGCCAGAACAGGTGCATGCCGATCCATTCGATCAGGATGCAGAGAAACAGCGATCCGCACAGCACGCCGAAGAAGCGGAAGGGTAGACTGACCACTGTGGCGCCAAGGCTTCGCTGCTGTACTTGCTGGCGTTGTGCGATGGCGGCCGGGTCGCTCATGAGTCATCTACACCCTCGTTATCTGCGGCAGTCATCTGCTTGAAATCATCAAGCAGGTCTTCGGGCAGAGTTTCGTTTTGCAGGGAAGGCTCCCCCTGACGTTCCCACCATTCACCGGCTTCGACGTAATGTTGCCGCATGTATCCGGCCAGGGCCTGCAAGTCCCTGGGCATGGCCTCGTCGGAATCTGGTGCAGGCAGAGGCATGCGGATCTTCCACAGATTGCCGCCTTCGAGCAGTGCGAAGGCCTGTCCCTTCGGCAGATTGACGACGTGCGCGGGCTCGATCAGCGGCACGCTGGTAGAGGTGATTCGATCCTGAGTGTTTGACGTGAAGGCGGTGTGGCCCTGGGGATCGGAAGTGTCCGTTGCCCCGCTGACGATTGAGGTGGTGTAGACCTCGACCTTGGGCAGCTGCCGGGTCAGCAGCTCGGCGGTGGCCGTCTCGCGCACCCGCAACATGAACAGATTGTTGAAGTTGCCGATGACCTGGCCGGCCTTGGCGCGGCTGCCGATGCGCGCCTCGATATCGCTGAGCGTCTGTGTATACGCCGTGACTTGTATCCCTGCGCCACCGCCCTTGTTGACCATCGGGATGAACTCGTCGCCCATCAGCTCGTTGAACTCGTCGGCGTGCACATTGATTGGCACCTTGGCGCTGGTCGAAGCGCCGGGCAAACCATCGTCGATGCCGAATTTGTAGATGTGGCCGGCCACCGAAACCAAATCGCTGAACATCGAATTGCCCACGGCCGCCGCGACCTCGGCGTCCGAGAGCGCATCCAGGCCGACGTAGACCACCGCGCGTTTGCGGATGATCTGCATCCAGTCGAAGATCGGCCGGGGGTCGCGCAAGTCTGAATAATCAGGGGCCAGCAGTTGCGAAATCTTTCCCGTGGTGAGCTTCTCCAGCAGCGGCAGCAGTGATGCGACGATCTTGTCGAAATAGGTGCGGTCGTAGCGCACCGCTGATCGCAGGCCATCGAGAACCGGATCATAGACCCGCACCTGTGACAGATACTGTTCTATGGCTACTACGCGCTTTTCCCGTCCAACCATGTGACGGGGAATGTTCTTGTCGTTCAGCCTGCCTTCGAGCTGGACGATGGTCTCCCAGGCTTTCGGTTCGGCCTTGGCGAAGAAGTGCTGAGCGTACTCGATGAACAGGGCGTCGATGTTGATGACGTGGCGCTGGATCAGCAGGTAGTCGGGGCGCTGTCCCAGCTCCACCAGCGCACGGGCGATGATGTTGACGAAACGCCAGGCGAATTCCCGAAAGGCGGCGCTGTTGCCTTCGCCGGAAAGCTGCCCGGCGATGCGTGTGGCGACTTCCGAGATTCGACCGAATCGCCCCACCGCGTTGTAACGTGCGGAGATGTCCGGCCAGCCGAGGTGGAACACATAGAACTCGCCCTCGCGCCCGGCGCGCTGGGCCTCCACGTACATCCTTTTCAACAGGTCCGCATCGCCTTTCGGATCGAAGACGATCACGACCTCGTGCTCACCATTGCCCTTGCGGCGGATGTCCTGGGTGATGAACAGTTCGGCCAGCCGGGTTTTGCCGACACGGGTGGTGCCGAGCACCAGCGTGTGGCCGACACGCTCGCCCAGCGGCAGCGACACATCGACCTCGTGCGGTTCGATGCCGTGCAACCGTGGCAGGCCGCCGACCGGCGGCAGTGGCCGCACCGGGTTCAAGGGGTTGTCCCACGCCGTCACGCGGGTCAGCAGAGGCAGCGGGAAAGGCGCGAACTCCAATCGCTCCTCCAGCCGGCGCACGGATCGGTAGAGCGGTGTCAGCTCGACGTAGTGGCGAAACTCCGGCCGGTATGTCTGCATCAACCTGTGGGTGTGGCGCTGATCCCAGCGAAAACCCCGGCCCACGAACAGACGATGCTGGCTCACCGGCACGTCGCGGCTGGCCATCACGTAGCGCGGCATGCGGCGGATGTTGCGGCGATAGCGCAGAATCGCCCAGGCTTCGTAGAAGCGGATGGTGCCGAAGGTCAGAAAGGCCAGCGCACCGGCCAGGCCCACCAGCGGGCTCAGTGCCAGCGACCAGGGGGCGGCGAGGCAGAGAACGGCGGCGCCGAGGCAGACCGCGACGGTGTAAAGCTCGACCGCCGGACGCAGCAGGACTTCCACCGAATGCGGCTGGGCCATATCACTGCTCGATTCCCGTGGCGGTGATGAGCACGGGGTAGTGGCGGATGCCGAGTCGTCGGGCCAGGTCGTCGGCGGAGACCGGGGACAGGATCAGTTCCGGTGCCAGGCGTCGCAGGGCATCCAGCGTGGCCTGGGACTTGACGTTGACCACGAGGCCGACCGCGCCCAGTTTGCGCAAGACTTCTACGCGCTGGCGCAGCCAGGCGCGTGAGCGTTTGTCATCACCGACGAGGAACAGCGGGCGCAGCCCCGGCACCTCGATCACCCGACGCTCCACCGTGCCCGGCGTCAGCAGCGTCGAACGCACTGGCAGCATGTCGGCCTCGCTGTGGCGTTCCGCCGGCGGCGGCACCTCGATATGCGGTGGCGGTAGTGCCTGGCGAGGGTTTCGGGGCTGGAGGTCCAGCGCCTGGTAGTAGGGCAAGGCGGACGCGCCGCCCCGATCCTCGACGACGACAAGGGTCTGGTCGGCGGCATGGGCAGTGAGAGCCAGCAGACCCAGCAGAGGCAGTACGCACAGGCGGATGTTCATGGTCGATGACTCCTCGATGCTATGGATGGAACCGGGCTGCCCTGCACACGCGCCAGATGTTTTTGAACGCTGTGGCGGTAGCGGGCTGCCGGTGCGCCACCGGCGGGGCGGTGATAGCGGCCGATGGCGAGCAGCCAGTCATCGCCGGGCCTGTGATGTTCGCGCAGGATCGCGGCGGCGACCGCGAGATTCCGGTATGGGTCCAGCAGTTCGCAGGGGTGATCGAAACGATGCGCCTGGTAGCCGACGTTGATCTGCCCCAGACCAACGTCGATGCGCGTCGCCGGCACCTCCCGCAGCGCGCGCCGGAGGTTCGCGCAGGCGGCCTCGCGGGTCTGGAACCGGCGTGCCTGGCCGGCGACATTCAAGGTCCAGGGCCACGGGGTTCGCCGCCCGCGCAGCGCGATGCCGCTTTCCTGCAAGGCCACGGCGTACAACACCGCCGAGGGAATGCCGGCGTCGTGCGCGGCCAGTTGATAGGCCGGCGGCGGAATCTCCCGCGCCAGGGCGGGCGCGGTCCAGGCGGTGAGACAGAGCAGGCACAGGACGCCTGTCCGGCAAAGGCTCACTGACGCAGCCATTGCCCGTTGACCTCGCGCACGACGGCCGGCAGTTCGCCCGGTACACCGATCGACAGCCAACGGCCGGCGTCGTGATTCAGGGTGATGGTCCGTGCGCGCACCTTGGCCGGCTCGATGCCCGCCTTGGCCGCCCATTGCCGGATGCGCGCATCGTCCTGGCGGCTGCCGACCATGTAGAGATCGAAGGCCGTGCCTGCGGTCTGCAATTGCCGCACGCGCTGTTTGCAGGGCGGGCAGTCGTCCTTGACGAAGACCGCCAGCCGGCCCAGGGCGCCGGACGTGGCGGGAGGGGTGCCGGCATCGGTCAGGACGACGGGTTGAAGCGTGGGATGGAGCCGCTTCCAGGCATCGTCATAGGCACGCTGGTATGCCAACAATTTCTCGACGCGGCGGGCCTCGGCCTGGACCTGAAGCTCCGCGTAGCGGCGGCGTTCCTCGTCCGTGCGCGCCTCGATGCCCAGGGCCGTGAAGGGATCGAGACCGGGCGAGTACACACCCAGCGGTCCCTGCATCAACTGGTGGTAGCGTGCCCACTCCTCGGTTTGCAGCCCCCAATCCCGCGCCAGGCGTTCGTCGAGATCGGCGTCGATGGCGGCCCTGTCCTGGCTCTGGACGATGCGGGAGTCGGCGGCAGGCGCATTCTGCGCGACGGCGACCGCCGAAGTCATCGAAGTGACGGCGAACGCCAGAACGAAACGAACGAACCACGGCTTCACGAAGACCTCCTACTGCACGCTCAAACGCCGCGCCTGCCCGTTGAACAGAAAGGTCGCGGTCCGCCCTTCGAGGGATTCGAGCCGCCAACCGCTCTCGGTCTCGCCGAGACGCAGCACGCGAACCGCCGCGAGCGAGCGGGAATCGGCGGGCGCGATGGACAGGAAGCGCTCGCCGGCGCGCAGTTCGATGTCCAGCAGCCGGAATGGCGGTTCGACGATCGCGGGCCGTGCGGCTTCGGCCGGGGACGGGCGACGCGCTGGTGCGGCAGCGGGTGGCGGTGGCTGGCGGACTTCCTTCAAGCGTGCTTCGAGCTGATCCAGGCGGCTTTCCAGGTGTGCGATGTCGGTCGTGGCAGGCGGTTCGGTGTCCGCCTGTTCGAGCCGGGCGAGCCGTTCCTCCAGCGCCTGGCGAACCGTGTCGAGGCTGGCCTGGGTCAGCGGTTCCGGCTCGTGCCCGGTGCTGTCCGTCAGCAGTTCCAGTTCGGTGAGGCGGCTATCGAGCAGCGCAACGTCGATGGCCGGCGCGCTGGTGCGCACATCCTCGGCCAGGCGGGACAGGGACACGTGATTGACGACGACGGCCGCGCTGACCAGCAGCAGCCAGGTCGCTGCGGCGACTCGCAGCAGGCGGGTGCGGGAAGTCGGATGGAAATCGGGAGGCAGGGTCATGGCAGAGGCTCCTGTTCCTGGGTGAAGCACACGCGCCGCGCCACGTCATCGACGTGAAGCTCCCAGGCCGGTCCTGCCAGCGTCAGCAGGGCATCGCGCAGAAACAGCGGCCCAAGCCGCAGATGCGCCGCCGGCAACGGAAGGTCATGGAGCACCGCGACATCGGAGCCGGCTTCGCAAAGGGTGTAGCCGGAGCGCAGCAGCACGTAGCGCAGGGCCTCGCCGACCGTCGCGGGCAGGGTCGCCGGCATCGACACGTCGATGACCTGCAACAGCAGGTCTTGCTGGGCGGCCTCCGGGACCAGCTCCACCAGCGTGTAGCGACCATAGCGGACGACTGGAATCAGTTCGGACGCAGATTTGTCGGCACTACTCCCGAAGGTTTCTGTTTGCCCATGGGCGTGGGGCGGTGCCTTGGTGGTGCAGCCAGATGCCAACACCAGTATGGCTGAGATGAGACCGATAGTGCCCAGTCGGCGGGCAATGGGATGGAAAGGACGAAATCGCTGCATCTCTCGGCTCCGGTGGCGGAACCGATACCTTGGACGCACGATACTTCGAGCGCAGCAAAGAAAGGGAGCTGGCGCTAGACCATATTCATTTTAGCGATTCGTTATTCTTCGTCGCTGTCACGCGGTCGCCAAACCTCGGCTGATCGAGGCAGGCACAAAAGACTCAATGTAGCATCGTACTGTGCTGCGTGTATCTTCATCTCACGCAGTGGAGTCTGCGGATCGGCGTATGGAAACCAGATAGTTGCGGGGAGCTTAGTGCCTTGTCGATCATGCAGAACTTCCTGGTTAGCGGCCAAGGAGCCCTCTGGCAGAGGAATGACATTGCCGCGAGTTCGGAAGAATGCGCCTGCTCGTGCTGCGGATTGGCTCGACCAAGCCCAATTGATGAAGCCATCGTTGGACATCACCAGAACAGCTTTTTCATCGGTGTATTGCAACCACTTCAAGATTGCCGCCGTCAGCGACACGCCGTAGCGCTCTGCGCAAGCGCTGAGAATGTCCATGTCGACGTCCGTGGTGACCTGTTTGCGGTAGTCGTCTAGAGGCATCAGCAGGTACGAGGCAAACAGGTCGGCCTGAGCCTCGATGTCGCGATCATCCTGGGACCAGTTCAGCATGTCGGCATCACTGCATTGGAAGGAATCTCTCTTCATCCGATGCAGTATGTAGTGTCCTAGTTCGTGAGCTTGCGTAAAGCGTACGCGCCCTGGCGAGGTCACTGCATCGTTGTAGAGGAGTAGCCATTCCTTTCGGCCTTCTCCTGGGAATAAGGCCCCATCGAAACCCTTAATAGCCGCCGCTTGGACCGTCGTGATCGGATCTGGCCAGTTGAAGATGTGGGCGCACTCCAGTGCTAACTGAGGTACATCCACAGGAAACCGGTCTATGCCATGAGCGAGACTGACGGCCTCGACCACTCTGACGAGGCGGTTGGCTGCACGCTGAGGTGTCCAGACGCCGTCCGTCATGGAGTCTTCTTGAATGTGTCGAGAATCTTGCGAAGCTGCTCCTTGGCTTCTGGCTCCAGCTTTTGGTAGCCGCGAAAGAACGCCTCATCCAAGTGTCGCTCTTCCGGGGCGCGGACGTCTTCCTCAATGAAATACGACACCGCTACACCCAGCGCGTCGGCCAGTGCAGTGAGTTTTTCTGCAGAAGGCCGCTGGGACTCGCGGTTCTCAAGTTCCCAGAGATAGCTCTTACTTAAACCGGCGGCATCAGCCAGCTTTTCAAGGGTCAGCTTGCGCTCCTTTCTTAACTCGTGCAGCTTTTCCCCGAGACGGGTCGCCATGATCTCGTCTCCTGTTTAGTTACATGAATCCAAATAATACCACGATCCCGAACTTTTTGTTTGACAACGGAGGAATTCGTTTTAGAATGTTATAAAGTTCGCTACTCCGAACTTTTCTGGGCTTTCTGAATGCGATCGAGGTGACCTGATCGGACAGCCCTGCCTGATCACTGAAGGAGCATGTCCGTATGTCCAGAGTCCACATAGATCACCGTGACCTCGTCCGCTTTGCCGGGGAGCGCGTCAACCTGCCCAAGGAAAAGGCCGATGAGTTCCGGGCGCAAGCGCGCCGACTCCGCGAAAAGCTAGAGGGTTACCTCACTGACCATCCGGACTTCGCACTGAAGAAGATGCTGCTCTCAGGCAGCTTGGCCAAGGGTACGGCACTGCGCTCGCTGAACGACATCGACGTGGCCGTCTACATCAGCGGCTCCGATGCGCCTCACGATCTCCAGGCCCTTCTGAACTACCTTGCAGAGAAGTTGCGCAAGGCGTTCCCCAACTTCAGTCCTGAACAGGTGCAGCCCCAGACCTACTCGGTCACGGTGAACTTCCGCGGAACCGGGCTGAACGTGGACATCGTTCCCGTGCTGTACGCGGGCCTGCCCGACTGGCGCGGCAACCTCATCAGCCAGGACGATGGCTCGTTCTTGGAAACCAGCATTCCATTGCATCTGGAATTCGCCCGCAAGCGCAAGCAAGCGCAGCCCACGCATTTCGCGCAGGTGGTGCGCTTGGTCAAGTATTGGGCACGGCGGATGAAGCAGGAGCACGACGGATTCCGCTTCAAGTCGTTCATGATCGAAATGATCCTGGCCAAGTTGGCCGACAACGGTACCGATCTCTCGGACTACCCCGAAGCGCTGCAGTCGTTCTTCACTTACGTCGCCGAGAGCAACCTGAGCGAACGCATCGTGTTCGAGGACTACTACAAGGCCTCGACGGTGGCTCCCTGCACAGACCGTGTGCAGATCATCGACCCGATCAACGTCTCCAACAACGTGGCGCGGCTGTATACCGCCCAGAACGCCGACGCGATCGTAGATGCGGCGCTGGACGCTGGCGACGCCATCGATGCCGCCCTAAGGGCGCCAACCAAGGAGCTGACCGTGCGCTATTGGCAGAAGGTCTTCGGCTCCGCTTTCCAGGGGTGAACACTATGAGCTATGCCTACACCGTCACCGAGACCAAGACGTTCACCTTGACACATGCCAGGCACTTGGCTGCGAAGGTGGCAGCCGACCTGAAGCGGATGCAGCGCTTCTACGGTGCGCCAGACGATGCCCGCATTGCTCGGCTCGAAGGCGAAATCACGGAATTGCTGCGCCAGGGCTATCTCGACACGGTCACCTACGGCTTCCAGCGAAATGGTGACTGGATTGAGCCGACTCTGCGCTATACGGCACGCGAGCTGGTCGGAGATGGCATGGATGACGATCCAGGTCGAGTGCGTCCGGGGGGTAACGTCGCGGGGGCTTCTTTCTACAGCTACCTCACTCACAACTCCGCCTGGGATGCTCTCACCCCGGCGGAGCGTACCGTAATCGAGCAGCAACTGCCCGTCCAACGTACTGGGGCACCCGAGCCCTCGGTCAGCGGGGGCTACTTCGCCGACGACAAGACGTACTCATCCGGCGGCCGCGCCTTGGGCCGCGCCACTGTCAGGAGTTATTGATGACCACCACCAGCACAACGGGGCTTTTCGAACGCCCCATCACCATGCCCGATACCGACTCCCAAAGCCGCCTTGCTCGACTGGTCGGTATGGACGACAAGATTCGGCGCCTGAGCAATGTTCTCGCTGTTCTGATCAATCCGGCGGGTCTCCAAAAATGGCAGGAACAGCACCATGCCCATGCCTCAGGGCTGCTCGACGCGGTGCTGCGCCGACCGCCGCTGGTCGTGCTCTCGGGTGACGTCGGCTCCGGGAAAACGGAACTCGCTGAAACCATTGGGGACATGGTGGCTCGGCAAGAAGGGATCGACATCACGCTGCTGCCGCTCAGCCTTTCGTCCCGCGGGCAGGGGCGTGTCGGCGAGATGACGCAACTGGTCTCAGCAGCATTCGAGCATGCTTTCCAGGAGGCCAGCAAGTTCAAGTCTTCAAGGGGCGGACGAGCGCGTGGCGGTGTGATCCTACTGGTCGATGAGGCCGACGCGCTGGCACAGTCCAGGGAGGCCGACCAGATGCACCACGAAGACCGCGCCGGCGTGAATGCGTTCATACGTGGCGTTGATCGCCTGGCCAGTGGTCATCTGCCGGCCGTCGTGTTGATGTGCACAAACCGCCTCAACGCTCTGGATCCAGCAGTGCGTCGGCGCGCGGCCGATATCTTGGTGTTCGAGCGTCCCGACGAAACACAGCGATTTGAAGTCCTTCGTCAGCGCTTGGACGAGGCGGGCTTCGGCAAGGCCGACCTACAGGCCTTGGTTGCTGCCACGGGTGAACAGGCTAAACGACCCTACGGATACACCTACTCAGACCTCACGCAGCGTCTGCTTCCTGCGATCGTCTTGGATGCCTATCCCCATGGACCAATCAAGCCATCCCGTGCCATCGAACTTGCCCATGCAATAGCGCCGACCCCGCCTTTCAATGACTCCGCTGCGAGGGGAGATTAAATGTCTCAGTGGTCACTCTCTCAGCTTCTCTCGTCTTTGCATGAAGATATTCAGCAGCGCCTTTCTACTGTTCGCAAATCATTCGGTCATCCAGGAACGAAAGGTGATGCGAGCGAAAATGTCTGGATCAGCATGCTAGATACGTACTTACCGAAACGCTATCAAGCAGCCAAGGCTCATGTGGTGGACAGCCAGGGGAACTTCAGTCAGCAGATCGATGTGGTGATTTTTGATCGACAGTACTCTCCGTTCATCTTCACTTATGAGAACGAGACGATCATCCCGGCCGAGAGCGTATACGCTGTTTTCGAGGCTAAGCAGACGGCTGACGCTAGCCTTGTGGCTTACGCACAGGAGAAAGTTGCTAGCGTCCGTCGATTGCATCGGACCAGCCTGCCAATTCCTCATGCGGGAGGAACCTACCCTCCAAAGCCTCTTATTCCTATTCTGGGCGGATTGCTTACCTTTGAGAGCGAATGGAACCCTGCGCTGGGGGGATCTTTCGATCGAGCGCTGACTGCCAACCAGGGAGAAGGGAAATTGGATGTTGGATGTGTAGCTGCCCACGGTCATTTCTTTTTCGATCATGCCACGGACGGCTACAGCTTTATCGAAGGAAACAAGCCAGCGACAGCCTTTCTATTCAACTTAATCTCTAAACTTCAGTTCAGTGGGACTGTTCCGATGATAGATGTAGAGGCTTATGGGCAGTGGCTCGCGCGATAGCGCACTTCTACAGAACAAGCGACTGAGGCCCAGTTATCTGAGGAAAAAGATCCGCGTCAGTCGGTACCTCAAGTCATTTTGGGAGGATGAACATTGAGTAGTGATGTGCAGAGGACTGATGGTACTTCCGTCGTTGAAAAGGGGCTAGGCGTTTTGGACCGGGCATGGAACGCGCAATGGGCACTGCGTCTGATATGCCTCGTGCTGTTTCTCGACATGGCCATGATGCTTCGCACGGGACGAGGATTGTGGCAGTGGTCGGATGGGGACATGGCCCTGCTGGGTGACGTAGGGTGGATCGCTCTTACCTTCGTCGGCTTCAGCTTCACGGTCGCCATCGTGTTGCCAGTTGTCCTGGCTCTGATTCGCCAGATCGGTTTGTTTTTTTGGTTGCGGCTTCCGGTCCTCTCAGGCATACCGGATGACCGCCCTTATCAGCGACAACTGGGGTGGGTGCCCGTCCGTGCATTTCGTGACTTAGCGCTGCGTGAAAGGGATGAACTCTTGATTCGCATGTACCAGGCACATCAACAAGACAAACAAGCTGAAAGACAACTCAGAGAAAGTGTGGGCGAATTGACTGCGGCCGCGCTACTGACCGCTTTGGCTGATTGGCTGGTAGCACTATGGATGCCTGATAGTGTCAGTGTAGTGGGAGCCATTATTGGTGCGCTGGGAGACGCGGCATCCGTCATTGTGTTGGTCACCCTGCTGTGCGCAAGTGTCATGCTGAAATGGGCATGGTTCACCGATATCCCACCTGATGAGATCTACTATCCTCCGCTAGACCGGGAACTCCGAGACAAGGAGAGGAAAGCCAAACCGGCATACTGAAAGAAGCGGCCCTTGAAGGGGCCGCCAAGTACAGCAACACTCAAGACACCAACTGCCGTGCCAGTGCCACTTCCACCGAGTCGCCGTCCTGATTGAGAACGTCCAGCCCGGATTCCGGCACGTCTCCCGACGTGCTCTGCGACACCGTGATCTTCTTGGCCATCAGCCCCAGGCAAGTCATCTGCGAGGTGGCCGCGTAGCCCAGGTAAATCACCCTGACCGGCTGCTTCTGGCCGATGCGCCAGGAACGGCGCGCGGCCTGCTGCAGCGAGTACACGTTGTAGCCCGACTGCATGAACACGATGGTCGGGAACTCCAACAAATCCAGGCCGGTTTTCACCAGCTCGGGATTGGTGATGAGCACGT
>JBJHBT010000047.1:21575-22307 GCA_050485645.1 Gammaproteobacteria bacterium | reverse complement strand
TGAGCGTCACGCCGTTCGAGAAAGTGCCTCTATATCAACTGCTTATCGAGTCGGCGGACGTCGAAAATCCGGCCCCAGACCCTAACCAACTGAATTTGTTATGAAACGTGTCGGACAGTAGTGATCAGAGACGAACAGGCACCACAGGCGGATAAGCCAGAGGCGGACAAGGGATGGTCGATGTCTACGTGGGCGTTGGCAGCAATATCGAGCCACAGCGCAATATCCGCCGCGCCTGCGCGCTGCTGTCCGAACGGTTCGGCGCGCTGCGGCTGTCGAGCGTTTTTCGCAGCGCGCCGGTGGGCTTCTCCGGCAGCGACTTTCTGAATCTCGTGATCGGGTTCAGCAGCGACGCGGGCGCCGACGTTGTGGAGACCGTGCTGTCACACATCGAAAGCGCCAGCGGCAGAAGCCGCGACGGCCATGGCCTTGGCCATGGCGATGGTGGAAGATCCCGGTCGCGCACGCTGGATCTGGATCTGCTGCTGTATGGCCGCCGCGTGGATGCGCCGCGCCGCCTGCCGCGCACCGACGTGCTGTGCTACGGGTTCGTGCTGGCGCCGCTTGCCCGGCTCGCGCCGGGCCTGACGCATCCGCTGACCGGTCAGCGCATCGCCGATGTCTGGCGGCAATGCGAGGCGACACTGCCGCCGCTGAACGAGATCGGGTCGGTCGGCGACTTCGACCTCGGCGACTGATCGTCCATACTTGCCTGCCGCCTGCCGCCTGCCG
>JBJHBT010000047.1:0-21565 GCA_050485645.1 Gammaproteobacteria bacterium | reverse complement strand
TCTTGTATCTGTCCTTCGTGCCGGGGGCCGGCCCGCGGGCGCCCGGCGGCGCGCGCAGGCGGCACCGCCGCTACCAGCCGACGCTGCGCCCTCCATCCACGGCGATGATCTGGCCGCTGATGTAGGGTGCGTCGCGTACCAGGAACAGCACCGTGGCGGCGATATCCGACGGCTGGCCGGCGCGCTTCAGCGGCACCTGCGCGATGATGCTCTGCTGAACCTTTTCCGGCATGCCATCTTCTGGCCACAGGATTGCGCCGGGCGATACGCCATTGACGCGAATCTCGGGCCCCAGATCCTTGGCCAGTGTGCGGGTCAGCATGGCCAGGCCTGCCTTGGCCGGCCCGTAGACGGTGTGATCGCGCAGCGGCCGCTGCGAGTGTACGTCCACGATATTGACGATGACGCCGCGTGACGCCTTCAGGTGTGGCAGCGCCGCCTGCGACATGAACAACGGCGCCTTCAGGTTGCTGTCGATCAGGTCGTTCCACTGTGTTTCGGTCACCGTGCCGAGCGGCGTGGGGTAGAACGTGGAGGCATTGTTGACGAGTACGTCCAGCCGGCCCGTGCGCGATGTGACTTCATCGATCAGCGAACCGATCGCGGCGACGCTGCGCAGATCAGCACCAGCGGCCAGTGCGGAATCGGCGCGCACGGCGTTCAGTTCCTTCGCCAGGTTCTCGGCGGGTGCGGCTGACTGGAAGTAGTGAATCGCAACGCTGGCGCCCGCGCCGTGCAGTGTGCGCACGATTTCCGCGCCTATGCGCCTGCCGGCGCCGGTGACCAGGGCCCAGCGCCCGGCCAGTGACTTTACAGGTTGCGTGTCGGACACGTGGTGGCTCCATGCACTGACGAATCTGCGCGCAAGGTTACACTATTCATCCATCACGCCACCCCGCACGCCACCCCCGCCGTCACGCCCCGAACCGCCACCACCCCCGGAAAGTACGCCCTTGCAACTGCCCGCACCCAACGACGACGCATTGCGAACCAGTCAGGCGCTGGCCGCACGGCTGCGCGCCGAGATCGAGGGCGCCGGCGGCTGGCTGGGTTTCGAGCGCTACATGCAGCGCGTGCTGTACGAGCCGGGGCTGGGCTACTACAGCGCCGGCAGCGTGAAGTTCGGGCAGGCGGGCGACTTCGTGACCGCGCCGGAACTCAGCCCGCTGTTCGGCCGCATGCTTGCCGCGCAGATCGCGCCGCTGCTGCGGCAGCTGTCCGGTCCGACGGTCCTGGAGCTGGGCGCCGGCACGGGTGCGCTCGCGGCGCAGCTGCTCGACAGTCTGCGCCGGCAGGGGCTGGCCGATGTTGGCTACCTGATTCTCGAACCCTCGGCGGATCTGCGCGAACGTCAGAAGGCCACGCTGGCCGGGTTCGCCGGCCAGGTGCGGTGGCTGGACGCGCTGCCCGCCAAACCGCTACAGGCCGTGGTCGTCGCCAACGAGGTGGCTGATGCGCTGCCGGTGGCCTGTTTCACGCGCTACGAGGATCGCATCGCGGCCCGCGGCGTGGGTCTGGAAAGTGGCGCATTCGTCTGGCTGGAACGGCCGGCGGATGAGGCGCTGGTGGCCGCGGTCGAGGCAACGGAGCAGGCGCTGGGCGAGCGCCTGGCCGATGGCTACCAATCCGAGGTCTGCCTGATGCTGCCGCACTGGCTGCGCTCGATTGCCGCAGGCATCGAGCGCGGTGCGCTGCTGCTGGTGGACTACGGTCTCGTGCGCCGCGAGTACTACCATCCGGCGCGCCGGCGCGGCACGCTGATCTGTCACTACCGGCATCGCGCTCACGACGATCCGTTTCTGTGGCCGGGTCTTCAGGACCTCACGGCGTGGGTGGATTTCAGCGCCTGCGCCGATGCCGCGCTTCAGGCGGGGCTGGAGGTGGCGGGCTTTGCCACGCAAGGCCAGTTCCTGGTCGAACGCGCCGCGCTCGACCCCGAGGCGTTGACCGGCGCCACGCCGGCGCAGCTGGCCGCGTTCAAGACGCTGATCCTGCCCGGCGAAATGGGCGAACGCTGCAAACTGCTGCTGCTGAACCGCGGTCTGCGAACCTGCGGGCTGGCCGGACGTGACATGCGTGCCTGGCTGTAGCGCGGTTCTCGGCCGCGGTTCGCGCTTGCCGGCGGTGCGTGGTGTGCGGCGCGTTCAGCGCGGCCTGCCGCCTGCCGTGCGTATGGCGGCAATACGCGCCTCGCGCAGCTTCCTGCCCAGCTGCGGTCCTTCCAGCCCCGTCTTGCGGGCGACATCCGCGGCCGGCACGGACTGTGCGGCGCGCAGCGCGGCACGCAGCAGATCGGCCTGCGGGTAGGGCAGCTGTTCCAGTCCCGTGCGTCCGCGCGCGTCGGCTTCGCACGCCAGCAGGAACTGTTCGAACTGTTCCGGCTGGCGCAGGCCGTCGACGGCGGTGATCAGCTTGTAGAGGGTGGCCGGTTTGAGCTCCTGTGCCCTGTGCGCCAGGCCGTGATGACGCGCCACCCGTGATGCCAGTGTCATGAGGGCACGTGGAATCGGCAGACGCTGTTCCAGTTGCCTGAGAATCTCCACCGACCGCTCCTCGTGGCCTGTGTGATTCGGCAGCACCTCCGCCGGCGTCATGGCCTTGCCGAGGTCGTGAACCAGCGTTGCGAATCGCACGCTGACTGCATCGCTGAGTTCGGCAGCGCGACGCAGCGCCATCAGCGTGTGCACGCCGGTGTCGATTTCCGGATGCCAGCGTGGAGGCTGCGGGACACCGAACAGTGCGTCGATCTCCGGAAAGACCCGCGCCAGCGCACCGCAGTCGCGCAGCGCCTGGAAGTAAAGATCCGGACGCGGTTCGGCCAGGGCCGTGGCGGTTTCCTGCCACACCCGCTCCGGGCGCAGCGCATCCACTTCGCCGCTCTCGACCATGTCGTGCATCAGCGCCAGCGTCTGGGGTGCGATGCTGAAGCCCAGTGCGCTGAAGCGCGCCAGAAACCTCGCGACGCGCAGCACGCGTACCGGGTCTTCGCGAAACGCATCGCCGATGTGTCTGAGCGTGCGCTGCTCCAGGTCCTGGCGCCCGCCATAGGGATCGATGATGTCACCGTCTGCATCGCGGGCCATCGCATTGATGGTCAGGTCGCGGCGCGCGAGATCCTGTTCCAGCGTGATATCCGGTGACGTATTGAAGCTGAATCCGGCATAGCCGGGCGCCACCTTGCTCTCGGTGCGCGCCAGTGCGTACTGTTCATGCGTTTCGGGGTGCAGAAAAACCGGAAAGTCCTTGCCCACCGGCAGGTAGCCGGCTGTCCGCAGTTCGTCGCCCGTCGCGCCCACGACCACCCAGTCGCGGTCCTTCACCGGCAGCCCCAGCAGCGCATCGCGGACTGCGCCGCCCACTTCATACACGTCCATCGCAGCATCATACCGTAGCGCTTCGCATGCTAATGTTTCAGCGATGACGCTTACGGCAAGACTTCTGTTGACACTCGCCGCGGCCATGCTGCTCGGCGGCTGCTCGCTGCCCTACTACTGGCAGGCCGCGGGCGGACAGCTGCAGCTGCTGGCCAAGCGCACTCCCATCGAAAAGCTGCTTGCCGATCCCGACACCGATGAGGGACTGCGTCGGCAGCTGGAAACCGTCATGCGGATCCGCCAGTTCGCGATCGATGAACTGGGCCTGCCGGACAATCGCAGCTACACCACCTACGCGGATCTGGGTCGCCCGTATGTCGTGTGGAACGTGGTCGCGGCGCCGGAATTTTCGGTGCGGCCCGAACGCTGGTGCTTTCCGATCGCCGGTTGCGTCAGTTATCGCGGCTACTTCAGTCGCGATGCGGCCGAGCGTTTCCAGGCACGCCTCGACGAGCGGGGCTTCGACACCTGGAGCGGCGGCGTGCGGGCCTATTCGACGCTGGGTTTCTTCGCCGATCCCGTGCTCAACACGATGCTGTCGGGCAGCGATACCGACCTGGCTGCGCTGCTGTTTCATGAACTGGCGCATCAGCGGCTCTACATCAAGGACGACAGTGCGCTCAGCGAGGCCTTTGCGAGCGCGGTTGAGCAGTACGGCACCGAGCGGTGGCTGTTGCATCATGGTGATGTCGAGGCGGTACGGCACTATGGCGATCGACTGCAGCGGCGCGCCGATTTCGCGGCGCTGGTGGCCGCCCATCGGGATCGTCTCGCGGCGATCTATGCGCGCGACGAATCCGAACACGGCATGCGTGCCGCCAAGGAGGAGGCGTTCGCGACCCTGCAGCGCGAGTATCACCAGACACGGGATCGCTGGGGTGGCGTGACGGACTACGACAACTGGTTCGCCCAGCCGCTGAACAATGCGACCATCGCCGCGGTGGTCACCTACGAGGGATGGCTGCCGGCGTTGCGTGCCCGGATCGACGCCGTGGGACTGACGCGGTTCTACGCCGAGATGGAACGGCTGGACGCGCTGCCCGGCGAGGAACGGGAGGTCTGGCTGCGTGCATGGCGCGGCGGTGAGGAGGTTTCGCCGCTGCACCCGTGACGGGCAATCCGCGCACGGCTGATCAGCGTCGCGACGACCCGCGCAGTCTGGACATGATGTCCTTGTGCCGCCGCGGGTTCAGGTACTGTGGAACGATGGTTTTCATCGATCGCGGTTGGATCCCGAGGCTGGCGAAGCCGTCCTCGGTGCATACGCTGCCCACCGTCAGGGAGCGGAAGTTGTCCAGCGAGAAGGGTTTGCCGGGCAGCAGATAATCGGCAAAGACCGCCTGCATCCGGCCCAGCGCATCCGGCAACGGCAGCACGAGCCGCTTCAGTGCGAGCTGGCGGCGTACATAGTGGACGATTTCGCCCAGCGAGTAGATGTCCGGGCCACACAGCTGGTAGGTCTGGCCGTAGGTGGCCGGATTGCCGAGCGAACGCACGTAGGCGTCCACGACGTCTTCCACATAGACCGGCGCAAAGCGGGCATCGGCGCGCGCCAGCGGCAGCACGGGCATCAGCCTGAGCAGACCGGCGAAACGGTTGATCAGGGAGTCGTCCGGCCCGAATATCACCGACGGGCGGAAGATGGTGTATCTGAGGTCCTCGCCGGCGTTGTCGCGAATGGCCAGTTCCGCCTGACCTCTGGTCTTCAGGTAGTGACTCGGGCCGCGTTCGGCATTGGCCTTCAGTGCACTCATCTGCAGCAGCCGGCCGGTGCCGTTTTCCTGGCACGCGGCAAGCAGCTTCTGCACCAGTTCCAGGTGCGCCTTCCTGAAGCCGCTGCCGTCGTGACCTTTTTCGTTCAGTATGCCGACCAGGTTGATCGCGACATCGCAGCCGCGCAGCAGCCTGTTCAGTGTGGCGGGGTCGTGCACATCGGCTTCCACCAGGTGGACGCCGGGCAGGACCAGCAGACGGCGTGCGCGTTCGCGGTTGCGGGTGGGAACGCGTACTTCATAGCCAAGCTTGATGAGACGGCTGCACAGCGATCGGCCGACAAAGCCGGAGCCGCCGAGGACGCAGACCAGACCTGATCCGGTTCGAATAGACATGACGCCATTCTAGCTTTATTTGCCGTGCGCCGAACGGGCCCAATGCGGACCGGACCGGACCGGACCGGATCGCGTCAGCGCATCTGCACGATCTGTTCGCGGTTGTCGCGTCGCACCTGCAACAGGACGGTCGTGGCGATTTCCACCACTTCACGCGCGTCGGCCACGGTGCGGACCCGCTCGCGATTGATATGGGTGACCAGATCACCGCGCCGCAGCCCGCGCTGCCACGCGTCGCTGCCCTGGGCGACATCCACCACCAACACGCCCTCGACACCGGTGAATCCGGGTCTGGATGTGTCGTGATCGGCAAACTCGACGCCACCGAATGACGGATCCACTTCGGCCAGGCTGCCCGGTTGCGGCCTGCGCTCACGTTCGCCACGCGGCACGGGCCGCGTGGTGGCCTGAACATTTTCGCCGAGCGTGGCCGTGACCGATCGACGTTCACCTTCGCGGCTGAACGCCACCGTGACCTGTTCTCCGGGGCGCTGCAGTCCGATCGCATTGCGCAGCGCGGCGGGATCCCTGACGAGCCGCCCGTTCACCGAGACGATCACGTCGTGGATACGCAGCCCGGCCCGGTCGGCCGCGGAGCCCGGTTCCACCGATGTGATCAGGGCGCCGGAGGTCTCGCCAAGGCCGTACATCGTCGCCATCCCGGGTGTGATCCCGAGAATGCCGACGCCCAGCAGTCCGCGCCGCACGCTGCCATGTTCGATGAGTTCGTCCATGACGTAGCGGGCCATCGATACGGGGATGGCGAAGCCGATACCGATATTGCCGCCGGTGCGGGACAGGATCGCGGAATTGATGCCCACCAGTTCGCCGCGCAGGTTGATCAGTGCGCCGCCGGAGTTGCCCGGATTGATGGATGCGTCGGTCTGTATGAAGTCCTCATAGGCATCCGGCGTGTTCAGGCTGCGGCCGAGTCCGCTGACGATGCCGGATGTGACGGTGTGGGAGAAGCCGAAGGGATTGCCGATCGCGACGACGTAGTCGCCCACACGAAGGCTGTCGGAACTGCCGAATCGGATCTGGGACAGATCGTCGGCATCGACCTTCAGTACCGCAACGTCCGAACCTGCGTCCGATCCGAGCACGCGGGCCTCCAGGCTGCGGTTGTCGTACAGGGTGACGGTGATGCGGTCCGCGCTCTCCACCACGTGATGGTTGGTGAGTATGTAGCCTTCCGCCGCATTGACGATGACACCGGAGCCGGCCCCCTGCGCCTGGCGCCCGGGCGCGTTCGGTTCCAGAAACTCGCGGAGCTGGTCGCGGCCGGCGCGGCCGGTGACCGCGATATTGACTACCGAGGGTGATACCTGCTCGATGACCGGTGCCAGGCTGGGGACCTGATCCCCGACGATCCCGCCCACTGCCTGAGCGATCGCCGCGGCCGGCAGCACCGACAGGACCATCAGGACGGTGATCATCGCCAGGGGACGTGCCGGTCGGGAACCTTGTCTGGGATCGTAAGTCATGCGCGCTACCTTGCTGTTGGTTCGTGGTGTCGCCGGACAGGCCGGCACAGGCCGCGTTCGTCGCCGCCTATTGTATGTCGCTTGGGCACGAATAGTGGACGCACAGTTCCCCGTTTGCGATGTCGGGGTGAATTGACCGGTCCGCCCGCGGAGCGCCTGACGGGCGTTGATAAGGCTGTGGATTAGCTGTGTTCGACCGGGGGACAGGCTGGGCACTATATATTGTGACCACCGGTATCCGTGCAATTTTCCGCCAGTTGCCGGCCCGTCTCCGGAATGTGTTTACAAGCATCTGATTTTAATTGTTATTTCGCCTTCTGTTCGCTTGTCATAAAGTCTTGACAGCGCGCGGCGGTCGCCGTAACCTGCGGACTATCGACACTACATCTTGTGTCGTCGTAAGTTAACTTCCACGAGCGTTGCGGCACGGGCTGCGTAGTCAGCCTGCGGGAGGCTTTTACGCCGGAAAACGTCCAACCGTCCGACCGCGGCAGGCGTTTTACCGGCTCGAAGTTCGTCGTACGCCGTGGATACCGCGCCGGAAGCGGGTTCTATGCGGCCAGAGGGGTAATTACAATCATGAATATGGCGTTGCAGGTCAGGGCAACGAGGCTCGCCGACATTCCTCTACAGGAAGCCTCGCAGGATATCTGGGACAGGAAATACCGTCTCACGACCAGGAACGGGGAGCCGGTCGACCAGGACATCAACGCCACCTACGAGCGTGTCGCCCGTGCGCTGGCTGATGTCGAAACGCCCGACAGGCGGGAGCACTGGTTCGAGCGCTTCGTCTGGGCGCTGCAGCGCGGCGCCATCCCGGCCGGCCGCATCACGTCGAACGCCGGTGCCGAGGCCCACAAGCCGGCAACGTCCACGATCAACTGCACGGTGTCCGGCACGATCCGCGACTCCATGGACGACATCCTGGCGAAGGTTCACGAAGCCGGGCTGACACTGAAATGCGGCTGTGGTATCGGCTACGAGTACTCGACGCTGCGTCCGCGCGGCGCCTATGTGTCCGGCGCCGGTGCCTATACGTCGGGACCGCTGTCGTTCATGGACATCTACGACCGCATGTGTTTCACGGTGTCGTCGGCGGGCGGTCGGCGTGGCGCGCAGATGGCCACCTTCGACATCGGCCATCCGGATTCGCTGGATTTCATACGAGCCAAGCGGGAGGACGGCCGGCTGCGCCAGTTCAATCTGTCGCTGCTGATCACCGACGAGTTCATGCAGGCGGTGCGGGAAGACCAGGAGTGGAAGCTTGCCTTCCCCGTCAATCAGAAGGAAGTCGATGAGGAAGGGCTGGATCTGAACGATTCAAGTCAGGTGGTGTGGCGTGAATGGCCGATTCAGGACGGCTATGTCGACGACGGCGCCGGCAAGGTGGCCTGTCGCATCTACCGCACGTTGCCGGCACGGCGCATGTGGGATCTGATCATGTCGTCCACCTACGATTTCGCTGAGCCGGGGTTCGTGCTGATCGACCGCGTCAACGAAATGAACAACAACTGGTTCGACGAAAACATTCGCGCCACCAATCCCTGCGGTGAGCAGCCACTGCCGCCGTATGGCTCCTGCCTGCTGGGTTCGGTGAACCTCACCAAGTTCGTGAATGCGCCTTTCACCGAAAATGCCAGCTTCGACTGGGATGAGTTCCGGGAAGTCGTGCAGGTATTCACGCGCATGCTCGACAATGTCGTTGAGATCAACGGCCTGCCGCTGGCGCAGCAGCGTGACGAGATCACGCGCAAGCGTCGTCACGGCATGGGCTTCCTCGGGCTGGGATCGGCCATCACGATGCTGCGCATGCGCTACGGATCACCCGATTCCGTGCGGTTCACCGAGGACGTTTCACGCGAGCTGGCGCTGGCCGGCTGGCGCACGGGGCTGGAACTGGCGAAGGAAAAGGGCCCGGCCCCGTTTCTCACCGACGACTTCCAGGTCACAGAGGAAATGCTGCGCAAGCGCCCGGAAATGCGCGCCGACGGTTACAAGGTTGGCGACCGTGTGCCCGGCCGCATTCTGCATGCGCGCTACAGTCGCTACATGCAGCGACTGCGCGAAGTGGACCCGGCGCTGGTGGAACAGCTCGAGGCTTGCGGCGCACGGTTTACGCACCACAGTTCGATCGCGCCGACGGGCACGATTTCGCTGTCGTTGGCGAACAACGCCAGCAACGGCATCGAGCCGTCATTCGCGCATCACTACTTCCGCAATGTGATTCGCGAAGGTCGCAAGACCAAGGAAAAGGTTGACGTATTCTCGTTCGAGCTGCTGGCCTACCGCATGCTGGTCAACCAGAAGGCGCTGCCGGGCTCCGATAAGCCTGGCGAACAGCTGCCGGACTATTTTGTGAGCTCCGAAGACGTCACGCCCACGCAGCATGTCGACATCCAGGCCGCCGCGCAGAAGTGGATAGATTCATCGATCTCCAAGACCGCGAACGTGCCTACGGACTACCCGTACGAAACGTTCAAGAACATCTACCTGTATGCGCATGAAAAGGGCCTGAAGGGCTGCACCACATTCAGGTTCAATCCGGAAGCGTTCCAGGGCGTGCTGGTGAAGGAGAAAGACCTGAAGAGCACGCTGTACAAATTCACGCTGGATGATGGTTCGGTCGTCGAGGCTCGGGGTGACGAAGAAATCGAGTACGACGGTGAACGGCATACCGCGGCAAATCTGTTCGATGCCCTGAAGGAAGGTTACTACGGCAAGTGGTAGGCCGGCGGTGACCGGGCACCCCGAAAAAGACAGGACAGGACGATGGCGATAAAAATAGACAGCAGGATTGTGAAGTACAACGTATCCCGTCCCGAGGAGGAAGCGGCCAGGGCCGCGTCCGAAGGCGAGGGCAGTGATGCGACGACAAAGCGCAACGCCGGGAAGGATCCGGAGAAAAAGGCCAGGGCGCAGGTCATCCAGATGCACGAGCAGCTGGAACGGCCGGATGTGCTGATCGGTTCCACCTACAAGGTCAAGACGCCGGTCTCCGATCACGCGATGTACATCACGATCAACGACATCGTGCTCAATCACGGAACGGCGCATGAGCAGCGCAGGCCGTTCGAGATATTCATCAATTCCAAGAACCTCGATCACTATCAGTGGATCGTTGCCCTGACACGCATCATGTCGGCCGTGTTTCGCAAGGGCGGCGACGTGACATTCCTGGTTGAAGAGCTGAAGGCCGTCTTCGATCCGCGCGGTGGCTACTGGCAGCCGGGCGGCAAATTCATGCCGTCCATCATTGCCGAGCTCGGTCATATCATCGAGCGTCACCTGATCGAGATCGGTCTGTTGCACAGTGAGAAACTCACGCCCGAACAGCTCCAGATGATCGAGCAGAAGCGTGCCGAGTTCGAAGCGCGTGGCGGACAGCAGGATGCGTTCGCCGAGGCCAAGTTTCCCGAGGGCGCGCAGCTCTGCGGCAAATGCAGCACGGCCGCGGCCGTGATGCTGGACGGCTGCATGACCTGCCTGAACTGCGGTTATTCGAAATGTGGCTGACGTTGTGCACTGAGGGCGGATGCATTCTGCCGGCGGCACGCGTCTGACCGAGGGCTACCCGCCGACCGGCGTGCGACCCGTGCCGAGACTCACGGCAGCGAAGTTCGTCGGTCTTTCATTGGCCCGCCTCTGGGAATTCCCGGGGCGGGCCTTTTTCGGGCTGCTAGAATGCCACGCTTGTTCCGGTCTGTGTTCTGGCGGTTGCGGTGACACTATCCATACCTGATTTCTCCGGCCTGCGTGTGCTCGTTGCCGGCGATGCGATGCTGGACGAGTACTGGTTCGGCGATACCGCGCGGATTTCGCCCGAAGCACCCGTCCCCGTCGTTCACGCGCGGACCACCGAACAGCGGCCGGGCGGTGCGGCCAACGTTGCCGTCAACGTTGCCGCCCTCGGTGCGGATGTCACGCTGGCGGCCATCGTCGGTGACGATGACAGGGCACGCGCGCTGCAGGGTCTGCTCGAGCATCAGGGCGTGCGCTGCGCGTTTCATCACGCCGCCGGTGTGCCCACCATTCACAAACTGCGGGTGATGGCGCGCAATCAGCAGATGCTGCGCGTGGATGCCGAGCATGGCTTCACCGATCTGGCACCGGCGTTTGATGCCCTGTTCGGCCATGAACTGACGGGCGCACATGCGGTGATCCTGTCCGACTACGGCAAGGGTACGCTGGCCGGCGTGCAGCAGCTGATCGCCCGCTGTCAGGCGGCCGGTGTGCCTGTGCTGATCGACCCCAAGGGTGTCGACTTTTCACGCTATCGCGGTGCGACGGTGCTGACGCCGAATCAACTCGAGTTCCAGGCCGTGGCCGGCGCGTGGCAGGACGAACAGCAGTTCCTCGACAAGGCCGAGGATCTGCGTGAGGCGCTGGACCTCACGGCACTGCTGGTAACCCGCGGCGAGCGCGGCATGACGCTGGTGTCCCGTGGTGAGCCGCCTCTGACGCTGCCGGCCCACGCTCGTGAAGTGTTCGATGTCACCGGCGCCGGCGACACGGTCGTGGCGGTGATGGCCGCGGCGTTGGGTCTGGGCAGTGCGCGGGAAGATGCGGCGGCGCTGGCCAATCTTGCGGCCGGTCTGGTGGTGGCGAAAATCGGTGCAGCCACGGTGACGCCGGCCGAGCTTCGTCTTGCGCTGCATCGACGCGGTCGTGGAGGCCGCGGTCTGGTGGATGCGGATGAACTGATCGAACTGGTGCGCGGTGCCCGTGTCCGCGGTGAGCGGGTGGTGATGACCAACGGCGTATTCGACATCCTGCATGCCGGTCATGTCAGCTATCTGGAGGAGGCCAAGTCGCTCGGGGACAGACTGGTGGTTGCCGTTAACGACGACGCCTCGACGTCGCGCCTGAAGGGTCCGGCGCGCCCGATGAACGGCCTGGATGATCGCATGGCGGTGCTGGCCGGACTGGCCGCCGTGGATTGGGTGGTACCGTTCGGCGAGGACACACCGGGCGAGCTGATCGCCAGGGTGCTGCCCGATGTGCTGGTCAAGGGCGGAGACTATCGCGTCGAGGAGATTGCCGGCGGCGAGGCCGTCATCCGTCATGGCGGTGAGGTTCGCGTGCTGGCCTTCAAGGCGGGCCGTTCGACGACTTCGCTGATCGCGGCGCTGCGCAGGCAGACCGGAGAACCCACGCGGTAGCGGGAAGTCGTACGGCGGGCTGGCCGTGTCTCCCGAACGCGGTGTTGACGGCTCGGAGCCGATCCGTCAACACCGGCCGTTTCGTTTCATTGCAGCCAGCCGTCGATGTCTTCCAGATCACTGAGACTCAGGGTGCCCGCCGCCTGCTTCAAGCGCAGCACGTTGAGGATGTAGTCGTAGCGGTTGCGTGCGTAGTTGGTTTCCGCCTGGCGCAGGTTGTTCTGCGAGATCAGCAGGTCGACCGACGTGCGGGTACCGACCTCGAAACCCGCTTCGGTGGCTCGCAACGCCGTGCGGTTGGACTCCAGCGCCTGGCGCAGCGCGGCCACGCGCGAAATATCGGATGTGACGCTGAGATAGGCATCGCGCGCCTCGCGCTCCGTCTGGCGGGCGACACGTTCCAGACCTTCGTTCGCCGCCCGGTGCTGATACACAGAGCGCTGAATGTTGGCGCGGTTGGAGCCGCCGCTGTACAGCGGCATGTTCAGGTTCAGCGACCAGCTGTAGCCGCGGCTGTCCTGCGACGAGCGTGGCGCCTGCGTGATCGGCTGGTCGGGTGGAAACGGCGGGTCGGGATCCAGTATCAGCGTGCGGCGCGACCAGCTGCTGGAATCGCTCCATGAGGTGCTGAAACTCAGGGTGGGCAGGCGCGACGATCGCGCAATGGCGATGCCGTCCTCGGCGATCTCGGTCTGGATGCGGCTGGCAACCAGGTTCAGGTTCTGATCCAGCGCCGTCGTCACCCAGCGTTCGGCATCGGGCGGATCCGGCGGCGTCAGCGGCAAGTCTTCGACCGGACCCGCCAGATCGGCCACGTAGGCGCCGATGATCTCACGCAGCGCCTCCTGGGCCGACGCCACGTTGCGCTGTCCGCCGATTTCATCCGCCACCGACGTGTCATAGGCGGCCTGTGCTTCCTGAACGTCGGTGATGGCGATCAGGCCTACCTCGAAGCGTCGTTCCGCCTGCTCCAGCTGACGGGCGAATGACTGGCGTGAGGCGGTCTGCGCCGCCAGCGTGTCCTGCGCCGTGAGTACGGCAAAGTACGCCTGGGCGACGCGGACGATCAGTTCCTGCCGCGCCCGTTCGAACTCCACCTCCGCCTGCGCGACGCGTCTGTCTGCCTGGCGCAGGTTCAGGATATTGCCCCAGTTGAACACAGTCTGGCTGATCGAGACGCCCCAGTTGGTGCCTCCACCACGGTTCTCGGTGCCGGTGATGAACGGATTGGGTTCCTGGGTCACGAAATCGAGCGGGCGGTTCGGATCTTCCGACCACCTGCCGGTTCGGCTGGTGCTGACGCTGACGTTCGGCAGCAGGCTGCTGCGTGCCTGCGGCCTGTCCTGGCTCTGTGCCTGAAGATTCGCCTCGGCCTGGCGAATCTGCGGATCGTTCTGAAGCGCGCGCTGGTAGATGTCCAGCAGGCGTTCCTGCGCGAGGGCGGGGGTACCGGCCAGGCCAATGGCGGTCACGCATAGAATGCTGATTGTCGTCCGCGGTTTCATCATGCTGTTTCCTGCTCGCTTGTTCTGGTGGATGCCCCACTCAAGACGCTGCCTTGCAGCCCCACATGGCTAGAGGTTGAACGGCGGAGGGGAGGCGGCGCCTGTCAGCGGTGTGATGACGGTTTCGAACAGACTTTCGCTGATCCAGTCGCCGGTTGCGGTCAGGTGTATCACCTGAGCTTCCATTGCCGGTTCTCGTCCCGCGACGATGAACAGTCGTCCGCCGGGCTTGAGCATGCGGATGAAGTAATCGTCGAGCCGTGGCACCGACCCGGTTACCGCGATCGCGTCATAGCGCGCCCTGGTGTCCAGCGAGAAAGCATCGGCGCAGGCCAGATTCACATTGCTGATCTGATGTCGTGACAGCACACGGCCGGCGGTGGCGAAGAATTCTTCATGGATGTCCACCGAGGTGACCGAGCGCGCAAGCCTGGCCAGGCAGGCCGTCAGGTAGCCGGTGCCGGTGCCGATTTCCAGCACGTCATCCACGGCTTCGATCTGCAGGGACTGCAACAATCGCCCTTCAACCTTTGGCGTCATCATGTGCTGTCCGTGGGCCAGCGGAATCTCCATGTCGGCGAACGCAAGCTCCCGGTACGATTCGGGAACGAACGCCTCGCGAGGCGTTTCGCGCAGGACTTGCAGGACCCTGTCGTCCAGGACATCCCATGCCCTGATCTGCTGGCCCAGCATCCGGGTTCTGGCGAGCTCGACGTTCATCCCTGTAAAGTGACTTCCTGCTGGTTGCGGGCCGACCTGCCCGTAGGGGACAGCGGGCTAGAGTACGAAGTTTATCGGAGCCAGACAAGGCGACATCTCAAGAATTATGGTGAAATCAGCTGTTGCGTGCAGCCGCATGCGGTATCTTGATTTCCTGTCCTCGACGGGACCTTGCCCCACCGAGACCGCGGTGCCTGCTGCCGACCAGGGTGCCGTGTTTACCCGGGCGTTACGAGCCCGCCGGTGTAATAACGATATGACGCTGGCATCTGCCAGCGACGACATGGGCGTACCAGATTGCTCACAGGACCAGGTTGAACGAAGCTGTGACGGGTTTTGCAGAGATCCTCGTTGTACTGGCGGGCGTGGTCGTCCTGACGCTGGGCATCATCTGCGTGGCCGTGGCAGGGCGCAGACGCCGGGAGCGGCAGGAAGTCGAGCGCCTGCGCAAGGACGTGCATCGTCTGCTGGCGGCCGAAAGCCGTGAGTTGCGGCTGACGGTCAGTGGCCGTGCCGGCGCCTTCGTTGATGTGGCTGCAAGCATCAATCGCCTGCTGGAGCGCGCCGAAGAAGCGGCCCGCGCCGGCGTCGACCAGGACAGTCTGTTCGATGCATTGATCGAGACGGTGCCCGACGTGGCGCTGATCCATACGGACAACATCCTGTTCGCCAATCGTGCTGCCGGCAGGCTGTTCGGCGTGGGCGCCGAGGCGCTGCTTGGCAAATCCGTAACGGACCTGCTGCGTCCTGCCTATCGTACGCTGCTGCGCCGCTTCGTCAGCGAGACGCTGGAAACGGATGAGCCGCCGGCGTCGGTGGAAGTGCAGCTGATCAACGCCGACGACGGCAGTCTGTGGGCGGAAGTACACAGCCGAAGGATTTTCTTCCGCGGCGCGCCGGCGCTGATCACGGTCGCCAGGGACATCACCCATCGCAAGAGCATGGAAGCCTCGCTGGGGCGCAGCAAGCTGCAGGCCAGGGTGACGCTGGAATCCATCGGCGAGGGTGTGATCACCACCGACACGCTGGGCGTCATCGACTACATGAACGAGGCGGCCGAGCAGCTCACCGGCACGTCGCGCAGTTTCGGCATCGGCAAGCGGCTCACCGATGTCATCGCGCTGGTGGACGAGGTCGACCGTGAATCGCTGGGTGATCCGGTGCGCAAGTGCCTGAACGAGAAGCGCCGCGTGAATCTGGGCAGGCGTGCGGTATTGATGAGCCGGCAGGGTGACCGTGAGTTCTCAACCGAACTGACGGCATCGCCGATTCGCGGGCCGGAGGGCGAGGTGGCCGGCTGCGTGATCATATTCCACGATGTGTCCGAGATTCGTGGTCTGACGCGCGAAATGTCCTATCAGGCCAGCCACGATGCGCTCACCGGCCTGGTCAACCGTGCCGAGTTCGAGCGGCGACTGGATTCGGCACTGGCGAGTGCGCGCGGTGAAGGTGTCGCGCATGTGGTCGCGTATCTCGATCTTGACCGTTTCAAGATCGTCAACGACACCTCCGGCCATATCGCGGGCGACAACCTGCTGCGCGAGCTGGCGGTGCTGCTGCGCGCACGTATTCGTGATTCGGATACCGTGGCGCGCGTCGGCGGCGATGAGTTCGCGATGCTGCTTGCCGGCTGCCCGCTCGACAAGGCACGGCAGATAGCCGACGACGTCTGCCAGGCCGTTGCCGAGTATCGGTTCACCTGGCGCGATCGCGTGTTCGACATCGGCATGAGCATCGGCCTGGTGCAGGTCGGGCACGACAGCGGCACCGCCGAGACGGTGCTCAGTGCCGCCGACTCCGCGTGCTACGTGGCGAAGACCCAGGGCCGCGGTCGCGTGCATGTGTACTCCGCCCGCGACGAAATCGCGGCCAGGCAGCGCGGCGAGATTCAGTGGCTGCAGCGCCTGCAGCAGGCCCTGAGAGATCATCTGTTCGAACTCTATGTGCAGCCCATCATCGCGCTGGACGGCGAACTCAGGGAGGGGCCGGCCGCGGAGATACTGTTGAGAATGCGCGATGAGAGCGGTCGCAGTATCGCGCCGGCGCAGTTTCTGGCGGCCGCTGAACGTTACCGGCTGATGTCGCATATCGATCGCTGGGTCGTACAGACCACGCTGACCGCGCTGGCCAGCGGCGCGCTGCATCTGCCCGAGCACCGCAGTGTCAGTGTCAACCTGTCCGGCCAGACGCTCGGCGATGAGGACTTTCTCGAGTTCGTCGTCGATACGCTGGATCACACCGGCGTACAGCCGGGCATGCTGTGCTTTGAAGTATCCGAAGCATCGGTGGTGACGCATCCCGATCACGCACAGCGTTTCATCAGCGTGCTGCATGGCATGGGGTGTCGCTTCGCGCTGGATAATTTCGGCGGCGGTGTCGGTTCGTTTGCGAACCTCAAGCACCTGTCGCTGGACTATCTGAAAATCGACGGGATGTATCTTCGCGACATCGAAAGCGACAAGGTCAATCGCGAGATGGTGTCGGCGATGGTGAAGCTGGCCCGTACGCTGGACTTTCGCGTCGTCGCCGGCCAGGTGGAGAACCAGGCCGCGTTCGAAACCGTGCGCCAGCTCGGTGTGGATTTCGTGCAGGGTTTCGTCATCGAAAGACCCCGCCCGCTGACAGCGCCCGCCTGAACCGGCGCCCGGCCGCCGCTGGCGTGGTTGCCGTGGCTGCGACCCGCCGTCAGCTCTCCAGCGTTGCCGGTGCGACAACCGTTCTGCTGTGCCGATACTCCCGCCACAGGATGATCAGCCCCGCGGCGATCACAAGCGGCGCGCCGGTCCATATCGACCAGCCCGGTATTTCGCCGAAGAACAGGTACCCGTACGTGACGGCGAACACCAGGCTTGAGTAGTCCAGCGGGGCGATCATCGACGCCTCGGCATAGCGATAGGAATAGGTCATGACCAGCTGTCCGCCCGCGCCGAACACGCCGATCAGCAGGATGAACAGCCACTGCTCGGCGTCCGGCCAACTCCAGCCGTACAGCACGGTGGGGATCGCACACAGCGTGGACGTGAGCATGAAGTAGAACGTGATGGTCACGGCATGCTCCCGTCCGGCGCCGCTCATATGACGGACGAACATGATCGCCAGCGCCGCCAGTATTGCCGCGGCCAGCGCCAGCGTCACGCCCAGGGTGCTGCCTGAGCCCGGCCTGAAGTGCGGCAGGGTGACGATGAGTACACCGATCATGCCGACGATCAGCGCACTGCAGCGATACACATGGATGCGCTCGCGCAGGAATATCACCGCCAGTACGGTCAGGAACATCGGCGCGGTGAAACTGATCGCGGTGAACTCGGCCAGCGGAATCAGCGTCAATGCGTAGAACCAGCAGAACATGCTGATGGTGCCCGACAGCGAGCGCCAGGCATGCGCGCGAGGGTTGCGCGTGGTGAGCAGATGCAGACCCGTGATCCACCACGCCACGGCGGCGATCAGCACCAGTGCGATCACGCCGCGCGCGAAAACGATCTGGCCGATCGGCAGCGATGCCCCAAGGTGCTTCACGCAGGCCGCCATGCTGGCCAGCAGCGCAACGGACGCAAGTTTCAGGGCGATGCCGAGAACCGGCCTTGGCTGCGATACGGTGTGGTCAGGCAAGGTCCGGTGTCATCGACTGAAGTCCGCCTCGACCCGCCGGCGGATGCGCCGGCGGGTCGAGGCGGTGCCGGTCAGAGCAGGGGCACGATCATCAACGCCACGATGTTGATGATCTTGATCAGCGGGTTGATGGCGGGGCCGGCCGTGTCCTTGTACGGGTCGCCGACGGTGTCACCGGTGACTGCCGCGTGGTGCGCCTCCGAACCCTTGCCACCGAAGTGGCCATCCTCGATGTACTTCTTGGCGTTGTCCCATGCGCCGCCTCCGGCGGTCATCGAGATTGCAACAAACAGGCCGGTGACGATGGTGCCCAGCAGCAGACCACCCAGCGCCTGCGGGCCGAGCAGCAGGCCCACCGCCAGCGGCACGAACAGGGGGATCATCGACGGCACGATCATCTCGCGGATTGCCGAGCGGGTGAGCAGGTCGACGGCCGTGGAGTAGTCCGGCTTGCCCGTGCCATCCATGATGCCCTTGATCTCGCGGAACTGTCTGCGCACCTCGGTGACGACGGAGCCCGCCGCACGGCCCACCGCTTCCATGGCCAGCGCGCCAAACAGATACGGCACCAGCCCCCCGATGAACAGGCCGATGATCACGCGATAGTCTGAAAGATCGAACGACAGCATGCCGAAGCCCGCCGCGTCCAGGCTGTAGCGGTAGTCGGCGAACAGCACCAGCGCGGCAAGCCCGGCCGAGCCGATCGCGTAGCCCTTGGTGACGGCCTTGGTGGTGTTGCCGACCGCATCCAGTGCGTCGGTGACTTCACGGACCTCGGCGGGCAGACCCGACATCTCGGCAATGCCGCCGGCGTTGTCGGTGATGGGACCGAACGCGTCGAGCGCGACGATCATGCCGGTCATGGACAGCATGGTCGTGGCCGCGATGCCAAGACCATAGAGACCACCGAGCTGATAGGCGCCCCAGATCGACGCGCACACGGCCAGTACCGGTAGCGCCGTGGCCTTCATCGAAATTCCCAGGCCGGCGATGATGTTGGTGGCGTGGCCGGTGGTGGACGCTTCGGCAATGGTCTTCACGGGCTTGAAGTTGGTGCCCGTGTAGTACTCGGTGATCACCACCATGGCGGCGGTGAGCGCCAGTCCGATCAGCGCGGCCAGATACAGCTGCATGGCGCCCTCGCCGATCATTATTGTTGTGATCGGGTAGAACGCCACGGCGGCGATGATGCCCGATACGATCACGCCCTTGTACAGGGCGCCCATGATCTTGCCGGTGGAGGTACGCACGAAGAAGGTGCCGATGATGGATGCGACGATCGACACACCGCCGAGCACCATCGGGTAGATCACCGCGGCGGTGCCCAGCGCCGTTGCCGTAAGGCCACCGAGCAGCATGGTGGCGATCACCGTCACGGCATAGGTCTCGAACAGGTCGGCGGCCATGCCGGCACAGTCGCCGACGTTGTCGCCGACGTTGTCGGCGATCACGGCCGGGTTGCGCGGGTCGTCCTCGGGAATGCCGGCTTCGACCTTGCCCACCAGATCGGCACCGACGTCCGCGCCCTTGGTGAAGATGCCGCCGCCCAGACGGGCGAAGATGGAAATCAGTGAGCCGCCGAAAGCGATGCCGACCAGCGAGTGCAGGATGTCGCTCTGTTCCATGCCCATGGCCTGCAGCGTGCCGTAGTAGCCGGCCACCGCCAGCAGTCCCAGCCCGACCACCAGCATGCCGGTGATGGCGCCACCGCGAAACGCCACATCCAGCGCCGGCGACAGGCCCTGCGTGGCGGCCTGCGCGGTGCGCACGTTGGCGCGCACCGACACGAACATGCCGATATAGCCGGCCAGGGCCGAGAACAGCGCGCCGATCGCGAAACCCACGGCCATCGCCGCGCCGAGCGCGATCCAGACGACGACCAGCAGCACCACCCCGACCACGCCGATCGCGAGGTACTGGCGGTTCATATAGGCATTGGCGCCCTCCTGGATCGCGGTCGCGATGGTCTGCATACGCTCGTTTCCGGGCGAACGGCCCAGGACCCAGGATGCGGTGACCAGACCGTAGCCGATGGCCAGCAGTGCGGCCCCGAGGGACAGCCAGAGTGCCAGTTCAGGATTCATCGTTTTCCTCCCCTTACCAGGCGCATGACGGGCTTCGTGCGCTGCGGCCCGTTCAGAACCCGACTTTGCCTAGTTGAATGCCGCAGCCTCAGGCCCGGACCGGCGCACCGGTCGCGAACAGGCTGCAAGGACTTCTTCTGTTGCCTTCGTGCCGTGGCTCCGTGCCGGAGGGGGGCGCGAAAAGCGCGTCACTTTACCACGAACTCGTTCTTCAGCTTCCTGGCAACCGGCTGGTTGCGCAGGGTCACATAGGTCGGCAGGCCGCCCTTGTACGGCGGGTAGTCTTCACCGCTGATCAGCGGCTCCAGATAGCGACGGCAGGTGGCCGTGATCGAGAAGCCGTCGCGACTGATGTAGCTGCGTGGGACGAGCTTCTCGCGATTCGCCACCTTCGACAGCGGGACGCTGCCGGTGGTCCAGCGATACGGCTTGTGCGATTTGCGATCGATCGTGACCATGACGGCATTCTCGCCTGCCAGCGCCAGTTCCACCGCCCTGGCACCGACGGCGTAGGCCTGCTCGACATCGACCTTCGAGGCGATATGGCGTGCCGCGCGCTGCAGATAGTCGGCAATCGCGTAGTGGTACTTGAGCCCCAGCTTCGCGCGCACCAGGCCCGCGATCGTGGCCGCGACGCCGCCCAGCTGTGCGTGGCCGAAGGCGTCACGGGTGCCGGCATCGGCGAGAAACCGGCCATCCGCGTGGCGTGTGCCCTCGGACACCACGATCACGCAGTAGTCGTGCCTGTCCACGCATTCGCGCACCCGGGCAAGGAACGCCGCCTCGTCGAACGGGATTTCCGGGAACAGGATGATGTGCGGCGGCTCATTGGCGTTGGCGCCGGCAAGCCCGCCGGCGGCCGCGATCCAGCCCGCGTGCCGGCCCATCACCTCGAGGATGAACACCTTGGTGGAGGTCGACGACATCGAGGCCACGTCCAGCGCCGCCTCGCGGGTCGATACCGCCACGTACTTGGCCACCGAGCCGAAGCCGGGGCAGGTATCGGTCACCGGCAGATCGTTGTCGACGGTCTTCGGAATGCCGATGCAGGTGACCGGGAATTTCATCTTGCGGCTCATCTGCGACACCTTGTGTGCCGTGTCCATGGAGTCGCCACCGCCGTTGTAGAAGAAGTAGCCGATGTTGTGGGCGCGGAAGACCTCGATCAGGCGTTCGTACTCCGCCCTGTTGTCATCCAGGCCCTTGAGCTTGTAGCGAGCGGAGCCGAAAGCGCCTCCCGGGGTGTGTCTGAGGCCGGCGATCGTGCGTGCGCTGTCGCCTCCGGTGTCGATCAGATCCTCGGTCAGTGCGCCGACGATGCCGTTGCGTCCGGCGTAGACTTTTCCGATGCGGTCCTTGTGTTTGCGGGCGGTTTCGATGAACCCGCAGGCCGATGCGTTGATGACCGCGGTGACACCGCCCGACTGCGCATAGAACGCGTTCTGCTTCACTGATGCTCTCCCGTGCCCTGGCGGGCGTGGTTTGACGTGCTGATTGACCGGCGCTAGTTTAGCGTGCCTTT
>JBJHBT010000046.1:0-23624 GCA_050485645.1 Gammaproteobacteria bacterium | reverse complement strand
AATACCCTATATCGGCGTATACATGGCTACACATACACGCCAGAAACGCAGCCGCACGTCGCCTACCCCCTTGTTGAAGCAGGGAATACTGATCACCAATGGCTAAAAATCGGGCGGGAACTTCAGTATAGACGCTGCCGAAGTCCGCGCTAGCCGGATCGAGCTGAAGCGGCGCCCAGAGATCGACGTCCAGTGGCGCGGTCGGGTAATCGTAGCCCGCGGGCATCACGCCGATGACTTCGCTCGGCATCCCGTTCAGATCGACGGTTCGGCCGAGAATCGATGGATCGGCCCCGTACCGGCTCACCCAGAGCTCGTGGCCCAACAGCACGACGGACGGTCCGCCCGGCGCGTCTTCCTCGGGCGTGGGTAGCCGGCCGAGCTCGGGGAACACGCCGAGCACCTCGAACGCGCTCAACGTCATCAAGCCTACGAACACCTGGCGCGGAGCACCGTCGCCGGTCAACGTGAACCAATCGCCCGAGACGCCCCCGAATTGCTCGAATGCGCGATTGTTGTCGGCGAAGTGCCAGTAGCCGCGATCCGAGAATGAGGACCCGCGATCCCCGCCCTGATACGTGGTGGGCGCGACGTAGACGATCCGGTCCTCATTCGGATACGGCAGAGGTTGCAGCAGCACGCTCTGGACGACCGAGAAGATCGCCGTATTGGCGCCGATGGCCAGGGCGAGCGTCAGTACGACGACGCAGGCGATGCCAGGTGATTTGAGAAGCCCCCGAAGAGCGACGCGGATGTCGTTCACTAGACTCGAAAACACGATGATCCCCTCGCCCGATAACGTTAGCCGCTCGTCAGACCGAAGCCTACGTTACGCAAGCCCGCCGGATCGATGCACGACGCGACCGCAATGGCGGTGCCGCGCATGCCCCACCATTCCGAGCGCGATCGAAGCGTTGCGCGTAAGAGGAGCAATTTCCGTGCCGACAGCGTCCAGTGATCGCAAGCCTGTGTTTCTGATTGTGTATCCGGTCTGTGACAATCCTCTCAGGCTTCGTACTCGTCCCGAAACCGGGCATCCGGTCCCGCTTATGGGACCGCGGGATTCCTTGCGCCGGGAATCACTCGATTCAAGTTCAAATGTGGAAGTGGGGCTCGCTCCGTGCGCCCTTGGTTCCGTTACTCCGGAACGCGACGCTCGGCGGTCCAAGGACCTCGGGATGACTCATCCGGGTCTGATCCTGCATCCTGAGCGCAGCCCTCTGATAGGTGATCTCCGCTATTGCGCTGCGCACCGCCAATCGGCGTCAATTCGATGAGCACCCATGCCGCATTCGCATTGCGGTTGGGTACTCATCGAATCGGAACGGGGGAGTCCTGATGCGTACTGCTGCACGATCGATCTCGAAGCATCCGGGTAAGACACTCGTCCTGCTGGTAGCATTTTTCGCTACCGCGCAGGCGCAACCGCCATTCGCCACGGCCATCGCCGAAGCGGATCTGATTCTCACTGGTGGGCAGATCTACACGCCCGCCGGTTGGCAACAGGCCATGGCGATTCAACGCGGCGTCATTATCGCCGTGGGTGATGACGCCGCCGTGCGCGCACGCGCGGGGGCGGGCACCGAAGAGATCGATCTCGACGGCGCCGCCGTGCTCCCGGGTTTGCACGACATGCATGTCCACCCCTCAGCCGGCGGTAATCAGGGGTGCGCGTTCCCTCAGGGCTCTTCGCTCGAGGTTGTTCAGGAAACGATCGCGGCCTGCGTCGCGGACAGCCAACCTGGCGAGTGGATCACCGGCGGCCAGTGGGATACCGCGTCCATCGGCGCACCGCCGCACCGTTCGATGCTCGACGCGGTGTCCCCGCGCAATCCCGTGGTGTTGATGGATATCAGCGGTCACAGTCGGTGGGCGAACACGCTGGCGCTGGAGACATCCGGCGTGACTGCGCAGACACCGAACCCGCCCGGCGGTGTCATCGAGCGCGACACCGACGGCGAGCCCAGCGGGGTCCTGCGGGAGTCGGCTGGTGGCCTCATTCGAGCGCGCGTGGCGCCTCCGCAACCCGAACAGTTACTCGAAGGGCTGAGGAGTTCGCTCGAGCTCATGCTGTCCCATGGCATTACGACGTTCACGGATGCCGTCGCGAGCGAAGCGTCCCTGCGTTTGTATGCCGCGCTCGCGGATCAGGGCGTGCTCAGGCAACGCGTGCGTGCCTGCCTCATGTGGCAGCCGGGCAGTCCGGCGGTGAGCGCGGTGATGCCACCAGCCCCCCTGGCGCGCGCCAACCTGTATGCGCGCGACCGCGTTTCACCGGACTGTGTGAAGCTGATGCTCGACGGCGTGCCGACGGACGGCCACACGGCCGCAATGCTCGAGCCCTACGCGGACACTTCCGTCGACGACGACGAACGGGCACGCGGCCTCCTGCTGATCCCGCAGGACACGCTCAACGCCGCGCTGATCGCGCTCGACGCGTGGGGTTTCACCGTCAAGATGCACGCGGCGGGTGACGCGGCCGTGCGGGCCGGTCTCGACGCGGTTGCCGCCGCACGCGAGGCCAACGGCTTCAGCGGCATCCTGCACGATGTCGCGCACAACAGCTTCGTGCACATGGACGACATCGCACGGGCGCGAGACCTCGGCGCGACGTTCGAGATGTCGCCCTATATCTGGTACCCGAATCCCATCATTCCGGATATCGAGAATGCAATCGGACAGGCGCGCATGGAACGCTGGATACCCGTGAAAGATGCAATCGAATCGGGCGCGCTCGTCGTTCCGGGTTCGGACTGGCCCGTGGTACCCGAGGTGAACCCATGGATCGGGATCGAGACGCTCGTGACCCGCCAGGCTCCTGGCGGCGTCGGCGAGGTGCTGGGCGAACCGATCACCCTGGAGCAGGCGATCGACCTGTTCACCGTCAACGCTGCGCGCCACATGGGTAACGCGAACCGGACCGGACGTATCGCCCCCGGCATGCTGGCCGACGTGATCGTCCTCGACCGCAATCCATTCGAGATTCCGATCACCCAGGTGCATCGAACGACCGTCACGATGGCGCTGGTGAACGGGGAGACCGTCTATCGACGAAACCCCTGAAGGCCCCGCCCATGACAGCCCCGCCCATGATGGTTCACCCGTGACTGGTCACCTGTTTGCTGCCTTCTTCAGTCACGACTATTCTGGAGACACAGGGCGGAGGAGACACGGTCATGGCGCGTGGAGAACCGGGTGGCGAGGTCACCGACGACGTACGGGGCGAGGCTTTGCGCCGCGCCGCAGAGCAAGTCGCGTTCACCACGGCGGTGAAGGAATATGAAGCCATCGCCGACGTCTGCGGTCGGCTGGAGGCGGGCCTCACCGGCTCGGGTCTGGCGATCGAACTGCTCGAACCCATCGCATCGTTTGTCGGGGCCGAGACGGCTTCGCTGAGAATGATGGAGCGTTCAGGCAACTGCACCATGCCGCGTCCCATTGCGACGCTGGGCATTCCCGCTGCGGTCGGGGATGCCTACAGGGAACGCTTCCACAAACTCGACCCTGCCCGACGCTTGCCGTACCCAAGAACGCCTGGCCCCATCTTTGCCGCTCCGGATCGCTCCGGGCAGTGGCTGGATGTGTCCATCTCTGCGGCGTCGCGGCGGCAGCTGCTCAGGGCGTTCTCCGAGTATCGCCTGGCCTTCCTGGAACCCAATGACCTGGTTCAACACACCGGATTCTGCTTCAACGACGCCCTGGGACGGACGCTGCTGTTCGACTTTCACCGGGGCCGTCGAGCTCGCCCTTTTGGCCGACTCGAGGTCGCGCGAGCCCGCGTGGTGGCTCATTATCTCTACGCCCGGATGGCGGTACGATGCAAACCCGTTGCGCCTTCCGCACCTGCCGTCGCGTTCGAGGACGCGTTGAGCTCGCGCGAATCGGAAGTCGCTGCCGCCGTCGCCCAGGGGCTATCGAACAAGGAAGTCGCCAGTGCGTTAAGAATCAGCGTGCGCACGGTCGAGAACCACATGCGCGCGATCTTCGGCAAGCTGGGATTGGGCTCGAGAACACAGTTGGTGGCGGCGCTGCGTCGCTCGCAGAGAAGTTCTGACGCGGAATCGGGTAACGCGACGGCGGCCGGGTTCATTCCTGAGGAAATATCATGAAGTCAATGCATACGAAAGCAGCCGTCATTCTCGGTCTGTGGGGCCTGCTCTTAAGCCTGTCGAACGCCCAGCAGGAGCTACCGCCGCCGCTGCGCATCGACCCACCGTCCGATGTGCCCGTCGCTGTGCAGATTCTGCGCTGGGAGATGCTCGAGGGCGGCGTCAACTCGCTGACTTTCCGCAGCATGGACGCCCTCTTCGATACCCGCACGGTGGCGCGCGCAGGTCCGGTCTGGAGGCTCCCCCGCAGGGATCAGGCGCTGGATTTCACGTATGAATGGCAGGGGCAAACCCTGTCGGCCGAGGATGTCCTGGAGCGCACCTACACGAATGCGCTGCTCGTCATGAAGGATGGCCGGATCGTCAGCGAGATCTATCGCAACAACAGCAACGCGGATACGCGCTTCATCGGCTGGTCGATGACCAAGTCGTTCACTTCAGTGTTGATCGGTTGCGCGCTGGCCGACGGCAGGATCGATTCGCTCGATACGCCGATCAGTGACTATTTGCCGGAACTGGAAGGCAGCGGCTACGAGGGCGTCTCGATTCGGCACGTCCTGCAGATGCGCTCCGGCGTCGAATACGAGGAGCGCTACGACTTCGGAAATCCCGGTGTGGCAGCCACGAACCACATCACCGCACTGGTACGTAATACCGCGCGCTTCGCGGATGTCGCGCGCACGCTGCCGCGCATCCGTGAGCCGGGCGAGCTTTTTCAGTACAAGACCATCGACTCAGCGGTGCTGGGCTGGCTGGTCGAGCGGGTGACGGGTGGCAGTGTCGCCGCCTATACGGCGAGTTGCCTGTGGGAGCCGCTGGGAGCGGAATCGGACGGCTACTACATCATGGATGGTCCGCCGGGCATCGGCCGCGAGTTCAGTGGCGCGGGCTTCAACGCAACGTTGAGAGATTTCGCCCGCTTCGGACAGATGATGCTCGATGGCGGCGTCGCTGACGGTCGCCGCATCGTCTCTGAAGCGTGGGTGCAAGCATCCACGCGCCCTGGCGAACAACCCGATGGCCAGCCGGGTGGTTACGGACTGCAATGGTGGATGGTGGGCACCGATGGCGCGTATGCGGCGATCGGCCTGCAGGGTCAGTACATCTACATAGATCCGCGCACCAGAACCGTGATCGTCAAGCTGAGCTACTTTCCTCCCGGGGACAATCGGGCGGAAGGTGAGACGCGCGCCTTTTTCGCGGCGGCGTCGGCGTGGCAGGCGGACTGAGCGGGCGTATCAGAACACCGGCAGGCCGGTGCGTGCAATGAACCCCGCCAGGGATCTGATGTCGAGCGCCGATCAGGAACGCTTCAGGAAGCGGGTGTGTCAAGCGCTCGTTTTCCCGTGGCTATGCCGGCGGCACGTGCCGAAATCGGCGCCGGATGGCATATTCCCCCAATGGACTCCCACCTCATTGCCAAACCCGCTGCATCGGTCGATGCCTACAGGCTGATCGCGTCCGTGGACGAAGCCTACCAGTCCATGCTCGATGCGATCGCTCGAGCCACGCACAGCGTGCGTCTGGAAACCTTCATCTTCACGGCCGAGCCGATCGGCACTCGCTTCCGCGATGCGCTGACCGCGGCCGCAAACCGGGGCGTCGAAGTCAGAGTGCTGCTCGACACCTTCGGCTCAGCAACGCTGACGAACCGGTTCTGGCACGCCTTGCGGGAGGCTGGTGGCACCGTGCGCTGGTTCAATCCGATACGCATGCGCAGCTTTGCGTTCCGCAACCATCGCAAGGCGCTGATCTGCGACGGCGACATGGCGTTCGTCGGGGGGTTCAACATCGCCACCGAGTATGAGGGCGACGGGATTTTGCGCGGCTGGCGCGATTTCGGCGTCGAATTCCATGGCAGGCTCGTGGCCGGCCTGGTCAGCTCGTTCGACTGGCTGTTCGAGCGTGCCGACAATCCGCATCTCTGGCTGGCGCGCCTGAGCAGAGCAAAGGTTCGCCACAGCGTCTCGTCCGCGCACGGACAGCTGCTGTTGAGTGGTCCCGGCTGGGGCAGAAATCCCCTCCACGGCGCGATCCGCGCCGACATCCGTCGCGCGCGCGACATCCGGATCGTGTCGGCCTACTTTCTGCCACCGCGCAGACTGCGGCACGCATTGCGCCAGGCGGCGCGCGCGGGGCGGCGCGTCACGCTGATCCTGCCGGGCAAGTCGGACGTTCTGCTCTCCCAACTTGCAACCCGCTGGCTCTATCGTTCGCTGTTGCGCGCTGGCGTTGAGATCTACGAGTACGCACCCCAGATCCTGCACGCGAAGCTGTTCGTGTTCGACGATGTCCTGTACGCCGGGTCTGCGAATCTGAACGTGCGCAGCCTCAGCATCGACTATGAGCTGCTGCTCCGGCTGCCGAACCCGACGCTCGCCGCCGAGGCGAGGCGCCACTTCGACGCGATGCTCGAACTGAGCGTACGAATCGATCAGGAACTCGGGCGGGGCCGCTACTCCGCCTGGCGGACGCTGGTGGAACGGACAGCCTACTTCCTGGTCGCGCGCCTCGATCCACTAATCGCGGGACGGCAGCTGAAGTACCTGCGTTGAGTTCACGGGCGCTCCGGCCAGCCCCGCGAGCGCGCACGTCAACCAGCCGAACCCCACACGCTCCTGCTCGAGCCTTACCCGCTCCCCCAGGCGGTCGCGGCGCAGGTCGTCGAACAGGTCGTGTTCGGCCGCCGTCAATCGCTGCGCTGCACCGGCAAACCGCTTGTCCACCGGCTCCTGCACCCACAGCGCGCGATGCGACGTCAGTGTGTCACGGTCCATCAGCAGGGATTGCGCATGCGGCAACCGGGCGCGCAGCCGGTTCAGAATGCCAAAGCCGTGGGTGTCAATGTCACCCCAGTAGTGCAGCTCGGTGCCGGCGAGCCAGCCGGTTTCACTCAGGCGATCCAGGCCATAGCCGAGCCCGAACACGACCATGCTGCCGGGCACGTCGGGGAATGCCAGTCCGTTGGTGCGGTTCTCGGTGATGAACACGCGGCGCACCGGCAGATCCAATGCGCCGAACTGATCCGGTGGCAGCGACAGATCGGACATCCCATTCAGAAAAAGCGCCGGGTCGAGCAAGCGGAAGCGCACCAGCGGCGGCTCACTGCGCAGACCGTAGCGGCGATTGAACGCGCGTGCGCCCGTGGCCGAGCGGTCCACCGCGTGTTCCGGCAACACGATATCGAGCAGCTCCGCAAGCAGCCCGCGGCGCTGTTCGATGAACTTCGTATCCACGCCTTCGATGTCCAGCTGACGCAGGTACAGGCCGGGACGCGGGTGCGCCGCGAACCACGCCAGCACGCTGAGTACACGCGGCCATTCAGCGGCATGCTCGAGCACCACCAGGGCGCGGCGCGCCAGCCAGCCGCGAAGCGCCGGCTGCGCCTGCAACGTTGCATCCACCAGTGCCTGCCAGCGCTCGGCTGCCCCCTGCTGCCGGATCAGCCGCAGGGCGTCGGCTTCGGACGAGATCACCGCTGCGACCGGAATCGTGTTGCGGCCCTGCACACGGTTGGCGATCGTTTCGACACGCAGCTCGAAACCGAAGCCACGCACCTCCCGGCTGGCCTGGGTCAACGAGCGCACCCAGTCCTGCACCTCGCCGAACCGTTCGCTGATATCGCCAGCGCGCGGCCTTCGCAGCCGCACCGTCAGCGGAAAGATCGGCTCGCCGGTGAGCCGTGCTGCGAGCAGCTCGCCGCGCTGCCAGCGTCGCATCACGGCTTCGACGATATCCTCCGCCGTGGTCCAGCTCATGACACCTGGATCAGCCCCCGCGCCCGGCGTTCGGCCCGATACTCCTCGATACTGAGGCCGCGCAGCATGGACTGCCTGCCGTCCTCGTTGTGCACGAAACCGACGTTCGCGACGAACGGCTCGATGACATGAATCTTCTGCAGCGGCGTCACGATCAGCAGTTGCAGGTTCAGTCTCCGGAACAGCTCCAGTCCATAGCGCGAGGACTCATCCGAACCGCGTCCGAAGGCCTCGTCGATGACCACGAAGCGGAACGAGCGCGAACGCTGCTCACCCCACTCCAGGCCGAACTGATAGGCCAGACTGGCCGCGAGCACCGTGTAGGCGAGCTTTTCTTTCTGGCCGCCCGACTTGCCGCCGGAATCGGTGTAGTGCTCGTGCTCGGTGTCATCCTCGCGCCAGCGCTCCGATGCCGAGAAGGCAAACCAGTTGCGCACATCCGTGACCTTGCGTGTCCAGCGCTGATCGAGTTCGGTCTGCCCTTCGCGGCCGCGAAAGCGGTCGATGATCTGCCTCACCTGCAGGAATTTCGCTTCCGAGTACTGCTCGTCGTCCGAGCCCGTGATCGCCCCTTCGGTGCAGGTGCGCAACTGATCGCGGAACTCGCGCACATCCACGTCCGCCGCAAGCTCCGCCTGCAGGTTGATATAGCGCCCGGGGTTGTAGTCGATGTCGCGCAGCGAACGGTTGATGGTTGCGATGCGCTCGCGGATCACTTCACGCTCGCGATGCAGCTGGGCCTGGAAATTCGCAACCTCGCGTATGGTCTGTTCGTTCAGCAGCTCCTTGAAGCGCGACTCGAAACGCGGCAGATCGTCGGCGCGCAGCTGCTCCAGCATGGCGCGGTACTCGTCGATGGCGTCGATGCTGGCGTCCACCTCACCGGTTTCCGCAGGCCACTGGTTCCGGTAACGATTCATCGCCACGACGATGCGTTCGCGCAGACGTTCGAGGCGTCGCTGTTCGTTGTCGATGCGGGCCTGCAGCCACTCGCGCATGTCGCCGCGGCGGTTGTCGCAGGATTCCAAGGTCAGCCGGTGTTCGCCCAGCGCCTCCCCGCGCAGGGCTTCAAGGCGCGGGAACAGCTCGACTTTGGCCTCCGCAGGCGTGGCATCGAGCAGGATCTGCAGATCGGCGACCTCCCGCTCGGCGACTTCGCGGCGCTCAACGTCAACCGCGTGTTCTCTTCCAAGGGCTTTCAACTGCTGCTCGACCTGCGCGGATTCCTGTTCAGTGGCCTGCAGACGTTCCTGAAGTGTGCGCAGCACATCGGAAGCCGCGGCAAGCGCGCGCCGCTCCTCTTCCAGCGTCTGGATTTCCAGTGTCAGCGGACGCCAGTCCAGTTCCCTGAAATCGCTGTAGAACGTCAGACGATTCAGTCCATCGGCGCGCTCACGCAGCGCGCCGCGCTGACGATCCATGTCACCGAGCCTGCCACGAGTGGCCGTCAGGCGGCCCTGAACGGCGCCCGCCTGCTCCGCCAGCGCCGCGATCTTCGCCTCGTTGCTCCAGCCGAGCACGTAGCGTGTGCGATCGTCGATGGCGTGCCGGTCGTCCTTTTCGTGCCGTTCACCACTGGTCTTGACCTGTCCGGCCCGCGTCACGGCTTTGCGTTCGCGACGGAACTGGTCGAGATCGGCGCAGCAGGCGAAGTCGAAGCGGCGGGCAAGCTCGGATTCCAGCCAACCGTAGAAGGCCGAGTCGGCGCGAATCGCGACCTTGCGCACCAGCGAATCCGGTCCGGCCTCTGGCGCCACATCACGCCGCTCAACCACACGGAAGTAGACCAGGCGACCGCGCAACCGGGTGCGGTCCACCCAATCGGCCACGGCCCGATAGTGCGCATCCGGCACCAGCAATGACAGGCCGAAGTTGTGCAGCAGCCGCTCGATCGCCCCTTCCCAGTCGCGTTCGTCGTCGCGCACCTGCAGCAGCTCGCCGGCGAACGGCAGCGATTTGGCGGAAACGCCCAGCGCCTCGCACAAACGTTCACGCAGCTCGAGCATCCGACCGGGGATATTGGAGCGACGCTGACGCAGCGACGCCAGCTCCTGCTGCAGCTCCGCGTGCCGCGTCTCGTCGGCCTGCGACTCGACCAGCAAAGCGGTGCGCGAGTTGTCCAGATCCGCTTCCTCGGACCTGAGCTCGGCCAGCGCCTGCGTGGCCGCTGCACGGTTGTCATGGAAGACGGCTTCGTCACGAGCATCCGGCAGCGCCAGTGACCTGGCCAGCGCCGCATACGCCTCGTCCTTGTGCCGTCGGTTGTCGCGGTCACGCGTCAGCGCGTCGATATCGTAGCGGAGCCGTTCCAGACGATCACCGCCGTGTTCGCGGATCGCCTGCCTGATGTCGTCGCGCCGCGTGTTCAGCGTGCGCTGTGAGTCGTCGAGGCGACGGATCTTCCCATCCAGCGTTTCGAGCTTTCGCGTCAGGCGCACGATGCGCTCGGCCAGCAGCTCGGTCTTCAGCGACGCGAACCACGGCTTGAGTGCCTCGCGGCAGTTGCGAAGCGTATCGAGTTCGGCCGCGATTTCGCCGAAGCGGTCGGCGTCATCGACCAGCGGCTGCAGCGCCGCGATCTGCTCGCGGGCCTTGACTACCGCTGCGTGGGCACGATCCAGGTCGTCGAAGTGCGTGATCAGCGCGGCAATGCGCGCCTCGACCGGGAACGGCTCCAGCATGTGGCTGCGCACGAACTCGGTGAGATTGCCCACCGACTTCATCGACACCGTCTGATTGAACAGCTCCAGCGCCTGCTCGTTGTCGATGCCGAACAGGCGCCGGAACGAGGCGCCGTATGGCGGGAATGTGTCGTGCACCTCCACGCCCTCACGCGCGCGCAGGCGCTTGCGCAACGCGGCGATGTCACTGCCGAAATCCGCAAAGTCGTTCTGTATGGTCAGCGACTCGCGAGCGACGACATAGAAGCGGGCCGGCTGGCCCTGCGTGTCGCGCATCCAGAACACCTGCGCGAGCGTGACGTCACTGTCGTAGCCTTCGTTGTGAAAATGCGCGAGCACCACCGAGTAGCTGTTGTTGTCGCGCAGTGCGATCGCCCGCGACGATAGCCCGCTTTCGCCGCGCTCGGACTTGTAGTAACCGAGCACGTAGGATCGCAGCGAACGCTCGCGCACTTCGGCACCGGCGGCCTTGTTGTAGACGATGCGCTGGGCCGGCACGAGCAGCGTGGTCAGGGCATCGACCAGGGTGGACTTGCCAGAACCAATGTCGCCGGTGAGCAGACTGTTGTCGCCGTGCGGTTCATGGACCCAGACGCGGCCGTCGAACGTGCCCCAGTTGTAGACCTCGAAACGGTGCAGGCGAAAGCCGGCACGCGCATCGTTCGCGGCGAAATCGAGCATGGGCGTGTCGGCAACGTCGTTCATGCCGGATCTGGAGCCGCCCCGGCAAGCTGCTCGCGATAACCGGCCAGCCGCTGTTCCAGCTGCGCGAGCCAGTCCGCGTCGATGAAAGCCTTCAGGATACGGCGCACTTCGTACTGGTCATTCTGACCACGCAGGCGGCGCACAAAGCCGAGCTCGATGACCTTGTTGATATCGGCATCCAGGCGATCCACGAGCCTGGCTTCGTTGCTCGCATCCGCCGCAAACAATCGCAGCATGTCGACGATCTGTTCGCGCGACAGGATCAGCCGGGCCTCGGCGCCGCCGGCATCATGCTCCACCATTTTTTTGCGCAGCAGCGCCAGCAACAGGCTCACACCGAACGCGAGCTGGCGCCGCTGCACCAGCCGCGGCAGCTCCGGATCGCCCTCCTCCGTCGGACGCTGACGCAGCCAGGCATAGCCTTCGGATTCGTCAAGCACCAGTTCCAGGCCGAACACGGCAGCGTGGTCGCGCACGCGCGCCTGCAACTGCAGCAGCGTGTTCCACAGTGCGGCATGCTCATCGTGATAAACCACGCCTTTGAAGAGCGCGATCAAAACCGGCGAAATGGGCGGTGCGGATTCGGTCTGCTGCATGAGGCGGATGGCCGGTTCTCAGGCGTGTACACTGCGGGCGGCGTGGGCGACGAAGATCACGGCCGGCAGCGTCGCTGTCCGGACCGTGCCGTCGCCCTCCTCCCAGCTTACGGTGTGGCGGCGCTGCTCGTCGATCACGCCCCGCCCGTCGCCGGTGGCCAGCGCCAGCCAGGCCACAAGTTCGGCCAGGCCCTGTTGCAGCGGCTCATCGGCCAACAGCTCGGCCAGGGAAATCTGGCGTCGCCCCTGCAGGGCCCTGCGCAGTCGCGCGCGCAGACGGTCCGGGTCCACATGGAACTGATCGAACAGCGCACCGGCATCGATATCGGTTTCACCGTGTTCCAGCGGGCGATCGGTGATCACCGGCTTGAACGGCGGCGAGTATAGCGGACGCTCCAGCGGCAGATCGATGGACGGCGACAACGCATCCACGCTCATGAAGGCACCGCGCGGCGGCTGATCACGTACCGCCAGCGCGTGCTGCTCCACGTCGCGCAGCACCGTCATGATGCGGCGGTTCTCAAGCCAGGCCTGGTCATCCAGATAACGTCGCAGCTGCTCGGACAGCCGCGCGACCGTGCGCTGCGTGGTTTCGCCGGCCGCCAGCCAGTCATAGTGGATGCGCTTAAGGCGCGGGTCGGGCGCCAGTTCGGTCACAGGCTCCAGTGCCATCACCTGCTCCAGCAGCCGCGTGAGTTCCTCCTGGCGCGCCGGCGACATCAGAAAATCCCAGAACGCGCGGAAGCTGCGGCCCTGATCGGAATCGGCAATGGCGTCGCGTTCGCCGAACACTTCGTCCAGCACGTCGCCCTTGCGGCCCTCACTGATCGTCACGCGCTCACGCACCTGCCGGTCCAGGTTGCGGAAGTTCTCCTCCACCTGCCGGAAGTCGGCAAGCAGCGCGTGTGCCGTGTCGGCAGCCTGGAGGAACCATTCGCGCAACCGAGCCGGTTCCATCAGCGACAGACGACCGGCGCGAACCTGTTCGATTTCGGCGTCCAGCTGCGCGCGCCGGCGTTCGAGCTCGTCGATGCGGCGTTCGGGATCCGTTTCACTACCCTCGGCGATCTGGCGCAGCAGCTCGAATACCAGCTTGAGGCGGGACTCGGCGCCGACGAACCTGCGCTGCTCAAGGCTCGCCAGCCAGCGTATGGCCCGCTCGGCCGCTGGCGTCAGATCGTAGTGCGGTTCGTCGGAGTCGGGCGGGTAATAGCGGCGCAGCCAGGCACGGGATTCGTCCGACCAGTCGGCCAGATAGTCGCGGGCACGGCGCGGGAAGGCATTCTCGCCGAGCCGTTCGCGCAGGTGGTGCAGGTAGTCATCCAGCTGCAGCGACAGCGCCTGCTCGGCCATCGTGCGCGCATTGGGTTCGACGAACGTACGCCACAGGAAACCGATGGCGAACGGTGCGCTGTCGGCGGCGAGCAGCCGCCAGGCGGGATGGTTGCGGCGCAGGCTGGTGAGGAAATCGTAGTCCATGTTTCAAGCCGGCAACCAGTTTTCAACCTGCAATCCCGGCACGCGCGTAAACTCGCGACGATTTGCAGTGACCACGGTCAGGCTCAGTGATTTTGCGTGTGCGGCGATGAGCAGATCGTTTGGCCCGACGGGCAACCCCTGCCCCGCCAGCTCGTGCCTGATCTGCGCATAGAGTCGGTCTGCCGGCGGTTCCAACGGGAGCACTACCATGGCGGAGAGTATGAGTTCGATCCTTTCGACCAGTCGCGCGGACCCTGACTTCACGCCGCCGTAGCGAAGCTCACCTGCGACAATGATGCTTGTGCACAGGCAACGCTCGCCGACCGATGCAACGCGCTGCGCGACCACGCCCCGCGGGTGGCGGATCAGGTCCGAGAGGATGTTCGTGTCCAGCAGGTAACGCAGCGCCACGGGTATCGGTCCGGACTATAGGGCCGGTTCGTCCAGCGCAGGCAGATCCTCATCGATATCCGGAAAGGGCTCGTCCAGCGGCTCCAGCGTCCGCAACAGGGTCAGCAGCCGTCCCGTTCGCACCGGCTCCACGATCAATCGATCTCCCTCCTTGCGAAGGACGGCTTCATCGCCCTCGAGTTCGAATTCACGCGGAATCCGCAGGGCCTGGTTGCGACCGTTCCTGAACAGCCTGACATGTCGCTCCTGCTCGGCCATGGTCCGGGCTCCTTGTTTAGCATATGCCTAAGCATATGCCATTGTCGCTCGGGATGGAAGCCCGGAGCGTGCCCTATGCCAGAGTCGCCCTGGATGGCGGTCCGTCAGCACTACCAGGGCAACACCGTCCCGTTGGCGTGCCAGAACGTGCCGGTGCTGGCCAGATCCAGCGCGTCGATCCGTTCGATCAGATTCGCCGCGGCCCGCTCCGGTTCGACATCGCCGTGGCGTGAGGTCATTTCGGTGCGCACGTAGCCCGGATGCAGGATTGCGACGGCCACGCCGCGGGGCTTGAAGTCCACGGCGAGGGACTGCGCCGCGGCATTGAGCGCGGCCTTGGACATGCGGTAGCCGTAGCGACCGCCCGAGGTGTTGTCGGCGATGGAGCCCATGCGGCTGGTCATGATCGCGACCTTCGCACCGCGCTCGAGCCGGTTGCTGAACGCGTGCACGGTGAGCAGGGCGCCGAGCGCGTTGACCTCGAACTGGCGACGGATGCGATCGGCGGTGGCCGGCTCGCCCAGTGAATCGAACGGCTCGTCGGTGAGCAGACCGGCGTTGGCGATGAGCACATCCACCGGCGCGCAGACTTTCTCGGCCGCGGCCTTGAGAGAATCGTGGGAGGTGACATCCACGCCCTCGAGCACCTGCGCGCCGGTGGCTTCGAGTTCCATAGTGGCCTGCCGGCACAGGGCAGTGACCTGTGCGCCGCGTTCGCGATAGTGCTGCGTGAAGGCCAGGCCTATGCCGCGATTCGCGCCGGTGATTACAATGGTTGGGGTGTTCATGTCCAACAGTGAGTCAGGCAGCTGCGGTTTCGACCTTCGCCGGCAGCTTGCTGAGAACGAGCCGCTTGAGTTCGATCTGGTTGCTCGCGTTATCGATATCTATCCCAACGAGCCGCCCGTCTAAGTCGTAGTCCAGCACAACACCTTTCGAGATCTCACGGCTTACCACGCTCGGGCGATCAGCGAGATCGATATAAAGCGAGTCCATGTCTGGATGATAGTTGAGCTTCATGGCTTGAATCCCCGATCCGGGAAGGCGTTATGGATTGTCACTCTATCGCTGAGTGTCATCTCCCTCAAGTATCGGTTCTCAAGATTCGGCACTGGGGCCCAGAACCGGCAGCGGTTTCCGTCCTGCAGTTCCCGGCGGACTGCATTCTCAATCACATGGATACACCATTCGCGCTTGATGTAGGGGCGCTTGCGTAGCACCTCCTTCTCGAAGTAGTCAGTGAAGCGGTACTCAGACATGCGCTACTCAACTCTTCCATGGTCACCGTGCTTCAGCTAAACCGCCAAGGTGCTGTCATTGGAATATGGAAAGTGAAACAAGCAGGCTACTCGTGACCGAGGAGCTGAAGATTGTTACGCCAAAGGGCGGTGAGATTCGGGTAGCATTTCGAGCCGAAGTACTCAGAAACGCGAGAATGCAGTTGCGAGGATCAATCGGTACTGAGGTCAATAGCGTCTTCCTCGCGGTAGCACCGGAATGACCTCGAAACGCGCGCTGCTTCGAACACAACGCCAATGGGCCACCGCACACGGCCAGAAGCCGGACGCTCGGGGATATCTCAGCAGCGTGGACGACAATCTTCGGCAACCGCTCTCCGCCCGGGCGCTTGCGGATTTTGTGGATGGTGGCGGCGCGGAGCTGAACGACAGACCAGACGCACCCGCAAAGATGAAGGCGCTACACTCCTCGGCGGCGCTGGTCGTGAACGTCTTTGACTACTGGTCTGAACTCGATTGCGAACCGCTGTTGCGGGCGCTTGAGATCGACGCGGGCCTGCGGGTGCCGCTGCGATTCGAAGCGCAGCTGCCGACGGGGCTGCCGGGTAATCCGCCGAACCTCGATGTGCTGCTCGAACTGACGAATGGTGCTTCCGTAGGTATCGAAAGCAAGTTCACCGAGTGGCTGACGCCGAAGCGCACGAACAGGCCGCCGTTCAAGCCAAAGTATTTCGAGAACGGCGCGATGCTGTGGACGCGAAACGGGATGCCGCACTGTCAGGCACTGGTGGCCGGTATCGCCAGCGGCACGGAACGATTCCGCGTGCTGGATGCGGCGCAACTGCTGAAGCATGTGCTGGGGCTCGCGGCGCACGGCCCGGGCCGGTTCGCGCTGGTCTATCTGTACTTCGACTGGCCCTGCCCGGCCGCGAAGGCACACCGCGATGAACTGGCGCGGTTCGGGGATCGGGTCGGGACGGAGCTCGGATTCAGGGCGCTGACGTATCAGGCGCTGTTTAGCCGGCTGGTCCGGTGCGGGACGGTGGACGCGCAGTATCTCGGGTATCTTGAGGCGCGCTACTTCCCGGCAAGTAACAGCGCATTTCCATCTTGCGGCGACGTCCGCTTTCAACGTGACAGGCAGCGGTATCTCGACCGGGACGACCGTCCACCCGTGAGCGGGCCAGGATCGGCGCGAGCGGGACGGAGAAGTTCAGCGAACGGCTGTTAGCCACCTCGCGTAATCGTCGATCTCCGCTGCATGGCACCCGCAGCCCACGATCTCGAGCCGCGGCCGGTCGAGGATGCGGATGGTGCCGCGACCGTAGCGAATCAGCTCACTGCGCTGGAGTATGCCGGCGGCCAGCGTCACGCCGCTGCGGCGCACGCCCAGCAATCGCGCAAGACTCGCATGGGTGAGGTGAAGCTCATCGCCCTCCACACGATCATGGGCGGCCAGCAGGCAACAGGCAAGGCGCGATTCGATATCATGGAAATGTGTACAGGCGGCCAGTCGTGACAGCTGCCGCAACATGACGTGCAGATATCGGTGGACCGTCCGCTCCAGCGACGGCGTCGAACGCACTGCGCGCGAGAAGCGCGCGGCGCTCATACGCAATACCGTTCCGCCGCGCTGAACGACTGCGCTCGAAGGCGCATGCCGGACCCCGAGCAGCAGTGTTGCGCCGACCATGCCCTCAGCGCCGATCAATGTCGTCGCCAATTGCTGTCGACTGTCGAGCATTTCGATCAACGACACGCAGGCCGTCAGCGGGAAGTAAACCTGCCGGATGATTCGGTCGACTTCACACAGAACAGCGCCGTCGTCCAGATTCACGCGCTCGCACGCATCGACGATACCTGATCGCTCCTTCCGCGGCAGACTCTGAATCAGGCGATTGAAGTCATGCGGCACGACTTGTCCTGGCACACCCTGGCCGACATCGAAACAAAGAGACCCCGGGACGCTTATCGCCCCGGGGTCGAAAGGAGACGCATACAGTGCGCTGCTCCGGGCGCCGCTCGCCACGAGAAGGGGCAGATAGCCAGCGGCAGGGGGAGACATTGGCAGCCAGCGCGGGCAGTGTCCGTTCGCTGGCGCACGTTGCGGGCAGGCGTTCGGCATCCCGCCCGACTGCGCCTCGCCCCAACCGCGCCTATGTGCGAAACCGTACAGAAGCCCGCTGCCGCAGCTGGCATGCTGTATCCGACGTTCATTCGCATCGGATGTAAATCGCGCCCGAATGCCGCGAGGCTCTTCCTGCTGCACACGTTGCCGAAATCACGCCCCGATGCGCCGGCGCGGACACTGGCGCCCACGTGATCGCCGGCGCTCGCCGTTCACCATCCATGTGCGCTATTGTATTCACGGCGTGGCGAACCGCCTGTCTACGCGAAGCTCATCGCGGACTGTCCGTGATGCTCAACCACATGGAGATTGCATGCCCCCCTCCCGGATCCGACATCCAACCGCCTGCTCGCCGCTCTGCCACCCAACGCCCAGGAGCGTATTTTTCCTCACCTGAAACTGGCCAAGCTGCCGCTGGGCACAGTCATCTACGAAGCCGGCCATCGTGTGAGCCACGTTTACTTCCCGATCGACTGCATCATCTCGCTGCTGTACGTGATGCTGGACGGCGCATCGGCAGAGATCTCGGTGGTCGGCAACGAAGGCATCGTCGGCATTGCGGTTTTCATGGGCGGGGAAAGCACGCCCAGCCGGGCCATCGTGCAAAGCGGCGGTTCGGCGTTCAGCCTCCCCGCCACCCAGCTGCGCAAGGAGTTCAACGGCCATCCGGACATGCGCATGCTCATGCTGCGCTACACCCAGGCACTGATCACGCAGATGGCACAGACGGCCGTCTGCAACCGACACCACTCAATCGACCAACAGCTGTGCCGCTGGCTGCTGCTGTCGCTCGACCGACTGGGGAACAACCGCCTGCAGATGACACAGGAGCTCATCGCCAACATGCTCGGTGTTCGCCGCGAAGGGGTGACGGAAGCGGCAGGAAAGCTTCAGCGGCTCGGCGTGATCGAATACAAGCGCGGGCTGATCACCGTGCTCGATCGCCCGCAGCTCGAACAACTGTGCTGCGAATGCTACGAGGTGGTGAAGCGCGAGGCGGATCGGCTGTCGGCCTACCATCCGGAGATTTGAAAGAGTCCGGCTCTCACGATACCGGGTTGATGTTCTCGCCAGGGCACGCGGCGCCTGCTGGCGCTCAGCCGGCAGGTCAGTCTGACATTGGTCGGGCCAGCGCATACCCTGATATGCAGGACCCGCTCTGTCTACACCCGCGTGCTGCCACCTGCCAGCAGCCCGGCGGCTCCTGCCGGTCGAGCATGATTGCGACTGTCCGGATGCGTAGGCACCGCCGTGTGCGACTTCGTTCTGTTTGCCTTGGTTTGGTACATGGCCGCGTCGGCCCGCTGCAGCAGGATTTCAGGATCATCGCCGTCATCGGGATACACGCTGATACCGATACTGAACGAGAGCGGGATCTCGCACCCGCCGATCAGTCGGTGCGCGGCCACGGCCGATTCCAGTTTTCGGGCAACCAGTTCAGCGTCTTCCGAACTTTCCAGTTCGCTCAGCAGAACGATGAACTCGTCACCGCCGTAGCGGAATACCGTATCGGTGGCACGCACGCACGCCACCAGCTGTTCAGACACTGTGGTGAGCACCTGGTCACCGTGCTGGTGACCGAGCGAGTCGTTGACATCTTTGAAATTGTCCAGATCGATGAACAGCAGACCCACCTGTTTGCGGTGGCGGCGCGCCAGCCTTAGGGCGTGAGCGAGCTGCTCGTTCAATGCCGTCCGATTCAGCAGCCCGGTCAACGCGTCATGTCTTGCCAGGTATGCCATCTTGGTGGTCATCTCATGCGAGAATTTCGCATCGTGAAATACGATCACTGCCCCTGTAACCGCGCCTTCGCGATCATGAATGGGCGCTGCCGAGTCTTCGATCCTGACCTCTTCACCATCGCGGCGCAGTAAAACACAGTTCCCCGCCAGGCCGACGATGCGGTCTTCGTCGATGGCGCGCTGGGCAGGACTCCTTGCTGGCTTCCGGGTCGTCCCATCGACCAACCTGAAGACCTCGGCCAGCGGCCTGCTCAACGCATCCTCGCGGGGCCAGCCGGTCATGGTCTCGGCGACACCGTTCATATAGGTGACGTGACCGCTGACATCCGTACTGATGACCGCGTCACCGATCGATTCGAGCGTCACCTGAGCACGTTCGTTCGCCTCCAGCAACGACGCTTCGAAATCGATTCTTTCCTGCTCCGCACGTCGCGCGTCGCTGATATCCTCGATGGTATGTACCTGACCGGCGCCGGATCGCTCGCCATCCAGTTCCGCCAGGTGACGGCGTACCCAGATGACACTACCGTCGCCACGGATGAGTCGGGCCTCTGACGTACGCGCCGAGCGGTCACGCTCCACCATCTGGCCTGTCTCGAGTACGCCTTGGCGATCCTCGGCGTGTACGGCCGAGATCCAGTGTTGCCCAAGCAGTTCATCGGCGGTGCACCCAATCAGACGCCGATACGCCTCGTTGGTGTAGACGCAGTTGCCAAGCTCGTCGGTGACCATGACACCGAGCGGCAATGCGTCGCTGATCTTGCGGGTCGCGCTGGAACCCGGACCGGGCATGGACGACTTGCTGTGGTTGTCCGTTTTCATGCTTACACCTCCACCTTGCGCCGGCTCAGAGCCGCAGAAGAGCGGAAGGGCGGCAGAAAATCCGCCCTAAAGCTGTCCCAAAGCCGCTCAGGGGCCGCAGCGCAGGATGCAATCTGGCGTAATTTCGAACCGGGGTCTGTTCGGTGCCGAACGAACAGGCGCGGGTGTGGGGTGTGGGTGGAGGGTGGGGTGCGGGTTGCAGGATGCGGGATGCGGGATGCGTACGCTACCGCACGGATCACACCCACCGGCACGCATAGCATCGTTGCAGAGCATCAAGGGAATACACTGAAGTGTCTGTGGACATCCTGCTGCGGGCCGGAAGGCTGTGAACCGGACCATTACCGTATCAACCGGCACCGCGTTCGTGGTGGCACTGCTGTGCGGGTTGGCCACCTGGCCAGCGGGCACTCTTGCAGCCGACGTGCACTGTCCACCGAGTCCCGGAGCCGTCACGATCGATGACGATGTGCTGGTTGCTGCACCTGGTTGCACGCTGATGGGCACGAGGGTGAAAGGCGACCTGCGGGTTTTCGGCGGCGGATCGGTGATCGTGTCGTCTGCCCGGATCGAGGGCGATGTGCAGGCGGACGATGCGGACTTCGTTCGCATCGGGAATTCGCGCATCGAAGGCGACGTCGAGTTCAATCGACTGGTCGGAGATACCTGGAGCCTCGTGTCCGACAGCAGGCTAGACGGAGACCTGCAGCTCTCGGGAAATCGCGCCTCGTTCACTGTGCACGACAGCATCGTGGACGGTAACGTCGAGACGGATCGCAATTCCGGCGCATTCGTGTTGCATCGCAATATCATCGACGGCGACGTCGTGGCCACCCGCAACAGCGGCGGTGTATCAATCACAAACAATTCGATCGACGGCAGGCTACGCTGCGCCGGCAACAACCCGTCGCCGGCCGGCGACGCCAATCTCGTGTCCGGGCTCCAGCAGGGACAGTGCTCGAATCTCGGCCCGCTGGCAGGTGCGGACGATAGCGATGGACTCGAGCCCGCGCCCCAACCCGATCCTGAGCCTGAGCCTGAGCCTGAGCCTGAGCCCGCAGCCGAGGCCGAGCCGGACCCAATGCCCGCCCCCGAACCGATCTCCGGGTCCGGGTCCGGGTCCGGGTCCGGGTCCGGGTCCGGCGACGATAACCCCGCCGAGGGCGGTGACGGCCCTGACGCATCGAACGACCCTGGCGAAAGCGCCGCAGGGAGCGGAACGAACGGCCCATCGACGGACACGGCCGGTGCTGCAGCGGACCCTTCCGCGCTCACAGCGGACAATCGCGGAGGTATCGCTGCCGCGGACCCGGCAATGCTGCTCCTGTTGTTGCTTGCCGCATTGATTGGCGGCAGGTTCGCACACGGCACTGGTCGCCGCCCGGCTGCCTGACCAGCCCGATGTCGCGTGAATTCGCGCAACGCATGGTCTGATCGACCTATCCATAAGCGATTCGACAGATTGCTCCACGCCGACAATGCCCCCTGGCGCGGGTCTTGAGCCGTCTGCCTTCTGCGACACTTGTGGACCCGAGCCCATGCGCCTAGGCTCCGCCGCAGAGTGAAGGGCAAACGCGTCGAAAGGCGCGGACGCAAAGCTTCCGGTCTAAGGGTTTCGGCCTAAGACAGCGGGGCTGCCGGTGCAACCGACTCCTTCACCCCGACCGCTACGGCCACGAGGCCACAGCGGCTTTCCGGGTGGCTCGCCGAGCGCGCGTGGCGCGATTCTCGAGCGAACGACGAAGTGAAGGGGCTCGCAATCTCCAGTATCCGTAACGCTATGCGCATGATCCGCAAGCCGGAAGGCACGGCCATGTCGAAGCGCTTCACACCGAAGTTCATCTCAACGATCGAACATCACCGCCATCTCATGCGAACCACCCGAATCCAGCTCATGGAAGGGTGTTCATGCATATCGACAAACTCAGAGGCCGCATCGCGGCCACAATGCTTGTGGCGATCTTCGCTGCCGTCGGCAGCGTCGCCATCAAGGCTCAGGTTCACATTCCCGGCACCTTCGAAGCCGAGGATTTCGATCCCGGCGGCGAGGGGATCGGCTATCACGACAGGACTGCAGGCAACGCGGGGGGCCAATACCGTCCGCATGAAGATGTCGACATTATCGTCTCGTCGGACAGTTCGGGCGGCTTCGACGTCAACAACTTCGAGACCGGCGAATGGCTCGCCTATACGGTAAACGTCGCCGAGACGGGTGACTACGACATCGAACTGCGGCTCGCAAGCGCTTTTTCACACAGCAGATTCCATGTCCGGATCGACGGTCACGACGTGAGCGGGTCGGTCAGCGTGCCGAACACGGGCGGCTGGACCAGCTATCAGTGGGTCGGTGTCCAGAACATCCGCCTGAACGCAGGCCAGCAGCGGCTGCAGATTGTCGTCGACCGGGAGTACTTCAATCTCAACTCGATCCGTACAACTGCCCGTCAGACGGCTCAACCCTATTCGGGCATACCGACGGCATTGCCAGGAACATTTCAGGCGGAAAATTTCGACCTCGGTGGTGAAGGGCTCGGCTATCACGACAAGCAGGTCGGCAATGCGGGAGGTCTGTATCGACTCGACGAGGATGTGAGCATCATTGCATCAAGTGACGCCACTAGCCTCTACGACATCAACCACTTCGAAACAGGTGAATGGCTCGCTTACAGTGTCGACATAGCGGCGACAGCGCTCTACGACGTGGAGCTACGCGTCGCCAGCGGCTTCTCCGACAGCGCATTCCATCTCGAGATCAACGGCACGGACATCACGGGTCGCGTCGGCGTTCCGAACACGGGCGGCTGGACGAGCTATCAGTGGGTAGGTGTTCAAGGCGTCAGCCTGCCCGCAGGACACCACTCCCTGCGCATCGTCGCGGACCAGCAGTATTTCAATCTCAATGAGGTTCGCGTCACGGCAACACCGATTTCGAGCCCCTATACGGGCGTTCCGATTCCGCTGCCCGGTACCTTCGAGGCCGAAAACTTCGATCTGGGCGGCCAGGGTACGGCCTACCACGACCAGACAGTGGGCAACGCGGGCGGCCAGTATCGGCCGAACGAGGATATCGACATCATCGTGTCCTCGGACAGCTCGGGCGGCTTCGACGTCAACAACTTCGAGACCGGCGAGTGGCTCAACTACACTGTGGACGTCGCCGATGCCGCCGACTACGACATCGAGCTGCGCGTTGCCAGCGGCTTCGCGGACAGCGGCTTTCGAATCGAGGTCAACGGCGTCGACCAGATGGGGATCGTCACCGTTCCAAACACCGGTGGCTGGAGCAGCTATCAGTGGGTTGGCGCCCAGCGTGTCGGCCTCGTCGCGGGCCGACAGACGTTGCGCATCGTCGCTGAGCAACAGTACTTCAACCTGAACTCGGTACGTGTCGTCAGATCCGTTACTGCACCGACGCTCGATCCGTCCACTGTCGAGTACTCATGCTCGTTCGCAACCAGTCCGACCGACTGCGGTTTCCACGAGCAGGCCAGGGAACCCGGCCGCGCATCCATCGTCAATGTCGCGCGCGACGGCAGCACCGCCGTGCGCCTGCACACCCAGCCCGGTGATACCAACGTTTCGGGCAGCGGCAACGCGGTGCGCAACGACCTCATGCTGTCGCAAACAGCCACAGGCTGCTACCAGGGCGTCGAGCAGTGGTGGGCGCATTCGGTGCTGTTTCCTGACGACTATGTCG
>JBJHBT010000045.1:0-23973 GCA_050485645.1 Gammaproteobacteria bacterium | reverse complement strand
GCTTAGGAGAACGCCGAGCATCAGGCTGTTCTCCGCCTCATTCTGCTCCAGAGCTCGCTGCGTGACCTGCAGGAGCGCTCCTGCGTCAGCGTATCGGGTAATTCTCGGGAATGTCATTGGGCTTGCGTCTGGCGATATGGCACGTCGGTATCCATGCGGATTATGCGGCGCCTGCACACTACCTATACTTTGCGCTATTGGCGACTTCCCGAAGCAGGAGCGGACAGATTCGGCAAGCCGTCAAAGGCGTTCAGGCCTCGCTATTTGAGGCCAAGTATCGTATTTCACCCGATTTTTATTGACAAACGATAATTATTGACTGTTTAATGAGCCACCCACCAAGAATGGGAGATAGGAAATGGGCTCTGAAGCAGCGCAAAAACTCGAAAAGGTCCAGAAGTACAGCGTGTCGCTCAAGCGACTGTTCCGATTTCTTTTCGTTCTCGTGGCCCTGGCCGCGGTGGTTCAAACGATTCTGATGTTTACTGGCGCCGAGCCGTATGACACGACTGTCCGCATCGGTCCTATAGAATACCGTGGCGGTTCGATTCCCCTTGAGATCCGCACGATCGCGTGGCTTGGAACTACGTTGGGTTTGGTAGTTCTGTTGAAGCTCAATTTTCACCTCATCAAGCTCTTCGGCCTCTACTCCGATGGCAAGCTATTCGATCGCGAGAACGTCCATCAATTTCGGCAGATTGGCATCACCATCCTGCTATTCCCGGCGCTTTGGGTGCTGGGCGTTATTGTTGCCAGCTTTCTGCCTGCCCACGATCTTTCGAAAACACTGATCAGCAGCGGCCAGGATCCATTCAACAACCTCGTCGTTGGAGCGATCATTGTCGTTGTCGCGTGGGTTATGGATGTCGGACGCGAGCTTCGTGAAGAGCAGGATCTGGTCGTCTAAGAGAGGAGGAAATCGAGTGCCAATCATCGTCAACCTCGATGTCGTCCTCGCCAAGCGCAAGATGCGACTCAACACCGTCGCCGAGGAAGTCGGCATCACAGCCCAAAACCTATCGGTACTGAAAACTGGTAAGGCCCGCGCGATTCGTTTCCGTACGCTTGAAAAACTGTGCGAGATATTGGACTGCCAGCCGGGCGACCTGCTTGCATACGAGCCCGATCAGACGCCCGATCAGACGCCCGATTCGCAGAACCAGCGGAAGCCGTGAATTCCCAATAGACCGACGATGTGCGAGAGAGGCGACCACCGCCCCTTCACCCTATCCGGTCAACCACCTGTAGATGGCCCGAAGCGCCAAGGCTCCCAACACGAGCAGGCTCGCGAAATTATTCAGCGGCGAAAGTATCGGCGCTGCGAAGCCAGCATTCGCATCTGAGACAGGGCGGAAGATCAACTCCATGAGCGATAGCGCCAACTCATTGAGCGGAGTGGCAACGAGCCATACCACCGGCACGATTACCAGGCACGCCGCACCCAGCCAGAGCATCCTCTGCCTTCTTTGCTTGCGCGCAAGCGCCACGATGTTGTTAACGAATGCTGAGTCGTCGAGTTCTTGCTCAGCTTCGGCAAAGAACTGCTCCAGCAGCGGATCGCGATCATCGCTCATGAGATGGCCTCCGTTGTTGCGGTTTCGGCGTAGTCGGCAAGCAGTGAACGCAACTGTTCCGTACCGCGGCGGATGTGGGACTTGACGGTGCCGAGGGGCAGGTCTGCTGCCTTTGCGATTTCCGCATGACTCATGTGCTCATAATACGAAAGGACGATACAGACACGCACGGCATCTGGCAGCTTTGCAAGCGCGTCGTCGAGATCGATTGCCACACTCGCCGCCTCGGAAGCAGAGGACGCGCTGTCGTCGTTCTCGCCGATCGCGTCCGCTGCCCTGAGCGGATCGTTCCGGCGAACGTGTTGCAGCCACGTGTTGACGGCCGTTCGCTTCAGCCAACCGGGGAAGCCGGCCGGCTGTCTCAGCTGGGCGATCGTGCGCCATGTTTGCAGAAAAACCTGCTGCGCCAGATCGTCGGCTAGCGTTGCGTCGCGGGACAGACGACGCAGCAGATTTCGTATCCACGACTGGCGTCGGCGCACCAGTTCTTCGAAAGCTCGACCGTCCCCGCGGCCCGCGAGCCGCACTAGGAGCGGCTCGGGACTCTTCGCGTACATGTCCGCTGCCGGCTGCAACGCTAGCTCCCGACCGAGCTGCCGGCGCCGGCGCTATCCTCCTCAGCTCGCTCGCGTCGGACGTAAGCCGACGCCACCATCAGACCGATACCGATACAAATCAACAAGCTGGCGACTCCGAGAAGCACCACCATCACCCAGGAAGCGAAAACCTTGTCCAGGAACATGCCGAGTATCGCCACACCGGTTGCTGTGGAGAGGACTATGATGCCTGCGATTCGCAGATCTCGATCCTGCCGCCTCGGATGCCCGAGGACCTTGTCCATCAACGCCTGATCGACCGGCTTACCGCTTTCAATGATGCGCCGTAGTGTTTCATGTTGCGTAGCGCGCTCTCGAGCCGCGTACCAGAACGACGCGACAATAAGCGCTGCGACGAAGCCCCAGAACGCAAGCGCGGCGAGACCCGCACCTAATCCTTCCATGTCGTTGTCCTTTCGATGAGTTTGGTCTATGCCATGAGAGATGCAGACCACCCGGACTTTGGATGCAGCGAGCCGATAGTCGAGGGTGCTGCCCGCGAAATACCTGCCGTCACGGGCTCGAGAACCACGCGCTACGGGGCCAGCTGATCACCGAGGTTCCCGCCGCGACATGCCTTCTGCGCCGCATGACGCCACGCTTGGATCGGTGCCGAAGCTACCCCCTGCGCAAGTAGAACGCGTGACATCTTCCCATGCCCCTGCATGCACAAGTTCGGCATGGCTATCGGTCGATACGCGATCTCAAGACCTCAAGCTGCTCTTCGATATAACCGCCGTCATCAGGATGGTCGAGCACAAGCGCCCTCTCAAAGCTGCTGATTGCAGCCGGATAGTTGCTGTTCGCCATATGCGCTTCGCCTAATCCGAAGTGGGCGTAAGAGGACATGGGATAAACGTCCGCATAGTATTCGTATACTTGCATGGCGCTCTCGGCATCTTCTCTATCGTAGAGGAAGATACTCCCCAGCTGGCCCAGGAAAACCGGCGGCGGCAAAAGGTTGACCCTTAGCCTCTGCGCGACGCGGTCAAAGTGCTCACGCAGGAATTCGGGTCGGGCAACGATCTCGGCTAACGATGGGTTGTACCCTTCAAAAACATGCAGCAGCCCAAAGTAGAGTCCCTGCAGCGGTACAGATAAATGATCTTCATCCTCGAAATACTGCAGCCGAGTCCGCAGGCGCGCATCCTCAACAGAGAACAGTAGCTGCGAAAAGCCGGCGACCGCTTCCTCGTGTGCCGGAGACCCCGCGATGCCGGTGTCCGGATTGTCGGCTAGCGCAATATAGACAGCCTCCCCTTCGGAGGCCGCCTCCAGGAGAGCGTCTTGTGGTGTTTGCAGGAGCACACTGTCGTCCCACCACAGACTTGGATCCAGAGCAATGTATCCCTGGAACAACTCTGGCGCCTGGATTAGGGCGTGCAGGCCGAACAAACCGGCTAGCGAGTGTCCGACCAATGTGCGATGGCCCAACGTGCGATAGTTTTCTTCAGTTTCCGGAATCAATTCGTCGCGAAGAAACTCCACAAAGGCGCTGGCACCGCCGCTCACGGAGTACCACGGCATCACCTCTCCATTCGGACCCTGTAGAGAGTGAGTGGGCGTCAAGTCGCGTAAGCGCGCTGTGTTCGGGATCGCCACGATGATGGACTCTGGGATCTGGAAGTTGTTTCCGTACGTTCCCGCGCTCATGAACTCCACCATGCCCACACTCATGTGAAGATGCGTTTCTCCGTCCAGGAGGTAGATCACCGGATACCGTCTCTGAGCGGACAACGCCTCGTCGTACGACGGTGGCAGATGAACCCAGTACAGGCGCTCCTCGTTCAACGATTCCGACTGGAGCCGAAACTCCTCGGCGACGGTGAGGACATGCCTGGGCTCTTCGCCGGCCGCCGAAGTAGGAATGGCCGATAATAGGCACGCCAAAGTAAAAGCGATTCTGGTTACCACCGCGTCCCTCTCACGTACTTCAGGGCATCTGTTGGGATTCTTATTGCAAACGGTAGATATACGCGTCGGGAATCAAGCGACCATCTATGACGTTATTTGAAAAGCGGATCCCGCTGATTCCAGGCTCTGTTGGGATTGTCGCTCTTAGCAACCCTAGCAGGGGCGCGCCAGGCTTAACTAGCGCGACGTCCTTCAGGTCAATCCGCGGGGAGTCTTTGAGTTTTTCCAGGGCAGCTTGAATCTTCTTGTAGGCGGCTTTCGGACCATCCTTCTCGACGGTTGGCAGTGAAAGCATTAGCTTCCAGAAGTTCTCTTCGAATAAGAACCACAAGGCGCCATCTACCTTAACGTTCTCATCGTCGAGCTCTTGCAGGAGACGTTTCCCAGCTTCGATTTGCTCGGGAGTTAGCGTACTTACTACCACTTTGCCGATATCCAAGTGAGTACCCCGTTGGTACGGGATGTGCAAGCTCAGTAAAAATCCCGGGCCTCTGCCGCGGAGATGTTTGCATTGTACCCGCAAGATTCCCGCCAATCTTTAACTACCGCCCAATTGACTTCCAAGTAGCGGTTTCCCGACATTTCTATTTTCAAATCCTGTTCTAGGCCGGCCACCTTCAGTAGCTGTTCTGGATCATGCGCGTAGGCCTTCTGAGCGATATGTTTATCCGGAAAATCATATCGCTTCGTCTGCTTGGCAATACACGCTTTCAAGGCGCATTCAACAGCGTAACCCAGCAGGTAGTAAGCTCCGGCATAGTGCTTGCTCTTCAACAGGACAGCGGCCTCCCTGCGGCGGAGCCTGGAAAGCTCTTGTAGATCTTGCCGATTCACTAAGAGTTCAATTACGCGACCGATCGTGCGAGTTCAGTACTTGCACGATCGTCTTCAATCTCCAGCTCGCTTTGAAGAGAGATTTCGCGATGAAGATGCGATAAAAAATCCTTGTAGGACCGAAGCTATCGCTATGCATGTCGCGGCCGCCCTTCCTGGCGTCGCACGCGGGCCAATACTGCCACCAGATCTACCGCGCATTCTCTATACAGCGCAACAAGCTGCCATCTATGTCCACAACCGCAAACATTCGAAGCCCGTCTGTCTCTATAGGTGCCGTCAAACGAGGTATCGATGACGAATCTTTCGGGAGCCCCCCGTTCTCGAAGCTTTCGTACAGCGCGTTGAGATTATCGACTCGAATGCACGCACTGAACCAGCTCTCCTTCGGATCGATCTTCATTGGAAAGAACTCGATCTCCAGTGACCCGGATCGAAGTATCATCCACTGCGCACTCCTGAATGCGACTTCGAACCCAAGCGAACTGTAGAACGCCGCGGTCTTATCGAAGTCCCGGCTCGGCAGATTTGCTGTTACACGTTCGGTTGACATGGTCATGCGGCAGGAGCGTTCGAAAACCGGATCACGACACAACACGAAAGGTGAGATTGATTCGCTCACCCACCGCTCGCCTGGTCTTGGGGACCTGATGCAGCCAATAGTGCTGGGTTCTCCCTTTCATGAGCAGACAACTGCCATGGTCGAGGTCGACGCTCTTCCTTACCTTATGGTCGAACCTGTGCTTCATTTGAAATGGGCGGCTTTGTCCGAAACTGACTGAGCCGATCGTCGGGTTGGTCCCAAGCTCCGGTTCATCGTCTGCATGCCAGGAAACTCCATCCGAACCTGCGCGATAGCGATTCAGGAGCACGCTGTTAAAGGTCGTATTTGATACGGCTTCGATCTCCCGTTTGATTTCCATCAAGATCGGCGTCCACGGCCTGGATTCGACCGTGATTCCTGAGTAGGTGTACGTTTTGCTCGGGTCGCCGTACCAGGCAGTCAGCCTCGGAACATCATGCGTCTTCCCATAAAGGGTGATCTTCTCCTGCTGCCAATGGATCTCTTGCTGCAGTGCAAGGAACAGCCTGTCTGCATCGCTTTTCGGGAACAGGTACCGGAAATATAGTAGGTCCGCATCCGGCAAGTCGATTGCCGTGGGTAGCTCAGAGTTCGCGGGACCGTCGGACGCCTGTCGGACCGTAGAAATGCTGGCGCTCTTTGCCTTCTTATGCGGAGTGCCAGGGATCATAGCTCCCGAAGTTCCAAAGATTACCTTCCGGGTCACGACATGAATACAAGCGGCCACCATAATCCTGATCCTCAGGGGGCATGACGATTTCCGCGCCGGCCGCGACTGCCTGCTTATGGTGTTCGTCCACGTCGCGGACAACAATGTACGGACTCTGCGGAACCGGACTCCCTGGCGTATCAAGTGGGGCCTGCAACTTGCCAAAGGCATCGGCTCGTGCGGAGCCAAGCATGATCATGCCGTTACCGAATACAAGCTGGGCGTGGGCGATACCGCCGTCATCGCCTGGTACCACAAGATGCTTCTTGAAGCCGAACGCTTTACACAGCCAATCGATAGCCGCCACTGCATCTGTATAGCGCAGAGTTGGAATAATCGTCGCCGTCGTATTCTTTGGGCCATTCGTCATTTAACACCCGATCCTTTTGTGCAGCGTCTATGCCGCCGGTGGAACAATAGGTTGGCTCGCGCGTTCGCTCAAGTCGTCGCAGCAGGCGCCCGCAGAAACTCGCCCCGAGCCACGTCCTGCACTTTGCCGCCAACCTGCGGTGCTTCGTCGAAAGCGATATGCAGGCTGCTTTGGCGTCCCATTTCCACGCCTTGCGTGATGATGCGGCGGCCTCCAAGACGCCCTTGACGGTGCAGCCAGGCGGCCAGGGGCCCGGCTGCGCCACCCGTCGCCGGATCCTCCGGGATGCCTACGAAATCCCCGAAGAAGCGGGCATGCAGATCGTGGTCACTGCCATCGGCGAAGACGTAGACTCCAGCCACGTCGGGCCCCGAGTAGGCGCGGATGTCCAGGGCAGCGGCGCGAACGGCTTCGGAATTGGCGACCTCCACGATTACCACCGGCGTGCCGGTGGAGACGATCTCCCCTTCAGCGGGCACTCCAAGACAGCGTGCCACCATCCCGGCATCCAATCGCGGGCCGAAGCGGGCCTCTTTCTGAGTCATCCACAAAAGGCCGTCCTCGCGCCGTATTGAGATGCGGCCGATTGCGAGATCCAGGGCGTCGGCACCAAGCACGTATGCGGTGCCTAGTGTGGGGTGGCCGGCAAATGGCAACTCGGTGCGTGGTGTGAAGATTCGAACGGGCGCCGCTCCGTCTTTCATGGCACCGGTCACGAATGTGGTCTCCGAGTGATTGGTCTCGGAGGCTATGGCCTGCATTTGCGCAGCGGAGAGACCGACTGCGTCCGTGACGACGGTGAGGGGATTGCCCTGGAACGGGCGGTCGGCGAACACATCGACTATCCGATAGGGCAAGGCGAGGTTTTCCGTCATCGAAGCTTCTTCCCCGTGCGAGTACCGGTGCGCACGCAAGCTCTCCTGAACAGCATGGCGGCCCGGTGTGGCTACAGGCTGTCATTCCATCAGACTCCGTGACCAGGACTGCAGATTAACCCAATTCGGACATTCGCCACGATCAGGCGTCACGATTCCGCGGAATCTTTTCTCGAAACCGCGTTAAGTTTGGCGCGCAAGCGCGGCAACTCGGGCTGCAACGCGCCCCCTTGGACACGGACTTCGGCATCGGGGCTTTGGAGGACGCCTTCTCTGTTTGTTCATGGTGGCCCCAAGAGCGTAGGACGCGTCACGGCCGTCTGCAGCGTTTGCTAGCCGCGTGCGCGCCGGTAGTGCATGGCGACTGCACCGTTGCGGAGCGGCGTCGACGAGACCAGCTCGAGCCGTCGCGTGCTGGACAGCCCGCTCTGGTACAGGGTCGGGCCGTGACCGGCGATCCTGGGGTGGACGAGGAACTTGTATTCGTCGATCAGATCCAGCCGGTCCAGCTCGGTCGCGAGCTTGCCGCTACCGAGGAGCACGCCGGCAGGGGTCGCATCCTTGAGTTTCTGCACGCTCGCGCGCAAGTCGCCGGCGATGTGGTGGCTGTTGGTCCACGGGAAGTCCGTTCGCGTCGACGACACCACGTACTTCGGCTTAGCCTCCAGCTTGACCGCCCACTCGCGCATCGCCGGCGGCGCCTCCTCGTCGCCGCGAGCGACCGCTGGCCAGTAGCTCTCCATCATCTCGTAGGTGACGCGGCCCCACAGCATCGCCCCTCCCTCGTCCATGAGGCGGGTGAAGAAAGCGTGTGTCTCGTCGTCGGCGATCCCCTCCCGGTGGTCGACGCAACCGTCGAGGGTGACGTTGATGCTGAAGGTCAAGAGTCCCATGGCGAAGATCTACTCAGGCACAGGGGTCATCGAGCAACGCGTTGAAGGCCACAACGAACTCCCTTAGCGCGTCATCCGACCGCACAACCTGGTAACTGGTCTGTGTGCAATACAGCTGCCTCACCTGCGCGTGCTCATTCAGATAGTCCGCCCAGGCCTGACGAGGTTCGTTTGAACTGAGAATGCACGCCGCAAGAATTCCGTGTAGCTCCCAGCTCTGCTTTTCGCCGTCCGGCGTGAACATGATGTTGCCTGCCACGGCTCTCGGCGATGACGCTTCGTCGGTCGTTGCCCAGAAAGAGCCTGAATAATCGACGTCTGGCCAAAGCTCCGCAAGTTCTTCACGCGACTTGTACGGAAATGCACAGAAGCCGATCCGGTCCCCAGGTCGCGGAATGTAAAAGTCCGCCCCCTGCACCCGGTCCAACTGAGCTTGAGACGGACCCTCGACGATCCAGCGCTCGACCGAGCCATCGTCTGCTCGCGACTCCAGATGCGTGAGGGTATGCGGATTGGATGGCTCGAATTGGATGACAGTGCCCGAGATCCACAACGGTTGTGTGGAGTATGCGCTGCCTGAGTGATGTGCCTGAATGGCACCGGCAGTTGCCAGCGCCATAGCCACTGCGACCAACAGTGTAGTGGCCTTTCTCATCGAAATCTCCGCGCCTCGCGAGTAACCGATGTTAGGCTCAACCGAGTCGAAGGCCTATGACCTAAAAGATACCGCAGTTGCTAAGCGAAACGAAATCGTCAGATCGGCTGCGTTCTGTCTGCCGTAAGGTTGCGGTCAACGGTCAGAAATACATCGAATGTCTATGCCCCCAGCCATCCTCGACAAACTGCGTGCCGAAGCTCTCACACTGTCTGACAGTGAGCGTGCCGCTCTTGCGTATGATCTCGTGAAGAGCCTCGATGAGCCAGCGGATTCCAATGCCGCTACGGATTGGGACGAGGAAATCGTCCGGCGCTTACGCGCGATCGATTCGGGCACCGCGAAGTTAATTGATCGCGACGAACTGACGCGAAGGTTCAAGGAACGGCTCGGCCATCGATAGTGGCTCGTGTAAGCATCCTCGAAGAAGCTGCGGACGAGGCGATTGAAGCACCGACTTGGTATGAAGATCAGCGTCCGGGCCTGGGCACGCACTCGAGAATTGCTCAACACACCCTCCGTAGCGCTCCTTAGTGTTTTGACAACGCCTGACCTTTTATTCTGCACGATAGATAATTGCACCTTGCCGAAGCGTCATGGTCACGTCGGCGAAGGCGTTTACGTCTTGTGCTGGATCACCACGCAGAACGACGAGATCGGCATCGAATCCTGGTGCTACTTGCCCCGAGGATGTAATTCCGAAAAATTCAGTGGGCGCCGTGGTGAGGGACTCTAGAATCTGCGAGAACGTCATGCCAGCCTCTTCCATTAAGCTGAACTCGGCAGTCAGAGATTCATAGTCGTCGATGAACCCTGCGTCGGTTCCGAACAGGATTCTCCCTCGTCCCGCGTATGCGCGAACCTGGGCGAGCATGTGCTCCTTACCATCGAAGAGCGTAAGCGTCGGTATGAACGTCATACCGGAGGCAAGCAAACGGTCAACTAGCTCAGGCGGCCATCCCGTACCGCTCTCGCCAGGCAACCGTTCAGAGGCATGAGCTAATACGTCTACACCACTGGCCAAGGCAAGCTCCACACCTTCCTCGGTCGAGGGGTGAGCAAAAACCTTACGACCGCGGGCATGTGCGGCCCCCACGGCGGCTCGCATTAGCTCAACATCCATTGGCACGGGACCGACCTCACCGTCGCGCCGGACCCATGACACGGCAAACAGTTTTATGAGATCTGCACCCTTGTCGACATGCTGAATCACGATATCTCTGGCTTCTTCGGGTGTTCTGGGCTGCGGCAAGGCGCGCACCAACTCTTCAGGTCCCGAAACGTAGTAGGGAACGCCATCTACCGGATACAAGGGTTCCCCTGCCGTTAGGATGCGAGGCCCTGCAACCGCACCAGATTCGATTGCCCTTCGTACCTCAAGTGTATCGCCGAGAGTAGAGCCGGTATCGACCACACTCGTGAATCCGTAGCGAGTCAGCATCGGCGCCAGGTTCCGGGCATTACGGAGCCCGATATGAACATGGGAGTTCCAAAAGCCGGCGACGATTGTCTGGCCGGTGAGGTCAATCAGTTGCACCGACTCCGGAAGGGAAACTTCGGAATTTGAGCCGACGAAGACAATACGACCGTGCTCAATCAACACGACTCCGTTGTCGATAACCTCAGCGTCAGGCGAAGGATATATTCGGCCACCGACCAGGGCCAGCGTATCCTCCGGATTGGTATAAGGCTCGCAAGCTGCGACCAATACGCATATAGCCGTAGCGAATCGCGCGAAAAGGTGTTTGGTTAGCACTTTAGTCATGAGTACGTAGAACATCTTACCCGCGCCATAGTCATGATGAGACCCGTTACCACGCTTTGGGAACCACTGACGATCAACGCCAACTGCACATTACCTTCGCTCTGCGCGAGAGCGGCACCTTGATTCGCGTGATATCCGCCCGTGACATGCACCGCAAGGAGCGGATCATTTATGAGCAAACAACGTAAGAAACTGCCCAAATTCAAATCCGAGACGCAAGATTCCCCCGGCCTACTCACCGGAGCGAAGTCGGCGCGAGGTACGTTGGGATACTGCAGAGCCTGCGCCACGGCTGTGGAAGGAGCACTTTGCCGCCAATCCGATCCGGGCTCAATACGATCCGTCAATAACTCCGCTCAGGCGGAGCTTACTCATCGGAATCCGCGGAAGAACCAAAGAGCGACAATAACGATTCCGCTAATCGCGCCAACCGCGAGGCCAACTAGAATGTTTCCCCCGAAGCCGAAGTCAAACCTGTTGAAGAAAAAAGCGAGCCCAACTCCCTGGAAAAAGATGAGAGCAACGACATACCAAAGATGTTTTTGAGGTGTGCGCCTGCTCACAATTCCCTCCCGTGTAACAGTCCAGAAAGCATGAATGATAGACGGAGTTACTGTATAGACGGAGTTGCTGTCAAGTCTGGTGTACGCACCTCATGATCTCAGGCGGCTTTCTTCCTGCCGACCGTCCGCTCATCGACGCCGTCGATGAACTTCACTCCGGCAATGACGTCGGCCAGCTGCTCGAAGCCGAGTAGTCGTCCCCAACGTTTCTGCGCGCTCATCGCGAGCTGATGCATCAGGGCGAGCCCGCTCTTTGCGCTCACACAGTTCCTCGTCTTTCTCGTTCGCGATCGAATCGTCGCGAAGGTCGATTCGATCGGATTCGTCATTCGTATATGCTGCTATCGGGATGGAACGACGCACGTCATATTCGAGCCCGAGGACTTCATCACCCGCGCCGCCGTGCAGGACGGGCGGGTTTTTGCTCAAGACGGGCTGTGCCGGCATTTTCGAGGGAAAGGGGAAGATTCAGGTGTCTGAACAACGAGGGGGCGAACGGCTCCGGCCGGATGGCGGCCTTGATCCACCGTCATCGGTCCGACTTCAACGGTTTCGCCGCTGCCGTAATGGCCCCTTATACGGACTACCGCGTCAGCTCGAGAACCTCGGTCCACCCACAAATTCGGCGGAAGAGCCGAACTTGCTTTACCGGTTATCCTGCATCTGTGTGACGGATTGGGAGAGATAAGGTGACCGGATCCGACGGCGACACCTCCGTTCAGGAAGACCAGACCGATGCCGCCGCCCGCCGTGCAAGGGGGGAGTTTGTGCGCGGCGTCAGCGGCTTCCGGCACGCAATCGGTGATCCTGACTTCCCGGCAGAGCACGGCCGCTACCACCTGTTCGTCGCACTCAACTGCCCGTGGTGTCATCGCGTCGTGCTGGCCCGCAATCTGCTGGCGCTGCAGGACAGCATCACGATGGATGTCGCCTTTCCGAATCGCACCGGCGACGATGACCCGCAGGGGCCGAATCTGTGGGAATTCAATCCGAGCCGCGTCGCAACCCTGTCCGGGGCGCAGCTGCCTGAATGCACTGTGGAGACCGGTACCGGGCGGCAGCTGCGGCTGGTCAGGCAGATCTACGCTGCCGAAGGGTCGGAAGAACAGACACTCCCGATACTCTATGACAAGCGCGCCGGCCGCATTGTCAGCAACGAAAGCGCCGACATCGTCCGGATGCTGAACAGCGCCGCCGTCGAGCTCGGCTGCCTCGTTGCGGACGGCGAACGGCTCGATCTTTATCCCGAGGATGAGGCGCTGCGTACCGAAATCGACGCGTTGAACGAACTGATTTACGTGACGATCAACAATGGTGCCTACAAGGCGGGATTTTCATCGGATCAATCCGTTTATGCGGCGGCGTTCGAAGCCTATTTCGACACCCTGGCACAGCTTGAGACCCGGCTGTTCGACGGCCGCCCCTTTCTGACCGGCGCGAACTTCACCGAAGCAGACCTGCGCCTGTTTCCCACCCTCTACCGACACGACCCGGTCTACTACCTGCGCATGAAGCTGAACGGCGCGAGAATTCTCGACTACCCGCATCTGTGGCGATGGCTGTGCCGGGTCCATAGCTTGCCCGGCGTCGCGCAAAGCGGCTCGCTGGTCCATTGCAGACAGGGCTACTTCGGGCGGTCCTGGAACCGTGTCGTTCCGCTGGGTCCGTTCAAGCCGATGTCTTACCCGCAGGCTTACGAGCACCCGGATCTCGCTATGCCATGACACCTGGCCGTTGTGCGCCCAGGCGACCAGTGGCCCTGTTTCCTGATCCTGCAGCGTTTCACGCCGCAACGGCATCGGGCCGGGTATGCTGCGCGGACCACGCCGGAGATGTCATGTCAGATTTTCAACGCCGCAAGGGCCAGGGCTCCGGCGAACGGTTTCTTGCCCTGATGGACCGCCTGCTCCCCGTCGCCGTCGGCGTTCGCGAACGGCTCGGAAACAGCGGCATCGCCCGACTCCAGGGCCTGTTCTTCATTCTGGCCCTGCCCGGAGTCAGGCAGCTGGTTGCCAGACGCCGCAATCCTGCGCATGGCCGAGGAGGTCGGCGAGCATTGCGTCTATGCGCGGTACTGGGAAGTAGCCCTCACACGCGTGGCCGACGATCGGACCATCCCGGCGTCGGCGCCGTACCCGCAGTCTCTCCCCTGCCCGGATCCCGCGCTGGCCCACAGCTACGTCATCGACCCCGTCGGTGCAGTCAACCCCGAGACCGGCGATCCCGTGCCTGTGGTGGCGCTGCGCTATCCGGTGCATCGGCTGCCGTTCGAAGTCAGCCTGGATCTGTCCGTGGCCCGGCAGTTCGAGGTCGTCGACTGGCGCGCACGCCAGGCGCTGGCAACGGTCGATCAGGTGGCGCTCCGGCAAAGCCGCGGGGCCGGCGCGCAGGCGCGGGAGCTTTTCAGCGCCGTGCCGCAGCGGCCGGGCATCACGATCGCGTCGTGCGAGTGGTACGACCTGAAGTGCCACATCGTGGGCATGGTCAAGCGCAGCCTGATCAACGCCTATGTGCGCGTTCGAACCCGAACCGAAAGAGCGTTCGTCAATGAAATGCAGGAACGCGCGGATGCGCTGGCAGCCGGCGTGACCGGGACGACACAGAGCGTGGACGAGGTGCTGAGTCGTCACATCGAGGATTGGAGCAACGCGACGCGCGAGTCGATCGCCAGCGTATTCACGGTGTATCGGGTCCTGAATGTGCTCGCCATCCTCTGGCTCATCGTCATTGCCATCAAGAGTTTCCTTTACGTATTCGCCCGTGTCATCTTCGACCGCAAGACTGACGTGCACGTCGATCTCGCCGAGGAAGGCACGCCATTCCAGGAAGGGAAGGTGACGGGCGTCAACGAGGTCACGATTCCGGGCGACTACGCCTACGACATCTACTACAAGTCGAACTACCAACCGCTCGGGCCGGCACCGCGCTTCTCGATACCGCAGGTCTTCGCCTCGATGCTGTCACGCATACGCTATGGCGCGTGGAATCTGAGCCGGATCACGATGCCCTGCGACGACGAGCGGGGGCTGACGTTCAACTCCGTACAGGCCGACCATCTCGTCGACTGGCAGCTTGAGGAAGGCGAAGAGGTGGTCTTCAGCTACCGGAATTTCGTTGCAATGAACGAGAACGTGGAGCTCAGGACGATCGTGAGCCTGCGCGTTTCGTCGATCCTGCTTGGACGCTGCGGTTTGCCAAGCACTTTCTGTTACCGGTATAGGGCGACGAAACCGCCTTCCGTTCGCTCCGGGCGGAACTGGCTCCCGCGAGCCTCGGTCAGGTTACGCAGGCTGGCGAAGTCGCTGGATTTCACCGTCGCCGACGCATGGACCGACGTGCCGGGTGAAGCGGTGTCGAATGGCGCTTCTGCCACTCGACCACCGGGTTGAGACATCGCGTCGGTTGATCCGGCGCTCACCGATGCAGACGCAGGTAAAGAGGAGGGACTTGGAATGGAGGCAGTCGCAACGGCGGCACCAGTCGAAACCGGCCGGTTCGTCTGGTACGAATTGATTACCACGGATCCGCAGGCAGCGCAGTCGTTCTATGGCCGCGTGCTCGGCTGGCAGGCCAGGGATGGAGGCCCGCCCGGCATGGCCTACACGCTGCTCTCCGCCGGCGGGACCGACGTCGCAGGTCTGATGCGAATGCCCGCCGAGGCCTGTGAGGCCGGAGCCCGGCCCGGCTGGGTCGGCTATGTAACGGTGGCGGACGTCGACGCGCAGGTCGCCCGGATCGAACTCGCCGGTGGCACCACGCATGTCGCACCGCAGGACATTCCTGATGTCGGCCGTTTCGCCATGGTCAGCGATCCGCAGGGCGCCGTGTTCGCGCTGTTCAGGCCGGACGGACCGCCTGCCGGCGACGTGCCTGCCGCGGACACGCCCGGCCATGCCGGGTGGCGCGAGCTGCACGCCAACGACGGTGACGCAGCCTTCGAGTTCTACGCGGCACAGTTCGGCTGGACGCGTGCGGATTCGCTCGACATGGGTCCGATGGGCACCTACCAGCTTTTCGCCGCGGGCGCGCAGCCCATCGGCGGCATGATGAACCGCACTGCCGACCATTCATCTCCGTTCTGGCTGTACTACTTCAACGTCGACGGACTGGCCGCGGCCATCGAGCGTGTCGAGGCCGGCGGCGGGCAGGTGCTGCACGGTCCGCATGACGTTCCCGGCGGCGGTCGGGTTGCGCAGTGCTCGGATCCGCAGGGCGCGATGTTCGCGCTGGTGTCGATGACACCCTGAACGCGTATCCGACCGGCAGGGGCAGTGGGCTGACGCCGCTGGTGCTGCCGGTCGGAGCGCTGCAGCACCAGCTTCCCGGTGCTCGCAGCGGGACCCTGATCGGGTCAGCGGAGCTGTTCGACCATGTATTCGACGGCGTCCGCGACTTCCTGGTCGGACAGCGACGGGTTGGTGCCGCGCGGAGGCATGAAGCCCGCCTGCCCGGTGAAGCCCTCGATGGCGTGTCGCACGAGCACGTCCATGCCCTGCTCGAGTCTGGCGGCCCAGGCGCCGGTATCGCCGGTGACCGGCGCGCCGCCGATGCCGGTGGCGTGGCAGGACGTGCAGGCATTGTTGTAGGCCTGCGGCCCGGTCATCGGCGCCGCAACCTGCTGTGGGGCAGCCTCGATGGCAGGCGTGGCGGCGAGTTCTTCGGCACCCATCAGCACCACGCGGCCCACCGGCTCCGTGCGCTGATCGATGGCCGCGATGTAGTGCACGTCTTCCTTGACGAAAACGGCCTGAGTGTTCGCGGAGATGTATCGGACGAGGAAAAACACGCCGATCGTAATCAGCACGAGGAGGCCAATTACCAGAGTGAAGCTGTCGAAGAAATGATCGTCCTGATTACGCAACGGATGCTGCCTCGCTTGGTTTGCGGCGGGCGATTATAGCCCAGAACGCATGTCCGTTACCCCTGCGGGCGGACCTTCGTGTTGCGGATTTCCGTTATGGTGGTCTGTCCAGGCAGCGCAGCTGAAGCGCCTCGGCCACATGTTCGCGCAGCACGGCGTCGCATCCTGCGAGGTCGGCGATGGTCCGCGCCACCTTCAGAACCCGGCTCACGGCCCGCGCACTCAGATGCCAGCGGTCCACAGCCGTCTCCAGCAGCGCGTGGCCGCCGGCATCCGGTGTGGCTACTCGCCGCAGCTCGGCATCCGGCAGTCGGGCGTTCACGCGTCGTCCGCGCAGCTGCTGCCGCGCCCTGGCCGCCGCGACGCGCCTGCGCGCCGGGATGGTTTCGCTGGCCGTAGGCCTGCTGCCGGAACCGCGCCAGATGACCCTCGGCACTTCCACATGCAGGTCCACCCGGTCCAGCAATGGGCCGGAGAGTCGCCCGCGATAGCCGAGCACGCGGTCGTCCGTACAACGGCAGCGATCGGTGCCGTCGCCACGATAGCCGCAGGGGCAGGGATTCATCGCCGCGAGCAGCTGAAACTCGGCTGGAAAGCTCACCGACCGCTGCACCCGCGCGACACGCACCACACCGGTTTCGATAGGCTCCCGCAGCGCCTCCAGCGCACCGCGCGCGAATTCCGGCAGTTCATCCAGAAACAGCACGCCCTTGTGTGCCAGCGACACCTCACCCGGTCGTGGTCGGCTGCCACCGCCGACCAGCGCTACCGCGGAGGCCGTGTGGTGCGGGGCGCGGAACGGCGGCGCGCGCTGACCGATCAGCTCCGGCAGCCCCGCCACCGACGCAATGCTCGCCACACACAGCAGGTCATCGAAGCCGAGCGGCGGCAGCAGGCCTGGCAGCCGTTCGGCCAGCATGCTCTTGCCGCTGCCGGGCGGGCCGATCATCAGCAGGTTGTGGCCGCCGGCCGCGGCGATCTCCAGCGCGCGCTTGGCCGCCTGCTGCCCGATCACATCGGCCAGCTCGCGTCCGGTCTGTGGCGCCTCCGACGGTGGTGCGGGTGCGACCGTCGTCAGACGTGCGCGGCCGTCCAGGTGGGCGATCACGTCCACCAGGTGGCCGGCTGCATACAGCTCGGCACCTGGCACCAGGGCGGCCTCGGCGGCATTGCCATCGGGCAGTACCAGCGCATGCCCGGCATCGCGCGCGGCCAGTGCCGCCGGCAGCGCGCCGGTGACCGGCCGCAGCGCACCGCTCAGACTCAGCTCGCCGATGAATTCGATGCCCTCGGTCCGCCAGTCGCGACCAGTCTCCGCCTGCACGACGCCCAGTGCGATCGGCAGATCGAAGCGGCCGCCGTCCTTGGGTATGTCGGCCGGGCCCAGGTGTGCGGTGATGCGCCTGCCGGGCCAGCCCAGGTCGTTGCCCTGTAGCGCGGCGCGCACCCGCTCGCGGCTCTCGCGCACCGCGGTGGCCGGCAGGCCGGTAATGGTGAACGCCGGCAGGCCGCCGGCCAGGTGGACTTCCACCGTGACCGCGTACGCGCCCAGCCCGTGCAGGCCGCGACTGCTCAGCGTCGCGAGTGACACGTTGGGGTCGGGGCGTCGATGCCGGCGATCCGGCGACCCCGGGCGCGACTCAGCTCATCACGGCTCGGGCCGGTTGATGGGTTCCAGTTCCGCCACCCGTGCTTCCAGCGCTTCGAGCTTTTCCCGAGTGCGCTGCAGCACCGCCGATTGCAGATCAAATTCCTCACGCGTAACCAGGTCCATGCGCTCGAAGCCCGAATGCAGCAGTGCACGGAAATTGCGCTCCACATCCTGGCCCAGCGCCTTGATGTTCTGCGGGACCGCCTCGGCCAGCTGTCTTGCCAGTTCGTCCAGGCCGGGGCGCTTGGGATCGTCGCTCATTTCACTCTCCATGGTGTGTCGCAGGCGAGCCGCATTTCTCGCCATTGTGTCCTGAATGGTTCGGCCAGTCCCGCTCATACCGAGTACCCGACGGCGCATGCTCGCGACGTTGCATGCTCGCGAGCCCGGCAACGGCCCGCACCTTCGTACGCCCTCGGGCGCCGCTGGTGCCGGACTTGAACCGTGTCACAGAACGCGGATGCCGCCCGCGGTGATCGACAGCCTGCGTGCTAGACTCGATCACGGTCCTGCCGGAGAGAAACATCGTGCGGATACTGTGGCTTATCGTGCTGGTATTCACCGCGACGTCCGTTGGCGCACAGGAGGTCTATCGCTCCTTCGACGCCGAAGGTAACGTCGTCTACAGCGACCGTCCCCATGGGTCGGATGCCGAGGCTGTTCGCGTGATCACGGCCTCCCCGGCGCGTGCTGCCACCGCAGCCGCGGCGCAGCGATCCGCCGAGCCACCCCCGGACCAGCAGTCCGAGGCGCTGGGCGGCGAAATGACCCGCGAACCCACCGCCGAGGAACTGCGCGAGCTGCGTGCCCGCAACTGCACCGTGGCCCGTGACCGCCTCGAGAACTACACCCTGTCTCATCGTCTGTATCGCACGCTGCCGAATGGCGAGCGTGAGTACCTGTCCTCCGAGGAAATCGACGAGGCGCGCACGCGCGCCGCGGCGGATGTCGAGACCTGGTGCGACTGACGCCGCGGTTCGTCCCGCAATCCCCACTCCATCGATCCTGCCATCGAATCTGCGTCCGCCCCCGGATCGACCCCCGATCGACCCGGCGTTGGCCTCCCGGTTGACGCCGCGCCCGGCTACCTGCGCTATGCTCCCGCCGTAACGGGTCTTACGTGACCGGACGGCGGGATCACCATGAGCGGCGAGCGCACAAACGAGCACACGGAAGAACACACGGAAGAACACGGGGAAGCGCGCACGGAAGGACACGAAAAGGCTCCGCTGCAAGAACATCCTGCCGGCCCCGGCCCCGGCCCCGGCCCCGGCCCCGCTGCCGCGACCACCGCAACCCCCACGCCACCACCCAGCCAGACCGCATCGCCGCCGCCGGGCCGCCGCAAGCGGTCCCTGGCGCTGCTCGCCGCGCTTGCCACAATGGCCGTGATCTGCGTGGTGCTGATCGTGTTGCTCGGTGCACTGTGGTTCCAGCAGCGCGAACTCCAGGCCGAACTTCAGCAGGCCGGTGTCGACACCGCGGTCGCGCTGGACCGTTCGCTGTCCACCACCGATCGTCTCGGCCAGCAGTTCGAAGCGTTGCAGGACGCGCTACGCGAGCAGCAACGCCTGCACGACCAGATGGCCTCACGGTTGAACACGCTGCCCGAACGCATCGCCGACGTGGAGACCCGCGTCGACGCGATGCAGGGCGGCTCAATGGACGCCCGCGCACGCTGGCTGCGCGTGGAGGCCGAGCACTACCTGTCGCTGGCCAGCGAGGAACTGCAGCTTGCCGGCCGCTGGAGCAACGCCGTCCGCGCGCTGGAACTGGCCGACGATCGCCTGCGACAGCTGGCCAACCCGGCTCTGGGCCCGGTGCGCGACCGGATTGCCGCGGATCTCGTCACACTGCGCGGTGTCGAGCGTCCCGACGTCGACAGCATCGTGCGCCGTATTGGCGGCGTCGCCGCGCGTGCCGATACGCTGCCGCTGCGTTCGGGTCCTCAGCGACCACAGGCGCAGGCCGCGGCGGCTGAGCTGAACGACCTGGAGCCCGGCGTGCGCCGGTTGTGGCGCAGCCTGCAACTGGCCCTGCGCGGTATCGTCTCCGTCGAGCGCCGCGATGAGCCGGTCGAGCGGACGCTGACCGCCGATGAACGCGCGCTGGTGCGGCGCCAGCTGGAAGTGTCGCTGGAGACGGCCAGACTTGCCGTACTGCGGGAGTCAGCCGCCAGCTATCAGGAGGCGTTGCAGGCAGCGATACGTGTGCTGGAGCGGGAGTACGAACGCGGCGCGGCGGTCGACGGCACGCTGGCCACGCTGCGCGACCTGGTCGCAGTGGATGTTGCGCCGGCGCGGCCCGACATCAGCGAACCGCTGGTGATGCTGAGGCGGCTGGGCGGCGGAGAGCGCTGATGCGGCTTGGTGTCTGGGCGCTGACGGCGCTGATTCTGGGGGTGATCGCCAGCCACTTCCTGCTCCAGGATCGCGGCTATGTGCTGATCGAGTTTCGCGGTTACCTGCTGCAGATGTCGGTGCCCGGACTGGTGCTGCTGATCGTCCTTCTTTATGCGGCGATACGTCTTGCACTGGCCGTGTGGCGCGCTCCCCGCGCGCTGGGCGAACAGCTCGCCGATCACCGAGCACGGCGTGTCACACGCCGCCTCGCGCTGGCCGTGACGCAGATGGCCGAGGGTCGCTACGGCAAGGCGGAGAAACTGCTTACCGGCGGCGCCCGCGGTCATGACGCGTCGCTGGTGAACTACCTGATGGCGGCGCGCGCGGCGCAGTCCCAGGGTTCCTCTGAACGTCGCGATCAGTGGTTGCAGCAGGCCATGGACGAATCGCCCGATGCCGCGGCCACGATACTGCTCACCCAGAGCGAACTGCAGTTCGAAGCCGGCGAGTATGGCCGTGCGCGGGCCACGCTTCGGCGCCTGCTGGAACGCAGCCCGGATCATCCGCTGGCACCGGGTCTTCTGGCGCGCACACATGCACAGCTGGGCGAGTGGCAGGCGCTGCTGGCACTGATGCCGCGCCTGGGGGATGCGGGCCTTGCGCCGGACGAACTGCAGCGGCTGGGCTGCGAAGCACTGCGTCGTTACGGTGCCGGTGCCGATGTCACCCGGGAAGACCTCCAGCGCGTGTGGAGTACGCTGCCATCGATGCTGCGCAGCGCGCCGGCCATGCTGCGTGTGCGTGCGCTGGCACTTCAGCGGCTGGGCCATGCCGACGACGTCGAGACCGAGCTGCGCAGCTGGCTGCGGCGGCAGTGGCATCCGGATCTGGTCGCCAGTTACGGTGAGGTGGTGAGCAGCGATCCGCGTACGCAGCTGCGCCGCGCCGAGCAGTGGCTGGGCAAGCACACCGACGATCCGGTGCTGCTGCTCACCGCGGCCCGCCTGTGCATTGCCAACGAACTGTGGGGCAAGGCGCGCAGCTATCTGGAATCCAGCCTTGCGATCGCGCCACGCGCGGAGTCCTACGCGCTGTACGCGGGGTTGCTGGAACAGATGGGTGAGACCGACGGTGCCGCCGAAGCCTACCGGTCCGGACTGGGGCTGGTGACCGGACGCAAGGCGCTGCCCGCCCCGTCCACGCTGGAAGCCGAGCCTGGCAAGACGGTTGCGGCCGGCGCCGCCGGCACGGACAGCCCGGCGGCCTGAGTGACCGGGTGTGGCGCGCGCGTCAGCGCGCCGTTGACGACATCGCTGGTAACTGGCGGCTGCCGATACACGGCCGTCGCCGCTGTCAGCGCGGCATCGAGCGCTTGGAATCCAGCCATTCGAGGATCGGATCCCACTGTTCCCAGTCCGGCCAGGCCAGATAGGGTGGCAGCTCGTGAATGCCAAGGCCGCGCTGATAGGCACGTATGTAGTTCTGTGCTTCACGCAGCGTGGCGATGTACGGCACCTTGAGCTTGCCCAGGTAGTCATCGAGTTCCTCGAAAATCAGCGTGTTTTCCTTCACGCGATTGGCGACCACCGCCACCTTGGCCTTCTTGTCGGCGACTTTCTGCACATGCAGCAGTTCGTCGACGAATCTGTTCGCCGCGTTCATGTCGATGGGCGATGGCAGCACCGGCACGATGATGGTCTCGGACCGCTTCACCAGCTCGTTCAGCTCCTTGCCATGCGACCGTGCCGGGGCATCGATCACGAGGAATTCCGCAGAGCGCGGCACATTGCGCAGGCCTTCGTCGAACCCGGCGATGCCGGTGATCTTCGCGTACTCTTCGGGCCGCTGTGCGAGCCAGTCCATCGACGACCCCTGCGGGTCGAAGTCGGCCAGCGCGGTTTCGAAACCCTCCGACGCCAGGTAAGCCGCGAGATTGGTGGCCAGCGTGCTTTTACCGCAGCCGCCCTTTGCATTGGTGACGAGAATGTGTCGCATGGTCACTCCCGGAGCGTTTGATTCGCCGTTGTTCTTGTTCAGGTGCGATGTGTCACTTCGTACACTGACGCTAAGGTAGCCAGCCTTATGACAAATGTCCAATGAATGGCAAAAGTCATGGATGCGAACTCTTCATCATGAGCTGACTACGGCGTGTTCGATGCGCCGCGCAGAGATTTCCACAACGCATCGATGCGTTCCTCAACGTCCCTGTCCATGCTGATCGGCCGTCCCCATTCGCGCGTGGTTTCACCGGGCCACTTGGACGTTGCATCCGTGCCGATCTTCGAGCCAAGGCCCGCTACCGGCGACGCGAAATCCAGGTAGTCGATCGGCGTGGATTCCACGATCACCGAATCGCGCGCCGGATCCACGCGTGTGGAAATCGCCCAGATCACGTCCTCCCAGGAGCGTGCGTCGATGTCGTCGTCGACGATGATCACCCACTTCGTGTACATGAACTGGCGCAGAAACGACCAGATGCCGAACATGATGCGCTTGGCGTGTCCCGGATACTGTTTGCGTATGCTCACCACCGCGACGCGATACGAACAGGCCTCGCTGGGCAGATAGAAATCCACGATCTCCGGAAACTGTGTGCGCAGGATCGGCACGAACACGTCGTTCAGCGCCAGCCCGAGTACCGCCGGCTCGTCCGGCGGTCGGCCGGTGTAGGTGGTGTGATAGAACGGATCGCGGCGATGGGTGATGCGCTCGATGGTCATCACCGGGAACCGTTCCACCTCGTTGTAGTAGCCGGTGTGATCGCCGAACGGCCCCTCCGGCGCCGTTTCACCGGGTTCGATGTAGCCCTCCAGCGTGATTTCGGCGTTGGCCGGCACCATCAGGTCCGAGCCGCGCGCTTGCACCAATTCAGTGCGTCGTCCGCGCAGCAGGCCGGCGAACGCGTATTCTGACAGCGTATCGGGCACCGGCGTGACCGCGGCCAGAATCGTACCCGGGTCCGCGCCCAGGCTCACCGCCACCGGAAAGCGCTGGCCCGGATGGCGCGCGCACCAGGCGCGAAAATCGGTGGCGCCGCCGCGATGTGCGAGCCAGCGCATGATCACCTTGTTGCGGTCGATCACCTGCTGGCGATACACACCCAGGTTCTGCCGAGTCTGTTCCGGACCGCGCGTCGTGGTCATGCCCCAGGTGATCAGCGGGCCGGCGTCTTCCGGCCAGCAGGTCTGAATCGGCCAGCGCGTGAGGTCCACATCGCTGCCTTCCAGCACCACCTCCTGGACCGGCGCATTGCGCACCGTGCGCGGCGCCATCTTCAGGATTTCCTTCAGCAGCGGCAGCTTGCGCCAGGCTTCGGCCACACCGCGCGGCGGCTCGGGCGCCTTCAGCGATGCCAGCAGCTGGCCAAGCTCGGCAAACACCGAGGTGTCGTCGGCGCCCAGCGCACCGGCGATGCGGCGCGCACTGCCAAACAGATTGCTCAGCACCGGCACACCGCTGCCGCCGACATTGCTCAGCCACAGCGCCGGACCGTCCTCGGCCAGCGCACGTCGCGACAGCTCGGTCAGTTCCAGGCGCGGGTCGACGTTAGCCTCAACGCGCAGCAGATCGCCCTGTTGTTCCAGGTGCGCGAGAAACTGGCGCAGATCGGCGTACACTCGTTGCGATTTCAGCCACAGAGATTCCATCTATAATTCCGCAGGTCACTTCCAACCGGTCGCGAGCACGCTAACGCGGGCGCGGCCGCAATGCCAGTCCGGGCGAACGATTCGATGCGACTGAATTTCACCAAGATGCAGGGTCTGGGCAACGACTTCGTCGTGCTGCGC
>JBJHBT010000044.1:0-28801 GCA_050485645.1 Gammaproteobacteria bacterium | reverse complement strand
GCCATCCCTGGCTGCGGACGCCCCGTCCGCTGGGCACCCTGTCCATCGGGCGCCGCAACGACACGGCTGCGGGCGTTCACCATGGGCGCGGGATGGAAGGGCGGATGCGCGACGTTTCAGGCGAGGCGTTTGTTCAGGCGAGGCGTTTGTAGCGGATGCGGTGCGGCTGGTCGGCGTCGTCGCCCTTACGGCGCTTCAGGTCGGTGGTGTACTCGGCGTAGTTGCCTTCGAACCAGACCACTTCGCTGTTGCCCTCGAAGGCGAGGATGTGCGTGGCGATGCGGTCGAGGAACCAGCGGTCATGCGAGATCACGACGGCGCAGCCGGGGAAGGTCAGCAGTGCCTCTTCCAGTGCGCGCAGGGTTTCGACGTCGAGGTCGTTGGTGGGCTCGTCGAGCAGCAGCACATTGGCGCCGGAGCGCAGCAGCTTGGCCAGATGGACGCGGTTGCGTTCGCCGCCGGACAGCAGTCCGACCTTCTTCTGCTGATCGCCACCTTTGAAGTTGAAACGACCCACATACGCACGTGACGGTGTTTCGTAGTTGCCCACGCGCATGACGTCCTGGCCGTCGCTGATTTCCTCCCAGACCGTCCTGCTGTCGTCGAGGTGGTCGCGGAACTGCTCAACACTGGCAACCTGAACCGAATCGCCGATGCGCAGTGAGCCGTGGTCCGGCTGCACGCTGCCGGCCATCATCCGGAACAGTGTGGTCTTGCCGGCGCCGTTCGGGCCGATCACGCCGACGATGCCGCCCGGCGGCAGGTTGAATGACAGGTTGTCGAACAGCAGTTTGTCGTCGTAGGCCTTGCCCAGACCGTTGGCTTCGATCACCAGATCGCCCAGGCGCGGGCCGGGCGGGATGTAGATTTCGTTGGTCTCGTTGCGGGTCTGGAATTCCTTCGAGTTCAGTTCATCGAAGCGCGCGAGTCGCGCCCTGGACTTGGCCTGACGGGCTTTGGGGTTGGCATGCACCCAGTCCAGCTCGGCCTTGATGGCGCGCTGACGGGCGGCTTCCTGTTTTTCTTCCTGTGCCAGCCGCTGGTCTTTCTGCTCCAGCCACGAGGTGTAGTTGCCCTGCCAGGGGATACCGTGGCCGCGGTCCAGCTCCAGGATCCAGCCGGCGACATTGTCGAGAAAATAGCGGTCATGCGTCACGGCCATCACGGTGCCGGGATATTCGGCCAGAAAGCGCTCCAGCCAGGCCACCGATTCGGCGTCCAGATGGTTGGTGGGTTCGTCCAGCAGCAGCATGTCGGGATTGGACAGCAGCAGCCGGCACAGCGCCACGCGGCGCCGCTCGCCGCCGGACAGGGCGGAGATTTTCGCTTCCCAGGGCGGCAGGCGCAGCGCATCGGCTGCCACTTCCAGCCTGCGTTCCAGCTCCCAGCCGCCGGCCGCGTCGATCCTGTCCTGCAGCCTGCCCTGTTCTTCGAGCAGCTGATTCATTTCCCCGTCATCCATGGGTTCGGCGAAGCGGTCGCTGATTTCGTTGAAGCGATTCACCAGGCCCACGATCTCGGCCACGGCTTCCTCCACCGTGGCGCGCACGGTTTTCCCGGCATCCAGTTCCGGTTCCTGCGGCAGATAGCCGATGTTGATGCCGGGCTGCGCGCGCGCCTCGCCGTCGAACTCCCTGTCCACACCGGCCATGATGCGCAGCAGCGTGGACTTGCCGGCGCCGTTCAGGCCGAGCACGCCGATCTTCGCGCCGGGGAAGAAGCTCAGTGAAATATCGCGCAGGATAAAGCGCTTGGGCGGCACGACCTTGGCGAGCCGGTTCGTGGTATAGATATATTGCGCCATGACGAGTCTGCAGCCCTGTTCGGGCCGGCTGTTCCATCGATCACCGGGGGCGCGATTATCCTCAATGCCTGCGTCTATGGGAAATCGAACGATACTGCTGGCCGGCGAAGGCCTTGCGAACTACGGCTTTCCGGATGGTCACCCTTTCGGCGTCGACCGCTATGCGGCATTCATGAACGAGCTGAACGGTTCGCCGGTGGCGGGGCTTGTCGAGCAGCGGGCACCGCGTGAGGCCACCCGTGAGGAGCTCCAGTGTTTCCATACGCCGCGCTACGTGGATTTCGTGATGGCCGCATCCGCGCACGGCAGTGGTTACCTCGATCATGGCGACACGCCGGCCTTCCCCGGCGTGCACGAAGCCGCGGCCACCGTGGTCGGTGCAACGCTTGAAGCGTTGTACGCGCTGTTCGAGGGTCCGGCCACGCGGGCCTTCATTCCGATTGCCGGCCTGCACCACGCCGGTCGTGATCACGCGGCCGGCTTCTGCGTTTACAACGACTGCGGCGTCGCGGTCGAAGTCGCGCGGCGCCGCTACGGCGTGCAGCGCGTGGCGTACGTGGACATCGACGTCCATCACGGTGACGGCGTGTTCTACGCGTTCGAGGACGACCCGGATCTGATCTTCGCCGACACCCACGAGGATGGTCGCTTTCTGTATCCGGGCACTGGCAGCCGCGGCGAGACCGGCACCGGCGCGGCTGCCGGCACCAAGCTGAATCTGCCGCTGCCGCCGGGCACCGACGATCGCGGTTTTCTTGCCGCCTGGGACGAAGTGGAGGCGTTCGTCGATGCCGCACGCCCGGAGCTGATTCTGATGCAATGCGGCGCGGATTCGCTGGCCGGCGATCCGCTGGCGCATCTGGCGCTGACCGAGGAAGCGCACGCCCACGCCACCCGAAGCCTCTGCCAGCTGGCGGACCGCCACGCGCAGGGGAGGCTGCTGGCGACCGGCGGCGGGGGCTACGATCGCCGCAATCTGGCACGCGCGTGGACGCGGGTGGTCGAGGCGCTGGCAGCCTGAGCAGTCATCACGGCGCTACGCGGCGACCTGCCCGTCGCACCGTCATCCGGGCCGGCGCCGCCCCCCGGATCCGCCGCTTGATCCGGGTTGCGGGTTAGAATGCGCGCTTTCCCACCCAGCGGCATGGATGAATGTTCACGAACGACTATCAGATTGAGGGCTTCGACGCCGAGCTGTTCGAAGCCATGGAAGGCGAGCGTCGGCGCCAGGAAGCGCATCTGGAGCTGATCGCTTCGGAAAACTACGCCAGTCCCCGGGTGCTTCAGGCGCAGGGGTCGCAGCTGACGAACAAGTACGCCGAAGGCTATCCGGGCCGCCGCTACTACGGCGGCTGCGAGCATGTGGACGTGGTCGAGCAGCTGGCCATCGACCGCGCCAGAACGGTGTTCGGGGCGGCTTTCGCCAACGTGCAGCCGCACTCGGGTTCCCAGGCCAATGCCGCTGCGTACGTGGCGATGATGAATCCCGGCGACACCGTGCTGGGCATGAGCCTGAACCACGGCGGACATCTGACGCATGGTTCGAAAGTGAATTTCTCCGGCAAGGTGTTCAATGCCGTGCAGTACGGTCTGGATGAAAGCACGGGTGAGATCGACTACGGACAGGTGGCTGAGCTCGCGCAGCGCCACAGGCCCAAAGTGATCGTCGCCGGTTTCTCCGCCTATTCACGCGTGATCGACTGGCAGCGTTTCCGTGCCATTGCCGATGAAGTGGGTGCCTGGTTCATGGTGGACATGGCGCATGTGGCCGGGCTTGTCGCCACCGGACACTATCCGAGCCCGATCGGCATCGCCGACGTGACCACCACGACCACGCACAAGACCCTGCGCGGCCCGCGCGGCGGCATGATCTTCGCGCGCGAGGACGGTGACCTGGCCAAGCGCATCAACTCGGCGGTGTTCCCGGGCACGCAGGGCGGCCCGCTGATGCATGTGATTGCCGCCAAGGCGGTGGCGCTGAAGGAGGCCCAGGCACCGGAGTTCCATGCCTATCAGGAACAGGTGCTGAAGAATTCGCGGGCGCTGGCCGCAGGTCTCATGGCGCGCGGCTTCAGTATCGTGTCCGGCGGCACCGACAACCATCTGATGCTCGTCGATCTGATCGCCAAGAATGTCACCGGCCAGGCCGCCGAAGACGCGCTCGGCGCCGCGCATATCACAGTGAACAAGAACGCGGTGCCGGGCGATCCCCGACCGCCGCGTGTCACCAGCGGTCTGCGGGTCGGTACCCCGGCGGTGACCACGCGCGGATTCCGGGAGCCGGAGATCGCAAGGCTGGCGAACTGGATTGCCGACGTGCTGGACGATCACGAATCGGAAGCCACCATCAGCCGTGTGCGCGACGAGGTTGCCGCGATCTGCAGGGAGTTCCCGGTTTACCGTTAGGTCCGCAGCAGGCAGGAGCCGCCAGTGCACTGTCCGTTCTGCAGTTTTGTCGACACCAAGGTGATCGACTCGCGTCTGGCCGGTGAGGGTCGGCAGGTGCGTCGTCGGCGCGAGTGTCTGTCGTGCGGGGAACGGTTCACCACGTTCGAATCGCCGGAACTGGTGATGCCGCACGTGATCAAGCGGGACGGACGGCGCGAACCCTTCGACGACGTGAAACTGCGCAACGGCATGGTCGGCGCGCTCCAGAAGCGGCCCGTTGGCAGCGAGGCCATCGAGGAGACGATCGAGCGCATCACCCACAATCTTCAGACCATGGGCGAGCGCGAAGTGCACAGTCGCCTGATTGGCGACATGGTGATGGAAGAGCTGCGTCAGCTCGACGAAGTGGCCTATGTGCGTTTCGCGTCGGTGTATCGCAGCTTTCAGGACGTGACCGAGTTCCAGGATGAAATTCAGCGCCTGCAGTCCATGCCCAGCGCGCTGGCCAGTCGCGAACAGATGTCGTTGCTGCCCGACGACGAGAAATAGATGACCGACCATCACGAGACGTTCATGGCGCGCGCGCTGACGCTGGCCGCCAATGCCACGTACAGCGCGCGCCCGAACCCGGCCGTGGGCTGCGTGATCGTCGCCCGGGGCGAGGTGGTGGGCGAAGGCTGGACGGCGCCGGCCGGCGGGCCGCATGCCGAGCGGGTGGCGCTGACGGCGGCCGGCGCGGCGGCGCGCGGCGCCGTGGCCTACGTGACGCTTGAGCCATGCAATCACCACGGCCGCACGCCGCCGTGCACCCGGGCCCTGATTCAGGCCGGTGTCGCGCGCGTGGTGTATGCCGTGGCGGACCCGAATCCCGATGTCGCCGGCGGCGGTGCCCGGGTGCTGCGTGAAGCCGGCATCGAAGTTGAGTCGGGCGTGCTGGCCGCCGAGGCGGAAGCACTCAATCGCGGCTTTTTCACGCGCATGCGCCATGGCCGGCCATGGATACGCAGCAAACTCGGCGTGAGCCTGGACGGTCGGACCGCGCTTGCGGATGGCCGCAGTCAGTGGATCACCGGGGCGGCGGCACGGCAGGACGCGCAGCGCTGGCGGGCGCAGGCCGGCGCGGTGCTCACCGGTGCCGGGACGGTGCTGGCTGATGACCCGTCGCTGAATGCGCGTTTCGAGCAGCCCGGGCTCACGGTGCTGCAGCCGCTGCGCGTGATCGTCGACTCGGCGCTGCATACACCGCCCGCCGCACGCACGCTGACTTTGCCCGGCGACGTTGTCATCTTCACCACGGCAGCGGCGCCGGAGGATGCCGCGGATGTACTGCGCATGGCCGGCGCATCGATACGGCGCGTCGGCGGATCGCCGCATTGCGACCTGCACGAGCTGGTCGTGGCCCTTGCCGCCATGCAGATCAACGACGTCTGGGTGGAGGCGGGCGCCACCCTGAATGGAGCACTGCTGGAAGCCGGTCTGATCGACGAGCTGATCATCTACATGGCGCCGCGCCTGCTCGGCGATGACGCGCGCGGCATGTTTCGTATCGCATCGCTGCTGGAACTGGCGGACAGTGTCGCACTGGACATGCAGGGGCCGGTTCAGATCGGGGAAGACTTCCGGTTCGTGGCCAGGCCGCGACGGGGCGGACGCGAGGGCGATTCATGAGGACGGCGAGGACAGGCTGTGCGTAGACCATCGACGGACGCGGGGGAGCGACATTGTTTTCCGGGATCGTAAAGGGCATCGGAAGGATCGCCGTGGCGGAGCGCCGGACCGGTGGCGATTGCCACGTCGTCATCGATACTCAGGGTTCGGGCCTTCATGATCTGGAGCCCGGCGCCAGTGTGGCGGTGAATGGCGTGTGCCTGACGGCGACACGGTGCGACGGCGGTTCGTTTGCGGCGGATGTGTCGAACGTGACGTTGGCGGCAACCACACTCGGTGCCCTGGGGGCGGGTGCGGCGGTGAATCTCGAGCCATCACTGCGCATGGGCGATGCGCTGGACGGCCACCTGGTCAGCGGGCACGTTGATGGCGTCGGCCGGGTCCTCGGGCTGCACCCGGATGCGCGTTCGGTGGCGGTGACGATCGGGCTGCCTGACGGGCTGGCGCGGTTCGTGGCGCAGAAGGGGTCGGTGGCCGTGGACGGTGTCAGCCTGACCGTCAACGACGTGGAGGGCGGTCGATTCACCGTCAACGTGGTGCCGGCGACGCTGCAGCGGACCATCATTGCGAGCTATGCGCCCGGCAGCACTGTTAACATTGAAGTCGACATCATTGCGCGTTACCTGGACCGGTTGCGGACCGCGGACGCCTGATGGGCGATGTCAGGGGTAGCGGAGGCGGAATGCTGGACAGCATGGAGGACATCATTGCCGAGCTGCGTGACGGCCGTATGGTCGTGATGCTCGACGATGAAGAACGCGAGAACGAGGGCGATCTGGTCATGGCCGCATCGAGGGTGCGGCCTGACGACATCAATTTCATGGCGCGCTTCGGGCGCGGGCTGATCTGCCTGACGTTGACGCGCGCGCGCTGCGACCAGCTGCGTCTGCCACTGATGGTGGGCGACACCGACCGTCGCCAGACCACCAATTTCACCGTGTCCATCGAGGCGGCCGAAGGCGTGACAACGGGTATTTCCGCTCATGACCGCGCCCGCACGATACGCGCCGCGGTGGCGCCCGACGCCCGTCCCGAGGATCTGCGTCAGCCCGGACACATCTTTCCGCTGATGGCCCAGCCCGGTGGCGTGCTCACGCGAGCCGGACACACCGAGGCCGGCTGCGATCTGGCGCGGCTGGCCGGCTGCGAGCCGGCCGCGGCCATTGTCGAGATTCTCAACGAGGATGGCTCGATGGCGCGGCGCGACGATCTGGTCGCGTTCGCACGCGAGCATGGCCTGCGCATCGGTACGATCGCCGACCTGATCAAGTATCGGCTCGCCAAGGAAGAGTCGGTCGAGGCGATCTCCGAGCTGGTGGTGAACACCGCCTACGGGCCCTTTCGCATGATCTGCTTCGAGGATCATGTGAACAGAACCGTCCACCTGGCACTGGTGCGCGGCGCGATAGCCGGCGACAGGCCCACGCTGGTGCGCGTGCATCGGCAGGAGACCCTGGGCGATGTCGTCGGCATCATCGACAAGCGTCTTGGCTGGCCGCTGCATGACGCCATGCGCATCATCGCCGAACAGGACAACGGCGTGATCGTGATTCTCAGACAGGATGAACCGCCCAAGGATCTGATGCGTACCATACGCATGCTGCGCGAACCGGCCGCGCTGAAAACGGAACGGACGGACCGGTCGATGGATCTGCGCACGATCGGCATCGGCGCGCAGATTCTGCGCGCGCTGGGCGTGAAGCGGATGCGGGTGCTCAGCGCGCCGCGTCACATACACGCGCTGTCGGGCTTCGACCTGGAAGTCGTCGAATACGTCAACTCGGAATACACGGAGCACGAGAGCGCACATGGATGAGCAGATTGCGCAGTTGCGCGGCACGCTGGACGCGACGGATATGCGTTTCGGCATCGTCGCCGCCAGTTTCAATGATTTCGTCGTCGACAGACTGCTGGGAGGCGCCACGGCGGCGCTGCTCGAGCATGGCGCAACGCCTGACACGATCGCCGTGGTGCGGGTGCCTGGCGCATTCGAACTGCCGCTCGCGATCGGAAAGTTCGCCGCCAGTGGTCGGTACCATGCGCTCATTGCACTGGGTTGTGTGATTCGCGGCGAGACGCCGCATTTCGACTATGTGGCGGGCGAGGCCAGTCGTGGCCTCACCGATATCAGTCTTGAGTTCGGTGTGCCCATCGGCTTCGGACTGCTCACCACCGACACGGTGGATCAGGCGATGGAACGAGCCGGCGGACGGGTCGGCAACAAGGGTGCGGACGCGGCGCTTGCTGCGCTGGAAGTCGCCTCGCTGCTGCGTCGCATGGAGCAGCAGGGTTGGGCGTAACGGCAAATTCCTCGCGTGCCCGCCAGCGTGCCCGCGAGATGCTCGTGCAGGCGCTGTATCAGTGGCAGCTCGCCGATCACGATCGTGATGAACTGCTGAAACAGTTTCGTCACAACGCCGATTACGAACGCATCGATCAGAACTACTTCCGCGAAGTGCTCGATCTGGTGCTCACGCACTCGGCTGAACTGGATCGCGTGATTTCCGAGCATGCCTCGCGCGGCATGCAGCAGCTCGACGCCGTGGGCCGTGCCGTGCTGTGGCTGGCGCTGGCGGAACTGCGCTATCGCGCCGATGTACCCACGCGTGTCGTGATCAACGAGGCCATTGAGCTCACCAAACGTTTCGGCGCCACCGACAGCTTCAAATTCGTCAATGCGCTGCTCGACAAGGCGTCGCGGCGCCCGGACGTGCGCGGCCCGGCCTCATGACCGGCGGCCCGCCGGACAGCCGCGCCGATGTCGACGTATCCGGCGACGAATTCGACATCATCAGGCGGTACTTCATGCGCGATCGGGCGCCGACGGACGGCCTGCTGCTCGGACCGGGCGACGATGCCGCCGTTGTCGAGGCTTCGGGCCGCATCGCCATCAGTACCGATACCCTGATCGAGGGCGTTCACTTCCCTGGGACCACCGCGGCGAATCGGATCGGGCACCGCGCGCTGGCGGTCAATCTCAGCGATCTGGCCGCGATGGGCGCCAGACCGCGCTGGTGCACGCTGGCACTGACGCTGCCGGTCGCGGACGAGCAGTGGCTGCAGGGATTCGCGGACGGTTTCCATGAACTGGCCCGGCGGTACGGCGTGCGTCTGGTGGGCGGCGATATCACGCGCGGCGGGCTGAGCATCACGGTACAGGTGATCGGTGAGGTCGGACAGCGCTGGCTGGCGCGCGCTGGCGCGCATCCTGGCGACGATGTATACGTCACCGGCACGCTGGGCGACAGCGCGGCCGGACTCACGGTCATCAATGAACAGGCGATGGATCGCGGCGCGGCGCACGCGGCGCTTGCCGACCGCTTTCTGCGGCCGCGGCCGCGGGTGAGGGAGGGGCTTGCGCTGGTGGAACTGGCCAGCGCGGCGATCGATGTGTCCGATGGCCTGCTGGCCGATCTAGGTCACATCTGCGCGGCCAGCGGCTGTTCGGCCGTTGTGGACGTGGAGCGGCTGCCGCTGTCCGCCGAGCTGCTGTCGGTGTTTCCCCCGAAGGCGGCGGAAGGCTTCGCGCTGGCGGGAGGCGATGATTATGAACTGTGCTTCACCGCGTCGCCCGCACGGGCAGCCGACATCGAGTCGGCGTTCACGAAGCTGGGTACCCCGCTGCGGCGCATCGGCGAAGTGCTGGCGGGCCATGGCGTGATCACGCGGCGCGACGGTGAGGCGTTCGATTCGCCGGCGCGTGGCTATGCGCACTTCTGACAGATTATGTCACGTCGACCCCGTCTACCGGCCCGACTGCTGAAGGATCCCGTGCACTTTCTCGCGCTGGGTGCCGGCTCGGGACTGTCGCCCGTGGCTCCCGGCACGGCCGGCACCCTGGTCACCCTGCCGCTGGTCTGGCTGGTTGCGCCATGGCCGCTGGCGATGAAGCTGGCGCTGATCGTGGCGCTGTTCGCGGCGGGGGTATGGATCTGCGGCGAGAGCGCGCGACGCCTGGGTACGCATGATCACCCCGCGATCGTGTTCGACGAGGTTGTCGGCATGCTGCTGGCCGCGGTTCTGCTACCGCGGGATCCGCTGTGGCTGCTGGCCGCATTCGGTCTGTTCAGGCTGTTCGACATCGTCAAGCCCTGGCCGATACGCGATATGGATCACAGACTGGGCGGCGGGCTCGGAATTATGCTCGATGACGCAATGGCAGCCGTGTACGCGATAGCGTGCCTGGTGCTGTTGCAGGCAGTCCTCCTTTGAGCTACATAACGCGTGATCCATGGCCCAAGCCAGCGCCGAAGTTTCGGGAAGTAAACGCGCACGTGCGGTGCCCGAACGTATCGGCAAATACGTCGTCATCAATGAGGTGGGGCAGGGCAGCACCGGACGTGTATTCCTGTCTCACGATCCCTATTACGGCCGTGACGTAGCGATCAAGCTCTACAATGTCGAGAGCGAAGAGGATGAACATCGGGTACGCGTTACGCGCAAGATGTTCTTCAACGAAGCGCACATGGTCGGCAAGCTCCAGCACCCGAACATCCTGCCGATTTACGACGCTGGCGAGGAGAACGGCAGCTACTACGTCGTCACCGAGCATGTCCACGGCGCGCGAACCCTGGCTGCGTACTGCAAGCCCGACAATCTGCTGCGCGTCGACGACGTGATCGAGATCGTCTTCAAGTGCGCCAAGGCGCTGCACTATGCGCACAGCCGCGGTGTGATTCACCGCGACGTGAAGCCCAGCAACATCATGCTGACGCTGGACAACGACGTGCGCATCATCGATTTCGGCATTGCGTTGGTAAACGATTCGGCCGTGTCGCGCATCGAGGGCATCGCCGGTTCGCCGAGCTACATGTCACCGGAGCAGGTGCAGTCCGCCGATATCACGGCACGTTCGGACATCTATTCGCTTGGCGCGGTGATGTACGAGCTGCTCAGCGGCTTCCGGCCGTTCCGCGCCAACAACCTCAGCAAACTGCTGCACCAGATCGTCTATGCGACACCCGCACCGTTGCATACGCTGCGACCGGAGATCTCCGAGGAGATCGAAGAGGTGGTGGTGACGGCACTGCAGAAGGAGCCGGAAGATCGCTACGACAACGGCCTGGAGCTGGCCGGCGCGCTGACCCGTGTGTATCAGCAGCTGCGCAATCAGTACGACCGCATCGACAAGCAGGAGCAGTTCGATCTGTTGCGCAAGCTGCGATTCTTCCACGATTTCTCGCACTCGGAAATCTGGGAGATCCTGCGCGCCAGCGAATGGCGCGACTACAAGGCGGGGGACGAGATCATCCGCGAGGGCGAGATGGATGACCGCTTCTACATCATCGTCAGCGGCCGCGTGACGGTGCAGTCCGGTCGTCGCCAGATCGGCGTGCTGGCCGATGGCGACTGTTTCGGAGAGACCAGCTACGTGCGCGGCGCGCGTCGCACCGCCACGATCAGCGCCATGGATGACGTCACGCTGGTGCGCGTCAGCTCCACGCTGCTGGAACAGGCGTCCTCGTCCTGCCAGCTGCGCTTCAACAAGGTGTTCCTGCGTGCGCTGATCGAGCGTCTGCAGGGCGTTGCGCAGCAGACGGCTACCTGAAACGCCTGAGTGTCGCGATCAGTCCGCCTCGGTGTCGGTGGCCAACGGTACCGGCTCGGCGTCTTCGGATTTCTTCAGCAGAATCTCGACCTTCTGCTCGGCATCCCTGAGCGCGGTCTGACACTGGCGCGTGAGCTTCACCCCGCGCTCGAACTCCTTCAGCGCCAGCTCCAGCGGCAGATCGCCGGATTCGAGCTTTTCCACCACCCCTTCCAGTTCGGCAAGGGACTTCTCGAGGTTGGCGAGACCTTTCGGCGATCGGCTGGCGGGTTGGCGACTCATGGCGCGCCAAGGTACACAGCGGCGCCTGCCCGGTCAACGCGCCCCGGGGCGTCGCGGTTGACAGCCGCGAAGCCGGGAGACTAGATTACGGTCTTCGATTAGACCAAGTCTAAATCGTTTTCGCGGCGTCGATTCGACGATCGGCGCCGTGCGCAACGACCGCGTACGCGATGACTGATTGTGCAGCGACGGAAGTCGATGCCACGCCATCCAGAGTACTTTTGCCAGGAGGAAGGAAAACCATGGAACTGAAGGGCAGCAAGACCGAGGACAATCTGAAGGAGGCGTTTGCCGGCGAATCCCAGGCCAACCGCCGCTATCTGTACTTTGCACAGAAGGCCGACGTGGAAGGCTTCAATGACGTGTCCGCCGTGTTCCGTTCCACCGCCGAAGGTGAAACCGGTCACGCGCACGGTCATCTGGAGTATCTGGAAGGTGTTGGTGATCCGGCCACCGGTCTGCCGATCGGTTCAACCAGCGCCAACCTGAAAGCGGCGATTGCCGGTGAAACCCACGAATACTCGGACATGTATCCGGGCATGGCGAAGACCGCCCGCGACGAGGGTTTCGAGGAAATCGCCGACTGGTTCGAGACGCTGGCCAAGGCCGAGCGTTCACACGCGAACCGCTTCCAGAAGGCGCTGGACGGACTGGAAAGCTGAGTTCGTTGCGCGCTTTTCCCGGGGCGCACGGCGGCGGACACACGGAGCACCCGGCTCCGTGCGTCCGCCGTCCGATCCGGCGAGGCCGGTCGAACGAGACCGGTGAAGGAAAGTCGGGCCGCGTCCGGCCGTGACCGTGCTGCGACCCCCACCGTGACCAATGCCCCATGACTGACATTAGCCATGAGTGATACCAGCCCCCCGCGACGTGAAGGCAGTCTCGACGCACCGACGCGTCATCCGATTCCGTGGCGCGAGCCCGAGTTCACCGATGCCGCCGCACTGGATGCGGAGCTCGAGCGGGTCTTCGACATCTGCCACGGCTGTCGGCGTTGTTTCAATCTCTGCGAAGCGTTCCCGACACTGTTCGATGCGGTGGACGAGTCGCCGTCCGGTGAACTCGATTCCGTCCCCAAAGAGGCGTACTGGAAGGTTGTCGAGCATTGTTATCTGTGCGACATGTGTTACATGACGAAGTGTCCGTACGTGCCGCCGCATGAATGGAACGTCGACTTTCCGCATCTGATGCTGCGCGCCAAGGCGAAGCAGTTTCAGGAAGGCGGAGTGCGTACCCGTGATCGCATCCTCAGCGCCACAGACACCGTCGGCTCCCTGGCGGGTATTCCGGTGGTGGCCGGCGCGGTCAATGCCATGAACCGTTCGGGTCTGGGACGCAGGCTGCTGGAGAACACGCTGGGCGTGGACCGGCGTGCCGTGGTGCCCGAATACCATGCCAGCAACGCACGCAGGCGGCTGGGCGATCGTATCGGGCGTCGCGATGGCGAGGGTGAGCCCGCCGGATCCACCAGCGGCAGGGTGGTCGTGTTTGCCACCTGTTATGGCAACCGCAACGCGCCGGGCATCGTGCAGGATCTGTTCGCCGTGTTCGAACACAACGGCATCGCCACGGCGCTGCCGTCCAGTGAGCGCTGCTGCGGCATGCCGAAACTCGAGCTGGGTGACCTTCACGCCATCGAGAAACTCAAGGACCGGAATATCGACGAACTGTATGGGTGGGTGACCGACGGCTGGGACATCACCGCCGCGGTGCCGTCCTGCGTGCTGATGTTCAGGCAGGAACTGCCGCTGCTGTTTCCCGATGACGAGAAGGTCAGAGCCGTTGCGGCCGCGTTTCACGACCCGTTCGAATATCTGATGCTCCGTCACCGCGAGGGCCGCCTGAACACGGATTTCAAGGGCTCGCTGGGTTCGATCAGCTACCAGGTGCCCTGTCATCTGCGCGTGCAGAACATCGGCCTGAAGACCCGCGAGGTGCTGGAGCTCGTTCCCGACACCAGCGTGAAGGCGATCGAGCGCTGCTCCGGTCACGATGGCACCTATGCGGTGAAGAAGGAGTACCACGACGCGGCGCGCAGGATCGCCCGTCCGGTGGTGCGCCAGGTGGACAGCGCCGGCGCTGATCACTTCACCAGTGACTGTCCGATGGCCGCGGCCCACATAGCGGCGGTGGCCGGATCGGCCACCGCCACCCATCCGCTGCAGCTGCTGCGCAAGGCTTACGGCATATGAACAGACTGTCCGCGTCCGATCTGTATTCGCTGGAGGAATACCACCGACAGCGCCCGGAGTTCCGCGAGCGCGTTCTGGCGCACAAGCGCCGACGTCAGGTGGCCATCGGGCCCAATGCCACACTGTACTTCGAAGACCGGCTGACGATTCAGTATCAGGTGCAGGAGATGCTGCGCATCGAGCGGATTTTCGAGCAGGAGGGCATCGAAGAGGAACTGTCGGCCTACAATCCGCTGATCCCGGACGGCAGCAACTTCAAGGCCACCTTCATGGTGGAGTTCGCCGATGCCGAGGAACGTCGACGCGCGCTGTTCCGGCTACGCGGCATCGAGGATCGCGTCCATCTCGAGGTGGAGGGCTTCGAACGTCTTCAGGCGTTCGCCGACGAAGACCTGGAGCGCAGCGACGAGGAGAAGACGTCCGCGGTGCATTTTCTGCGTTTCGAGCTGACGCCGGCGATGAAGGAGGCCGTGCGCAACGGCGCCGGGCTGTCATTCAGCATCGATCATCCCGAATACCGGCATCAGACCCGCGTCGGCGACGAGGTGCGCGCGGCACTCGTCGCCGATCTCGATCCGACGCCAGCCTAGCGGTTGAAGTCGTACTGGAAGGTCAGGTTCACCTGCGGCTGCACGTCCGATGTCGAGGTCTGGCGCTGGCTCGAGCGGGCGATGTTGCGGCCGCTCAGCGCCAGCGTGTAGCGGGGCGCGGGCGAGAAGCCGACCCGCATATCCACCGCGGCGTGCGCCGGAACCGGTTGCAGCGACGGCAGGAACGTGACCGGATCGGTGCCGCGCACCGACAGGGTGTCGGACTGGTGACGCAGGAAGGTGTCGACTTCCCAGCGGCCCCGATGCCAGCCGAAGTTCGCCTTGATCACGTGGCGCGGCGTCGTGTTCTCGAAGTCGACGTAGGTGAACTCGACGAACCCGAAATCCGGGTCGAACCTGTCCGTGATGCGCTGTTGGGTGTAACCGGCAGCCCAACGCCAGGACGGACCCGTGTTGCCGGCCACCGAAAGTTCCAGTCCCGTTGACCTTGAAGTGCCGATGGGGGCGAAGCTGGAAGGCACTTCGCGCGTTTCACTGTGAAACAGATTGCTGCGCAGCTCGATGCCCGATGGCATGACCGGTCGCGTCCAGCTCACCTCATGGCTGCTGACGATGGCCGGTCTGAGTGTTGGCACACCCGCGGCCCACAGCTCGAAGAAGCCGAAGTCCGTGGGGTACATCGTGGCGCCGAGATTGACGAGATTCGGAAGCTGTGGCCCCCTGGCGCTCATGAAGCGGAACGTGCCGGTGGCCGGGGTCGCCCAGACCACGCCGGTGTTGAAACTGGTCCGGCTGTAGGCGCGGTCCCAGCTGTCGTTGGTCCAGCCGTAGAATTCCTCATACTGGTCGGGCAGGAAGCCGCGCCGTCCCAGTGACCAGCGGTCTTCGCGGACGGCGTTGGTGAGCGTCAGCGTGGGGGTGATCTGCCAGTGCCACATGCCGCCCACCGTGGCGATGTCGTAGAACACGCGTGCGCCTTCCACGGGTGTGGTGTCCATGCCGTTCTCGCGGTATTCCACGGCCAGGCGTACCGTGTGATTCGGGCCGGCCTTGAACATGTGCTTGAGCTGCGCGACGGTGACGACGTTGCGGAAGTCAAAGAACGCCTCGGGGTCATCGCCCAGATACGGCCGCGCATCGATCTCGTTGCGGTACAGGCGTCCTTCCACCAGGCCGGCCCGGGTGTCGGCGGACCAGGAGGTGCGCAGCGAGCGCGTTCGATACTCGGTGTAGCCGGTGAGGTAGGTGGGCGGGACCTCGGTCTGATGGACGTCACTCCAGGTTGCTTCAACGCCGGCGTGGATGCGCTCGCCGATGCGGAAGCGGCCGTCCACGGTGAAGGCGTCGCGTTGATTGCCGCGGCGTGAGCCCAGCTCGAACGCCTCCTGCGGTGTTGAGAAGTCCTCGCTGCGTCGGGTGCCGGCAGTGAATCGCAAGGCCGCCTGGTCCGACAGGCGCCACGAAGCCACCAGCGATGCGCTGGTGCGGTCCTGGGTGCCCGCGGCTGCCGACAGCAGCATCATGTCCTCGTGCAGCGGATTGCGGGTCACGATATTGACCACGCCCGCCACCGCGTTGAAGCCGAACAGCGCGCTGGCCGGCCCCTTCACGATCTCGATCTGGTGAATGGCATCCATCTCCACCGCCACGGTGCTCCATGGCGTGTAGCCATAGTGATCGGCATACACCTGGCGGCCGTCGACCAGCACCAGCAGGCGTGGTGAGAACGCCTGGTTGTAACCGCGCACAGCCACGTCCGCCTGGTCGGCGGTCCATTGCCATGCGTCGACGCCGACCACGTGCCGGAGCACGCCGGGCACGTCGCTGGCGCCGGAGCGGCGGATCTGGTCGGCGGTGATGATGATCATCGTAGCCGGCACCTGGCTCTCACGCTGCGGAGTGCCGGTCACGCTGTTGGTCACCGGTTCGCCGAACAGCGCCTCGAGGGCTGTGTAGTCCAGCGGCTGGGCGTGAAGCGGCGCGTAGATGGCGCTGCCGCCGGCGATCGTGGCGGCGACCGCGACCGAGATGGCACAGCGACGGACGATGCAGCGATGGATGCGTTTCATGGTTGTTCCGGGTTTCATATCGTTACAGCTCGGTGACCATCATGCGGAAGGCAGTCGCGAACGCGACGCCGCTGTTGGTGGCCGCGGCCCGGTTCACGAGGATCTCCACCCGAGGCCGGGATCTGATGCCGACGATGCAGGCGCCTTCGCGTACCTGGTCGAGGTCGACGGTGACGCAGGGCATGCGGCGGCTGGCAGCGATGTCGGCGAGCGGGGTTGCCGCGGGTCCCAGATGCTCGGTGAGCAGGAACAGGTCGACACCGGCATTGCCGGCAGTGTCCAGCGGTACCAGTACCGGGCGCATGTTCAGGTTGCCCACGCGCATGCCACTGCCCAGCGTGGACTGTATGGCCTGGGCCTGGCGCAGCGACGCCGGATTGGACGGCACATGCACGATGCCGATGTTGATGGTGCCGGATGGCGGGCGTTCCATGAACGACAGGGCGCGTGCCATGACCTGCAGGTCCGTCGTCGTGACGTCCGCACTGGCCGGCAGTGAAAAGGCCGCACAGGCAAGGACAGCAAGTGTCCATCTCAGCGGATTCATCTATCGAGCCTCCCTACGGTGACGTCGCGGTGTCGGCGATTTGTCGTCCGACAGCTTTTCGTCGACTTCATGTTCCGTGATGGAACGTTTGTCGGGTATCGTGCCTTCGCGAAGCAGCTTGCCGGCCTCTTCGGCGCCGACCGGATCGCTGAAGTAAATGCCCTGCGCGATGATCGAGGTGGAGGCGGACTGATCCATCTGTTCCTCCGTTTCAATGCCTTCGGTCACGACACCGATGCCCAGTTCCCTGGCCAGCGTCACGATCGCCCGCACCGTTGCAGCCTGTTCCGGGTTGCTGTTGGCGCCATGCAGGAACGACGGCGTGATCTTCAGATGATTGACCTGATAGGTGCGCAGATAGTCGAACGACGAGTATTCGCTGCCGAAGTCGTCGATGGCCAGCTGTACGCCAAGGCGACGCAGTTCCGTGAGCACGTCGTTGCGCATCAGGGTGATCTGGGCCAGCGTGGCTTCGGTGACGTCGAAGCTCAGGTCGGTCGGTTGCAGATTCCACTTCTCCAGCGCATTACGCACATCCTTGACCAGCTCGGGGCCGTTCTTGAGCTGGGCGAACGACAGATTCATGGTCACTACCGGAGACTTGACGCCCTCTTCGCGCCACAGGCTGATCTGTGAACACACCTTGTTGAGCACCCATTGGCCGAGCGCGACGATCGCGCCGGTCTTCTCGGCCACCGGGATGAAGTCCGCGGCGTTCAGCAGTCCGCGCTGCGGATGGTTCCAGCGTACGAAAGCCTCCACGCCGACGATGCGACCGCTGGACAGCTCCACCTGCGGCTGATAGTGGATGGTCAGCTCTTCCTGCTCGATCGCCTGCCGCAGCTCATCGGCCAGCGCCACCCGATCCTGTACCTGCTGGTCGAGGTCGTCGGAATGGAAGCGATAGCAGTTGCGGCCCTCATCCTTCGCCCGGTAGAGCGCGAGATCCGCCTGAGCGAGCATCTGGTCCGGTCCGGTGCTGTCGGGCACATACGGACAGATGCCGATGCTGGTGGTGATGTGCAGGTCGTTGCCGTCGATGCTCAGCGGCCGAGCCATGGCCTGCTGGATCGTCGTGGCCAGTGCCCCGGCATTGGCCGGCTCACTGATTTCCGACTGGATGATGGCAAACTCGTCGCCGCCCAGGCGTGCCACGATATCCGACTCCCGAGTGGACTTGCGCAGACGGTCTGCGACCTCGCGCAGCAGCGCGTCGCCCACCGGATGCCCGAGCGTGTCATTGATGGCCTTGAAGCGATCCAGGTCCATATACAGGATCGCGAACGGATTGGCACCGCGCTGACTCGCCGCGAAAGCCTGACGCAGCCTTTCGATGAACGTTGCACGGTTGGCAAGCCCGGTCAGCTGATCGGTGCGTGCCATCTGGGCGATCTTCTCTTCCGCGGCCTTGCGTTCGGTGACGTCGATGATCATGCCCTCGATCTCGACCAGCCTGCCGTGGCTGTCGCGCACGGTGGTATAGCGGTTCTCCACCCAGCGCACGTCGCCATCGCCGGTCCGCAGACGAAACTCGATGGTCGCGCTCGTCATGTCCTTGTCCAGACAGCGGGCCATGGACTGGGTCATCTTGTCGCCGTCAGCCGGGTCGACCAGCAGCTGTGCCCAGTCCGCCGATGCGACCAGTGCGTGCGGGTCGTGACCGAACTTGGTGATGTTGTGCGAGACGTAGATCAGCGGGAACGGTGGCTCGCCGCGCACGCGGTACAGAATCGTCGGGCTGTTCTGCACGATCATGTTGGCGTCCGCCAGTTCCCTGACGTAGCGCGCGCGGGTGATGGCAGCGCCCATCAGCCCGGCCAGTGTCTGCAGCGTGTCGGTCTCGGCCCAGCTCCATTCCCGTTCCGTGGCGGACGCATCAATGAACTGAATGGCACCCCAGAGCTTGTCGTCCACGTGCACCGGAATCTGGAGAAACGAGTTCAGACCGTTCTGCAGGTACAGTTTCTGTAGTGTTTCGCCCAGCGAATCGGCCGTAAATGTCGCCGGTGTCCCGACGAGCAGCGGCGCAGTTGCGCGAGGCATGGCGGACGTCAGGTCCATGTCCTGGACGGCAGGGTGATCGACCAGCGGCGTCGTCTCCGGTGCGCACCATTCGTGGCGGATGCCGGAACGCATGTGACCGGACTTGTCTGTCGTGATCTCGTGGATGTGTACCCGACTGACACTGATCGTCTGGCCGACCAGCTCCAGCACGGACGCGATCGCCTGTTCGTGACTGTGCGATCCCAGCAACTCTTCTGCGCCCTTCGCGACGGCATGCAGCAGTGCGTCATGCTCCTTGAGTTCAGCTTCGGCGGCCTTGCGTTCGACGAGCTCCTGTCCGAGGCGCTTGTTGGCGTCGCGCAGTTCGGTGGTCCGTTTCGCGACCGTGTGCTCGAGTTCGACCTTATGCAGTGCGAGCTGCGCCTCGCGCTCGAGCGCGGAGGCGGCTTCCTGTTCGGCATGCGCGCGCTGGCGCAGAGTACCGAGCAGCAGTCGGGCGAGGATCAGGAATCCGATGCTGGCCACCAGCAGTGCGACGGTGCGGCGTATGGTGGATGTTCGCCATTCGGCCAGCACCTCGGCGCGCGGCATCGATGCGTGGACCACGAAGTTGTCGCGGGCATCCATGACGACGATGGCATCGTCCTCGACCGCCTCGCCGGGCGGCATGCCGGCAATGCCGTCGTCCGCTTCCACCCAGATGCTGGCGCTGGGATACATCAGCAGTGCACGCCAGATGGCGGCCTGCCGCTGGTCCCTGCTGCGCAGCTCGGCAACGCCTTCGGCAAGTTCCGCCAGTTCATTGAAGTCGGCCAGGTTGCCGATCGTGTTGGACAGCTGGTTGGTGGCTCGTTCCAGGGCGTGGTCACGTTCGGCCATCGACAGAGCAACCAGCATCCCCCACGCGGCCAGTACCGCGCCACTCACCAGCAGCAGTATCAGCCGTTCCAGCCGTTCCTTGGACCCGGCTGCGGCTGCGGGTGGTGTGGCTCTGGTCATGCGGCTGTGCACTCCTGCAGCTTGCGCCGATGGGGGCGGGGTGCGAATTCGCCTGGCGGGCTGCCAAACGTGTGCGCATCATTATTGTGCGTGATGCAGCCGATTTCTCCTGTGACCACAGTCACGTTCCATAATCCAAGTTACAATCGCGCCTCCGTTTGGCCCGGGCACGCGGTTGTCCGGGCGCAGGGAGATCAATGAGCAAGTCATATCGCGCTGCCGACATCGAGGTTCTGAGCGGCCTGGAGCCCGTGCGCCGGCGTCCGGGCATGTATACGGACACCTCCAGGCCAAACCACCTCGCCCATGAGGTGATCGACAACAGTGTGGACGAAGCGCTGGCGGGCCATGCACGGCGCATCGACGTGACGGTTCACCAGGACGGTTCTCTGGAAGTGGCCGACGACGGCCGCGGCATGCCGGTGGACATCCACCCCAGGGAAAAGCTGCCCGGCGTGGAGCTGATCCTCACGAGGCTCCATGCCGGCGCCAAGTTCTCCAACAAGAACTACCAGTTTTCCGGTGGCCTGCATGGTGTGGGCGTGTCGGTGGTGAACGCCCTGTCGAAGAGCTTCGAGGTGTGGATACGCCGCGACGGCAAGGAGTACAACATGAGCTTTGCCGGTGGCAGACGTCGCGGCAAGCTCGAGGTGGTGGGCAAGGTGGGCCGCGCCAACACCGGCACGACGATCCGCTTCTGGCCGGATCCGCAGTATTTCGACAGCCCCGCGTTCTCGATCTCGCGTCTGAAGCATGCGCTACGCGCCAAGGCGGTTCTGTGCCCGGGGCTGGAAGTGAAGCTCACGGTCGAAAAGCCGGCCGAGGCGCATGTGTGGCTGTATGACGGCGGTCTTGAGCAATACCTGGCCGAAGCCGTCGGCGAGACCATCTACGTGCCCGCTCAGCCCTTCTCGGGCAGTCTGCAGGGCAAGCGCGAGGCCGTGGACTGGGCGCTGGTCTGGTGTCCCGAGCGCGGCGAAGCGCCGGTTGCCGAAAGCTACGTGAACCTGATCCCCACCGCACAGGGCGGCACGCATGTGAACGGTCTGCGGTCGGGGCTCACCGAAGCGCTGCGTGAATTCTGCGAGTTCCGCTCATTGCTGCCCAGGGGGCTGAAGCTTGCGCCGGAAGATGTGTGGGAAGGCGTCAGCTTCGTGCTGTCGGTGAAGATGGAAGATCCGCAGTTCTCCGGGCAGACCAAGGAGCGGCTGTCGTCACGGGAGTGTGCCGGTTTCGTGGCCGGCGTCGTCAAGGACACGTTTTCGCTGTGGCTGAATCAGCACCCGGAAACCGGTGACGAGATCGCGCAGCTGGCGATCGACAATGCGCAGAATCGCACGCGCGCGCAGAAGAAGATCGTGCGCAAACGCATCGTCTCCGGTCCCGCGCTGCCGGGCAAGCTCGCCGACTGCACGGTGCAGGAGCCGTCGATCGCGGAACTGTTTCTTGTCGAGGGCGATTCCGCCGGCGGTTCGGCAAAGCAGGCACGCAATCGCGAGAATCAGGCCGTCATGCCGCTGCGCGGCAAGATCCTCAACACCTGGGAGGTGGACACCGCCGAGCTGCTGGCCTCGCAGGAGGTGCACAACATCAGCATTGCGCTGGGCGTGGACCCGGGGTCGGAGCGGCTCGATGGGCTGCGCTATCACAAGATCTGCATTCTCGCCGACGCCGACTCCGATGGGCTGCACATCGCCACGCTGCTCTGCGCCCTGTTCCTGAAGCATTTCCGGCCGCTGGTCGAAGCCGGTCATGTATTCGTGGCGATGCCGCCGCTGTACCGCATCGACGTCGGCAAGGATGTGTACTACGCGCTGGACGACGCCGAGCGCGACATGATCGTCGATCGCATGGAAGCGGAGAAGAAGCCCGGCAAGGTGTCGGTCACCCGCTTCAAGGGTCTGGGCGAGATGGATCCGGTGCAGCTGCGCGAAACCACGATGGCGGCTGACACGCGTCGCCTCGCGCAGCTGACGGTGACCGCGCAGGACGAAGCCGATCGCATGCTCGACATGCTGCTCGCGAAAAAGCGCGCCGCGGATCGGCGCAGCTGGTTGCAGGACAAGGGCAATCTGGCGGCAATCGAGGTCTGATCACGTGAAAAGACGAAGTGGAAGTGCACACATGCTGCACGGCAGGCAGGTTCGCGCATGAAAACGCAGCAGCTGAATTTCGAGGGTGTGGAACGGCTGTCGATGGCCGAGTTTACCGAACGCGCCTATCTCGACTACTCGATGTACGTGATTCTGGATCGCGCGCTGCCGCACATCGGCGATGGTCTCAAGCCCGTGCAGCGGCGCATCACCTACGCCATGAGCGATCTGGGGCTGGCGGCCAGTTCCAAGCCCAAGAAAGCCGCCCGCACCGTCGGTGACGTCATCGGCAAGTTCCATCCGCACGGCGATTCCGCCTGCTACGAGGCAATGGTGCATATGGCGCAGCCATTCACCTATCGCTATCCGATTGTCGACGGCCACGGCAACTGGGGTTCGCAGGACGACCCGCGCTCATTCGCCGCGATGCGTTACACCGAGGCGCGCCTGACCCGCTACGCACAGACGCTGCTCGCGGAACTCGGGCAGGGCACGGTGGACTGGCGGCCCAACTTCGACGGTACGCTGAGCGAACCGACGGTACTGCCCGCGCAGTTGCCGAACCTGCTGCTGAACGGCACCAGCGGCATCGCGGTGGGCATGTCCACCGACGTGCCGCCGCACAACCTGCGCGAGGTGGTGGCGGCACTGATCGAACTGCTGGACAACCCCAAGGCGACGCCCGCGCAGCTGGCGAAGCACGTGCAGGGGCCGGACTTCCCCACCGGCGGCGAGCTGGTTTCCAGCCGCACCGACATTGCCGAAATCTATCGGACGGGTGGGGGCACGCTGCGTCTGCGCGCGCGTTATGAGATCGAGAACAGCGATATCGTGATCACCGAACTGCCGTACCAGGCTTCAGGCGCCCGCGTACTCGAACAGATCGCGGCGCAGATGCGCGCGAAGAAGCTGCCGATGATGGAGGATCTGCGTGACGAGTCCGATCACGAAAGTCCCACGCGCCTGGTACTGACGCCGCGTTCGACGCGTACCGATGTGGACGTGCTGATGAAGCATCTGTTCGCGACCACGGATCTGGAACGTACGATTCGCGTCAACCTCAACGTCATCGGCCTTGATGGCCGGCCGAAGGTGTTCGGACTCAAGGCGCTGCTTGAGGAATGGCTTCAGTTCCGCTTCGCCACCGTGCGCCGGCGGCTGGAGTATCGCCTGGAACGCGTGACGCGCAGGCTGCACATCCTCGACGGTCTGCTGATTGCCTATCTGAACATCGACGAGGTGATTCACATCGTGCGCACCGAGGACGAGCCCGGCCCGGTGCTGATGAAGCGTTTCAAACTCAGCGAGGAGCAGACCGAGGCGATCCTGGAGCTGAAGCTGCGACATCTGGCGCGGCTGGAGGAGATCAGGATCCGCGGTGAGCAGAATGCGCTGGCGGACGAGAAAGCCGATCTGGAACGCACGCTGAAATCACGCAGCCGCCTGACCGCGATGATCAAGGACGAACTGGCGGCGCTGGCGCAGGCCCATGGCGACGAGCGGCGAACCGCGATCGTCGAACGTGAAGCGGCGCAGGCCCTGGCCGAGTCGGAACTCGTGGCCAGCGAACCGGTGACGGTGATCCTGTCCGAGCGCGGCTGGGCGCGTGCGGCGAAGGGACACGAGGTGGACGCCGAGGCGCTCAGCTATCGTTCCGGCGACCGCTTCCTCGCATCCGCGATCGGGCGCAGCACGCAGTTCGCGGTGTTCATGGACAGCACCGGTCGCGCCTACAGTCTGCCGGCGCATACGCTGCCGTCGGCGCGCGGCCAGGGTGAGCCGCTGTCGGGCCACGTGAACCCGCCCGACGGCGCGACGTTCCGTGCCGTACTGTGCGGCGCACCGGACGACCGCTGGGTGCTGGCCAGCTCCAGCGGCTACGGATTCGTCGGCAGGCTGGAAGACCTGTATTCGCGCAACAAGGCCGGTAAGGCGGTGCTCAAACCGGCACGCGGGGCGACGGTGATTCCGGCATCGCCGGTGCCCACCGAGCCGGTCTGGATCGCCGCGGCCTCCAGCGACGGCCGCCTGCTGGTGTTCGCGTTCGATGAACTGCCGGAACTGGCGCGCGGCAAGGGCAACAAGATCCTGTCGCTGCCGTCGGGCGGTGAGACATCGCTCGCCGCCATCGCGGCCCTGAGCGCGGAACAGTCGCTGCGCGTACGCGCCGGCCAGCGCGACATGACCCTCAAACCCGCCGATCTCGAATACTACGTCGGCAGCCGCGGCCGTCGCGGGCTCGCTCTGCCCCGAGGCTGGCGCAAGGTCGAACGTCTGCAGGCGATATAGCGGCGCCTCAGCGTTCAGCGCAGAGCGGGATGCTGAAGTTGCGGCGATGTTGCCGGTGCGGGCGGGTTGCGGGGTGGGCCTGGCACGCCGGAGCGTCCGCGGCCATGGATGGCCGCGGCCGAGCCCCCATGGATGGGTATTCCCGGCGTCTCCGGCGCGCCAGGCCCGCCCCGCAACCCGCCCGCACCGGCAAACATCGCCTCCCCGGGGGATTTCGGGCGCGAAGGCGCGAAACGGGCGCGGACTGCCGCTGACCTGTGCCGGCAGGGGCTTGCTCAGCCGAGGATGACTTCGGGTTCCTGGATGTAGTGGCCCTGCATGTAGCTGGCGCCCAGCTGAAAGAGGACGGCCATGGTGTTGGCGTCTTCGACGCGCTCGGCAATGGTCTTGATCTTGCGGCGGGTGGCCTGGCGGATATAGCCGCGCACCGTTTCCTGAAGCGCCGGATTGGTCGCCAGGCTCTGCATCAGCGAGCCGTCGATTTTCAGATAATTCATGGGCATCTGCGACAGCACGCGCTCGGGATCGCGGCCGATGCCGAAATGCTCCACCGCGAACATGTAGCCGCCTTCCTTGAGCAGCTCTGCCAGCGTGCGTGATTGTTTGAGGAACTGGGTGACGTCTTCCTCGGAGACCTGAAAGCAGAGTTTGTCGGGCGAGATACCGGCGGCTTCCACCTGCTTGCCCAGCCACTCGATGAACGTCGGGTCCTGGATGCTTTCCCGCGACAGCTTGACGAACACGCGATCCGGATTCTGGTTGCGACAGAAGGTCACCGATGCGCCGATGACCCAGCGGTCGATCGCTTTCATCAGCCCGCTGCGGGCGGCTGCACGCATGAACTCTGATGCGGACACTTCGCCACCCTGCGCGTCGACCATGCGCACCAGCGTGTCGAACAGTTTCAGCTGTTCGCCGGCCAGGCTGACGACGGGCTGATGCGCGAGCCGGAAGCGGTTCTCCAGCAGCGCCCCCTTGATCTGATGCACCCAGACGTCGTCCAGTCGCTGTACACGGGTGGTTTCGTCCGACGTCTCTTCCAGCACCACCTGATTGCCGCCGCGCTGCCGGCCACGCTGGTTGGCCTTTTCGGCGTTGCCGATCAGAGCTTCCACATGCTCCTTCGCGGGGCCGACCTCGGCGATGCCGATGGTGCACGTTACCGACAGGCTGTTGTGTTCAACTTCGAAAATGTGGTCGGCGATTGTGCTGCGCGCGCTTTCCGCCCATGCCTCGATGTCGCGGACCGTGCCGCGCTCGAGGAGTATCGTGAACACCGTGCCGCCGAAGCGGCCCACCACGTCCTGCGGATGCGCGCTGTCGCGCAGCAGCCCCGCCAGCTGGAAAATGATCTCCTCGCTGGCCAGCGGACCGACATCGTGTTCCACCTCGCCGAATTTGTCGGGCCGAATGAAAGCGACCGCCTTCACGCCGCCGCGTGATGGTGATTCCATGCGGCCGGTAACGATCTCCATGAAGCGGCGGCGATGATACAGGCCGGTGATCGGGTCGGTCTGCATCGCCGTTTCGAGCATCTCGGTCGGCTCGCGGCGCGCTTCGGCTTCGCGGCGGATGGTCAGCTTGACGGCAGGCTCACCGTCGTAGCGGGTGTTTTCCAGTAGCAGTTTCAGTGCGTGCGTGACGCCGTCGGCGGTGAGGCCGGTGACCTTCAGTTCATCGGCTTCCCACTGCCCTTTCTCGCAGGCGGCCAGCGCGCCGCGCAGCGCGGCATGCGAGCCCGCGTCGAAGACATCCATCAGCGGTCCGTTGAGCGCATCTTCGGCATCGAGTCCGAACAGTTCCATCCACGCGCTGTTGGCCTCGACGAGTATGCCTTCCTGGGCATGCGCGATGGCATCCATGGATCCTTCCATGAACGACTTGAGCTGCTTCTTGTACTGCTGTGCGGAGCGCAGGGTTTCATTCAGAGCGCGTTCCAGCCGATAGCTGCGCAGCTCCCGTTCGGCGACGGCCTGCAGGCGGCCGAGCTGCCCGGTGGACACCATGTCCTGTGCGCCGTCGTGCATCGCTTCCGCCATCCTCGCTTCCTCGATGGTCGCGGAGACGACGATCAGCGGTACCGACACGGCGTGGTGCTGGCGCAGTTTGGCAACCTCCCTGACCGGGACCGCAACCTGATCGGAAAACAGCCAGATCAGCTCCGGATCCACCGTCTCCAGCACCGGCATCAGCGCGTCCATGCTGCTGACCCAGTGACAGTGCACGGCGTGGCCGGCCTGGCGCAGGGTGCGGTTGATCAGTTCGGCGTCGTCCTCGCGGGCGGCGAACACGATCATCGGAACCGGCGCTGAGGCGGTCTTCGCGTGGGAGATCACTGATGGCTCTTGTTTGATGTCGATTGCGCGGAGCGTGGCATTCTAACACCGCGCTCGCGGACGGTTTCCGGGACACAGTTCCGGTTCGGGGCGTCGTTGTGTCCGGCTTGTGGTGGCTGGTCCGGATTCCGGGGTGTCCGCGGCCATGGATGGCCGCGGCCAAGCCCCCATGGACGGGTATGACCGGCGTCCCCGGAATCCGGACCGGCCACCACAAGCCGGACACAACGACCTGGCGCGGTGGGTCGGGGGCGTCAGGTGATGGGGGTTTTGCCGGGCTCGCCGGGGATTTCGCGGACCAGGCGGGGGACGAGGTAGCCGGGGAGGCGTGCGCGCAGCGCATCGATCAGCGAGCGTCCCTGGGTCTCGGTGACATCGAAGTGCGCGGCGCCGGTGACGCGGTCGAGCAGGTGCAGGTAGTAGGGCAGCACGCCGCAGTCGAAAAGGCGCTCGGACAGTTCGGTGAGGGCGGCGGCGTTGTCGTTGATGTCGCGCAGCAGCACGGATTGATTGAGCAGCGCGTTGCTGACGCGGCGCAGATGGCGTAGCGCGCCGGCGACGGAGTCATCGATTTCGGCCGGGTGATTGGTGTGCACGACCACGACGGTGCGCAGTCGGGTGCTGTCCAGCAGTGCAAGCAGTTCGTCGTCGACGCGTTCGGGGATCATGATGGGGAACCGCGTGTGCACGCGCAGCGTTCGCAGCGCGGGGATTCGCGCAAGACGGGCAATGAGGTCCGCCAGCTGTGCATTGCCAAGACTCAGCGGATCGCCGCCGCTGAGAATGACCTCGCTGATACCGGTATCGCCGGCAATCATCCGCAGTGCCGGTTCGAAGTCGTCGCGTGCCGCCAGCTGCGTGGCGTAGGGGAAGGCGCGGCGGAAACAGTAGCGGCAGTGCACCGGACACGCGCCTGTCGTGATCAGCAGCGCGCGACCGGCGTATTTGCGCACCACACCCGCGGTGCCAAACGATGTCTCGGCCAGCGGGTCGTCGCCGAAACCGGCCACGGACTCGCGCTCCCGGCCGCGCGGCAGTACCTGCAGCAGCAACGGGTCCTGCGGATCGCGGCGGCGCATCCGCCGGATGAATCCGCGCGGCGCCAGCAGCGGGAAGTCCTGTCGTGACGGCGTGAACGCCGCCGCGGTGTGTTCCGGGAGTTCCAGAAGCCCGGCCAGCTCGGGCCAGGAGCGGACGGCATCGCGCAGGATGTGCTGCCAGGTGATTGCGGGAGTATGAGCGTTCAGGTGCGTGTGCTCGCGGTGACAGGCTATGATTGCGCGCCTGGATTCAGCAACGGCAAGTTCGGCATGGCAAGTTACAACACCAATGAATTTCGCGGCGGCCTGAAGATTCTACTCGACGGTGATCCCTACGTGATCGTCGAGAATGAGTTTGTGAAGCCCGGCAAGGGTCAGGCGTTCAATCGCGTGAAGATTCGCAACCTGAAATCCGGCCGCGTCGTGGACCGGACCTTCAAGTCCGGCGATTCCGTGGAAGCCGCGGATGTGGTTGAGGCCGAAATGCAGTATCTGTACGCCGACGGCGAGTTCTGGCATTTCATGGTGCCGGACACCTTCGAGCAGCATGCAGCGGACAGCAAGGCGGTCGGCGACGCCACGCCGTGGCTGAAGGAACAGGATCTGTGTTCGGTGATGCTGTGGAACGGCTCGCCGCTGCTGGTCACGCCGCCGAATTTCGTCGAGTTGAGCATCGTCGAAACCGATCCTGGCGTGCGCGGTGACACCGCGCAGGGTGGCGTGAAGCCGGCCACGCTGGAAACCGGCGCGGTCGTGCGCGTGCCGCTGTTCATCGAGACCGGCGAGGTCATCAAGGTGGATACGCGGACGGGCGAGTATGTTTCGCGCGTGAAGGACTGAGCGGACACCGCCGGCCCCCGTCATCTGAACTCGCGGCGGTTGTAGTCCGCGACACCGTCAAAGCCGGGCGGTTGCGGGGCCGTCCCCTTTTCCCCGGGGACGGCGGAAGAGCGTCCATGCGCCTTGGCCGCGGCCATCCATGGCCGCGGAC
>JBJHBT010000043.1:0-30791 GCA_050485645.1 Gammaproteobacteria bacterium | reverse complement strand
TCTGCTGAAGTTCGAGGGCAAGAGCTGGCGCCTGAAAGAGGCAGCGGCGCGAGTTGCAAAGCGCGCTCAGAGCGCGTAAACACACACCGTCCCGTCGCTGTCAGCTGGGGGAATTTGACCCGGCCACGGATGGGGGAATTTGGGGTGGCCGCCGGGGGCCATCGGGATGTAGCAGATGTCCGTCGCCCAGACCTGGTTCGGTCGTTCGATGGCAAGCTCCCTCAGCAGGTAGGGATAGATCTTATGCCCCTTGCCCGGCTGGCTCGTGCGACGGCGTGGATACAGTGCTCTGAGGTCCATCTGACGCATCAGCCGCCGCACGTGTTTGCGATTGACCCAGTGGCCGAGATCCTCCAATTCATTGCGTATCCGCCGGCTGCCGTAAAACGGCCACTGCAAGTGGATCTGGTCAATGAGTCGCATCAGCATCATATCCGCCCCGCTGATCGGCTCAGGCCGGTAGTACGCTGTCGAGCGTGCGATCCCGAGCAGTTCGCAGCGGCGCGTCTTGGGCAGTTCGTGCTCCATCTGTATTTGCGCTCGGCGTTCACTCATCGGTCGCGCCCGAGCACTTTGGCTAAAAAATCGTTCTCCATCGCCAGCTGTCCGATCTTCGCATGGAGTTTCTCTACCTCCCGCTCGTTGTGCTGGGCTTGTACCGCGTTCCCGCCGAACACGTCATCCGCGCCCTCGACCAAGCGCTTCTTCCAGTCTTGAATCTGATTGGGGTGAACATCGAACTGTTCGGCCAGTTCCGCCAAGGTACGCTCGCCCTTCAGCGCGGCTAGCGCCACCTTCGCTTTAAACGCGGACGAATGATTACGTCGCTTCCTTCGGGTCATCTTCTGCTCCTTCTCTGCCGAGAATAATAGGCCAGAAGATTTCACTTATCAGATCCGATTCCCTGTCCAACCAATGGGGGCCACCTCTGGCAGTCCTTCGACCTGTAATCCATACCAAAACGCAGGATTGATTGTGTAGGTCGCACCTTTCTTTCCCAAGCGAGTATGCAAACCACGAAGTACATGCATGTTGTAGTTTACAGAATAGATGTACTGAGGCTCTGACGCGCCGTCTGAAAATCCGAGAAATCCGTACCATAGCAGAACATCTAAGGCGTCTAAGACCGATTCTGTGGCGACGCCCCAGTCAGTGAGAGTGCTGCACACCTGGTCGAGAGTAAGCTGGTACGGGGCACCAATGAAGGCATAAAGCACGTTCTCCACGTTCGGGAAAACATCCCTGATTTCTAGGTCGATGTCCTCGACCAAGTCGTTGGAAAACGCCTTGAGGCCCTCATGAATATCGTCCTCTTCGATTCTGGGGTGTCCCAAATTAATCGCATGCGCTTTACAGTAATTGACTAGATTGATGAGATATCGCGGCCGCATGAGGCACCTATCAATTAGAAACGTCGCACTCTCTTCCCCTTGATAGTGACTCACCGCCAGCGATAGCCAAACGTCTTCAAAGGTCGATGTGTTGTTAGAGCGGGTGCGAGCTAATCGGCGCCTCATGAGTTCGCGAAGCATCTTGGGGTTAGACCAGTCTAGTAGCGTTTTGGACTCCTTGCCTCGGTCTGGAGATTCCTCTACCAGAAATTCAAATACATCGTTTCTAAGAAACACTACTCCGTGCGCATCTACGCCCAGACTTTGAATCTCCCTCTCCACCTTGCGCATCGATTCCAAGAGCGTCCTGATAATCAGGAGATCCTCCGATTTGATGCCGTGAGCAGCCCAACCCTTATCGAGATTGTCGATCAAGATCCATACGTTCTCCTTGAATTCGAGGTACTGCGTGACATTCCGCTTTAGCGATACGATATCGTGCTCGTAAACGATCTGGGTTACTTGTGCATCGCTTAGCGAGACGTCTTCGTATTGCCCAAACTGGCTTCGGTAGCGGGCGGAGATTCTGTCGATGAGGGCCGACAGTCTTTCGGAGAACCCACTAGCTAACGCGGCCTCGGTGCCCCCGTATGCATGTTCAAGGTCGATGTACGGCTTGAATATGCGATGGTCGCGCTGATGCAAAGTGCGATCGGCACTTAGGATACGGTGCGCTATTTCCATCCATAGTAGGTACTCCCAGAAGGCGGTAATGGTGTGCTCGAAGGAGCCTGCTGTGAGCATCCGGAGTACCGCCTCCTTCAGCTTTACGAGCTTGTAACCCTCCGGCTTCAAGTCAAGAATTATCGATTTGTTACCTCGTTGAACGTTCGCGCATACCTGATAAAAGGCCGCAGTTTTCCCGGACCCCTTTCTACCCACCACTAATCGCGCCTCCCCTCTCTTGGTGCGAAGGTAAGCGTCTGTTTCGACATAGTACTCTTGTAGCTCCCGATATTCGTTTTCGGCCGCCGAGGCCCCCAAGTCTAGACCTTCTAGGCCGCTGACCCGCCGCTCACTCGACACGCGACGGTCGCGCTGCATTGCCTCGACAATACGCGGCGCGAGCTGAGCAACAGCGGCATCTATCTGGTCGTTGTTATGGCAGGTAGTCGTGAGTTCTCTAAAATCAAGCGAGACCGGCTCAGAGGAGTCTTGGAGAAGAATGATTTCCTTTTCCATGGCCTTGGCTAGGCCACATAGAAAGCTTGCGCGCAGATTGTGAACGTAGTGACCTTCCGTATCTTTGTTGTGCAGCTGAAGAACCACGCCGAGCGATTGCGCGACTTGGGAAATCGCTTCCGGGGCCGAAAGCCGTGGCTGTTCCTGCGGATCAAACGTTCGAAACCGCAGGCCTGTCCTCTTCAGGCGTGCGAGAATTCGGTTCGAAAAATCAGTCTTCCATCGGGTGTCGAGCAGATATACAGGACTCTTGTAGTTGATTGTCTCGGCGACCTCGATGGGTCTAGAGTCTTTTACTCGCTGAATTATGCCCACAAGCTGAGCGGAGTTCTCGTACTCCCTGTGGCCGATTATGTCGTAAATACCGAGCTGTCGTAGAGTGGCGTCTTTATCTATGAGCGCGCGGTTTCGTGTGAGCACCAAACGCTTCCGTCTGCCGATACTGTAACCAATCTCGAATGTAACATTAAAGTTAAGGCGAGTAATATCGGCTATCAAGAAGTCACACCGATCAATGGCCGACATAACCTCGTGCGGGATAAATCGACCTGGGATGTCCAGTGCGCGCCAGCTTTGGACGTGGTCTGATGTCTGAATGTGATTGAACTGCTTTACGGCACCTTCGATCGTCTCGCTCGTCGATTCGGGCTCCGCAGGATATGCAAAGAAGCCTTTCATAATGTCATCAAGTGTTTGAGTAGGGCGTGCCGAGAGAGAAAATGCACGAACGTTCGCGGGAATGCAACATCCTGTCATTCGACGATCAGCACCTGCTTGCGGCCCAGCTGTGCCTTCTCCGCCAACGCGAGCGCCGTCTCATAGACGATTTTCTGCTCGTCGATCAGCTTGAATTCCTGGTTGCCCTGCAACAGCGATACGAGATGATCGACCAGGCCTTTCGACGGTTTGAGCGTGCCCGTCTCGATGCGGTACAGCACGTTCGACCGGTCGCCGTATCGGATATCGCGCTTCAGAAAGCTTCTGAGCGCCAGCGTGTCGCCACGGATGAACGCGGGCGCCTTGCGGGTGTGCTCGGCATAGAAGTCCGACTGGATCACCTCGCCGGAGGCGCAGTTGTGCAGATACGCGCACGGCGCGAGCTCGATTTCCTCGTCCTGAACGGCCGAATTGAAATCCCTGATGAGCGAGGCATACGTCCATGCCTGATAAGACGGGTGGGTCACCTCCCGCTTCGCCCGGCCGACGAAGGTCACGACGACCGCATCCTTCTCCGTCGGCTCCACCTCCGACCATTGCTTGAGCTCGACGATGACGGCCACGGCATTGCGTTCCGCATTCTCGCCGGTGAGGATGAAGTCGATGCGGTTCGACGTCAGCGGAATCCGGTACTCGATCGCAACGCCGGCGTCGCCCGGAATCCGGCCGTCGACGAGCGCGTTGTTCATGTAGCCCATCGAGTTCCGCCACGCGGTGATCTCGCTGTCGGGTGGCTTGCGGCCCAGGCGCCGGCGGAACGCGGCCAGGATTTTCGCTTCGATGACGTTGGCGTAGACGTCGGCCGTGAACTCGGCCCGAGTCGCGGAATAGACGATCACGCCTCCGGCTCTCCCGCATACTTCGTGTACTTGGAAGCGTCCCCGCGCGCCTTGTCCGCCGGGTACTTGCGCCGGTTGGTCTCGATCTTGCGGCCGACGGCCGCCTCGATGTCCACGCTGAGCTTGTCGGCGAGCCGGACGAGGTAGATCTGTATGTCCGCGATTTCCTCGGCGACCTGCTCGGCCGTCTCCGGCGCCAGCGCATGGGATTCGGCCTCGGTGCGCCACTGAAAATGCTCGAGCAGCTCGGCGACCTCGACGCTGAGGGCCATCGAGAGGTTCTTGGGGGAGTGAAACTGATCCCAGTCGCGCTCGTCGGCGAAGGCGCGCAGGGTGGCTTTGAGCTCGTCGAGGTTCATGGTGTCGCTCGGTGGGTGCGGGAGTGCGGGTTATGAGAGCAGGCGGGGCGGGGGAGGTCAATTGCTTGCCGAGATGACCAGCCCGCGGGTCATTCTTCTGAGATCGAGTGGGCTACCTCCTTTGACGGGCATTTCTGGAGTCACCAAGCAGAATTGCGTGCTGCGGGATGGGGCCGGTCGCCGATAAGTTGTGCGTCACGGAAGGACACGCTGCGCGCAAGGATGGCGCGATGCCGGATCACGATCAGGCCTACAAGCTGCTGTTCTCGCATCCGCAGATGGTGCGTGATCTTCTCGAGGGATTTGTTCGCGAGGACTGGATCGCCGAACTCGACTTCGGCTCGCTCGAAAAGGTAAACAGCCACTTCGTCAGCGACGACCTCCGAAAACGCAGCAACGACGTCGTATGGCGGGTGCGTTGGGGCACAGAGTGGGTCTACGTATACCTGCTGCTCGAGTTTCAGTCGCGGGTCGAGCGCTACATGGCTGTGCGTATCCAGAACTACGTGTCGCTGCATTTTCAGGATCTGATTCGCACGAAGCAGCTAGGCGCTGATGGCAAGCTGCCGCCGGTGCTTCCAATCGTGCTGTACAACGGTGCAAGACGCTGGAGGGGGCCGGTTGTGCTGGAGGAGCTGATCCAGCACGGGCCGCGTGCACTTGCCGCGTATCAGCCGCAGATGCGTTTCCTGCTGATAGACGAAGGACGTTACCGCGACAGCGAGCTGGAACCGCTGCGCAATCTTGTCGCGGCGCTGGTGCGACTCGAGAACAGCCGCAGGCCAGCGGACGTGCTTCGCATCGTAAGTTCGCTGGCCGAGTGGCTGAAAGCGCCGGAGCAGGCGAGTCTGCGACGCGCGTTCGTGGTCTGGATCAACAGGGTTATACTTGCCCGCAAGCCGGGTGGCCCTATCGTGGGCGTAGAGGAGCTGGAAGAGATGAGCACCTTGCTGGAAGTCCGGATGCGTGAATGGGACGCAGCATCCAGGGAAAAGGGTCGTGAGGAAGGGCGTCAGGCAGGTCTGCGTGAAGGCGAGGCATTCTTGCTGCATCGTCTGTTGTGCCAACGCTTCGGCGAATTGCCCGACTCGGTATGGCCACGCCTACAGCAGGCCGACACCGCGCAGCTTGAGCGCTGGGGTGAGCGGATCCTGAGCGCCGACAGCCTGGGGGCCGTCTTCGGCGAGCAGTGACCACGAAGTTTGTTGGTAGTCTGCCTATGCAGAATGGGTGGTGCGACAACGTGGATACTGCGAACAGCCCCAGAACTGCTGCCCCGCCTTCGTGCCTCGCCGTGCGGTTCTGAGGATCATCTCAGCTCCGCAGGATCGACATTGCGGTGTTGTTGGTATCGCTGCGTCAGGATTTTGTTCTTCGCTGGCGCGGCTTGCTGCGTTGTTTTGGGAACTTCCATCGCTTGCCATCCGATGCAAAGCCTTTCCATCGATCAACTCAATGCCAGCCCGCCGTGAAAAGCTTACCACTTCATTTGTAAACCGACCGGATGAAACGATTACGCCGCCCTGCGCGTCACTGGCAGCCACAACACCCTTCAGTTCCCGCACCACCGTGACTCCCACGCGCTGGGCATTCCAGTGTTTGCATTGCACCAGCAGCTTTTGCCCGTCACGCTTTGCGATCAGGTCGACTCCACCGTCCGCGCCCGATCGTGTTGTGCTCACGGAGAAGCCTCTGCGACGAAAGACGGCTTCAACCAGTTGTTCGAACTCCGGCCACGTGAAGCTGGCAGGATCTTTGCCTTGCGCGTAATCGTTGGCGAGTTTTCCCGTGCGGATAGTCCGGGCGACATTGGTGACCGCGGCGATCACGAATACTACTGGCAGGACGATGCGACCGATCTGCGAGAATGTGTAGGCGAATTGCCCGAGGACTGAGGCACCAAGGTTATCCAGGCTCCCCGGGGCTGCCTGGTCGGGCTGACTCACCATGCCGAGGCCGATATAGGAACCGGCGGCCAGCAAGAGGCTCAGCCACCAGGGAAATTTCGTGGCGACGGCGATGAGATCAAGGATCAGGCTGTTACGTCTGCGCGACATTTTTCTCGGTGGGACTGTCCTCGCCGGAGGATACAGACCGATTTCTGGCAAAAACGGAAGTTCCTCACAGTAAAGACACAGCTACTACGCTGATTGGAGGCCGCTTCCAATTGCGGCTGCTGCGCGAATGGCTGGTGCGGCCGGAGCAAGCGAGCCTGCGGCGCGCGTTCGTGGTCTGGATCAACAGAGTTATACTGCAAAGGACACCGGGAGGACCCGTGGAGAACGTGGAGGACCTGGAAGTTATGGGCACGCTGATCGAAGCGCGGATGCAGGAATGGGAGCAGGAGTGGCTACGCGAGGGCATCGAGCAGGGCATTGAGCAGGGCATCGAGCAGGGTCGCGAGCAAGGACTGAGGGACGGCGAAGCGGCTCTCCTCAAGCGCCAGCTTAACCGGCGATTCGGCGAGTTGCCGAGCTGGGTCGCTTTCCGATTGCGGGACGCCACAACGGAGCAGATCGAGCAATGGGGCGAGCGGTTGCTGGAGGTCGACAGCCTGCAAGCGTTGTTCGACGACCAGAACACCTGAGCGCCCTCCGCAGTCCCCATCTGACTGCTTCCGCTGCCGCAATAACCAAACACTGTTCGATGGAGCATGTCGCCGTATCTCGTCAATTCGATGAGATTCGGCGGCTGCGTGCACAGGGCTTCGCGCGCTACGTTGGCAGTCAGGAGGTCGTCGCAACGGAATGCCGCCACCCTGCCGATGAGTCATGACCAGAACTTCAAGAATCTGATCGCGGTTCCGCGCCGACGACGTGGTCGCTGGGCGGCGAGCGGCACTCGTTTTTGCAGTTCGAGTACCTGGCCTGCCGCCTGGCCGACATTCCGTATCGGCTGCATCGCGACAGTGAGAATCTCGTGGCATGGGTCAATCTGCCGAACATGGCGTGGGACGGGGTCGAGGAGAAAGTCGACGCCTACGCCCAGGCTGTGCGGGGATTGCTCGCACTCGAACCGAACTTCGAACGCCGTGCCAAGTACGTGGAGTTCGTCGACATCTACGGTGGGCTTGATGATAATGAACGCAGGCTCTTCGAGCAGCGGCATCCGCAGGAGGACGAGCTGATGGTGAGTTATTTCGAGCGCGCTCGGCAGGAAGGCCGGCAGGAACACCATCGGACGGGCCTGCGTGAAGGCGAGGCTCTTCTGCTGCACCGAATGTTGCGCCAGCGTTTCGGCGAGCTGCCCGACTGGGTCTGGCCGCGTCTCCAGCAGGCCGATACCGCGCAGCTCGAGCGCTGGGGTGAGCGGATATTGAGCGCCGACAGCCTGGGGGCGGTATTCGGCGAGCAGTGATCGCGTAGCATTTTCCGCTCCGGGGCCGCCGGCTCTCGCGTGACACAATCGGACACGAACAGCAGCAAAGGGGAACGCGAAATGCTGGGACAGACGTTGATCAACTGGTGGGCGGTAATCGTGTCGGCCGTGCTGAGCTTTGTGCTGGGGGGTATCTGGTACGGCGTGTTCTCCAGACCCTGGATGGCGATGAATGGTTTCAGCAAGGATTCGAGGTCGGGCGGGCAGAGCAACGCCTTGCTTTACGTCGGCGCCTTTCTCACCTACCTGGTCGCCGTCGCCGTGTTGGCGATGCTGATGGGCGCAGCGGGCACGCAGGGCGCGGTTCAAGGCTTCGTGTTCGGCCTTCTGGTCAGCGTAGGTTTGATCGCGACCGTTTCTCTCAATAACTACATGTTTTCCGGAAGGCCTTTTCGGCTGTTCCTGATCGACCTGGGCTATCCAGTCGTCGCTCTTGCTATGTCCGGCGTTATTCTGGGTGTCTGGCAATGAGAGTAGTGCGAAGATCGACTCGATGATCTGTCCGCGGGTGTGAGTTTCCGCCGACGGTGACTTGCGGTATCGTCGTCCGCGGAGTGAGGTTCACAGTCATGCTTGATGAAATTCTGAGCCGGAAGGCCGAGCTTGAGCGGATTTGCCTTCGCCATGGCGTTCGCCGACTGGAGCTGTTCGGGTCTGCGGTCTCCGGCTTCTACCGTCAGAACGAAAGCGACCTCGATTTCCTTGTGGAGTTCGAGCCCTTGCCTGTCGGCAGTTATGCGGATGCATTCTTCGGCCTGCTTGAAGAGCTGGAGGCACTGTTTGGCAGGCCGGTCGATCTTGTGGTGGCTTCTGCGATCAGAAATCCGTATTTCAAAGAGTCGGTTGAGTCGAACAAGGCATTGTTGTATGCCGCTTGAAGCTAACAAGTACCTCTACGACGCACGGCACGCTGCCGGGTTGATCACCGACTTCACGGCGGGCAAGACTTTCGGGGACTATTCAAATGACACGATGCTCCGATCGGCCGTTGAGCGCCAATTCGAAATCATCGGTGAGGCATTAACACAGCTCTCGAAACGCGATCAGGCGCTCGCTTCGCGCATGACCGATTATCGACGCATCATCGCTTTCCGCAACATTTTGATTCATGGTTACGCAGACGTAGATGACCTGCTCGTGTGGGACGTGGTTGTATCCAAGCTTCCAGTGCTACTCCAGGAAATCGATGCGTTGTTGAACAATTGATGCTGCATAAAGTGCGGGCCAGCTTGGGGCGGAGCTACAAGCGCGAGAGGAGCATAGCCAATGGTCAGTACGATCGACGACATCGCCAACCTTATCCGGACTTTGAGTGACGGGGAGAAGGGTGAGCTTGTAATGACTCTGATGGCCGAGTGGGATGCCCCGGCCGCCGGTGAGCTCGGAGTTCTCGTCAGGGAACTCGCGACGAGCGGGACGGGCATTAATCGAGCGCTCGACCTGGTGATTACTCGCCTCGACAAGCTGGACGAGACAATTGAACGAAGGCGGGCCGAGGTGCGGCAATCCGTGCTCTTGTCCGGGGAGCAGTGGTCGTTTCCGAACTAGGCACCCGGACGGGCCATGAGTATCTGGACAGACCGCGTGAGGCTGTGCGTCTGGAGCTGTTCGGGTCTGCGGTCTCCGGCTGTTACCGTCGGAACGAAAGCGATCTCGATTTCCTTGTGGAGTTCGAGCCCTTGCCTCTCGGCGGCTATGCGGACGCACTCTTCGGACGGATCATTGGCGCATAATCGCGTTCCGCAACGCGTTTGTCGCGGCCACGCGGTTCCGTAAACAGGGGAACGACGCATGCGCGTCATGGTACTCGGCGCGAACGGTTTCATCGGCTCGGCGGTGTGCGCCCGTCTTTTAGCGGTCGGCCACGACGTGGTTGGAGTCGCGCGTCGCGGACTCGCTGACCGGCCCGGTATCACGTGCCTGAAAATCGATCTCGCGCAGGCGACGGAGCCGGAAATCTGGCGATCGCACCTTGATGGCGTCGACGCCATCGTCAACGCGGCCGGCGTGCTGCAGGACGGGCCCGGCGACGATGCCCATGCGGTGCATGTAGACGCTGTTTCCGCAATCTATCGCGCCTGCGAAGCAGCGAACGTGCGCCGTATCGTGCACGTATCGGCCATAGGCGTGGATCGTGGTTCGCTGACTCCCTTTTCGTCGAGTAAGAAGGCCGGCGAGGCCGTACTGACGGATCTCGATCTCGACTGGGTCCTGCTGCGCCCTTCGGTGGTCGTGGGTCGAGCCGCTTATGGGGGTAGCGCGCTGCTGCGTGGCCTCGCGTCGTTGCCGCTGCTGCCCGAGATTCCCGAGGCGGGCAGGATCCAGGTCGTGCAGCTCGATGACCTTATCAGCACGGTACTGTATTTTCTCGATCCGGCAGCCCCGGCGCGTGTGGCGCTGGATGTAGCCGGACCGGAGCGGCTCGAGTTTGCCGATGTCGTGTTGGTCTACCGGCGCTGGCTCGGGTTGGGCGAGCCGCGCAGGATTCGCCTTCCGCGATGGACGTTCGCCCTCGCGTACCGTGTTGGCGATCTGGCCGGATGGCTGGGATGGCGCGCTCCGATTCGCAGCACTGCCCGCCGCGAGCTCGCCCGGGGCGCAACGGGTGATGCCGGTCCCTGGATGCGGATGACAGGCATTAAGCCGAAGTCACTCACGGCCGCACTGAACGCGGAGCCCGCGTCGGTGCAGGAACGCTGGTTTTCGCGCCTTTATCTGCTCAAGCCGCTGGTTCTGGTGATCCTTGCCGTGTTCTGGATCGCGACCGGCTTCGTTGCGCTGGGACCGGGTAGGGAACAGGGCGTTGCCTTTATGGCTTCAGCCGGAGTCGGCACCTTCGCGTTGCCGAGCGTGGTGGCCGCCGCGCTGGCCGACATCGCAATCGGCTTCGGCATTATCGTCAGGCGCTGGTCGCGGTTTGCGCTGTGGGCGGCGCTTGCCGTGTCGGTCTTCTATCTCGTGGCCGGAACGATACTGTGGCCCGCGCTCTGGGCCGACTCGCTCGGCACGATGACGAAGATCCTGCCCATCATGGTACTCAACCTCGTCGCATTGGCGCTGCTACCGGACAGGTGACGGCGTGACGTTGTATTACCATGGGCTGCTCTTCCTTCACTTTCTTGGTGCGGCCGTGCTGCTCGGCACTGGTGCCGGCATTGCATTCTTCATGTTGATCGCGCATCGACGTGGCGATCCCACCGTCATTGCCGGCGTCGCATCGATTGTCGTACTGGCGGATTTCGTGTTCACGGCCATGGCTGTCGTCGTGCAGCCGATGACGGGCGTGCTGCTCGCACGCTTCGTAGGCTATCCGATCCTCGACGGCTGGATCGGGCTGTCGCTGATCCTGTACGCGATCACCGGCGCATTCTGGCTTCCTGTGGTGCACATGCAGATCCGGATGCGCGACCTCGCCCGGCAAGCCGTGCGCGAACAGCGCGCGCTGCCGGAGAGCTATCGTCGCCTTTTTCGGGCTTGGTTCGCCTGCGGAGTTCCGGCGTTCGCGGCCGTGCTCGGTATACTTTGGCTCATGATCACAAAGCCACACTTTAGTGTCTTCACATGACCCAGCCCGGGCGCAACGACCCCTGTCCCTGCGGCAGCGGACGCAAGTACAAGCACTGCTGCTTGAACGCCGGCAGCAGCGCCGACGCGCCCAGCCCCGCGTCGGAAGTCGCCGCCGAGCTTAAGCGCGCCATGAGCGAATTTCAGTTCGAAACCATGGAAGAAGTGCAGGCCTTTGCCAACGAGTTCATGCACAGTCGCAACCAGCGACCGCTGGACGAATTCCAGGGCCTGTCTACCGAACAGATGCAGCGCATGCTGAGCTTCCCCTACGAGATACCCGAGCTGCTCGCCTTTGCCGATCGGCTGGACGTCACACCCGAGGCGCCGGTGATGACGCTGCTGAATCTGCTGATCGAGGCGATCGGTGATGACGGCCTGAAGGCGACGGCCACGGGCAATCTGCCGCGCAGGTTCTGTCAGGAGGCCGCGCAGGCCTGTCGGGGCAAGGAAGGCTTCTCGGAGATCGCGATGTTAAGAGGCGTTAACACCGAGCCGGATTTTTTCGATCTGCACGTGATGCGCATCGTCGCCGTGATGGCCGGGCTGGTGCGCAAGCTCAAAGGCCGCTTCGTGCTCACCGCGAAGGCGCGGCAATTAATCAAGAACGCCGGCGCCTGCGCCCTGTATCCCCCCCTGCTGAGAGTCTTCACGACGAAGTTCAACTGGACCTACTCGGACCTGCATCCACAGCTGCACATCGTTCAGCAGTCCTTCGCGTTCACGCTCTATCTGTTGCATCGGTACGGCGACGTGGAACGTGACCAGTCGTTCTACGAGGATGCTTTCATTCAGGCCTTTCCGATGGCGCTGCACGAGATTGGGCCGGATCATTACTGCACGCCCGAAGACGCCGTGCGTCGCTGCTACACCCTCAGGTCTCTGGATCGGTTCGCATATTTTTTCGGCCTGATCTCATTGCGCCCGAAGCGGAACGATCGTCGCCGGCTCGACCTTCAGGTCCGCCGCACGCCGCTGCTGGATGCCGTCGTCAGGTTTCGCGTGCCGATGGTGGTCGCTTCTCCACCGACCCGAATGATGTAGGTGCGGAGGGCGTTCCTGCTCTAACCTGCCGAATAAAGCGAGGCATTGACACAACCAATACTCGACCATATAGTTAGGCACATGCCTAAGCATCAACACGCCCTGGACCACGTGTTCCAGGCACTCTCCGACCCGACCCGCCGGGCTGTCGTACAGCGCCTCGCCCGCGGGCCGGCCTCGATGAGCGACCTGGCCCGCCCCTTCGACATGGCGCTGCCGTCCTTCGCCCAGCATCTCGGCGTGCTGGAGCGCAGCGGGCTGGTTCGCTCCCGCAAGAGTGGCCGCGTGCGTACCTATCGGTTGCAGACAAGGCGCCTGCAGCAGGCCGAACACTGGCTGGAGAAACAACGCACGCTCTGGACCAGGCGCCTCGATCAGCTCGACCGTTTCCTCACATCCGACCCGGAGGCCACATGAAGCCATTCCCCATCGACCCGAATCTCGACCTCGTTCTCGAACGCGTGGTGCCGGTCCCGCCCGAGAAAGTCTGGGCGGCCTGGACCCGCCCGGAACTGCTCAAGCAGTGGTTCACGCCCGCGCCATGGAAGACCCAGGAAGTGGAGATCGACCTGCGCCCCGGTGGCATCTTCCTCACGGTGATGGCGTCGCCGGAAGGTGAGGTGATGCCCGCGAGTCCGGGTTGCATCCTCGAGGTCGTGGAGAACCGGCGCCTGGCCTGGACCTCCGTGCTCGGGCCTGGCTATCGCCCGACGATGCCGTCAGGCGCCAAGGACGCCGACGAGATGCCGTTCTCGGCCATCATCCAGATGGAGCCGCATGGCAGCGGTACGAAGTACACCGCTACCGCGATCCATCCGGACGCTGCCGGCGCACACAGGCATGCGGAATTGGGCTTCCACGAAGGTTGGGGGGCGGCGCTGGATCAGCTGGTTGCGTTGATGCAGAACGGGCGGTGAGGACGAACGCGGGCGCTAACAGTGCTATCGGTACGCAGCGTCCCGCTTCGCAACCTTGACGATGATGACAACCACCCGCCGATCGTTGATTTCGTAAAGCACGCGGTAAAGTCCCTGGCGAATCCGATACCGTTCGCGGCCGGAGAGCTTTTCACAGCCAGGCGGACGGGGATCTGCGGCAAGCATCTGGATGCGCCGCAGAATCCGTTTGACGTCCTGCCTGGGGATGCCGCGGAGATCTTTGGCTACAGACCGCTTGATGACAAGCTCATAGCTTGCCATGCGCTTTGAGGTCCTTCAGCAGCGCCTCGTAAGACATGACCGGTTCCGCGACCCGATCCTCAAACGCCTGCAGATCTTCCTGATCCTCACGCAACGCCATACGGACGGCGTCGTTCACGATGTCGGAGATTGATCGATCGGTCTGGGCCGCCTTGAGCCGCACCGCCTGATGCAGTGCCGGCTCGAAGTAGACCGTTGCGCGTTTCGAGGTCTGGGAAGTCATCACGGCACCTTAACGTCACGACGTTATAGCGTCAATATGTTGACCCTCAAACGAGCGCACAGATCGCTTTTGGCACCGAAGGCTCACCTACGCCCTCTCCTTCAAGTGATTTCGAGAAGATTCCGCGGAATCGTCATCCCTGACGTTTCGCCGCACGCACCAATCGCCGCGCCATCTGCCGCAGGGTGTCACGTAGCTGCGCTGGTTCCAGCACCGTGAAGTCGATATCGAACGCGGCCAGATGCGCGGCGATCCATTCGGCGGAACTCGCACCGCACTCGAGCAGGCAGTGGCTGTCGTCCACGCGCGTGAGCTGCCCGGCCAGCGGCGAGATGTACTGTTGCATTGTTGCCAGCGGAGCAGCCAGGATCAGTCGCGCCTGCACGGGGTACTGCGTGCTGGCCACGGACTTCGATACGTAGGCCGCCGCGTTGCCGCCGGGCAGGGGTCTGGGCAGGAAACGCTGGCCGATTGCAATGCGGCCGTCGATGCGATCCACGCGGAAGGTGCGCCAGTCGGCGCGATCCACGTCCCACGCGGCCAGATACCAGCGTGCACCACCACTGACCAGCGCATGCGGTTCCACTTCGCGGTGGCTGCGCTCCCCGTCCCTGGATTCGTAATCGAACGCAACGCGCACCTGGTCGCGGCAGGCGTTGGCCAGCGTGCTGAGTCGATCCGCATCCACGGCAGGGCCGGCCATGCCCAGCGGTGAGAACGCGCCGTGTAGCCCGCGCGTGCGCTGGCGAAGGCGCGTGGGCATCACCTGTTCCAGCTTGGTCAGTGCCCGCAGACCCGCTTCCTCCATGCCGGATCCCGCCCCGATGCCCGCCAGGCGCAACCCCATCACCACCGCGAGCACTTCGTCGTCCTCCAGCATCAGCGGCGGCAGCGCCTTGCCCGCGCTCAGCGCATAGCCGCCGGCAGGTCCTGAGCTGGACTGCACCGGATAGCCCAGACTGCGCAGACGATCCACGTCGCGTCGCAGCGTGCGCGCCGTCACGTCCAGCCGCGTGGCCAGATCCGGGCCGGGCCAGTAACGGCGGGACTGCAGCAGCGTGAGCAGGCGCAGCAGGCGAAGCGAGGTATCGGCCATAGGGACATTGTCCGTGATGTTGCGGCCAGAATCTGTCCGCGATCCCTGCTACCTTAGCGCCTGCGACGATTGGAAGTTCCGGATCGATGAACTCGCACGAGAACAGGATGAACTTTGAGCGGCGCCTCCCGGTGGTGCTCAGCTACGGTTTCAGGCCGTTCTTTCTACTGGCCGGTATTGCCGCCATCGTGCCGGTCGTCACCGTTGCCTGGCTGGTCGCGGGTGGCGGTATTCCGGTCGCCGGCTTCAACCCGTTCGCCTGGCATGCCCGGGAAATGCTGTTCGGCTTCGTGTCGGCGGCGATCGCCGGATTCCTTTTGACGGCAGTGCCCGGCTGGACCGGCACGAGGGCGGTGTCCGGGCTTCCCCTGCTCGCGCTCGTGATCCTCTGGACCCTGGGTCGCGCGGCGAACCTTCCGCTCCCGGATCCGCTGGTCACGCTGTTCGCGGTGCCGGCACTCGCGTTTTTCCCGGCGTTGGCCATCGCGATTGCGATACCGCTGATCAGGTCCGGCAAACAGCGCAACCTGCCGTTCATCGTGTTTCTGGCGCTGCTGTTTGTGGCCGATGCGACACTGCAGCTGGAGCGACTCGGCTGGCTGACGTCGGTACCGTTCGACGCCACATTGCTGGGCATCAACACCGTCATGCTGATACTCGTGATCGTCGCCGGTCGCGTCGTGCCGTCGTTCACGCGCAATGCACTGGCGCAGACGCAGCGGCCGGCACCGATCACTTTAGCACCGCGGCTTGATCTGGCCGCTGCGCTGGCCGCGGCAGCGATCATCGTCACCGACCTGCTTGCGCCGCAGAGCCGCGCCGCGGGTCTTTTGGCTGCAGTCACCGCCGCCCTGCTGGCCGTACGGCTTGCGCGCTGGTACGGATGGCGCACGGTGCGTGTGCCGCTGGTGTGGGTGCTGCATCTCGGTCATGCATGGCTGGTGGTCGCGCTCGCACTGAAGGCGAGCTGGCTGCTCGGTAGCGCGATCTGGGCGATCAACTGGCTGCACGCGCTCACCGCCGGCGCGTTCGCGACGATGATCGTCGCGGTCACGACGCGCGCCGCGCTCGGTCATACCGGCCGGCCGCTGGTCCCGCCACGCCTGACCACACTGGTGTACCTGATGGTCAGCGCGGCGGCGGCGCTGCGTGTGTGGGGGCCGCCGCTCTGGCCCATGTACAACCACCTGATCATCGGCGCGTCAGCGGCGCTGTGGACAGCGGCGTTCGCAATCTATCTGTACCTGTACGCGCCGATCCTGACCCGCCCGCGAGTGGACGGTCGTCCCGGTTGAGATATCGCTGCGTGTAACGTTGAGGACGGAAACTGTCCGCAATGGTTGCTATCTTGATGTCACACCCGGAACGACACCAAGGAGCACGCCATGACTTCCCTGACGCTTTACGCTGCCCCCATGTCCAGCGCCACACCCGTTGTCTGCGCGATCACCGAGCTCGATGTGCCCTGTGAGGTCGTGTTGCTGGACCTGAAAGCCGGCGACCAGAAACGCGCCGACTACCTGCGCCTCAACCCCATGGGTGTGGTGCCCACGCTGGTCGTGGACGGCAACCCGCTGTTCGAGTCGGTGGCCATCATGCAGTGGCTGGGGGATCGCTACGGTGTGGCGCAAGGTCTGTGGCCGGCGGCCGACGATCCGGCGCGGCTCGCCGCATTGTCGTGGACCACGTGGTCCTACGTGTCCTTCGGCATGCTGATCAACGTGCTGAATTTCGCGCAAAGCCCGATGGTCGACAGCAGCCTGCATCATCCGCCGCTGGCCGAAGACGCACAGCGGCGCGTTGGCGAGTCGCTCGACGTGCTCGAGGCGCAGCTTGCGAACCGGCCGTACCTGCTCGGCAACGATTACTCCCTGGCCGATCTGATCGTCGCCTGCGTCATCACCTACAGCACGTATTGCGGTGTGAGTGTGGACGGCCACCCGCGCATCGGCGCATGGCTGCAGCGCTTTCAGGCGCGCAACAGTTACCGCAAGGTGTGGGAGGCGGAACAATGACGATACATGCCAGCTGCCACTGTGGCGGTACGCGTATCGAGATCGCAGTGACGCCAACCACGATTACCGAATGCAACTGCACGTTCTGCTACAAGCGCGGTGGTCTGTGGGTGTACTACGATCCGGATCAGGTGGTGATACGCGATACGAACAGCGTCGCGTACACGTCTGACCCCGATCTTTATGCCCACTATCACTGCGGCACCTGTGGCTGCTCCACGCATTCGCGCTGCGCCGGCACCTGGGCTGACGAGGGGTTCGATACCAGTCGTCCGCGCGTGACGGTCAATGCGCGGCTGCTCGATGACTTCGAGATCGATGCGCTGCCCGTGATCAGGCTGAACGGGAGAAACGAGTGGTAGTGCCCGCCGCACGATTTGCATCGATGCGTGCGGGCGCTACCGGTTCAGCGCGCCCTGACTCGCGCCGTCACCAGCGCGCACTGACTATTGAGGCGAGCATGGGGCCAGCCAGTGTAAGGGCACGGACGCACTGGACAGTGCCGCCTAGCGGCGGAGTTCCATCGCAGCGTCGACATCCGCCCGGGTCTGAGGCTCAGCCGACGCGTGAACGTTGATGAAGCGTTCGTAATCCAGGCCGAGTCTTTCGATCGTCGCAACCAGCGCCTGTACATGGTCGTTGGCGGGTTGCCCGGGGTTCACCGAGAAGTCACCCTGGAACAGCACCTTCTCCTCGGGGAAGTACGCGATCAGCAGTGCGTCGGAGTGTGGCGCGGGGTAGATGTGGTAGAACTCGACCGTGCGCGTACCGTCTGTGTATGAGCGCATGTCGCTCACGGTGTCGATGGCCGGCACTCGCGGGTTGCGCGCGAGGACATCGTCGAGCAGTGTGCGCGGCGTCCCGAAAGCGCGTTCGAAGAACTCGCGGGCGTTCTCGTGGGTGATGATCGTTGCACCTTCGGCGACAAGCGCCGGCAGCCCGCCGGTGTGATCCGCGTGCGGATGGGTGACCATCACGTAGCGGATGGGCTTGCCCGGAAACTGCCGGTGGATCTCGTCGATGTAGGCCTGCGCGCGCGCCTGGTTCTGACCGGCTTCGAGCATCATGATGTGATCTTCGAACTCGACGATCAGCGAGTCGTAGCTGAATCCGCTGGTGGTGTAACGGTACAGACCCGCGCCGAGCCGCTCCGCGGTGATCTCGAAGCCGGGCGCCTGGCCGCCGAATCCGCCGCCGCCGAAGCCCGGACCCTGCTGCGCCGGTGCCGGTGCCGGTGCAATGGCGCCGGGATCGGACGGATTCGCGGTGGCGTCGGTCACGTGGACTTCGAAGAACGGCAAACCGCCGCGAGTCTGGACGATGCGGGTTGGGGCCATGGCACCGTTGAAATCCATCCAGTCGGTGTAGTGGGCAACGATGTGCATGTCGCCCATGATGTTCTCGCCCAGCCACGTCTCGACGCGTTCGATCAGATGCTGGTCGTTGACATAGGCGTTGATCGTGTAACTGGCGCCGGACGGCGCCTGGACGGCCGGGCTCCAGCTCAGAATCGTGTAGGGCCGGCCGTCGATGACTGCCCGGCTGGCGACCGTGTCACGTTCTGTGGCCCCTTTGAGGAACCCCCAGGGTGTGATGTAGAACTCCAGCGACTGGCCCCAGGGTTGCGAGAGATCGGCCTGTGCCGGTGTCACCTGCTGGAAGAACCTGCCCGGGTTCAGTGCCGTGGAAGCGCCACCGCCGATGTTCAGCGTTTCGCCGGTGTGACGTGAAGTCGGCGCTTCCGTATCGATCACACGAACATAGTTGTGAATCGGCCGCATCGGGTCGTGCATGCCGTAGCAGATCATCTGCGCGGCATTGGCCCCGCACTGCTGGAAGGCAACGTCGCGTGCCGATCCCGAGTAGGTGATCGATCGAGCGTCGCCCAAGGCCCGCTGCGCATCCGAGATGATGTTGCCCGCATTCTGCGCCATCGCCGTTCCATACAGTGATGCTGCGCAAAGTGAGGCCAGTGTCAGTGTTCTGATCATTCTGCCATCCCCCCGTTCGGGATTGTGGAATCGGAAACCGGAAGGGCGTGTCCGGCGCACCCGATCGGCGAGGTTGATTGTAGATGTGCTCGAGGCGGGTTTCCATGGGGACTTTCTGATGCTGCGCGACACCCGTCTGCGCGGGCAGGTCGGGGCGGCTGTGGCCCCTGCGGTTGAACGCCATCCGGACGGTCCGCATAATCGTCCGACGATGAAGGCGTCACTACTGACTACGGTCATCGCACTGGCGGTCCTGGCGTTTGCTGCTGCCGGTGCGAAAGCACAGACGGCAGCGGGCCGACAGGCGCCACCGGCTGTCGATTCCGCGGCCATCGAACGAATACTTGCAGACGCGGCCTCGTTCTCCCAGCTGAAGGCGGTCGTCGTCGCGCAGGGCGGGCGCATCGTTGCCGAACGCGGCTACAACGGCCACACGCCTGCGTCATCCACCAACATCAAGTCGGCTTCCAAGGCCGTGATTTCGGCGCTGGTGGGCATGGCCATCGACCGCGGTGTACTCGAGGGAACGGGTCAGCCGATTGCGCCGCTGCTGGCAGCCGATCTGCCCGCCGATCCGGATCCACGCCTTCACCAGGTCACCATCGGTCACCTGCTGTCCATGCAGGCCGGGCTGGAACGTACGTCAGGGCAGAACTACGGACGCTGGGTCGCCAGCAGCAACTGGGTGCGCGCCGCGCTGGCGCAGCCATTCGTCGACGAACCCGGTGGCAGCATGCTCTATTCCACCGGTTCCACGCACCTGCTCGCGGCGATACTCACACAGGCTACCGGGCGCAGCCTGCGTGAGCTCGCGCGTGACTGGCTGGGCCCACTGAACGGATTTTCGATAGGCGGCTGGGACCGCGACCCGCAGGGCATCTACATGGGCGGCAACCAGATGGCGATGAGCACACGCTCACTACTGGCCTTTGGCGAGCTGTATCGCAATGGCGGGCGCACGTCGTCGGGCGAACAGCTCGTTTCCGCGGCGTGGATCGCCGACTCCTGGCGGCCGCGCACACAGTCACGCTTCACACGTGACGGTTACGGCTACGGCTGGTTCACGCGCCGCATCGGCGGGCAGGACGTGCGGTACGCCTGGGGCTACGGCGGGCAGATGCTCTACATCGTGCCTTCACTGGCGCTGACGGTTGCCATCACGTCGGACGACAACGCGCCATCAGGCCGCACCGGCTATCGCGAAGACCTGCATCGTCTGCTCGGCCGTATCGTCGACGGCCGGTAGATGCCGGAGCGATACACCGCGTGCGCGGGATTCGGCAACGTGCCGGCGGCTTGTCATGAGACGTCTGCTTCGAGGCGCCGTGCCCGACCCGTCGCGCCGCGGTGTCCTCGGTCCGACGGCCGCTATGCGAACCGCACGCTGTAGATCGGTGGAAAATTGTTCCCCGCGCAGTGCCAGCTTTCGCCACCGTCCTCGCTGACATACAGGTTGCCGGTCGTGCTGCCGAAAGCCAGGCGCCGGCCGCTGGCATCCAGCGCATGGCGGTACACGGTGTCGTGCGCGTTGTGCTGCGGCAGGCCTTCGCGTAGCTGCTCCCAGGTCTGGCCGCCATCCTGCGTGCGACCAACGAACAGGCTGCCGTCGATTGCCATGCGCTCCTGATCGGACTTGCCGGGTACGACCCAGGACGTGCTGCCATCGGCATCATCGGCGGCCACGGCAAATCCGAAATGCACGCCCTTGTCCGGCCCGCTGACACGCTTCCACTGCTGCGCGCCATTGCTGCTGTAGAACACCCCGACATGGTTCTGCTGCCAGACATGGCCGGGCTGGCCCTTGCACAGGGTGATGAAGTGCGGGTCGTGTCCCCATTCGGCCTCAGGGTCCGGCAGGTGGTCATTGACCATGCCCTTGTTGCGGCCATGCCAGGTCTGGCCGCCGTCCATCGTCTCGATCACGCCGGCGCAGGAAACCGCCACCAGAATCCGGTTGCTGTCGCGCGGATCGACGACGATGCTGTGGATGCCGGCCGCGAACTCGCCGCTTTCCATGGATGCCGGCGTGCCGAACCAGTAGCGGCTGCCGTCGGTTTCACCGTTGAACAGATCGCCGCCGCGGCTTTCGTGGTTCCACAGGGGACGATTCAGCTCGAAGCCGTCGCCGCCGTCATCGCTGACAAACAGCCCGCCGGGAATCGTGCCAACGTAGATGCGGCCGGGCTGATCGGTGCCGCCGAAACCGATGACCCAGAGCTTGAGCAGCTTCGCGTCCTTGTAGTTGGGTGCCTTGGGCGTCTCGTCCGGCGTGGCTTCGCCTTCCGGTGCCGGCACCCAGCCTTCGACGTAGCGGGCGCCTTCCGGGTATTTGACCTGGCCCGAGTCCGCCCAGGTCTTGCCGTCGTCGGTGGAGCGCGACAGCTTCGAACCCCAGTGGCCGTGATCCAGCGCGGCCCACAGCGTGCCGTCGCGCGGATCGGCGCAGGCGTAACACACCGGCACGCCGGGATGTGAAATCGGCCTTGGCGTCCAGCCTCCGTTCAGGCGGTCGAGAATGACCGCGCCCTTGCGCGTTCCCAGAATCAGTCGATCGGACATGAAACCTCCCTTATCCCCCGCTCAGTGCCTGCAGAATGTGTACCTGGTTGCCGGGCCTGACCCTGTCGGTCAGTCGGCGCCGGTCGGCGATGAGTTCATTCTCAACGAAAATATTGACGTGCGGGCGCAGGCTGCCCCGCTCATCACAGATATAGAACGCGATCCCTGGCGCGAGCCCGTCGAGTTCGGCCACCACCTGCGCAGCGTCGGTCGCCTGCACCTCTATCGACTTCCCGTCGAGGTGAGGAAAAAAACGAATCAGGTGACGTGCCAGTTGAACCTTGACCATGGGCGGAATAATAGCGATTTCCGCGACGATCCGGTAACAACGCGCAGCCGGGTGAGCCATGCGGTCCGGGTCGCCAGCAGCTATCGCACCGCAACCAGCGGCCGCAGCGCCCATTGGCGGACCTGTTGCGGTGCCGGTTGACGGGCGTGATCCTTGTGTATTAGTGTACCAATACACATCAATACAGATGGTGACGACAGACAGGTTCCGACCGGAGCCGGGGAGGGTTCATGTTCGCGAGGTATTTTTTCACGAGGTGTTGTCTGGTTCTGCTGGCGGTGTGCTGCGTGTACCCGGTCCAGACCTTCGCGCAACCGGCGCAACCGGCGCTGACGGCCGAAAAGCGCGCCGATATCGAAACGTTCCTCGAGCTCACCGATGCGCTGGCTCTTGGTGTGCAGCTTTCGCAGGCGTTCACCGCGCAGATAGCCAATGTGATGCGTTCGGCCAATCCGCCGCCCCCTGACGGGGTCATCGAGGCCATGCAGCGCATCGTCGATGAACTGATCGGCGAATCGCTGCCTGAGCTCACGGACAGTCTGGTGGAACTTTACGACCGCCACTTCACACACGAGGAGATTCGCGGATTCAACGCCTTCTACGCCAGTGAGCTTGGCCGCAAGGCGATCGCGGTGCTGCCGCAGATCACCCAGGAAAGCATGGCGATGGGACAGCTCTGGGGGCAGTCCCTGCAGCCGGAAATCGACCGGCGGCTGCGGGCGTGGATGGTGGAGCAGGGCGGCGCACGCTGAAGGAGTCCGGAGTCCGCATTGTTCATTCTGAATCCCCATTCGGGCATACCGATCTACCGACAGCTGATGGACCAGGTGCGCCGCCTCGTCGCTGGCGGACAGCTTGCGCCGGGCACGCCGCTGCCCTCGGTACGCGATCTTGCGCAGGCGCATGCGGTGAATCCGATGACGATCTCCAAGGCGTACAACCAGCTGGAGAGCGAAGGGATTCTGGTGCGCAATCGCGGCAAGCCGATGACGGTTGCCGCCCGCTCACGAGGCCGGGTGCCTTCGGCGCAGCGGCTTCGCCAACTTGATGACCAGGCCGAACAGCTCGTGCTCGCCGCGCGTCAGCTGGAGCTCAGGCGCAGCGACGTGATCGCGCTGATCGACAGCAAATGGGAGGGAGAAGATGACGGAAGACGGGATGAAGAATGCTCCGACGCAGGCCGACAGCGCACAGGCCGTCAGCGCACAGGGGCTTAGCAAGGCCTTCGGTGCGCAACCGGTGCTGCGCGACATCACGGTGGCGGCGGGCGCCGGCGACGTCATCGGCCTGCTCGGCAAGAACGGCGCTGGCAAGACCACACTGCTGGAAGTCCTGCTTGGTTTTTCGCCGCCGAGTGCCGGCAGTGCACGCGTGTTTGGCGAGGACAGCATGCGCCTGACCGAGGCCGCTAAAGCGCGCATCGGTTTCGTGCCGCAGCAGGATGAGCTCATCGACGTACTCACCGGCACGCAGCAGCTCAAGGTCACGGCCGCCTTTTATCGCAACTGGGACCATGCACTGACGGCACGGCTGGTGGACCACTGGGGCATCCCGATGGACCGGCGCATCCAGAAGCTCTCGCCCGGTGAGCGACAGAAGCTCTCTCTGCTGCTGGCGCTGGGTCATCATCCGGACCTGCTCGTGCTCGACGAGCCGGTCGCGAGCCTTGATCCGATCGCGCGCCGCGCGTTTCTTCAGCAGCTGCTCGACGTCGCGGGCGATGCGCGGCGTACGGTGTTGTTTTCCTCACATATCGTGTCGGATCTGGAGCGGGCCGCGAACAGGGTGTGGATCCTGAAGGATGGCGAGCTGACCTGGCATGGTGAGCTCGATACGCTGAAGGAGTCGGTCGTGCGCCTGCATGTACGCGGCCGGCGGGCGCTGGATGGCGATTTCACGCTGCCCAACGCCCTGTCGCGGCGCGTGCACGGCAATCAGGCCGTCGTCACGGTCGCGCACTGGACGCCGGACGCGATCGGCGACCTCGCCGCCCGCCTCGACGCCGACATCGAGGCCGAGCCGCTTGGCCTGGAGGACATTTTCGTGGAGCTGCATCGTTGAGATCGATCGTCCGATTGTGGTGGCTGTACGTGGTGGCCCTGAGGTCACGACAGGCGCTGCTGTCCGGCGGTCTGGTCGCCATCACGATCATCGGCACGACGCTGGTGGCCAGCGGCGGACGCAGGCCGATGATCGCGTTCGGTGCGCGTCAGGACGCGTTGCCGGATGGGCTGGCGTGGGTGCGGCGCCGCTGGGATGGGATGGACTGGACACGCTACCGGCCTGTCCGGCCGCTGGCGTCCGGGATGCGACCGTGAACTGGCCGGTGCTGCGTCTGGTGCTGTTTTTCTGCACGGCGCTGCCGGTGCAGCGATGGGTGACCGGAGCCGGTTTGCTGTTGATTGCCGGCGGATTGTGGTTGATGCAGCACGCGCCGTCGCGCGCGTTCACCCTGATCCTGCTGGGCGTCGCGCTGATTCTGCTGGTGACCGTCCTGATGCCGCTGGCCTGGCTGTTTCGATTGCTGTCGACGCCGCTTGCGCATCGCTTTCTGCCGCGGTTCCGTCTTCGGATGCTGGTGGCGGCAGGCGCGCTGATGACGGCGCCGGTAGCGATCGCCGCCCTGTTCGTTCTGGCCACCGGCATCTCGGAGCCGCTGCCGCAGGTGGTGGTCAAACCGCTGGCGGTTGTCAGTGCCCTGTTCTGGCTGGTGTTCTTCGCGCCGGCGTCGCTGTGGGCCGCGCTGTTCTATGCCCTGATGGTCGTGGTCGTGGCGCGGCTGCCCGAGGGCGCTGCCCGGTTGCTTGAACTTGCGGCCCAGCCGCTGCCGCTGGGCATGGCGTTGCTTGCCGGCTGGGCTGCGTTCGCGTGGTGGTATCTGCGTGCGGTTCGGGTCGGGCCTTTCCGCACGCCGTATCCGCTGCGGATGCTCGACGGGTTCGAGCGGCGCCACGCCGGCAACCTTCCGGAGCCGGTATCGCGGGCGACGGCCACGACCGTGCACCTGCTGTGGCGCGCCCGGCCGACCCGCCGTGGTCTGCTCACGATGATCGCGTTTTTTGCCATCCTGACGGCGCTACTGGCTTCCATGGTGTCGGCAGCGTACGTCCCGATCGTCATTATCGTGATGCTGTTCGCGCAGGCGGGCGCCTACCGGTTCGGCCTGGATGTCGCGTCCCGGGCGCGAACGCTGTGGTTGCGCGCCGCATTCACGCGCGCGGCCCTGTACCGTGTCGCGGAGACTGAACTGTGGTTGACGGCTCTGTCGTTCATCTTCGGCCCGCTGGCGGCGGTCATGGCCGCGGTCTGGCTGCTCGCCGCCGGTCCCGGGCCGGTCATGTTCGCCCTGTGGCTGTACGGAACCGGCCTTGCCCTGCTCGCGATGTACCTGGGGCTGGGGCGCATCCGTGGCTTCCGGCCGTTCGACGTCGTCGCGGGCGTCGCCGCTGTTGCCAGTCTTGGTACCGTCGCGGGGTTGGTGTTCGCCGGCATCTCCGACCCCGAGCCGTTGCTGCTGATGGCCGCCGGTCAATTGATGCTCGCGGTCGTGTGCCGGTATGTCGGCGTGCATCGCTGGGAACATGTCGACTTTGCCGGGCTGCGGCCTGTGCGCCTGTCCCCGGGGATGTTCGCGGACCTGAAATGAAGTTGATACGCTCGTCTGCTGGCGGCGGTCCTGCCGTCTGTACCCTGATCAGGCCGTCGACGAACCCGGCTCATTCCCGTTTTTCGCGCGCCAGCGCAATGAAGGCGTGCAGGAACTGTATCTCCATGTCGCTGGAACGAATGCCCAGGTGAATCTGCTTGGGCACGCCGCCGCGTCCCAGCTTGACGGGTACGATCTCCGTCTGCGCCATTTTCTCTTCCACCAGCCAGCGCGGCAGGGCTGCCACGCCGCGTCCGGCGGCAACCAGCTGCAGCATCAGATCGGTGGATTCCAGCATCTTGTGCTGGCGCGGCGTGACACCGGCGGGTTCGAGAAAACGGGTGTAGATGTCGAGCCGGTCGGTGTCGACGGGGTAGGTCAGCAGTACTTCATCGCTCAGTTGCTCGGGTTTCACCCACGACCTGCCTGCCAGAGGATGACGGCTGTTGACCACCAGCACCTGCTCATAGTCGAACACCGGCTCGAAGTGCAGTCCTTCCCTGCGCTCGGGGTCCGGTGTCACCAGCAGGTCGATTTCATGATCCAGCAGTGCGCCGATACCCCCGAAGCGGAATTTCTGCTTCACGTCGACATCCACTTCCGGCCAGCGCGGAATATAGTCCTGGGCCACTTTCAGCAGCCACCGATAGCAGGGGTGGCATTCCATACCGATACGCAGCGTGCCGCGCGTGCCATGCGCGAAATTCAGCAGGTTCTGCTCCGCATGTTCAAGCTGGGGCAGGATGTGATCCGCGGTGTCCAGCAGAAACCCGCCCGCCTGGGTGAGTTTCAGATTGCGCCCGTCCCGCAGCCACAGACGGGTGCCCAGCGTTTCTTCCAGCCTGCGCATGGCATGGCTCAGCGCCGACTGCGTGAGGCACAGCGACCGCGCGGCAGCGGTCAGCGAGCCCTTGCGATCAATCTCGCGCATGATCAGCAGATGTTGACGTTCCAGCATGTACATGACCAATTTTCATGAAAGGTTGACGTATTATCATTTTTATTCATGGGTAGAACAAGGCATCATGACGGCTTCGTTTGAAGGACCAACCGGAGTTTCTATTTTGACGCCCAATACAGCTTCCGCCACCCGAACCCCATCCACGGCACAACCACAGCTGCCGGCCCGCCACGACCATGTGGGCAGCCTCCTGCGCCCCGCCTTCCTGCTGGAAGCACGTCAGCATTTCGCCAATCGCCGCATCACTGCCAGGGAACTGCGCCTGGCCGAGGATCGCGCCATCCGTGAACTGGTGCGTTTCCAGCAGGATGTAGGCCTGAAAAGCATCACCGACGGCGAATACCGGCGCAGCTGCTTCCACATCGACTTTCTTGATCAGCTGCAGGGCGTGGAAACCACGCAGCCGAAGACCATCCGCAAGCCGGATGGCAGCGAGGAACTGTCACCGCCGCTGATCAGCGTCAGCGACAAGGTGCGCCATGCCAGCAACATCGAGGTGGAGAATTTCCGCTTCATGCAGAGCTGCCTGAGCGAGGGATCCCGTGCCAAGGTATCGATTCCTTCGCCCACCATGCTGCACTTCCGCGGTGGCCGCGACGGCATCAGCCGCGAGGCGTATCCCGAGCTCGAACCGGCTTTCTACAATGATGTGGCCGATGCCTACGGCGAGGAACTGCAGGCGCTTTCGGCAGCGGGCTGCGATTATGTGCAGCTCGATGACACCAATCTTGCCTATCTCTGCGATCCGAAGCTGCGTGAAGCCGCGCGGGCGCGCAAGGACGATCCCGATGAGCTGCCGCGGCGCTATGCCGACTTCATCAATCGTGTGGTGGCACGCAAGCCGGCGGACATGCTGCTGGCCATCCACCTGTGCCGTGGCAACTTCCGCAGCACCTTTGCCGCCAGCGGTGACTACGAACCGGTGGCGGAAGCGCTGCTTTCGCAGATGCACGTCGATGCCTACTTCCTGGAATACGACGATGAGCGCAGTGGCGGTTTCGCACCCCTGCGTTTCCTGCCCAAAGGCAAGATCGCGGTGCTGGGCCTCATTACGACCAAGACCGGAGAACTGGAGTCGGCCGACGACATCAAGCGCCGGATCGACGAAGCCGCTCGTTATGCGCCGATCGAACAGCTGGCGCTGTCACCCCAGTGCGGCTTCGCCAGCGATGCCGAAGGCAATCAGCTCACCTGGGACGACCAGCGCCGCAAGCTGGAACTGGTCGTGAGCATTGCTGATGAGGTGTGGGGCGACTAGCGATCAATCCACGATGGACGAAGTGAATCCCGGCCGGACCCGGTCTCGGGGGGGCGTGCAGGCCTTCCGGACCGGGGTTCACCTCGTTCCACGCGATGGCGACACCGTCACCACAGCGAGCGCCAGCCCCGCCAGCAGAGCTGTTGCATGGGGCAACGTCGCGCGCTCTTCCGCGCTGCTAGAACCGCAACCGGACACCGGCGTACGCAGCCCGCCCGGCCGTATTGAAACCGGCCAGTTCGATGTACGACGTGTCTGTCAGGTTTTCGATCCGCCCATGCACCTCGACCGTGGACGACAGCTGGTAGGCGCCGGACAGGTCGAAGATCCGGTAGTTGTCGAGCGGCGCCATGCCGACGTCGACGGAACCGCGCAGTACGCGCAGATTCGCGGCGAGCCGCAGCCGTGCGTCCGGTGAGGTGTACAGGGCGCCGATGTTGCCGGTGTTGCGCGGCCTGCGCAGCCGTGGCTGATTGTCGGCGGTTCGCGTCTCGTTGTAGGTCCAATTGCCGGCGAAGTGCCAGCGGGCCGTCAACGGCACACGGGTAACCAGTTCCACACCGTCGGAAACACTGCGGCCCGCCGGCTGCACGTAACCCGTCCAGGTGATGGGATCGAAGATGATTTCGTCGTTGACGCGCTGGCTGAACCAGCCCAGTCCCAGATGCAGTCCGCCCGTGGCGTCGTAATCGACACCGACATCCCAGCCGCGACTCGTTTCCTCGCGCAGTGTCGTTTCCGAGGCCGGTGGCGACGTCGCGGCCGAGTTGAACTGGATTTCGTACAGGCTGGGTGCGCGGAACCCGGTGCCGTAACTGGCCCGGTACTTCAGCGTGTCACCGTTGCGCAGTGACTGGATGTGCGCGCCGCTGACTCGGGAGCTGGTATGGGTTCCGAAGTCATCGTTGTCGTCGTAACGGGCGCCGGCGGAGACGTAGAACGCGTCGCCCAGGCGGCGCTGATACTCGATGTAGTAGCCGCGCTGGTCGCGTTCGGTCCGCTCCGAGCCGTGCATGAGCTCGCTGACGAAGTCCAGACCATACACCAGTACCCAGCCTCCGTCCGGCGAGTAGCTGCCGGTGTACTCGAAACGCCCGGTCTCGCCACGAGATGCGAAGGCACTGACGCCGCTCGTGAAGTTGTCGCGCGCCACATCCACCTGGCTGTAGGCGAACAGATGACTGGTCGCGTCGCCGTCGTACTCCGCGGAAGCACGCCACGTGGTCTGCCCGGTCGTCGCCTCGCAGTCGTGGACGGTCGCGAACGTCGCCGTGTCGAAGCAGCCGTCGTACATCGTCCATGCATCGATGTCGCGGCCGACCAGCTGCACGCGCAGGTGCTCGGTCGGGTTCCAGCCCAGGCGCAGATGCATGGTCGTGTTCTCGGCACTGTCATCGTCCCGGAGCACCGTATCGTCGGTGCGTGCATTGAAACCGTCGGTCGCGAAATCCGTCACGGACAGATAGAAGTCGCCGACATCGCCGGTGCCGGCAACGCTGGCATCGAGGGTGCGGGTCGCGTAGCGCCCGTATGCGACTCCTGCCCGGCCGCTGAGGCCCTCGGCGGGCCGGCGCGTGATGACGTTGACGACACCGCCGGCATCAGCGCCATAGATGAAGCCCTGGGGCCCTCGCAGGACTTCGACGCGTTCAAGGTCCGTGGTTGCGAGCAGGCCGTCGAACACCGGGGCGTGCTGCGGGCTGCTGACGTCGACCGCGCGCACGCCGTCGATGACCAGCATCGTGCGGAACGCTTCCTCGCCCCGGATGCGCAGTGTTGTCGTCTTGCCCTGGCCGCCGGCGTTCGTGACACTGATGCCGGGCTGCGTACGCAGCACGTCCGACAGCGATGAATAGCCGCGAAGCGCGATTTCATCGCTGTCGATGACGGACACGGCGGTACCGACCTGGCGCAGCGGCACCTCGATCAGGGAGCCGGTGATGACGATCTCCTCCAGGCGGTCTGTGGTCTGCGTCTGGGCGGCCGTCTGGGTCGCGATGCCGGCCAGCGCGGCCGACACGGCTGCCACCAGATGGCGAGCCGGACGGTACTGACGGGAAGAGTCCGGGGTCTTTGTCGTCATGATCTGGTTCTCTCGGTTAACTGGACAATACCAATGCACTGCACCTGCGTGTCAGGCGCCAATCTGCATTGTTCCGGGCAAGCCACGGGGGCGTGAATATTACCGGATTGTGAGCGGAGCCATGGGCGAATAACCGTGCATGACGATTGGTTAACTGTTAACGGAAGGGGGCAGGCGGCCGCGCATGGCAGGCGCGCACGGCAGGCGGGGCTGGTCGTCGGCTGGCAGCGCGCGGGCGCCATGGCCATGGCCATGGCCAGTGCCAGATGCGTCGTTTGGCGCGCTGAGCTGCGAAGTCGGTATACCGCGATTCATCGATATAGCGATTTTACGCGTAATATGCGTATTCGGAACAATAAGACTTGACATCAATAGTGAATTCTAGGAAATTGCTTCCTGACGCGCATCCAGAGTCCTTGGCTTCGTCTCAGGGGATGATCGATGAGAGGAACCGGATCTGCCCAGCTGCCCAGCTGCCCAGCTGCCCAGCTGTTCTACTACTCTGCTTGCTGATCCCGTCAATCGGTGACGCGCAATCGCCGCTACCATCACCGCACGCGTCTGCTGCTTTATCCACTGAGGTCTCGACAACCGAAGCATCGGAGTCCACGCCAAACTGGCTGGTTTGGCGCATGTTTCACTTCAATCTGGAATGGATCGACGCCCGTGATGCCGAAGCGGCCGCGGCTTTGCTGGGTGACCCTATCGGCGTGAGTGATCCCGATGCCGTTGCCGCGATCATGCGGGCCGGTGCGTTCTACATGAACCGTCTCAACGACATCGATGAAGAAGCCAGTCGGGATGTTGCCGCGATGCGAGAGGCGCTGCTGCCACGTGCGACTGTGGAGACATCGGGCGGGTCGGGCATCGCGCCACCGCCCCGACCGGGTGCGGGCGCGGTCAACGTAGGCCAGCTGATCCGTGAGCGCCTCGAAGCCGATGGTGCGGTGGCTCGTGTGGAAGCGGCCCGTGCGGCGGTACTTGCCGATCATGTTGA
>JBJHBT010000042.1:0-35543 GCA_050485645.1 Gammaproteobacteria bacterium | reverse complement strand
CCGTTATCTGGCATTGACCCGGTTCATAGCCATGCCTGAGGAGGTTCAGCAGCTCGAGCAGCGGCATCTGGTGGCCGAAGCGCTGGCGGACATGCAACCCAAGAGCTACATGAATAGGGGAGGCGGTTCCCGGGCAAGAGTTGAGTTTAATCCGGAAGCCCCCTATCAAGTCGCCGAACTTGATACGTCTGACCTTGAGGACACAGAGCAGCTTTCCCGGCTTCTGAACGAAATCGCCCCCCTGATCGGCGGGCATGGTGATGAGCGCTTCGACATCTTTAGCATAGCTGGAGACGAGGGGATCGGATGGACCATTGAGTTTCGTCAGTTGTTCGGCGGTATACCAATCTATCCTCCTCATACTCTGAGGCTGGGCCCTGACGGCCAGGTTCGGAGTCTGCGAGCGAGGACGACCCAGACCTCCGACTACGACGTGCTACCCGTCCAGATGACGCTGGAGCAGGCGGCCGTATTTGCAGTCGCCGAGCTCCATCAGGAATTTCCGGATGCCGATATACAGCGGGTATACGCGGAGATTGTCTATACGTTTCCCGGTGAGCGGCAACTGACGCCAAGAGCGCAGTTTGCTTTCAGGGTTACCCCGAGAGATGGGCATCCGACGATGCGGGAGGCGTTTGTGGAGATGCATACAGGGCGCACGACAGTTCGGCAAGCCATCCGCGCGTACTGATTGCAGTGCGCGCATCGCCGTGAACGAAGATCCGGTCACCCTGATTCTCCGCAGGACCCGTGCTCTACGGCGTTCTCGCCCTGACCACTGGAGAAGACGCGCATCGCGCCGCGGCAGCGGCCCAGCTGAATCCCACGTGATTCGAGCGGCATTCCTGTGGCCCAGGCCCAGGCTTGCGCCATGCCTTTCCGCGCCGACGGTACAATAACGTCGTGCGGCAAGGAGACGACCCATGGTCCTGACCCCTTCACTCATGCCGGAGCTCGGTAAACCGGCGCCCGGATTCAGCTTGCCGGACCCGGACGGCCGCCGGGTGTCACTTGATGATTTCGCCGAATCCAGGGGCCTTCTTGTGGTGTTCTGGTGCAACCACTGCCCGTACGTCAAGCATATCAAGAAGGCGTTCGCTCGATTCGCACGTGAATATCAGGCGAAGGGGCTTGCCGTCGCGGCCATCAATGCCAACGACTGGGTCTCGCATCCCAACGACGCGCCCGAGCGGATGAAGGAAGATATCAAGGCCTTCGGTTACACGTTTCCTTATCTCTGCGACGCGTCGCAGGACGTGGCACGCGCCTATGGCGCGGCTTGCACCCCGGACTTTTTCTTGTACGACGAGCAACGCAAGCTCGTTTACCGCGGACAATTCGACGCCAGCCGTCCGCGCAACGATGTGCCGGTCACCGGCGCAGACCTTCGTGCCGCCGCCGCCGCCGTGCTCGCCGGCCGGCCCGTTCCAGCGGAACAGACGGCCAGCGTCGGCTGCAACATCAAGTGGCGGGCATGATCACCGGCCGGCAGGGCGTCACACCCTTAACCCCCAATCAGAATTTCCGCGGCGCGCTGCGCGCCACCCGCTGTGACGCTGGTCCGTACGCCGAACCAGATGTTCGCCAGCGTCAGTATCCAGGTCGGCACCAGCAGTGACAGCGGCGCCTCGCGCACGATCGGCGCCTCGGCAGGACGCTCACGGAACCAGGCAGTTTCGACCACGCGCCAGATGTAGATCACCGCGAGCAGCGACGTCAGTACGATGAACACGGCGATGGGCCACCAGCCGCGCTCGAACGCGCCGAGCAACAGATAGAGCTTGCTGATGAAGCCGACCGTCAGCGGGATGCCGATCAGACTCAGGCCGCCGATGAGGAATGCGCTCATGGTCCACGGCATCGCGCGGCCCAGGCCCGCCATGCTGTCGATCGTCGCCGAACCCACGCGGTAGACGACGCAGGCCAGCGCAAGGAACAGTGCACCCTTCATCAGCGCGTGGTTGAACAGATGCAGCAGTGCGGCGGTCAGGCCGGTGACGCTGACGAAGCTGACGCCGAGAATCATGTAGCCGATCTGCGCAACGCTGGAGTAGGCCAGCATGCGCTTGACGTCGTCCTGGAAGATCGCGACCAGTGACGGGCTGAGGATGCCGGCCAGCGCCAGCGGCAGTAGTATCCAGGCCATCGGCAGTTCGTTGAACGAGAATTCCACACCGAACAGCGAGTAGAAGATCCGCAACAGCATGTAGACGGCGACCTTGGTCGCGGTGGCGGCGAGCAGTGCGGTGACGATCGACGGCGCGAACGCATAGGCGTTCGGCAGCCACAGGTGCAGCGGAAACAGCGCCAGCTTCAGGCAGATGCCCACCATCAGGAACGCGAACGCGGCACGCACGGTGCGGGTATCGGAGACTTCCGGAACGCGCGCGGCGAGATCCGCAATGTTCAGCGTGCCGGTCATCATGTACAGAAAGCCGATGCCGATCAGGATGAACGTGGTGCCGATCGTGCCCATGATCAGATACTGGTAGGCGGCTGTCAGCGCGCGCCGGTCGCGTCCCATGGCGATCAGCGCGTACGAGGCGAGCGATGCAATCTCGAAGAACACGAACACGTTGAACGCGTCGCCGGTGATCGTGATGCCGAGCAGGCCTGTCAGACACAGCAGCCACGCGCAGTAAAACAGCGGCATGCGCCGTTCGCCAAGCTCCTTCGCGCCGCTGGCCGGGGCGGCCAGCAGTGTGACGACGCCGACCGCCGCGACGATCAGCAGCACATAGGCATTGGCTGCGTCGACGCGGTATTCGATACCCCAGGGTGGCGCCCAGCCGCCCATCGCGTACGAGATCACGCCAACCTGGCCGACCTGGACGAACAGGATGATCGCGATCACCAGTGCGGCGATGCTGGCGGCTACGGATAACAGCCATGCGAGTGCGGGCCGGCGCAGCAGCATCACGACGGGTGCTGCCACCATCGGTATCACGACCTGAAGGGCGGGGAGTTGGGCGCTGATCACAGACTCTCGTCCTGCTCGTGTATCTCTTCTTCTTCGATGGTGCCGTAGGCCTCGTTGATGCGTACGACCAATGCCAGGCCCATTGCGGTAATCGCGACGCCGACGACGATGGCGGTCAGAATCAGCACGTGGGGCAGGGGGTTGGAGTACAGCGTGAAGTTTTCATCCGCGATGGGTGCCGTGCCGCCTTCAACCTTTGAAAGACTGATGTAAAAAATGAACACCGAGGTCTGGAATACGTTCAGGCCAACGATCTTCTTCACCAGATTGCCGTGCGCGATGACAATGTAGAAACCGGCCATCATCAGCACGATCACGATCCAGTAGTTGAACAGACCCAGGATCTCCATGCTCAGCGTCCCCGGCCGGCGAACGCGAAGAACAGCGTGATCGAGACGCCGGCGACGGTAATGCCCACACCCAGTTCGATCAGGATGATGCCGATGTGCTGCCCGGTCTGCGGACTCGCGGCGAGGACGTTGTAGTCCAGAAAATTGCCGCCCAGCAGCATGGCCACCACACCCACGCCCAGGAACAGCAGCGCGCCGAGCGCGCTCATCGCGTGGGCCCAGCCGGGCGGAAACGCCCGCTCCGCGGCGTCCAGGCCGTAAATCAGCGTGTAGAGCACCAGTGCCGCCGCGAACAGGATGCCGGCCTGAAAGCCGCCGCCCGGGCTGTAGTCTCCATGCAACTGAATGTACAGCGCGAACAGCAGGATGGTGGGCATCAACAGCTTGGCGATGACGCGCAGGACGACATGATCTCTCATGGCTCGTCGCTCCTGCCCTGGTCACGCCGCCGTGGCCCGCCGGCCGCGAACAGGATCAGCACGCCCACACCGGCCACGAAGATAACCAGTACTTCACCGAGTGTGTCGTAGCCGCGGTAGCTGGCCAGCACCGATGTGACCATATTCGGGATGCCGATCTCGGCGGGCGACTCGTCGATGTAGCGCGGAATCACGTGCTGGCGTGTGGGCGCCTCGGCATCGCCGAAGCGCGGCATGTCGAGTGTGCCGTAGATGAGCGCGGCGCCGGTTATCACAATCAGGAGCACCGGCAGCGGCCCGGAGTGTCGGCCATGCCGCCGTTCCTTGCCGCTGGTCAGCACCAGCGTGCCCAGCATGAGGATGGTCATGATGCCGGCGCCCACCGCCGCTTCGGTGAGCGCGACGTCCACCGCGTCCAGCAGCACGAACAGCGCGGCAGTGAGCAGGCTGTAGATGCCGAACAGCATCACGACGGTAAACAGATTGCGGACCCGGATCAGGGCCAGGGCGACGACGGCAAGCATCCCGAGCAGGGTGATATCGATGATGTTGACCATGGACGGAGTCCTCGCGGCCTTCAGGCGCTGCCGGAGCCCGGGCTGGCAACGTCACCATCGGTGCCGCGTCCGGATCCGAGCCCTTCCTGCAACGCGGCCTTCGCCAGTGCATGGCAGGCCGTGGGGCTGGTGAAAACGATGAAGAACAGTGCCAACAGCAGCTTCACCGTAACCAGCGTGAAGCCGGCCTGCAGCATCAGGCCGAACAGCATCAGTCCGGCACCCGCGGTGTCCGTAACACCGGCCGCGTGCAACCGTGTAAAGAAATCGGGCATGCGCAACAGGCCGATTCCGCCGACCAGCAGAAAGAACGAGCCGCCCGCCAGCAGCAACCAGCTGAGGATGTCGACGATCACGATCATGTCAGTTCTGCCCCTTGCCGCGCGGGCCGGCACTGAAATCGCCATAGGCGAAAAACTTCAGTACTGCGATGACGGTGATGAAGCTGATCAGCGCGTAGACGAGCGCGATGTCGAGAAACTCGGGTCGCTCCGTCAGAAATCCCATCACCGCTATGATCAGCACGGTCTTGGTGTTGAACACGTTCACCGCGAGGATGCGGTCGTACAGTGTGGGTCCCGCCAGTGCCCTGACCATGGCCAGTGCCATCGTGATCAGTATGGCCAGCCCCGCGGCGGTCAGCGCAATCATTCGCGCTCGCCCTCGAACACCGCCACACGATGCCCCATTTCCCCTGCCTGCAGCTCGCGCGCGTTGCCGTCTGTCAGGGCGTGCACCAGCATCGTGTCGCGGTCGATGGTCATGGACACGGTGCCCGGGGTGAGCGTGATGGAGTTGGCATAGACGGCTCGGCCGAGCGGCGTCCGGTGAGGCATGGGGATGCGTACGACGGTGGGGGAGATCGGCAGGCGAGGATGCAGGATCAGTCGCGCCACGTTGATGTTGGATTTGAAAACCTGCAGCGCGAGCCACGGCCAGTACAGTGGTGTGCGCAGCGCCAGCCGCAGCGGGACGCCCTCGCGATCAGCGACGTCCATGCGCATTGCCAGCCACACACAGATCGCGGCGGAAATCACACCGAAGCCGATCAGCAGCGGGTTGTCCCAGTGACCCGACAGCAGCAGCCAGAGCACGAACAATAGCGCGCCTAGACTCAATGCATGGGTCATCAATACTCTCCTGAGTGCGTTCGCGCGTCCCTGGCGCGCGGCCACAATTTACGAACCGCGCGCATGGCCGTCAAGGCAGCACGATCGCTGCGCCGCACACACCGAAGCACGGCCGGCCATTGGACCGGCCGTGCTTGGGCGGGCGATCAGCGCGAGTTGGTGGTCGACTGAATGTAGCGGAAGAAATCGGAGTTCGAGTCGATCATCAGCGTCGTGTTCTCGCCAAGGATCTCGTAGGTTTCAAGTGTCTTGAAGAACGCATAGAACTCCGGGTCGCGACCGAAGGATTCGCCGTAGATGCGTGTGGCCTCGGCGTCGGCTTCACCGCGAATTTCCTGCGCGCGTCGCTCCGCTTCAGAGCTGATGCGTCGCAGTTCACGTTCCATCCCACCGAGAATCTCCTGGCTGCGACCCTGGCCTTCCGAGCGGAAACGCGCCGCGATACTCTGCCGCTCGGAGATCATCCGCGTTTCAACCTGCCCGCGTACCGAGTCGATGTAGTTGATGCGCTTGATGCGCACGTCCACCAGCTCGATGCCCAGCCCGGGCATCAGACGCGATGCGCTGGCCAGCATGTCCTGCTCCAGCTGAGCACGGCCGATCTGCGGGCGTTCGAGGTCGGTGTCCTGAAGCGCGGTGACTTCCTCTTCGGCGAGTCCCGAAACGTCCACTTCCCAGTCGGCGGAGCGGACGATTTCTTCCAGCTCCGTGCCCGACACGATGTCGCGGGCGACCGAATCGAGAATGTCGTCCAGCCGTGCCCGGGCGCCAAGTTCGTCACGCACCGATCGCAGGAACTGCAATGGATCGGCGATGCGCCAGCGCGCGGTGGTGTCGACGACGATGAATTCACGGCCAAGCGTCGGGATCTGGCTGACGTCACCGTCCCACATCAACAGGCGCTTGTCGAAGCGCCGGATCTCCTGGATGAACGGGATGCGCCAGTGCAGACCGGGCTCGGTAATCACGTCGCCGATCGGTTCACCGAACTGGACGATGATGCCCTGTTCTGCCTGATCGATGATGAACGCGGAATTCGCGACCACGAAGAGACCGGCGGCGACGATGGCTGCGGGTATGGCGAGGTTCCTTTTCATCGTGTCGCCTCCAGGTTGCGGATCTGCTGCGGTTGCGCATCGCGCAGGTTGAGCAGCGGTAGTGGCGGCATCTGCCCTTCCTGGATCACCACCACCGACCCGACACGGGGCAGCGTGCCGTGCAGTGTTTCCAGGTACAGACGTGAACGGGTGACTTCGGGGGCCTGCTGATACTCGGCCAGTACGGCGTTGAATCGTGACGCTTCACCGAGCGCACGGTTCACACGCTCCGTGGCATAGCCTTCGGCCTCGGCGATGATGCGGTTGGCGGTACCCTGAGCACGCGGGATCGCCAGGTTGAACTCGCGATTGGCCTCGTTGACCATGCGTTCCAGTTCCTGACGCGCCTCGTTGACTTCGTTGAACGCCGGCTGCACGCGTTCCGGCGGCACCACATCCTGGAGTTCCACGGTGATGATGCGCAGTCCGTTGTCGTAGCGATCCATCGCTTCCTGTATCTCATCGCGGGCCAGGCTTGCGATGCCGACACGGCCAATGGTGAGCACTTCGCTGCCAATGCGGTTGCCGACGACGCGCCGCATCACGGATTCGGACAGGTCGCGCAGCGTCTGCGTCGGCTCGCGCATGGCATAGATGAACTTGATCGGATCGTCGATCCGGTACTGCACGACCCATTCCACCTGAATGATGTTGAGGTCGCCGGTGAGCATCAGCGATTCGTCCAGGAACTGCCGGCTGCTGTAGCGCGTGCGGCCGGGGCCGGAGGCGTCCTCGGTCTGAAAGCCGAATTCCTGCTTCAGCACGCGCTGTACCGCCACTTTCTGCACCGTATCGATGCCGAACGGCAGCTTGAAGTGCAGGCCCGGATCGGACGTGGCGTGGACGGCGCCCAGACGCTTGACGACGGCCTGTTCTTCCGGCTGTACCGTGTAGAACGAGGTAAAACCCGCCCAGACAACAAGGCCGACTACTGCGCCCAGCACGATCTGACGTGCGCTGGGGCCTTGTGGTGGTGCGCCTTTGGCTCCAAGGAGCTCATGGAGCACATTCTTTTCCCTGCTCATCGAATTACGACCCTCCTAGCATGGATTGGTCCTGGACATGTGCGGCGACCCGGGGACGGGCCTGTTGACCGCGGTCCCGATTGTCGGGACGTGGGTCCAGCGAACCTGTGGCAGTGTACCGCACCGGCAGGCAGGTTTTCCCGAATTTCGGTGGTTCAGTTTCTGCCGGGCAGCGCTTAACCTTCACGCGGTCGCTGGCACGGAACCGGGCGCAGCCACGGCAACAGGGAGATAATCGACACCATGAATCCGAGCGACCTGAACGAGAGCGACCGCCGTGTGCGCGATTTTCTGGGGCCCCGCTACTGGCCGGTCTGGGCCGGCATTGCCCTGCTGGCGGTGCTGCGCGCGCTGCCGTTTTCCGTCCAACTGGCGCTGGGCAGGGTGTTGGGCCGACTGATCCATCGTCTGGTGCCGAAGGCGCAGCGCACGGCCCGGATCAACCTGCGTACCTGTTTCCCGTCGTTCTCCGAGGCCGACATCGAGCGCGTGACACGGGAACATTTCGAATCGCTGGGCATGCAGCTGTTCGAGACCAGCTATTGCTGGGGCAAACGCCTGGACGCGCTGCGCCCGCTGGCGCGTTTTGATGGACTGGAACATCTGGATGCGGCACGGCAGGCGGGCAGGGGCGTCATTCTGGTCACAGGACATTTCGCTTCTCTGGAGATTGCCGGCGTGCTGCTGGGCGTCAACTATGCGCGTATCCAGGCCATGTATAGGCCGCAGAAGCGTAATGAGCTGATCGATTACTACATCTACAAGGGGCGCTCACGCGTCGTGACACTGTTCGAGAAGGTCGAGGTGCGCAGGATGATCGCTTCGCTGGCCGGAAATGAAATGGTGGTTTATCTGGCCGACCAGGCTTACCGCCGCCGCCGCAGCGCCGTGCTGCCGTTCTTCGGGCACCCGGCGATGACCAACACGTCCATCTCCCACATCGCCCGGCTCAGTGGAGCGAAAGTCGTGCCGTTTCTGCCGCTGAGGACGGCCGACAGTCACTATCTGCTGCGATTTCTGCCGGCACTGATGGACTTTCCGAGCGGTGATGCGAACGCCGATACGCTGCGCATCAACCACATTCTCGAGGATCACATCCGCGAGGACCCGGGCCAGTACCTGTGGACGCATCGGCGCTTCAAGGGCCTGCCGCCGGAGTACCCGGACATCTACGCCGGCGCCGAGGGGTAGCAGCCGCCTTCGTACGGGTGCCATCGCAGGCGTTGCGGACTTGGCCAGGCAACGGGTGAGCCGTTAACCTTGCGGAGACGGACAGGCGGGTTCTGCTGACCGGGGGCTATCGACGTGCGGGCAGGCGAAAAACTGGCGAAGTGGCTGGCGTACACCACGCTGGCGCTGCTGATCATCATGCCGATCGCGCTGGTGGCGGCCGGTCCCGGGCACCGTGCCGGGCTGCTGTCGCTGGGCGCCGCGTTCTCCGCGCTCGCTGTCAGCGCCATGGCCGGCGTGCTGATGGTCGTCACGGGTGCGGCCGGCTGCTGGTTCGCGCTGCGGCGCAGGGTGCGCGGCGTCATTCCCCTGTGCGTGATCGGCTGCGTGGCCGGTTCGGCCGTCACCGCCAATCACCTTTTCTGGTTCGCACGCCTGGCCAATGCGCCGGCCATCCACGACATTTCCACTGATGTGCGCAATCCGCCGGCGTATCTGGCGCTGGCCGAGGAGCGTGCCGCGGCGCCCAATGGTGCGGACTATCCCGGGGCGGAGACCGCCGATGCGCAGCTGACCTGGTATCCGGACATTCAGACAATGCGGTTCCGGCAGTCGTTCGCCGATGTATTCGCGGCGGCGGAGGCCAGTGCCCTGGCGATGACCTGGGACGTGGCGCTGGCGGAGGCACAGGACGGGCGCATCGAGGCCACCGACACCACGACGTTCTTCGGCTTTCGCGATGACATCGTGATCCGGGTGCGCCAGCGTGAAGGTGCGACGCTGGTCGACGTGCGCTCCAAATCGCGCGTCGGTCTGAGCGATCTGGGTACCAATGCGCGCCGGGTGCGCGCCTATCGCGACGACCTCGAGCAGCGACTGCAATAGACTGCGACTTCAGCAGAGTGCAACTGCAATAAACTGCGACAGCAGGGCAGCGTGGGGCGTTGTCCGGGATCCGGTCAGGACGTCATCGGTCCGGACGTCATTCGCTCCAGTCCAGCGCGCGTTCGACGGCGCGCTGCCACATACGGAACAGGCGCTGACGGTGCGCGTCGTCCATCCGTGGCTGCCAGCGTTGTCCTTCCCGCCAGTGTTCGCGCAGCTGCGCAGGATCGTGCCAGTAACCCACCGCAAGTCCCGCGGCGTAGGCGGCGCCCAGCGCGGTGGTCTCGGTCACCTGCGGGCACACCACCGGCAACCCGAGAATGTCGGACTGGAACTGCATCAGCAGCTGATTGGCCACCATGCCGCCGTCCACCCGCAGTTCGTTGATGCGTGCGCCGGCGTCATTCCGCATGGCTTCCAGTACCTCGCGCGTCTGATAGGCGGCGGCTTCCAGCGCCGCCCGTGCGATGTGGCGCCGGTCCGCGTAGCGCGTCAGGCCGATGATCGTGCCACGCGCACCCTCGTTCCAGTGCGGCGCATACAAACCGGAGAACGCCGGCACGAAATACACGCCGCCATTGTCGTCGGCCTTCGCGGCCAGTGCTTCGATGTCGGCGCTGCGCTCGATCAGGCCCAGGTTGTCGCGCAGCCATTGCACCAGCGCGCCGGTGATCGCAATGGAGCCCTCCAGCGCGTAGTGGGCGGGCGAATCGCCGAAACGGTAGGCCACCGTGGTGATCAGGCCGGCCGAGGACTCGACGGGTGAACTGCCGGTGTTCAGCAGCAGAAAGCAGCCCGTGCCGTAGGTGTTCTTCACGGACCCGTTGTCCAGGCATGCCTGACCGACCAGCGCCGCCTGCTGGTCGCCAAGCATGCCCGCCAGCGGCACACCGCGCAGTGGCGTGACCCGGGCTTCGCCAAGCACCTGGCTGGACGAGACGATGTCGGGCAGCAGCGTGCGCGGAATGCGGAACACATCCAGCAGCTCGTCATCCCAGGCCAGCGTGCGCAGGTTCATCAGCTGGGTGCGGCTGGCGTTGGTCACGTCGGTGACGTGCAGGCCCTGTGCTGCGCCGCCCGTCAGCTGCCAGGCGATCCAGCAGTCCATGGTGCCGGCCTTCAGTTCGCCGGCGGCGGCCCGTTCACGCGCATCCGGAACCTGGTCGAGCAGCCATTGCAGCTTCAGCGCGCTGAAATAGCTCGCCAGCGGCAGGCCCGTGGCAGCCCGGAAGCGGTTCCGGCCGCCGTCGCGCGCATAGGCGGCAACCAGGCTGTCAACGCGGGTGTCCTGCCAGACGATGGCATTGGCCAGAGGGCGGCCGGTGGCCGCGTCCCACAGCACGATGGTCTCGCGCTGATTGGTGATGCCTACGGCCGCCATATCCGCCGCGTGCAGGTCGGCGCGCGACAGCGCGGCGCCGATCACTTCACGCGTGTTGTCCCAGATCTCGGACGCGTCGTGCTCCACCCAGCCGGGACGCGGATAGATCTGACGGTGCTCCTTCTGTGCCATCGACACGATCCGCCCCTGTTCATCGAATACGATGAACCGGCTGCTGGTGGTGCCCTGATCGACGGCGCCGGTGTATCGCTGCATGGGACCTCGCGTGCGTGGTTGCACCACGAGGGAATTTGCATGAGACTTCGCGGTCACACAACCTATTCGATTGCGATTCTCCGGGGGGAACTTCCATGCTGCGCCTCACTGTCAACGGACAACCCTACGAGATCGGCGACGACGTCGATCCATCCACGCCACTGCTCTGGGTGTTGCGCGACACCCTGGGCCTGGTCGGCACCAAGTTCGGCTGCGGCATCGCCCAGTGTTCGGCCTGCATGATCCAGCTCAATGGCGCGCCCATCCAGTCCTGCCAGCTGCCGGTCAGCAGTGCCGCGGGGCAGCAGATCACCACGGTCGAAGGTCTGGCGCGGCCCGACGGCGAGCTGCACGCGGTGCAGAAGGCGTGGATCGAGGAAGACGTGGCGCAGTGCGGCTACTGCCAGGCGGGTCAGCTGATCAGCGCCGCCGCACTGTTGAACCGCAACCCCAGCCCCAGTGATTCGGATATCGATGCGGCCATGTCGCCACACCTGTGCCGATGCGGCACTTATCCGCGTATTCGCAAGGCCATTCATTCGGCGGCGCGCATGCTGCGCGATGGAGGTGCGGCATGAACCGCGACGTCAACAATCCCTATGTCCCTGAATTCATGCGTGCGGCCGAGCGCGCCGCGCAGTCGGCGGCGGTTTCGCTGAGCCGTCGTGGGTTCATCAAGCTCTCCGGCATCGCCGGCGGCGGCCTGGTGCTGGCGTTCACGCTGGGTGCGGGTTCGCGCGATGCGCTGGCGCAGCGCCGGCGCGACGCCTCCGCCTCCGCCGAGCCGCAGACGTTCAATGCCTATGTGCAGATCGCCGCGGACGGACGCATCGTGCTGTACGCGAAGAACCCGGAGGTCGGGCAGGGCGTGAAGACCGCGCTGCCGATGATCGTTGCCGAAGAGCTGGACGCGGACTGGGCGCATGTGGAAGTGAAACAGTCGGCGATCGACGCGTCCCGTTACGGCATACAGTTTGCCGGCGGTTCGCTGTCGGTGCCGATGAACTGGGACACCCTGCGCCAGGCCGGCGCGGTGGCGCGGGCCATGCTGGTTGAAGCGGCAGCCGAGACGTGGAATGTGCCGGCAGCACAGCTGCGAACCGAAGCCAGCTTCGTGATTCATGAGGAGTCCGGCCGGCGTATCGGCTACGGCGAGCTCGCCGAGCGCGCTGCCCGGCTGCCGGTGCCTGCCGCCAACACGCTGACACTGAAGTCGACGGACCAGTACCGCCTGCTGGGTCGGCGTATCGGCGGCGTGGACAATCACGCCATCGTTACCGGCCAGCCACTGTTCGGCATCGATCAGAAGATCGACGGCATGGTCTACGCGGTCTACACCAAAGGTCCGGCCATCGGCGCGAAACCCGCGTCGGCGAACCTCGATTACATCCGCTCGCTGCCCGGTGTCGTCGATGCCTTCATCCTCGAGGGTGCCGGCGACCCGATCAATTTCAGCACCGATGCGCCGGCCTACCTGCCCGGCGTGGCGATCATCGCCGATTCCACCTGGGCCGCGATCAAGGCCAAGCGCGAGCTCAGCGTCAGCTGGGACGAGAGCAGCGCGTCGTCCGACAGCTGGTCGGCGGCGGTTACGGAGGCACGGAGACTGGCGGAAGAGAATGGTCAGATGCTCGGTGAGCGAGGCGATGTCGATGCCGCGTTCAGCGGGGCTGCCAGTACGGTGGAAGGCTTCTACACCTATCAGTACGCGTCGCACGCGGATCTGGAGCCGCAGGATGCAACGGCCTGGGTCAAGAGTGACGGCACCGCGGAAATCTGGGCACCCACCCAGACTCCGCAGGGCGCGTTAACAGGTGCGGCACGGCTGCTGGGCGTGGACCCGGGCCGCGTGACGCTGCATCAGCTGCGTGGCGGCGGCGGTTTCGGCCGGCGACTGGCCAACGACTCGGTGATCGAAGCGGTGGCCATCGCCCAGCGCGTAGGCCGACCGGTGAAGCTGCAGTGGACCCGCGAGGACGACATGACGTTCGACTACTATCGTCCGGGTGGCTTCCACTCGATGCGCGGTGCACTGGATGGCTCGGGCAGGCTCACGGCGTGGACCGATCACTTCATCACGTTCAGTCGTGACGGTCGTTCGCCGGTATCCAGCGGCAACCTGTCGCCGCAGGAGTTTCCGGCCAATGTGCTGACGAACGCGCGTGTCACACAGTCGCTGATTCCTTCACAGATTCCAACCGGTCCCTGGCGTGCACCCGGCGCGAATGCCATTGCGTTCGCGATCCAGTGCTTTCTGCATGAGTGCGCGGTCGCGGCGGATCGCGACCACGTGGAGTTTCTGCTGGACGTGATGGGCGAGCCGCGGCATCTGCCGCCGGCGATGGCGCAGTCGCTGAACACCGGCCGTGCAGCGGAGGTCATTCGTCTGGCTGCCGAGCGCGCCGGCTGGGGCCGCGAACTGCCGGCGGGCCACGGGCTGGGTATGGCGTTTCACTTCAGTCACTCCGGTCACTTCGCCGAGGTGGCCGAAGTCAGCGTCTCGGACAGCCGTCGCCTGCGTGTGCACAAGGTCTGGGTGGTTGGCGACATCGGCCCGATCGTGAATCTCAGCGGTGCCGAGAACCAGTGCGAAGGTTCGGTGATCGATGGTCTGAGCACGATGATGGGTCTGCGCATCACGTTCGAGAACGGGCGCGTGCAGCAGACCAACTTCGACCGCTATCCCTTGCTGCGCATGCGCAATGCGCCGGAAGTCGACGTGCATTTCGTGCGCTCCGATTTCTCACCCACCGGTGTGGGCGAGCCGGCGCTGCCGCCTGTTGCGCCGGCGATCTGCAACGCGATCTACGCCGCCACCGGTCATCGCGTGCGGACGCTGCCGCTGGTGGAGGACGGGTTCTCGATCTGAGGTGAGCGGCTAGGATCTGTCGCCGAGATCGGCGGCCCGGCCGGCGTAAAATCGCAGTGCGTGGCGTTCAAAGTTGCCGATCAGCCATCGAGCGACCGGGCGCGCGTACCAGTTGAAGTGCGTGCTGACGCGATAGGTCATCTCCGCGGTCACCAGGGTGCCGTTTTCCCCCGGCCCCAGTGTGTAGGGTTGCAGTGAATAGGAGGTGCGGTGCAGGTCGAAATGTGCACCGCCGATGCGAACATGGTCATCGAGACTCTGCGGCGGAAACGAGTCCGGAGTGAACCGATAGGACCATTCCACGCGCCGCTGCGGTTGCCAGTCGACCACCACCTGTTCGAACCTGATGCCTTTCCCCATCGCGATGTGTCGAACGCGCTCACCATCCCGCACTTCGGTCGTTGCATGCAGCGGCAGTGGTACTCCGATCCGATACATCCATGCGCTGCCGATTTCTTCCGGACGGATGTCCCTGGCCTCCATCAGCACCTGCCATATCTGCTCGGGACTGGCATCGATGAACCGCGAGCTTGTGACGGTATCGATGGTGTCCGGTAGTGGCAGATGCTGTTCGACGGCGCCGAGCAGCAGCGGAAGTGCCGCCACCGAGAGGACCGTGCGCCGCGGACGCTTGAAGTGGCGACAGACCGCTCCGGTCACGAGCCCTGCAACGCCGCCGATCAGCCCGAACAGCGGCACCGCCAGAATCGTGCAGATCAACCCTTCGATCAGCATGACAAAGGTGCTGATGACGAACAGCGTGTTGGCCAGCGCAGCCACCCAGAAGTAGTACGACCAAGAGCGCCGCGCGATTCGCTCGGCAACGTAGATCGTGATCGCACCGACCGTTATCGGAACCAGCACCGTGAACGACGCCATCATCACGTTGTAGGCGTAGTAGGTGTCGCCCTGGAATATGAGACGGATTGCCAGCCCGGTGGCGGCGCCGAAGGCGACGGGCCAGAACCAGAGCTTTCCCATCGTCCTGGGGGGTGCTTTCGGCGGATCGGCGGGGCTGCTGTCAGGCGATGTGTTCACGTTCGATACACCTCTGCTGCGGTGCGGGGGGCGTCGCCGATGCGCACGGCGCCGATACGTCCTTCAGTTCGGGCCGATGTGGAAGATGCTCGGGAAGACGCAGTCCCCGGACGAGTCCGATCCGTTCAAGTCCGCAGAGCACCCACCATCCGGGGTCCCATTCACCGGGCGCCAGTCCGAGCCTGGCCGAGCCGGGATAGGCGTGATGATTGTTGTGCCAGCACTCACCCATGGTGAGCAGTGATGTCCAGCGGATGTTGCGTCCCTGTACGGCGGCTCCGCTGACCTCTCGCGTCAGTTCGCCATGGTTGTGAGCCAGGTAGCCGATCAGCCAGTGACCAAAGACGGCCGTGCTGATTCGCAGGCATACGCCCCAGAAGACGAATGGCCATCCGCCGAGCAGAAACAGCAGGATCCCCGGCGGCAGCTGCTGAAGCATCCACGTCCGTTCCAGCCACAGCAGAAAACGATCATTGGCCAGTCGTGGCTCGATTCGGATGTCTGGCGGATTCGCAAGCACCAGCTCGCAGTTGAGTTGCCACCAGGCATCCACGAATGCCGATCGCCCGTGCCGCAGATAGGCGTGGCAATGTGGCATGCGCTGAGCGAAATCCCGCAGATCGTGCTGTCGCAACAGTCCCAGCGGTCCGGCCAGTCCCACCTGTATGCCGCAGTAGATCAGGGTGTACTCGAGCCACCTGGGACACTGGAAGCTGTCGTGGACAAGCTTGCGATGATTGCCGAGCGAATGACCCAGCAGGAGTACGGAAGCGGTGGAGATTGCGTAGATGGCGAATGCCGCCAGCGAGAAGGTCAGTGCGCCGCCAACCACTCCAGCCACCGTCATGCCGATGAACCAGAGTGATTTCTCCGGTGCCCAGCGGACTGTACCGTTGCAAACCGATTCGATGTCGGTCGGCGCGACGCGATGGACGGGTACACAGGCGGGTGACCCGGTCACGTCATGGCCTATCCGGTGATCCGCCGCTGTTTGGCGCGGGCACGCGCCTTGCGCTTCAATGCACTGCCCACCGGACAGATCTCCAGCGCGAACCCCATCAGCGTGTTCACGAGATTGTCGGGGACCAGCCGGTAGAGCACGCGCTGCCCGTGGCGCTCACTTTCCACCAGGCCGGCGTTCTGCAGCACAGACAGGTGCCGAGACATCGAGGGTGGCGTCATGCGGAACTGTTCCGCGAGTTCCGCGGTCGTCATTTCGCAATTCGACAGCGACGCCAGAATCTGACGGCGCGGCGTTGACGCCAGGGCATCGAAAATTCTGTTCGCACTCATTGGAGAAAGAGTCTATTAGCAAATTATCTAATGATCAAATTCTGTTTCTCTTGTGAGTGTGGGCGAGTGATGGGTGTGGGTGAGCCGGCACGGGTGGGCGAGCCGGCACGGAACGAGCCGGCTCGTGGCGAGTCGTGACGACGGCCGGACCTGGACGGCCGCGGCAGTGCAGCTATCCGCCGGCTTCGACGGTCCTCATTGCCAGCAGCTCCACCACGTCGGCATGGCCCCGGTCCGTGGCGATACTCAGGGGTGTATCGTCTTTATCGCCTGCCGTTGCCGTGGCGGTGACATCGGCACCGGCGTCCAGCAGCAGTTTGACGACTTCCGCATGACCGCGCGCCGAGGCCACGAACAGCGGTGTCGCGCCGTTGCTGGCATTTCTGGCCTCGATGTCCGCGCCATGCTCCAGCAGAGCCCTTACCACCTCCGTATGGCCTTCCTGGGCGGCCTGGAGCAGTGGCGTACGGCGGTCGACGTTGTCCGTCGCGTCGATACTGGCACCGCGCATCAGCAGCATCCGAACCACATCAGCGTGACCCTGCTGGGCTGCTATCCACAGCGGGGTCGTGAAGTGGCCCACCGCCAAGTCATTGACGTCCGCATCGTCCTCCCTCAGCAGGCGCCGCAGCAGCTCCAGACTGCCTTCGGCCGACGCATACCAGATTGCTTCCCGAAGGGCTTCTTCTTCGGAGTGCATTCCATGGTGAGCATGTCCCGTTGCTTCCGTTTCGCCCTCCACAGGTGCCTGTGCGGCAGGCGCGTGAACATGCGCGGTTTCTTCGGCGGTGGCGTGCGCCATTGCAAGGCACGTGCCTGCCAGGCAGGCGCAGGCGATCCGAATAGTCATTGATTTCGTTCCGTATTTCACAGTATCCGTCCTTCCTGATGTTGTCCGCCTGACGGAGCACTCGGCGTAGCGGTGGCTACGTCCGAGTGCCCGTTCATTTCGGCCAGCCGCAACTGAATAAGGTCACGAAGAACAAGGGCCACTGCTCCTGTTCCCCGGGGTCTGACGTCCTCCTCACTACTAAGCCGGCAGACGACCTGCCGCGAGTCCCAAGCCCGGGAACACGAATCCCGCGCCCCAGCGCCCGGGAAACGGCCCTCGGGCGGGCGGCCATCCGGCCGGGCCGACCGGCATTGCCCGCTCCGCCACCTTGGCCGGGTACCTGCCCGATACGCTGCTCAACTCGCCGGCCCGAACCGACAGCGTTGGCCCGTGGATGACTCCGGCCGCGTGCTTGCGGGGAGGCTAGCAACCGGGATGTCGGCCAAGTAGTACCAGTGCGACCTGTGGGTTAGGTCCAGATGGGCAGGTCCGGACGATTCAGTCAGCATCTGCACGGCCTGAGCGCGATGCCTTGAAGTCGGCCAGTTGCGCGTCGTAGGCGCGCTGGAACGCCGGCCGCGACGTGCATCGCTCGATATAGGCGTTGAGACGGGCGTCGTTCATTTCGTAACGGGTGGTCTTCAGCGTACGCAGCACGCTGCTCATGAGCAGATCGCCGGCAGTGAAACGATCGCCGTCGAGACAGGGCTTGTCGCCCAGCGCGCGGGATAGTGCATTCAGGCGCTGAGCAACAAATTCGACCGCGCCGGGGCGGCGCAGTTGTGCCCATTCCTGGTCGCCGTAGAACAGGTCGATCAGTGCAAGGTTCATCACGCCGGGTTCGATGGAGTTCAGCGCCGCGATCACCCATTGCACGGCTTTGGCGCGGACTCGAGGCTCGGACGGCAGCAGCGTGTCGCATCTTTCACCGATATACAGGACGATGGCGCCGGATTCGAACATAGAGAAGCCATCTTCCTCGAAGATGGGTACCTGACCGAAGGGCTGCAGGGCGCGGTAATCGGCCTTGTCCTGGTCACCCTGCGCCAGCACCCGGGTGCGGTAAGGCAGACCTGCCTCCTCAAGCGCCCAGCGTACCCGCAGGTCGCGCACCTGGCCCCTGGCGAAGTCGGGTACCTGGTCGAGGGCGGAAATGGTGATCATTCGTGGTTCCTCCGCTGCTGAAGGTGGAATCGCCGGCGCCGCCAATGGAATCGCTCGGTGGGCCAGGAAGCGCCAGTCCACTCACTGGTCGTGTGCGCCGGTGCGAAATCGACCGCCATGCAGCATGGCCCGGTGCCTGGGTGGCGCCCGGACGCGGCACGCGTCCGCTGAAGCATTATTCGAACTGACTTTAAGGAACAGATGTAACTGACTGTTGAAGAAACGGCACACACGGGTGCTGATCGGGAAACTGATCGCAGCCGACCCGGGCACGCCGGACCACGAAGGCGGGCGTTACAGGTACGGCGTGAACAGCCATGCCACACCATCCGCGAGCCGTGTTCGCAGCCGTCGCTTTTCGACGTAATCGAGCGTCACCGGCGTGGATTTCGCACGCACCGCCGCGAAATGCTCACCGAGTTCGCCGACGGTCTCTTCGTCGTAGATCTCTATCGTCAGCTCGAAGTTCAGCCGCAGGCTGCGTGGATCAAGGTTCGCGGAGCCGATCTGCGCGTAGTGGCCGTCGATCAGCAGCAGCTTGCTGTGCACGAACGGCGCCGGCTGATAGCAGATGTTCACGCCGCGTTGCAGGAGTTCCCACAGCATGTGTCTTGTGGCGCGATGCACGTAGAACAGATTGTTCCTGGCCGGGAGAATTACGGAGACATCCACATCCCGCAGTGCAGCGGCCTGTAACGCGCCGATCAGTTCCCTGGGCGGCAGGAAATACGGTGTCATGATCGCGATGCGTTGCCGGGCGATGCCCAGCGCACCCACCAGCAGGGTGGTCAGTCGATCAAGGTTTTCGTCCGGGCCGTCGGCAACGGTACGGCAGATTGCGTTGCCGACCGCGTGCGTGGCCGCCTTCGGTGGCGCAGCGGACTCGCCGGTCACAAACTGCCAGTCGTCGAGGAACACGGTTTCGATATGCGTGGCGATCGGTCCGCACAGACGAAAGTGCACGTCCACGACCCGATGCGGATTGGCGGTGTTGTCCGCCAGGTAGCGATCGCCGATGTTCATGCCGCCGGTGAAAGCCGTCTCGCCGTCGACGACCAGAATCTTGCGGTGATTGCGCATGTTGACGTGAAACGATGGCGGTATCAGTCGTGGCGGCAGAAATCGTGCCAGCCGCACCTTGCTGCCACGAAACAGCCAGCGTGTGCGTGGCAGCGAATACACTTCACCGAAGCCATCGAGCAGCACGCGCACGTCCACGCCGCGTTCCGCCGCGGCACGCAGCGCATCGACGAACTGTCGTCCACTGCGGTTGCTGTCGAAAATATAGGACGACATCGAGATGCGGTGCCGTGCCGCCGCAATGGCTTCCAGCATGGCGGGGTAGGCCTGTTCGCCAGTGTGCAGCGTGTCGATGCTGTTGCCGGCGACCAGCTGCGTACCGGCCGCGTGGTATCCGAGTTTCGCCAGCGGTTGCAGTTCCTCGGGCACATCCACAACCGGCCCGTCCGGTGGTGGCTGAACCGGATTTCCGGCACGCAGCTCGCGCGCCTTGTTACGCACACGGTTGATGCCGAAAAGGAAATACAGCACAGGGCCGGCGATTGGAACCAGCAGGCACACGGCGATCCAGCCGAACGCTGATTCGGGGCGACGTTTGTGCAGCAGCGCATGGCCAACGGTAAGTGCCGTGAGCAGCGCGGCGAACAGCGCCACGCCGGTGGTGCGCAACAGTGTTGGTTCGAATGGTTCCATGACCGCGCCGAAATGCTACCTCTGATCACCCGTCCGTGGCGCTGTTGACTGCCATGGAGTTCAGGTCCGCAACCACGAATGCTGACTCGTCGGTCTGTATCTGCCGCCGCCACATCGTTGCATACAGACCTTCGCCGGCGATCAGGCTTGCATGCGTGCCGCTCTCGGTGATGCGGCCGCCGTCGAGCACGAAGATATGGTCGGCCGAGGCGATGGTCGACAGTCGGTGCGCTACGGCAATGGTTGTACGTCCGCGCGCGGCTTCGCGCAGTGCCTGCTGCACCTCCCGTTCGGTTTCCGAGTCCAGCGACGATGTGGCTTCATCCAGTACCAGAATCGGAGGGTCACGCAGAATGGCGCGCGCCACACCGATGCGTTGTTTTTCACCACCGGACAGCTTCAGGCCGCGCTCTCCAACCCGCGTATCAAGTCCCTGCGGCAGAGAGGCGATGAAGTCCGCGAGCTGGGCGCGTTCCAGTGCAGCCATCAGCTCGGCTTCGCTGGCTTCCGGCCTGGAGTAAGCCACGTTGAAGCGGATCGTGTCGTTGAACAGCACGACTTCCTGGGGTACCAGGCCCAGCGCGGAGCGCAGCGATGCCTGGGTCACGCCGCGCAGAGCCTGACCATCGATCAGGATTCGTCCTTCGGCCGGATCGTAGAAGCGGAACAGCAGCTTCAGGATCGTGGATTTGCCGGCGCCACTGGGGCCGGCAAAGCCGACGAAACTGCCGGGCGCAACGCTGAACGACACATCCGTCAGGCCCAGCGAGCGTCCGACATGGGCAAAGCTCACATGTTCGAAGCGCACTTCGCCGGCACGTGTACGCAATGGCCGTGCATCGGGCGCGTCGGGTACCTCGTTGCGTACATCCAGCAGGCCGAACAGCTTCTCCATGTCGACCATGCCGAGTTTGATCTCGCGCCAGGCCCAGCCGAGGATGTTCAACGGCCGGTAGATGTTCATCAGGATCATGATGATCGCGGTGATGTCGCCAATGCCCAGCGTCCCGGCCCTGACCGCGAACGCCGCGAGCAGTGCCACGGCGAGCAGACCGGTGGTCATCACCAGTTCCTGCGAAATATTCAGCACGGCCAGTGATCGCATCAGCCGCACGTAGTAGCGGTTGTACGTCTTTACCGCCGAGTCATAGCGCTCGGTTTCGCGGTTCTCGGCCGCATGCGCTTTCACCGTCTCGAAGTTGGTCAGCGAGTCCATGGCTCGCGCGCGCAGCTCGGTGTCGGCCTCATTCATGATGCGCCGCTGGCGGGTGCGCTGTTCGGTGATCACGATGGTGAGTACGGAGTATGCGACCACTGTCAGCACCGCCGCGGCCGCGAACGCCGGCCCGTACCTGATCGCCAGCACGGCCGCGGCAAGCGTCAGCTCGATCAGCACCGGCCCGATATTGAAGCACAGGAACCGCAGCAGGTACTCGATGGCACCGGCGCCACGCTCGATGATGCGGTTCAGCGCTCCGGCCCGTCGTGTCAGATGAAACTGCAGCGACAGATGCTGTGCGTGAGAGAAGGCTTCAACGGCAAGCACGCGGTTGGCATCCTGCGTGACCTTGACGAAGAACGCGTCCCGCGCCTGCGGCAGCGCGGTGGCGAGGAAACGTGCGGCCGCGTAGATCACGAAGAACGTCACGAACAAGGCGCCGGCTGCGGCAGCTCCGTCTTCATCGAGGACTGCGTTGATGCCCTCCCCGAGGAACACCGGCCCCGCCACCGACAGCACCTTGGCGATCACGGTCAGCACCAGTGCCGCGATGATCAGCGGGCGCCAGCGCCTGAGTTCCGGACGCCAGAGTATCCTCCCCAGACGCGTCAGCGCCCGCATCAGCGTCGCACGCTCGGCGGCGACGTCCTCGAAGTTCTCGCGACCTGCAGGGGTATTCATCGCGCGCACTGTAGCGCGTCACGTGGATCAAGGCACTTCGGCAACGGCCGTATTTCGCTGTGTCCCCGCCACGGCCGGGGCCGCCCAGCGTTCGCTGGCCGTGAACATCGCATCGACCACAGCGCGCGGGTACACATCGCGCACGGCCAGATCGATGCGCTCGCGCCATGCGTCCAGCGTGCCCAGGGTCTCGACGCGGAAGTCTTCGGGCAGCACCGCATGCACGACGAGATACAGTGTTCGACCGGGTCGGACCATGCGCAGATGCAGCTGCCGGACCGGCAGTTCCTGAAGCGCATTGTGCACCGCGGCACGTATCGGCGCCGCGATATCCTCGGGCGGTGACCGGTTCAGCAGCTCCAGCACTGCACGCCGGGCGATCCGGATCGGTACGCCGATGAACAGGATGACCACGAGTGCAACCAGGATCGGATCCACGTACGCCGCCCAGGCGGTGCGGTCCAGTGCATGCATCAGCGGCACGAGACAGAAGGCGGCCAGCACGGCGCCGGACACGATTGTATTCAGCAGCCAGTTCGCAACATCCGCTTCCACCAGAGGGCTGGCATCGTTCGACTGGCTGCGACGCAGTGTCAGCGCTGTGGCTGCACACACGATGGTCGCGAACGTCGCGTAGCCGATCGCGAGTCCCGCGTCGATCGCGCGGCCTCCGACCGCGATCGTGACCGCCGCATCGATCAGCGCCAGCATCGAGATGCCAAGTATCAGCAGGCCCTTGCCGGCATTGACCAGCGATTCGAAATACGCGTGACCGAAAGGAAATTCCGGCGTGTCCGGCCGTGCGGCGAGTACGGCCACACGGATTGTGATCAGTGCGATCAGGAAGTACGTGAGGTTGAACAGACCGTCGAGCAGAATCGCGCGCGAATCGGTGGCCAGCGCCATGCCAGTGCCCACCACGCCGAGCAGCAGCGCGGCGGCGGCGGACAGCAGCAGGGCAGGGCGTTCCGTCATCGCTTTCGGACCAGAGGAGTAGTCCCGGAGGCGCGGTCCCTTCAGATCAGCGCCGCGGTTGACCGGTTATCGGTCCTCCACGTAGCCGGTCACGTCGCGCGCGCGATCCGACATGCCCTCATCCCAGCTGCTCCAGCCCGACAGCATGCCGTACGGTGAGCGGTTCAGTATCGCCTCGATTTCACCGAGCAGGCCGTTCTCGATCTTGAAGACTTCGGCGATGTACCAGGTCCAGGGTTGCGCGGGGCCGGCAGTAATCTGCCGACCATCGGGGGTCGTGAACTCTCGTGTGCTACCGGCCATGTGGTCGAAGAACGCCACGGCCATCACCAGCCCGCGTTCCTGGTCCACGGCCACGTAGCGACGGTCGCGGATGCGGCTGACGAAATACAGCAATCCCGACTCGAACTGTTCGCGACAGCTCCATTGCGCCGAATAGCTGGTGGAGGTCTGCGGGTCCGGGCGTGTCTGGCCCGCGGGCGTGGGCTGATTGGTGGTGATCGAACCGTTTTCGATGCGATGGCAGTGGTCGGCGAACGGGTAGTGCCCCTGGCCGTCGTTGCGCTGCATGCCGGTGAAGTAAAGGTCCGCGGTGTGGATCAGGTCGCGGCGCGACATGCGCTCACTCGCCGGTACGCTACGGGTGAATGCCTCGCGCGGCGAACCCAGCGCCTCGATTCGCTGCGCCGCCTGCTCGCTGCGCTCTACGATCTGTTCGATTTCGGTAATCAAGCCGTCCTGCACGCGCAGGCGGAAGAAGGCCACGGCCGGCACGCCGCTGTCCGGTGTGCGGTCGCGCTCCTCGATGGTCGTGATCAGCGTGACCTGACCGGCATCGGTGTCGGTGACCCACAGGCGATAGTCGCTCACCGAGCGCAGGCTTTTCCACAGGCCTTCGCCAATGGGCAGCCGCTGTCCGTTCTCGGTGAACCTCACGGTTTGCGCCAGTGGTACGTGTGCGGGATCGTCATTGATCAGCGCATCCCAGTAGCGTTCCATGTGGTTCTCGAGACAGGCACGGTCGCATGCCGGTGCCGGTTGCTGCGCCATGGTCATCGATGCATACAGGGCAAGACCGCCTGCGAGCATCAGGGTTCCGAGCAGGGTGGGTTTCATCGAATCTTCCCTCAGCATTGGTTATTCGCCGGCGTTTCCGTGTTGAGCGCAGCGGGCATCACAGCCACCGGGCTATCGTAATCGTGGCGCCGCGGCCCAGCCAGCGTATCACGACGTCGGAAGCCGCAACCACAGTGAACTTCAGGACATCCCTATGGTGCGGACTGCCGCAATGTGGAGGTCGGGCTGGCCTGATCTGCCGCCTTTGGTGCGCCGAATGCTTTGCTGTAGTAGCCGGAAGGATCGAAACAGCATACCCGCCGCTTTCCGGAGGCCAGCATGTCGCAGGCATCACTGATCCGCTTCACCCGCGTTTTTTTCTGCTTGGCGGAAGTGATCCAGTGCACCCAGTCGAGGCGTGCGATCGTGGTTGTATCTTCCCAGACGCCTCGGGCCTTCGGGTTGGCCGCCAGTGCTTCTTCCAGGTCTGCAGGAACATCGGGTTCGGGTTCCCGCGCCACTGGCATGATCACAAACGAGGCAGGTTCGCCGATAGCCACGCCTGCGGCTTCAAGCAGCGCCCTGTTCAAAGGCAACCAATGACTCAGCTGACCATCCGGCTCGAGGGTCATCCGGAAGCCCTGACCATTGATGGTGCCCTCTACCGTTGTCCGCCCCCGTCTGGGCAGCTTCGCGCTCGCGGTCTTTGGCAGCACGACAAAGGCCCACGGTGCATCACTGCCCGGCCTGGCCGGGCGCAGTGGTTTCGCTGTGAATTGCGACTTCGTGTTGGCTGGCATCAATCCGACTCTTCACTTCAGGTTCAGTATCCGGAGCATGGGGAAGTCGATTATGGCACGCCCGTGTAGACTGGCCACATGACGATAAGGAATCTGGACGCGCTGCTGCGACCGGCTTCGGTCGCGATCATCGGTGCCACCGAGAGAGAGCATTCGGTGGGCCGCAAACTGACCGAGAACCTCATCGCTGGCGGATTCTCCGGTGCATTGCTGCCGGTGAATCCGAAGCGCGGCGGCGTGCTCGGCCTCACGGCGTATCCTGACATCGCCAGTCTGCCGCAGGCACCTGATCTGGCCGTGATCGCCACGCCGGCGCCGACGGTGCCGGGGCTGATCGCCGAGCTGGCCGCAGCCGGGACACGCGCCGCGGTGGTGATCTCGGCGGGCTTCGGGCAGTCCGATGGCGGCACGCAGCTGCGGCGCGACATGCTGGACGCCGCGCGACCGTCGCTGCTGAGGATCATCGGTCCCAACTGCCTGGGCATCATGGTGCCCGGCATCGGGCTGAACGCCAGCTTTGCGCATCTGACGCCGCATCCGGGAAAGATCGCCTTCATCGCCCAGTCAGGTGCGATCACGACGTCGATTCTGGACTGGGCGTACGGTCGTGGCATCGGCTTCTCGCACATGATTTCGCTGGGTGACATGGCCGACGTCGATTTCGGCGACCTGATCGACTGGCTGGCGAACGATTCGGCCACGCAATCCATCCTGCTCTACGTCGAGGCGATCAGTCAGGCGCGCAAGTTTCTGTCGGCGGCGCGGGCGGCGGCGCGCAGCAAGCCCGTGCTGGCGGTCAAGAGCGGCCGGCATGAGGCCAGTGCCGCCGCGGCGGCTACCCATACCGGCGTGCTGGCCGGTTCCGATGCGGCCTACGACGCGGCGTTCCGGCGCGCTGGCATGCTGCGCGTCTATCGGCTGGAGGAGCTGTTCGACGCGGTGGAGACGCTGGCGCTGGCGCGCCGTCCGCGCGGGCCGAGACTGGCGATCGTGACCAATGGCGGTGGCATTGGCGTGTTGGCCGCCGACGCGCTGCTGGACAGCGGCGGCGTACTCGCGACGCTGTCGGACGAAACGCGGACGACGCTGGACGCACAGCTGCCGGCCACCTGGTCGCGTGGCAATCCCGTCGACCTCATCGGTGATGCGACCGCGCAACGCTATCGCGAGGCGCTGCCGCCGGTGCTGGCTGATCCCGATGTCGACGGCGTGCTCGTGCTGCACTGCCCCACCGCCGTCGCATCCGGTGTGGAGGTGGCGCGCGCGGTGATCGATGTGGTGCGCGACGGTACACGCTGCACGGTGCTGACCAGCTGGGTGGGTGAGCACGTAGCACGGCTCGCACGTGAGACGTTCCAGCGCCATCAGGTGCCGACATTCTCCACGCCCGAGCAGGCGGTGCGTGCGTTCATGCAGATGGTGGCCTACCGTCGCAATCAGGCAATGCTGATGGAGACCCCACCGTCACTGCCGGAACAGTTCACGCCGGATGTGCAGGTCGCGCGGCAGGTGATCGATGCCGCGCTGAATGATGGTCGTGATGCGCTGGACATGACGGAATCCAAACGCCTGCTGAGAGCTTACGGGATACCGGTCACCGAAGCCGTCGTCGCCGCGACGCCCGATGACGCAGCGGCAGCGGCCGAGCGCATCGGCGGGCAGGTCGCGCTGAAGGTCCGCTCACCGAATCTGAGTCACAAGTCCGATCTCGGTGGCGTGATGCTGGGGCTGGACGGTGCGGACGAAGTGCGGGATGCGGCAGACCAGATGCTGGCACGTCTGCGCGAAGGCGCGCCCGACGCCGACCTGCAGGGTTTTACCGTAGAGCCGATGGCCAGACGTCGTGGCGCGCTGGAGCTGATCGCCGGCGTCGGCAGCGGCGGCGAATTCGGCCCGGTGATCCTGTTCGGACAGGGCGGCACCGCGGTGGAAGTGATCGCCGACACGGCTGTTGCGCTGCCGCCGCTGAATCTGCATCTGGCGCGCGAGATGATGTCGCGCACACGCGTGTACCGGCTGATGCGCGGCTATCGCGATGTGGCAGCGGTGGATGAGGGCGCGGTGGCGCTGGCGTTGACACGGCTGTCGCAGCTGGTGGTGGATTTTCCGTGCATCGCCGAAGTGGACATCAATCCGTTGCTGGCGAACGCCGACGGCGTGATCGCGCTGGATGCGCGTGTGAAGCTGGATCGGGATCCCGCTGCGACCATCGATCGCCTCGCGATCTGTCCCTATCCGAAGGAGCTGGAACAGGACGTGCCGCTGCCGGATGGTCGCGTCCTTCTGCTCAGGCCGGTACTGCCGGAGGATGAGCCGGCTGTGCACCGCGGCTTTGCGCGTCTGTCCGATGAGGAGATCCGCGCGCGTTTCTTCAATCCGGTGAAAATGCTGTCTCACCTTGCCGCCGCCCGCTTCACGCAAATCGACTACGACCGCGAGATGGCGCTGGTGCTCACCGAGCACGATGTACCGGGCCGGGCCGAGCTGTTCGGTGTCGTTCACATCAGCACTGATCCGGACCGGCGCAGTGCCGAGTTTGCGATCATCGTCGAGAAGCGCTTTACGGGTCTGGGCCTTGGTCAGTACCTGATGCAGACGATCATTGCATACGCCCGCTCACGCGGCATCGCCCGGATCCAGGGCGATGTGCTCAGTGACAACAAAGTGATGCGGAAACTGTGTGCATCACTGGGCTTCGTCGAACAGCGTCATCACGAGGATGTGGGGCTGGTGCGGGTGGTGCTGGTGCTGTAACCCAGGTCCGTGGCGAGATAATTGCAGCAGCGCCAGACATGATGCGCCACGCGGTCCATCCAGCGCATCGCATCGAGCACTTCCAGCGCAGCCACCGGTGCGACGCCGCCGCCGGCTGTCATGCGCATCACCACCGGCCGTTCGTCGCGACGGATTTCCTCCAGCGCGGCAGCGTGTCGTGCAATTTCCGTGAGCCAGCTTGCACCGCCGTCGCTGCTTTCGCCACCATCATGGCCGCTACCGTCTCCAACCGGCTCGCCGCGATGGGCCATGCCGTCGGCCGCCATGGTCAGCATGTCGATCGTGCGCCGCAACGCCGGCTTGAGCTGCTCGCTGCCCAGCATGTGACGCACACCGGGCGGCAGCCACAGCCGCGCGTTCAGCCGCAGCAGATGATCGATGGCATGCATCTGTGCCAGGCGTGCTTCCGACAGCGCCTCTTGTTCGGCCTCGGCCGGAATGCGGGAGAAAAACAGCTGCGTATCTTCAAGCGCCTGTGTGATGCGCGCGCGCGCTTCGGTGGCACCGGTATCCGGATGTTCCAGATTCGCGCGCAGTGCGTTGAAGGTCTCCGTTGCGATGTCCCGCAGTGCGCGGAGGGAAGCCTCCAGCGCGATCGGCGGCACCGACAGCAGCGAGTCGTCCAGATGCCGAGTCAGCGCCGGCCCCCTGTCCGGTAACCGGCGTTCCACCCAGCGCGCGAAGCGGTCGGCGAACGGCAGGAACAGCAGCACGCCCAGTGCGATGAATGTGGTGTGAAACGCGGCCAGGCTTACTGCGCCCGGATCGAGGCCAAGATGGGTCTGCGCCAGTGCGATCAGCCACAGCAGCATCGGCAGCAGGACTACCGCGATCACGCCGGTCGTCAGATTGAACACCACATGCGCCAGCGCGGTACGTTTGGCCGGCACGGTGCCACCAATCGCCGCCAGCGCGCCGGTCACCGTCGTGCCCACGGCGGCGCCGATCACCAGCGATGCGGCCTGCTCGAAATTGATCGCCTGACTGTGCAGCGCCGTCAGCGTGGTTGCGACGGCGGCTGACGACGACTGCATCACCACCGTCAGCACGATGCCGACCAGCATGACGAGGAAATGTCCGAGCAGCCCGCTGGTTGGCAGGTCGCTGAGACGGAACAGGCCGGACATGTCCTGCATGCCTTCCTGGAGCACGGAAATACCGATGAAGATCAGGCCAAAGCCCGCCAGGGCCAGACCCAGGGAACGTTTCGGACCCTTCGCCAGCAGCCGCATGAATGCGCCGATTCCGACGAGCGGCAGCGCGTAGTAGCCGATGCTGACGTTCAACCCCAATACGGAGACAATCCAGCCGGTGCCGGTGGTGCCGAGGCTGGCGCCGAACACCACGCCCACGGCCTGCGGAAACGCGATCAGACCCGCGCTCACGAATCCGATCACCGCCACCGTGGTCGCGCTCGACGACTGCACCATCACCGTGGCCAACGCGCCGGAGACGAAGGCCTTCATCGGCGTGCCGGTGAAGCGCAGCAGAGCACGACGCAGCGCATCACCGGCAAAGGCCTTCAGGCCGTCCGTCAGTAGCGTCATGCCGAGCAGAAACAGCCCGATGCCGCCAAGCAGCTGGAACAGCATCGATGTCATCGACGGTCTCCCGCGTGCCCGATCATGGCCGTTCAGTCGCGAAAGTTCGTGAACTGCAGCGGCATGCCAAGATTGCTGTCTTTGAGCAGCTGGATCACGTCCTGAAGATCGTCGCGCTTCTTGCCGATGACGCGCACCTGTTCCCCCTGGATCTGCGCCTGCACCTTGACCTTGGATTGCTTGATGGTCTTGACGATGGCGCGCGCGGTGTCGGTGTCCACGCCATGCCTCATCATCACCTGCTGGCGCGTGCGATGCAGGGCGATTTCGGGCTTGCCCGGATCCATTGCGGCGACATCGATGCCGCGGCGTGCGAGCTTCTCGGTGAGCACCGGCATCATCTGCTGGATCTGGAACGCCTCCGGCGCTTCCAGCGTTACGGTCCATTCGTTGAGTTCGAATTTTGCGCCGGTGCCGCGAAAATCGAAGCGGTTCTCGATTTCCCGGTTGGCCTGGTCTACGGCATTGGACAGTTCATGAGCATCGAGCTCGGAGACGACGTCGAATGATGGCACTGGCTGTGTTCCTCGATGGCTGTGGAGTCGGATTGCCAGTATCCCGCAGTGGAGGCCGGTGGCGGAAGGGCAGGGACCCGCTGGCGGGCTGGCGGGCTGGCGGGCCGGTGGCCGGGTGCAAGGGCGGCTGGCGCTGTGATAAGTTGGCGGCTACGAACCATCGCCCGGTGATTGAATCCGGCTTCGATCGCTCGTGAGGTCCTCGCCAATAATTCGAATCCCAAGGAGTCCGTCATGCAACGCTCGTACTGCCTGCTGATTTCACTGCTCTGCCTGATGGCCTGGTCCGTGGCCAGTGTCGCACAGCCGCCTCCGCCGCCACCGCGGGCTCTGACCCTGGAACTTGCCATGGAGGCCATGACCGCTGCCGTGGATTACGCCGAGCGTAACGACTGGTCGAACATCACGATCGCGATCACCGACGATGGTGGTGTGCCTGTCTATGTCCAGCGTCGCGGCACCGCTTCGGCCGGAACCTTCACGTTCGCGATGGGCAAGAACCTGGTCGTCGTGGAAACCGGGCTGACTTCGGCGGTCTACGGCGAACGGCTGCGTGCCGGTGAGATCGAGGCGATCGAGAGCGGTGTCACGTTCGGTGGTGGCGTGCCCATCGTCCGCAACGGTGAACTGATTGGTGCGATCGCGGTCAGCGGGCTGCCGCCGGCCGACGACGAACTGGTTGCCCAGGCAGGAGCGGACGCCATCGCGGGCAACTGACCTTAATCCGCTGCCGGGTCGGCTGCTGCCGGGGTTGCGGCGTGCTTCACCACCTGACCATATGTTGGAGGAAAGCCAGATGAGACATCTGACCACGGTGATATTCGCGGCCATGCTGGCAGTGCCGGCCGTTGCGGTCGCGCAGCCGGCCACTGGAGGCGTCGAGGTACTGAAGGAATGGTCGGTGGAGTGGGGTGGCCGCAGCCGGGATCCGTACGTCGCACCCGATGGCAGGGTGTGGTTTGTCGGTCAGTCGGGCAATTACATTGCGTACTTCGATCCGTCTTCCGACGATTTTCGCCGCTACGAAATCGAGGATGGCACCAATCCGCACAATCTGATCGTCGCCGACGACGGGATGGTCTGGTACGCCGGCAATCGCAACGGCCGCATTGGTCGCCTGGATCCGGACAGCGGTGATATCGAAGTGTTTCTGACCGGCGAGGCGCGCGATCCGCACACACTGGTGTTCGACGATCACGGCAATATCTGGTTCACGTCGCAGCAGTCCAACCGGATCGGTCGGCTCGACATGCGCACCGGCGAGTATGAACTGGTCACGCCGTATGAAACGCCGAGCCGGCCCTACGGCATCGTGATCGACGGCGACGGGTACCCGTGGGTTGCCCTGTTCAATACCAACGCCGTCGTGCGCATTGACCCGGAAACACTGGAGATGACGCATTTCCACAAGGCCACCGAGCAGTCGCGCTCGCGACGTATCGAGGTGACGAGTGACGGCTACGTCTGGTACGTGGATGAACCACGCGGATACCTGGGCCGCATCGATCCACGCACGCGGGAAGTCGCAGAGTTTGCGATGCCGGGCGGAGCCGGATCACGCCCGTATGGATTGACGCGCGATGACCGGGAGCATTTGTGGATCTCGCAGACCGGTCCGGAGAAGCGGCTGGTGGGGTTCGATCCGGATGCGCAGCGGTTCACGTCGGTCAACGAGGTGTCTCACAACATCCGCCACATGATGTTCGATGCACGCACGGGCGCAATGTGGTTCGGCACCGATGCGAACACTGTCGGCCGGCTGCTGGTCGGGGCGGCGTCCGAGTAGCCGGTCCCCGTGACGGGTCTGTCAAGGATGCGCGGGCCGCTGGCGCTGACGGCGGCCGTTGCAGCCGCTGTTCTGGCCACAGGGTTTCGCGATGGGCCGCCCGCGCGCGTCACGGGCGGTTTCGGTGAGGACAGTTGTATCGCGTGTCACTACGAAGACCACGCCCCGCCCGCAACCGGTATTGTCAGGCTGGACGGCCTGCCGGACCGGTTTACGCCGGGTGAGACCTATCGGCTCAGCGTCATTCTTGAGCATGCCGATATGCTGGTGGCAGGGTTCCAGCTCGCCATGCGCCATCCGGATGACCCCAGGCAAGCCGGCACGTTCGAGCCGCCCGACGGCGGGACGCGGCCGGTTTCGTTGCTCAGCGAACGCGACATCCAGTTCGTCCAGCATGGCACGGAGGGCGCGGACGTCGAGGACGGCACGGCAAGCTGGGCGGTGCTGTGGACCGCCCCGGACTCGACGCAGCCGGTGGTGGCGCACGTCGCAGCGGTCGCGGGTGATGGCGACGAATCGCAGGTTGGCGATGCCGTTTATACGCTGGAACGGACTGTGGAACCGGAGCGCCCAGTGGCCGGCACTGAATGACCGGCTATCGCGCGATGGAATCGATGATCCGGTTCAACGTCTGGCTGGGGCGCATCGCCTTGCCGGTCAGTTTCGGGTCCGGGTGGTAGTAGCCGCCGATTTCCACCGGTGTGCCCTGCACGGCGGCCAGTTCCTCGACGATGCGCTGCTCGTTGTCCTGCAATGCCTGAGCGATGTCGGCGAACCTCGAACGCAGTGCGGCATCGTCGTCCTGTTCGGCCAGCGCACCCGCCCAGTACAGCGCCAGATAATAATGGCTGCCGCGGTTGTCGAGTCCGCCGACCCTGCGTTCGGGAGAGCGGTTGTTCTCCAGCATCAGTCCGTTCGCCTTGTCCAGCGCGCGGGCCAGCGTCACGGCGGCGGCATCGCTGTTTTTGTCACCGTAATCCTCCAGCGATACCGCCAGTGCCAGAAACTCGCCCAGCGAATCCCAGCGCAGGAAGTTCTCGGCGACGAACTGCTGCACATGCTTGGGCGCTGAGCCCCCGGCACCGGTTTCGTAGAGACCGCCACCCGCCAGCAGCGGGACGATGGACAGCATCTTGGCGCTGGTTCCCAGTTCCAGGATCGGGAACAGGTCGGTGAGGTAATCGCGCAGCACGTTACCGGTCACGGAGATCGTATCCTGCCCGGCACGTACCCGTTGCAGCGTCGCGTGCATGGCATCGAACGGCGAAAGGATGCGCAGGTCCAGACCGGAAGTGTCGTGATTCCGCAGATACCGCTGCGCGCGTTCGATCACGACGCGATCGTAGGCGCGGTTGTCGTCCAGCCAGAAGATGGCGGCGGCGCCGGTGGCGCGGGCGCGCTCCACGCCCAGCCGCACCCAGTCGCGGATCGGCAGGTCGCGCGTCTGGCACATGCGCCAGATGTCGCCGGGCGCGACCTGGTGCTCGGTCAGCACCTGACCGTCGCCATCGACCACGCGTACCGTACCGGCCCGCTCGATTTCGAAGGTCTTGTCGTGTGAACCGTACTCCTCGGCCTTCTGCGCCATCAGGCCGACGTTGGCCACATTGCCCATCGTGCGCACGTCGAATGCGCCGTGCCGCTTGCAGTCGTCGATGACCGCCTGATAGATGCCGGCGTAGCAGCGGTCCGGGATCAGCGCCTTGGTGTCGTGCAGTTTGCCGTCCGGCCCCCACATCTGGCCGGATGAACGGATCGCGGCCGGCATGGATGCATCGATGATGATGTTGCTTGGCACATGCAGGTTGGTGATGCCCTTGTCCGAGTCGACCATCGCCAGCGGCGGGCGTTCGTCGTACACGGCCTGGAGATCCGCTTCGACCGCGGCCCGGCGTTCGGCGGGCAGGGCGCTGATTCTGTCGTACACGTCACCGATGCCGTTGTTCGGTTCCACGCCGAGCTCGGCGAAGGTATCGGCGTGCCTGTCGAATGCGTAACGGTAGTACGTGGTGACGGCGTGACCGAACATGATCGGATCGGAGACCTTCATCATGGTGGCTTTCAGATGCAGCGACAGCAGCAGGCCGCTGGCTTTGGCGTCGTCGATTTCCTTCTCATAGAAGGCACGCAGTGATGCGCAACGCATGACCGACGATGCGATCACCTCATCCTGCTGGACTGCAATGTCCTGCTTCAGTACGGTTGTGCCGGATGCGTCCTGGTGTTCGATGCGCAGTCGGCCGGCGGTCTTGATCTCCGCGGCCTGTTCGCTGGCGTAGAAGTCGCCCTCGTGCATGTGGGACACATGTGAACGTGACTGCGTGCTCCATTCACCCATCGAGTGCGGATGCTTCTGCGCATAACGCTTCACGGCGGCGGCCACGCGACGATCGGAATTGCCCTCGCGCAATACCGGGTTCACGGCGCTGCCCAGCACTTTGGCATAGCGGGCGCGAATCTCCCGCTGCTCGTCATCGCGAGGCTCTGATGGGTGGTCCGGCAGATCGTAGCCCTGCTCGCGAAGCTCGCGGATTGCCGCCTGCAGCTGCGGTATCGAGGCACTGATGTTCGGCAGCTTGATGATGTTGGCCTGCGGCGTCCTCGCCAGTTCGCCGAGTTCCGCGAGGTCGTCGGGCTGGCGCCGGTCGGCGTCCTGGCGATCCGGGAACTGCGCGATGATGCGTCCGGCCAGAGAGATGTCGCGGGTCTCCACACTGACGCCGGCCACGTTCGCGAACGCCTGCACGATGGGCAGCAGCGATCGGGTGGCCAGGGCCGGTGCTTCGTCAGTGAGGGTGTAGATGATCTTTGCGTCGCTCATGCCGGTTCCGGATGCCTTGCAGGCTGTGGTGGATTGCTTTGGTGGGCTGCGCCGGACCACAGTCGTGGCGGCGGGCGTCATTATAGACGTCGTGGCGCGATGCGCGTGGACCGATGTTCGCGAAAGCGGCTGTGAGGCGTGTCGATGGCCGGTATTCGTGGCATAGTGCCGCGCATTCATGACTGTGATTGCGTTAAGTCTGGAAGCCGTGATCGTCGCGGTCACCGATGAGCGGCCACGCCTGCTTGTGGTGTCGACGGAAGATGGACGACAGGGCATTCCATCCGGTCCGTTGGATCCGGATGCCGACAAGACGCTGGAGCGTGCGCTGCGCCGCTGGGTACGCCATCAGAGCGGTCTGGAAGTCGGCTACGTGGAGCAGCTGTATACCTTCGGCGACCGTGAGCGGCGTATCGACGCGGTGGCCACACGCTGGCTGTCGGTGGCCTATCTGGCGCTGGTGCGTGAGGAACAGCCCGCGCCCGGTTCAGCGTGGCTGGATTACTATCGGCTGTTTCCGTGGGAAGACCGACGGCCCGGCACACCCGACGCGCTGGCCGCGCTCCTGCCCCGGCTTGAAGCCTGGGCGTCGGGCGACCCGGTCCGCATGGCCCGCTTGCACGTGACGTTCGGCGTGGATCCGGCGCCCTGGGATCCGATGCGTGTGCTGGAGCGCTACGAGCTGCTGTACGAGGCGCGGCTGGTCGAAGAGTATTACCTGGACCGCCGTGAGTCGTTGCCGGATGGACCGCGCAGCGGTCAGTCGCTGGCCCATGATCATCGCCGTGTCGCCGCCGCCGCGCTGGGCCGCCTGCGCGGTAAGCTCACCTACCGTCCGGTGGTGTTCGAACTGCTGCCGGGCACCTTCACCCTGACCCAGCTGCAGCAGACCGTTGAGGCGCTGGTTGGCAGTCGCATTCACAAGCAGAACTTTCGCCGCCTGGTCGAGCGCAACCGCCTGGTCGAGGGCACCGGCCTCAGCGTCAGCGCCACCGGCGGACGACCGGCGGAACTGTTCCGCTTTCGCGAGGAAGTCGTCGGCGAACGCCCGCGTCCTGGTCTGCTGCGGCCGCGCCTGTGATCCGCGGTCCGGGTGCATCGTGACGGCTGAACAGGCGGAGTGTGGCCGCTATCGGCCGACAGCGGGACGTCCGCGGCCAGGGATGGCCGCGGCCGAGCCCCCATGGATGGGTAT
>JBJHBT010000041.1:0-36202 GCA_050485645.1 Gammaproteobacteria bacterium | reverse complement strand
GACAAGCACAATGAAGCACCCGCGCCGTTCATTTGGACGAAGTCAGCGCAGGATATCCTCGAAAAAGTGAAACGAGGACGTCGAACGCTTAATAAGTTACAGACTGCTTGACGGGGTACACTAGTGTCCTGCCGACCTCAGTCGGCACCCGCACCCCGAGGTCGGGTCAGATACGCCACCAGCGCGCGCAGATCGTCCGCGCTGATTTCGGTGGGACGAAAGAACGGCATCGAGCCCAGACCGCGACGCACGACGAACTCGATGTAGTCGGCCGGCAGATCGCTGCGCCGATGAAGCTCGGCCGGCAGCGCCTCCCCATAGCGACCGCGCAGCACCTGGGTGCCCGGCATCGGCGGCAGAAACGGCGGGCCGAAAATTGTCTGCGGAATCGCATCGTGACAGCCGGCGCAACGTTGGATGTAAACGGACTGCCCGTGCCGCAGCAGCGGGTCGCTCAGGTCCGGCTCAAGATCCCCGGGCAATGCCACCCAGGCGGACTCCGCAGGCGGGGGATCATCCGCCTGCGCAGCCAGGATGCCGAAGGGATTCGCAAGCACAACAGCAGTCAGCATCGCCAGACGCATGCGGTTCATACCCCGCCCTCGCGCAGATGCCGCGGCCAGATGCCATAGCGCCCGGCCGCCAGAATGCCGTTCGGGTCCAGCGCGTCCTTGAGCGTTTCGTTGAGTCGCATCAGTGCGTGGTCGTTATACGAGTACGTGGCCATCGTTTCGTCCATGAAGGCCGCATGCGCGCGATAGATGCCCCAGCCTTGCTCGCCCGACACCTCGATCAGGCGTTTGTAGAAGTCGCGCGCCCGGGCGTTCTCCGCACGGTCCTGCGACAGGCTCGTGCCCTGGAACATGATGAAGGCGCGGGCGTGGTAGCTCATCGCAAAACCCAGCGTCAGCGGAATACCGGCGTCGCGATACTCGCGCAGGTACACCTTGTGCGCCCGGAGCAGCGCCTCACCGGAATGCGGCACCATCGGCGAGGCATCCAGATGGCCCGTGGTGCCGGCCTGACTGGAAAACACGGAGAGGCTGGGCACACCGAACGTGGCAGGGTCGCCGAGTCTGCGAATCTGGTCGTCGGAAAGTGGGAAATTGATCAGGTCGCCGTCGCTGAACTGCACGCCCGGGATATTGCCCAGCTTTTCCTTCACATGCGCCCACTGCGCCTGCATCACGTTCAGCGGACCATAGAAGCGCAGCTCGGTGTTCCAGAAATGGGTATTCATGGACGACGCGTAGTCATCCCACTCGGCGGCCGTGCCGCCGCCGGGCCGATCGAGCAGCGCGGACTTGCGTGCATCGATTTCGCCTTGAAAAACAGGCGTGTTCAGCGAGAACAGACAGTTCACGATGCCGCTGTATTGAAGATGCGACAGCGTGCGCACCAGCGGGATGATGTCGTCGTGACGCTGCACGCGAATCGACCCGGTGATCGACGCTTCGGGCTCCGGCATCAGCCAGAAGCCCATCTTCGTGACGATGCCGTAATTGGATTGCGCGAACAGTCCGTCGGACAGTGGCCCGGCGCCATACGGAAACGCCTGCCAGTTCGCGCCGGCGTTGGGCAGTGCACCAAGACCGGTACGCACCAGATCGCCGTTGCCCAGCACCACCTCCATGCCACAGTGCGCGCCGAAGTGATCGCGATATGGCAGCGGTGTGCGACCGGCCCCGCGCTCCAGTGCGTTGCCGATCAGGCTGCCCCAGCCAGGATCGGGCGGGTCGATCCACAGCCGATAGCCGCGTTCACGTATGTAGCGATACAGATCGAAATAGCTGACCCCCGGCTCCACGAGCGCGTAGGCCATGTCCTCGTTCACTTCGAGAATGCGATTCATGCGCTTGAGATCGAGCACGACGCTGCCTGAATACACCGGCGCCGAGCCGCCGTAGGCGAGATTGCGGCCGGTGGAAATCGTGTACAGCGGAATCCTGTAGTGGTTCGCGATCTGCACGATCCGCTGCACCTGCTCCACCGTGGTGGGTGCGACGGCCGCCGAGCCGGTCTTCTCGTCTTCCTCGCCGCGCAGCGGTGAAAACGCATCGCGGTAGGTGTCCATGGTGTCACGGTCGGTGAACACGTGGTCGGTGCCGGCGGCGTCCGCGAACTGTGCAATCGCGGCGTCGAAATCGGCCTGACTGACGCCGGGCGCTGTAGCCAATGTGCAATCCCCCTTCCGCAATTCGGCGGCGCTGCCGTGGCGCCTTCTCGATCACCTGCGGGCTGCGGATGCCCGGCATAACGCTGATGCTATAGGGGTGCTATCGCAAGCTCAAGCTCCCGGTTCGCGCCACCAATGCCGGTGACGCCCCGCCGAGAAGGCACTCCCTCATTTCCCGTATTTAAAATATCTCGTTCATATTTCCTTTTCCGCAACCAGACGTACGGCTCATTTTCATCCTGACGGAACGCGCCTAATCACCTCACGTTCGCCAACCGGCGCTCGGTTTTCCTCGGGAGAACAGTATTGGGTGTCAAACGACCCGCATTGCTACTTGTTGTATTCGTCTGCTTTGCCGCTCCGCTGCTCACCCCGCTTGCCGCGCGTGCCCAGGCTGTGCCCGATGCCGGCTCGGTTCTGCGCCAGATCGAGGAGCAGCAGCGACAATCGCTGCCGCCAGATCCAACGCCGGAACTCGCGCCGGCCCCGCCGCCCCTCGAGTCGATCGGTGGCGATTCGGTCACCGTCTCGGCCTTCCGCTTCTCGGGCAACACGCTGCTCACTGACGCACAGCTCACCGAGAAGGTGGCGGAATACGTCGGCCGTCCAATTGATTTCGCCGGATTGCAGAATGCGGCGATCGCCGTTGCCACTGCCTTTCGTAACGAGGGCTGGGTGGTTAGAGCCTATCTCCCCCAGCAGGACATCACGGGCGGGAGCGTCACGATTCAGGTCGTCGAGGCACGGTTTGGCGCGGCCCACTTCGAAGGCGATCCGAGACGCGTTTCAGTCGGACAGCTGCGCCGGATCGTTGAGCGTACCCAGAAACCGCTAACACCGGTCAGCGCCGCCCGACTGGATCGTAGCCTGCTGCTGATCAACGATCTGCCTGGTGTCACGGCAACCGGTCGGCTCGCCGCCGGCATCAACGATACGGAAACGGATCTCATCATCGCCGTCGAAGATGACGCTGCGGTCAACGGCCACGTCATGCTCGACAACGCTGGCGCTCGTTACACGGGAGACGCGCGCATGATCGGCGCGGCGCACCTGAACAACCGCTTCGGCATTGGCGACCGGGCCGATGCGCTGCTGCTGTACAGTGAAGGCAGCACCTACGTACGACTCGGCTTCTCGATGCCTGTCGGCAGCCGTGGCTGGCGCGTCGGCACACACGCCTCACATCTCGGCTATGAAATCGTGACCGAAGAGTTCGCCGCTCTCGAGGCGCACGGCAGGTCCACCACCTTCGGCGTCGATGCGAATTATCCGCTCGTGCGCTCGCGACTCCAGAACCTGTATCTGAGCGTCAATGCTGACAGAAGGGGGTTCGACAACCGATCCGCGGGCACCTCGACTACGCAGTACTCGACCCGAACGCTCGGGCTCGGATTGCAGGGCAACCGTTTCGATCAGCTGGGACGCGGCGGCGTGACGACAGCGGGCTTATCGCTGGTGCGCGGCTCACTCGACCTCTCAGGGTCACCCAATGAGGCCGCCGACGCGGCCACGACGCAAACCGCCGGCGGATTCGGCAGGGCGACGCTCAGCGTGTCGCGATTCCAGACAATCACCGAGAAAGTCGCGCTGTTCATCAGCATCGAGCGTCAGCTCGCCGGCACGAATCTCGATTCCTCCCAGAAGATGTACCTCGGCGGTTCGCAGGGCGTGCGTGCCTACCCGGAGAGCGAAGCGGGCGGCGCGCAGGGCACGCTCGCGAGATTCGAAGTTCGAACGCGCGTGACGCCGAGCTTCCACATTACGGGCTTCGCCGACTCGGGCAAGGTCGACATCAACAAATACAACGATTTCCCCGGGGCGCCGGAACGCAACAGCACCGACCTCAAGGGCTTCGGCATGCTGTTCAGCTGGACGTCACGCCCCGGACTGAATCTGCAAATGTCGCTCGCACGCCGCAGCGGCAGCAACCCGAATGCTGCCCTGAATGGCAACGATCAGGACGGCTCGCTCGTCAGGAACCGCATCTGGCTGCAAGCCAGCATGCCATTCTGATGCGCGCGCCAGTCTCCCTCATTCCCTCACGTATCGAGATTACTCATGCATAAACATGCAACCATGAACCGCTTCTACCGGCTCGTCTGGAACGAAGTTCTCTTTGCGTGGGTTCCGGCCGCCGAGATCACGCGGCGCCACCGCAAGCGCTCCGGTAACGCGGGGCGCGCGGCAATCGCCATGCTCGCCCTGACTGGCTTCGGCGCACAGGCGCAGGACGTCGCTCCGACTCAGCTGCCGACCGGTGGCAACGTCGTCGCGGGCGACGCGCAGATTGCTGCTGGCGCCGCGGTTCTCAACATCGATCAGTCATCGGCCCGGGCCGCGATCGACTGGAACACGTTTGACATCGGCAGCGCGGCCCAGGTGAACTTCAACCAGCCCGGCAGCGACTCCGCCATACTGAACCGTGTGCTCGACAGCAATCCAAGCCGCATCTTCGGCAACATCACGGCTGACGGCCAGGTCTTTCTGAGCAATCCGAACGGCGTGTACTTTGGTGCCACGGCATCGGTCGACGTTGGCGGTCTTGCTGCGACGACCCATTCGATCGAGACCGCCGACTTCATGTCAGGCAACATCACGCTCGAACGTAATGGCGCAACCGGCAGCGTCGTCAACGACGGCGAATTGCATGCCTCGCTCGGCGGCTACATTGCCCTGCTGGCACCGGAAGTCAGAAACAACGGCGTCGTCGTTGCGCGGCTCGGTACGGTGGCGATGGCCGCGGGCGAATCGATCACGCTGTCATTCGACGGCCGTCACCTGGCCAGCATTACGACCGAGCCGTCGGCGATCGCGACGCTGGTCGAGAATCGCGCCGCGGTGATGGCACCTGGCGGCTATATCATTCTGTCCGCGAAGGCAGTCGACAGTCTGCAGGGCGGCGTAGTCCGCAACACCGGCACGCTGGAGGCCACGGGCCTTGCAATGCGTGACGGGCGAATCGTTCTCGAGGCGAGTTCGGTTGTGGAGAGCCGCGGCACAATCAACGCCAACTCGGGTGCCGATGGCAGTCCTGCCGGCAGCATCGAGTTGCGTTCTGGTGGCGAGGTTCTGCTCGCGGGGACAGTCAGCGCAGCGGCGGCGGGCGCTCATGCAGGCGTCGGGGACAGTGTTGATGCCAGTGCGAACGGCGGGGCCGTTTCGATCGTCGCCGGCGGCGACGTCATTCTCCGCGATGCCCTGATCGATGTTTCCGCCACAGGCCAGGCGCACTCGCCGGGATCTGGCGGCCAGGGCGGCTCAATTGCCGTGACAGGCGACCGGATCGGACTTTTCGACAGCAGCCGGGCAGACGCTTCTGGCGCTACCGGCGGCGGCGACGTCCGGATAGGCGGTGGCTTCCATGGGGAAGATCCGTCGCTCGCGAACGCGCGTCAGGTCGTTATCGGTGGCAACGCCTCGATCGACGCCAGCGCCACGCAATCCGGTGACGGCGGGCTGGTCGCCGTGTGGTCCGACGACCGCACAACATTCAGCGGCAGTATCACCGCGCGCGGCGGTGCGAGCGCCGGCGACGGCGGCTTCGTCGAGGTGTCGGGCAAGGAGACGCTTGCGTTCACCGGCATGGTGGACGCCGGCGCCAGCAACGGTTCAGGTGGCACACTGCTGCTCGACCCGAAGAACGTGACCGTCGACACGGCCGGCGGCGCTGCGCTCGAGGACGTCGATCAGTTCAGCGACTCCCCTTCCGCCGACAGCGTCATTGCGCCAACGACGATCACGGCTGTGACGAACACAGGCACCGCGGTCACACTGCAGGCGAACAACGACCTGACGATCAACAGCGCGATCGTCAGCAACAACCCGGGCGGCAACGGCGGCAACCTGACGTTTCAGGCCGGTCGCAGCATCACGGTCAACGCCACTGTCCACTCCGACAGTGGCAACGTCACATTCATTGCGAACGACCAGACCGCAATCGGTGCCGATCGCGATCCTGGCCTCGCTGTATTCCGCAACAACAGCCTGATCGACGCGGGCTCAGGCGCGGTTGCGATCACTCTTGGTACACAGGGTGAGTCCGGAGAGATAGCGACCGGGCAGGTCACGGCCGCGAGCCTTGCCATTACACACAACGGTGCCACGCCGGGCGCAATCTCCGGCGCGATAGATCTTGGCGAGGTGAATCTCACCGCCGATCTGACGATCAATGCGAACTCCGCCCGCAACGTGACCAACACGTTAGGCACGATGATCCTGCGCGGCACCACCAGTATCAATGTCGGCGCCGGCGACGTTACGTTCGACCGTGCAACAACGGACCTGAACATCATCGGCCTGACGGCCGGCAATGTAGTGCTGAACGACGTCAACGCCATGCGGTTCGCCGCAACGAATCTGTCCGGCAACCTCACGGTCACCACCGTCGGCCCTCTGGCATCGACCGGGGCGGTGCAGGTCGCCGGCACGACCAATCTCACAGCCAACAACGGTGGCTTCGGCTTCGCCGATCCGTATATCGAACTGACCAATGCCGGCAACGATTTCGTTGGCGCTGTCACGCTCAACGTGGCCACTACCGGTCAGACCGGCACCGGCGGTTACGCAACGATACGCGACGCCAACGGCATCGATATCGTCTCGTCGAACACAGCGCGCGCCCTGACCGTGCAGGCTGGCGGACCAGTCAATCTCGGTACGATCGCAGCCGGCACCCACGTCGCGGTCGATACGACCGGAGCGGTGCATCTCGACACGATTGCTGCCGGCACTCACGTCTCAGTCTCGACGAATGGCAGTGTTGACCTCGAAACGATCAATGCCGGCACTCACCTCACGGTTTCGGCGGGCGACGCGGTCGACCTCGGCACGATCACTGTTGGTACCAGCCTCACGGTCGCGACGAGCGGCGCGATCACCGACAGCGGCACCATCACGGCGCCCCAGCAAACGACCCTGACCGCCGGCGCGGCGCACAACATCACGCTCGACAGCGCGAACAACGATTTCAACTCGATTCGAATCGTCTCGGCCAACAACGTCGTGCTGATCGACCAGAACGCGATCAACTTCGGCGCCTTCAACGACACCAGCGGCTTCTCGAGCTCGATCTCCGGCAATCTCGACGTCACGGCCGGCGGCCAGATCAGCCAGACCCGAAATAACAGCAGCCAGGGCTACTCGCAGATCTTCGTAGGTGGCGCAACCACGTTCACCGCCAATCACGCCTCGTCTCCGATCAACCTGCTGCTGGGCGCCAGCGATCCGTTCAATGGCAGCACACCGAGTCAGCAGAACAACTTCGTCGGCGGCGTCACCCTGCAGCGCAGCAACACCAACACCGGCTTTACCAACATCCGGATCCGCAATACCAATGCCAACGCCTCGGTGCTCAGCGGCCTGACCGACATCGGCGCGCTGACCCACGTGGCCCTGCGATTCGATAACGCGCCATCGGTCACATTGCCGGGCATGATCCTGGGCGGCACGCTTCGCGTCTTTGCGCCGGGCGTGGTTAACTCCGCCGGCAATCCCGGCAATATCATCTCGCAGTCCGGCGCGATCGTCGTGAGCGGCGACACGACCCTGGCTGCCGGGTCGACTGGCGACATCATCCTGACTCACGCGGACAATGATTTCTCCCGTATCGGCGTCGCGAATTCGGGCGCGCGGAACTTTACGCTGGTCAATTCGAGCGGCGTCGTTCTGTACGCCAACAACTACCACCAAGTCCTGGGCGGCGACCTGACCGTCACCGCGGGCGGCAATATCACGGACGCAGCCAACAACTATCACATATCCGGAACGGTGACCTTCGACGCCGGCGACAACGACATCTCCTTCGGCGTCAGCAGCAATGCGCACATGAGCCGCGCCGTCATCACGGCGGCACGCAACGTGCGCTTCGACCCGCGCACCAGCGTGATCCTCGGCGACGTCAACGCAACTGGCACTTTGTTCATGAATTCGCGCAACGGCGGCAGCCTGACACAACAGGCCGGCACTGCTGTGAACGCCGGCGGCAACACGACCTTCTTCGATTTCACGAGCGGCATCACGTTGTCGCAACCGAATAACGTTCTCGGCGCTCTGCGCATCCACAACTCCGGCAACGTGACGCTGCGCGAGAACGACGCGATAACCCAGTACCAGGCCTGGACCAACGGCAACGGCGCGGTCAACCTGACGACGTCCAACGATCAGGCGATCACACTCGATCTTGCGAACTCCTTCGGCAACATTACGATCACCCAGATCAACAACGGCGCGGAAACGGCCGGTGATGTCCACATACGCGAGACCGGCGATACCACCAACGGGATGACGCAGGGCGGCGCCTGGACCGTACGGGGCAGGACACGGCTCGATTCCGGCGCGACCTCGATCACGCTCAACAATGCCAACAATGTGCTGGGGCCACTGCAGGTCACGGGCGCAACGGGCAATACCAACGGTCAGCCCTCGATCGTGACGATCTATGCGCGTGAGACCGAGACCGCGGCAGCCATCACCGACGTTGGCGGGACTGGCGCCTGGAACACCGGCAACGGCTCGGTTCGTCTGGTGGCGTTCAGTCAAGCCGGCTCGGTTGCAGGCGGCGGCAATATCCATCTGACCAATGTTGGCAACGTGCTCGGTGACCTGTACCTGAAGGCCACCGACGTGACGATCACCGAGAACGGAAATATCACCGATGGCGATAGCGTCAACTGGCACGCCGGCGGTACCGGATGGGTGACCACCGGCACGACCAATCTGATCGTGGCCAATCCGACCGGCAGATCGATCACGCTCGACAATCTGACCAACCGGATCGGCCCGCTCGGCCTCAACACCACGGGAACCCCTGGCACACTGACCTCCGTGCTGATCACCAACAACCAGGACCTGACGCAGAACTCTGTCTGGAACGTCGGCTCGACGCCGGTCACGCTCGATGCGCGCACGCATCGGATCATGCTCTCGGACTTCAGCAATGTGATGGGCAACATCACGATCAACACCGCCAACGGCACGCCGACATCGGTGGCGATCACCGAGAACGATGCGATCACGCAGGGCGCCGCCTGGACGCTGACCGGAACACCGATCACGCTGGTCGCACTGAACGGCGGCACGATCACGCTGAACAACGCCGCCAACATACTTGGCAACCTCACCATCACGGGCGGCACAGTCAGCATCACCGAGAACGACAGCATCACGCAGTCCGGCGCCTGGACGACCACGGGAACCACCACGCTCAATCCGACCGCAGGGTCCATCGTCCTGACGAATCCGGACAACGTGCTCGGCGCCATTGCGATTGCCGGCACGCCGAACGCCGTCAGCATTTTCGAGAACGACAACATCACGCAGGCTTCCGCGTGGGTACATGGCTCGACTCCATTTGTGCTCAACTCGGGCAACGCCGACATCGTGCTGGATCAGGCGGGCAACATTCTCGGCGACCTGACGCTGACAGCGGCGAACGCGACCATCACCGAGAGCGATACCGCCGGCATTACCGACGGTAATGCCTGGACGATACCCGGCACGACGACGCTGACTGCCGGCGCCGGCAATCCGATCGTCCTGAGCGCGAACCCCGCCAGCGATTTCGGCACCGTCAGCATCGTCTCGGCATCGAATGTGGATATCGCCGACAGCGATGACATCGTATTCGACACCTCGAACATCTCGGGCACGATGACCGTGACCGCCGGCGGCGCGATCACGCAGGTCGGCGCGATCACGGCACCTTTCCTGCGCCTGATCGGAACCGGCAGCGCGTCCCTGACCCACACCGGCAACAACGTCGCCAATCTCGCGGCGGGCTTCTCCGGCGGCAGTCTCGGCTTCGTCAACAGCGGCAATTTCCTGGTCGCCGTGATCGGTGGCACCTCGGGCGTCACGATCGGCTCCAACGACGTGTCACTACGCTCGGTAAACGGCACGATCACCGGGCTCGCAACGATCAATGCCAGCAGCACATCGCTCAACGTCATGACGGGTACCGCCCTGGTGGTTCCGCAGATGAGCATCGCCGGTGCGCAGACCTTCACCGCGAGCACCGTGAGCGGTGAGGGCATCATGCTCAACGGCAGCGTGACCAGCACGGCCAGCGGCGCGATCAGCTTCGCAAGCCCCGTGACGCTCGGTTCGGATCTGACCATCCAGTCGAGCAACTCGAATGTCAGCTTTGCGAGCACGCTCGCGGGCGCCACCAACCAGCTCAACGTCAATGCCGGCACCGGTCTCGTGGATTTTCACGGTGCCGTCACGGCGCTCGGCGCCAGTAGCGATCCATCGGCGGCACTCATCGTGACATCGGGCGGGACACGCTTCCATAGCACGCTGGGCGCCAACAACGGGCTTGCGATCGGCGGCCCGGTGTTGTTCAGCGATACGGTGACACTTGCCGACGGCAACGTCGGCTCGCTGTTCACCGGCCTGGTCACGCTCGGCCGCGCTGGTGGCATGGATCTGTCGGGCTATGACGGGCTCACGTTCAACAACGGCATCCTGTTGCAGAACGGTGCCGCAACCATCAACTCGAACAACTCCACGCTGACGTTCCAGAATGCGGGCTCGGTCTCCGGCCCGTTCGACCTCACGCTCGATTCCGGCACCGCGGGCCTCGTCGGCCTCGATCGCATGGGCACCGATCTGACGGGCCTGACGGTCATTGCGCTCAACCCGACGATCCCCGTGGGCGGTATCAGCATCGCCGGCTCGCAAAGCTATACCGCGACGGCCGGCAGCACGATCACGCTGAACGGCAATGTCACCAGCACCGCACCCGGCGCGATCACATTCAACGGCCCGATCAACGTCGGCGCGGCGGCGAGTGTCGCGAGCGACGATGCGGAAATTCTTTTCAGCGGCACCATCAACGGCAACCACGACCTGACCGTGAACGCCGGCTCTGGCACCACCACCTTTGGCGGCGCTATCGGCTCGGTATCCGCACTTGGCGATGGCACGGGCGCCGCGCTCACCATCGCCGGCACCGGCGAGGCGATTTTTACCGGCACCGTGCAGACCCGGTCCGGTATTACCGCCGCAGGTGATGTGAGCTTCGCCGACAACGTCACCATGCTGAACGGTGACACGGGCTCGAACTTCGCGGGCCTGGTGACAACAGGCGGAACCAGCGGCAACACGATCAGCGGCTTCGACGGTCTTGATTTCAACGGCGGCCTCGCGGTCACCGGCGGACCGGTCAGTGTCACAGGTAACGGCGGCACGATCTCCTTCGGCGCAGCGGTCTCCGGCGCGCAGAACCTCACGCTCAACGCGCTCGCGGCAGATGCCGGGACGGTGACAGGCCTCGAGCACATCGGTGTCGCATCATCGCTTACGCGGCTCGACGTCATCGCGCACACGCTGTCGCTGCCGAATACCGGGCTTGCCGTCGCAGGTCCGATGAGCTTCACGGCGGCAGCCGGCATTACCCTGAACGGCGCAGTCGGTAGTGTGGCCGCGGGTACCGGCCAGATCGCCTTCAACGGACCCGTGACGCTCGCCACCGGCTCGATCGACGTGAACAGCGACGACGCCGACGTGAGCTTCAGCAGCACGATCAATGGCCCACAGTCGCTGGCCGTAAACGCCGGCATTGGCACGACGACGTTCGGCGCGGCGGTGGGCGGCAACTCGGCGTTGACCAGCCTGACCACAGCTGCCGGCGGCACGACCGTACTTGCGGGCGGCAGTGTCACCACCTCCGGTGCGCAGACCTACAACGATGTCGTCACGCTGGCTGCAGCGACAACGCTGACCGGCGTCGGCGTGGCCTTCAATGCCTCGCTGGACGGCGCACACACGCTGGTTGTCAACGACTCCGGCACCACCTCGTTCGGCGGACCGGTCGGCGGTGGCACTGCGCTGACCAGCATCACCACCGATGCGGCCGGCACCGTTGTCGTGAGCGCGTCGTCGGTAACGACCAGCGGCGCGCAGACGTTCAACGAAAACATGACCCTGACCGCCGATACGGTATTCACGGGCGCGGGCCTGACGTTCGCCGGCATAGAAGGCGCACACAATCTGACGGCCGCCGCGGGCAGCGGCGCGCTTCAGGTCAACGGCGACATCGGTGCCGTGACGCCATTGACGAGCATGACCGCCACCGGCAACTCGGTGGCGGTGGGCAACGTCACGACCAGCGGCGCGCAGACCTACACGGCCATCGGCGGCGTCACCCTGTCGGGCGATCTCGCGACCAGCGGCAGCGCGGTCACGATCACCGGCGCCACCGCTCTCGGCGACGACGCATCGATCGGCACGGCCGGCGGCAACATCACCTTCTCGGGTGCGACCAGCACCATCAACGGCGCACACCAGCTCGTCCTCGCTGCCGGCGCCGGTAACGTGGTGCTGGGCGGCGTGGTCGGCGGCATCGCGCCGCTCGCCGGCATCGACGTCTCCGGCAACGACCTCACGCTCCCCGGTATCGCGACGATCGGCGACGCGAACCAGAGTTTCGTCGCCCTTAACGACATCACGCTGAGCCAGAGCCGCACCCTGAATGCACCGCTGACATTCACGGCGGACAGCGATGGCGATGGCGAGGGCTCGTTCATCCTGCTGAACGGCGTATCCCTCACCGCGTCCAACAACTCCCTGACCATTACGGCTGCGGACCTCGAGCTGCAGGGCAACAGCACACTGTCGACTGGCAGCGGGCTCATGACGATAGCGGCGACGAACGGGCGCGACATTGCGCTCGGCGGCGGCGGCGCTCCCGGACAGATGACCATTTCCGGTGACGAGCTTTCCCGCATGAGCAGTTCGGGTGGCCTGAATCTCATTTCCACCGGCACCGGCTCGATTACGGTCAACGGCATCACGGCAGGTCAGAGCCAGAACATGACCGGCACCCTCGGGCTGATCGCCCAGGGAACGGGTGATGTCAACTTCATCACGAACGCATCCACGTTCAATTCGCTGGCGGCTAATGCGGCCAATGGCATCATCAACGTGGGCGTGAACCTCACAACCACGAACGATCCCATCGACTTCCTCACGGCGGTCGCGGTATCCGGCGCGTCGACCATCTCCAGCGGCGGTGGCAACATCACGTTCGGCAGCACGCTGGCCGTCGACAACGATCTGACGCTCAGCACCGGCAACGGCGTGTTGACCTTCGGCGATCATGTCGGCAGCGACCGCACGCTGACGCTCAATCTGGGCGGCGGCTCAGTGGCAGGTCTGGGCAATCTGCAAAGCACGCTCACCGGTCTCACGGTCAACGGCACGTCCGGCATTGTGTTGCCGGCGTTCACGATCAATGGTCCGCAGGTGTACAACACCGGCCCGACCACGGTAACAGGCAACCTCGCCGGAATCGGCATCACCTTCAGCAATCTGGTCGACGTCGTTCCCGCTTCGGGCACTGCGATCACGATCGATGCGGGTACGGGCACACTGTCGTTCGTCAATCTGGCGAGCTTCAATGCCGTCGACATGAGCCTGATCGGCGACGAGATCAACTTCGAGCGCGCCATCACGGGCTCCGGCGAGCTGCTGCTACGACCGTTCTCGGATGGTCGCAACATCCAGGTCGGCGGCACCGGTGCACCAATCGTGGGCCTCAATCTCACCGCAGCCGAGCTCGCCTGGCTGCCAATCGGCACGCTCACGCGTCTTACGATCGGGCACACGGGCTCGGGCACGCTCGATATGGCAGGCACCTTGAACGCGCCAGGCCGGCCATTGACGCTGAACGGCGGTGGCGGCATCACGCAGAGCGGCGGTTCGATCACATCCGGCGCGCTGACTCTGTTCGCGGCTGCCAATCCGATCACGCTGAACGCCAGCGGCAACGCCTACGGTGCCGTTGGCATCCTCGGTGCGCCGTCGGCACTCACGCTGCGCAACACGCTCGACATCACGCAGCTCGGCAGCGCCGCATGGGCGCTCGGCACGGCACCCGTCAGCCTGACCGGCCGTGACATCCTGCTCACCAATGCGGGCAATACCTTCGGCACGCTCGCGCTGAGCGGCCGCACCGTGACGGTGACTGAAGCGGCCGATACGAGCATCGGAAGCGTAACCGCAACGGACAACCTGACCCTGACTTCAGCCGGTGCGATCGATCTCGGCGGCGCGGTGTCCGCGACCGGCAACGCGACGTTCAACGCGGCAGGCACCGTCACCCAATCGGGCGGCGCGCTGGCGATCGGCGGCGATCTCAACGTCGTAACGACGGTCAACGCCGGCAACGTGACGATCGACAATTCGGGCGCGGCGGCCACCACAATCGGTGAAACGCGCGTCGGCGGCAACTACGAGCTCATCGCCAGCGGACAGTCGGTTGCGCAGGCCGCGGGCGCTACGCTGCAGGTACGGGGCGACCTGAGCGTCACGGGCGCGGCCATCGTACTCGGCGGCGCCGGCAACCTGATAGGTGGCACGACGACACTGCCGTCCACCAACACGACGGAACTGCGGCAGTCGGGCGTGATTACGCTTGGTGATCGCACCGAGTCCGGCAACCTCACCGTCATCAGCGAGCGAACCAACCGTTCGTTCAGCAGCGCATTGGTCGGCGGTGACGCCATTGTCCTCGACAGCGCCGCCAACAGTATCGGTGGCCGCATCTCGGTAACGGCGAGTGCGCCAACGATCAGTACCGGCGCTGACGTTCAGACCGGCATCACGCAGGCAGCGGGCACCTCGCTCAACGTGACCGGCATCGCAAGCTTCACCGCGGAGGCATCCGACGCGGGCAGTCTGGGCATCGATCTGTCGAACAGCGGCAATCTCTTCGGGGTGCTGCAGGTAAGCGGTACGACCGTGAACGTCGCCAACTCGGCGCTCGGCACCACCACCCTGGCCAGCGCATTCGCAACCACGAGCCTGACGCTCACGACGGCCGGTGCGACTGCACAGACAGGACCGCTTACGACGCCGTCGCTGAGCATCACCGCGGCAGACACCATCCTGCTCACGCACGTCGCGAACGACGTCGACTCCCTCCATCTCGACTCGAACGGCCACGCCATCGCGTTTGTCGATGCGGACGGATTCGATATCGCCGGTCTCGACGCGGGCGGTGCGAATGTGGCACTCACCGCGCGTGGCGCGGGCAGTATCACCCAGACAGCCGCGCTGCAGAACGTCGGCGAACTGACGCTCAACGCCGGCGGCGCGGTGGTGCTCGATCACACCGGCAACGCGATCAGCACACTGGGCAACTCCACGGCGGGCACGGGCTTCAATCTGTTCAACTCGAGCGGCGGACTCACTGTTGCAGGCCTTGTACACACGGCCACTGGCAATCTGAGCGTTCGCACGATCGGGGACCTCACGCTTGCCTCTGGCACCGCCTTGCAGGCGGATGCCGGCGACATCGTGGCCTCGACCGAGGGCGCGGGCAACTTCATCAATCAGGCAGGCGCGGCAGCGCTCGTAGCGGGCAGCAGCGGACGCTGGCTGGTCTACAGCGCGGCACCGGATCTGGCCGAAGGACCGCGCACGATCAAGGATGGCCTGACGTCCGACTTCCGACACTATGGCGATACCTATGCCACCTACGCGCCGGGCTCGGTCGTCCAGAGCGGCGACGGCTACATCTACAGTGACGCCGCCCCCGTCGTGACGGTGACCGCCGCGATCGACGGCGCCGCCTCGCATGTCTACGGCGACAGCCCGACAGGGTCACTCATCTACGCGATCAGCGCGGGGCTGACCGACAGCGAAGACAACATCGGCAATATCATCAGCGGCGGCACGGCCACCTACAGCTCGGCACTCGCGAACACAATGGATGCCGCCACCTACGACATCACGTACACGGGCGGCCTTACCTCCGGCTACACGCTGATCGCGGATACGGTCGGTGCCAGCTACACGGTGACGCCGGCGGTGTTGAGCTATGTTGCCGACTCCGTCTCCCGCGTCTACGGTGCAGCGAATCCTGTCCTGACAGGCTCCGTCACGGGCTTCAGGCTCGGCCAGGACAGCTCGATCCTTTCCGGTTCCGGCGAGTGGAGTGCGACGGCAACCGCGACCAGCGATGTCGGTCAGTACATGGTCACCGGCACCGGCTATTCGGCCGGCAGCAACTACACATTCGCGCAGGCGGTCGGCAATGCCATGGCCCTTGCGATCACGCCGGCTTCGCTGATCGTCACGGCCAGCAACGATGCGCGAACCTACAACGGGCTCGCCTACAGCGGCGGCGCCGGCCTGACCTACAGCGGTTTCGTCAACGATGAAACCGAGACGGTGCTCGGCGGAGCGCTGGTCTTCGGCGGCAGCGCACAGGGTGCGCGCAACGCTGCAACGTATGCGATCACCGCATCGGGATTGACTGCAACGAACTACGACATCACGTATGCCAACGGCACGCTCGAAATCGGGCGCGCCGATCTTGCGATCACCACCAACGACGTGACCCGGGCCTACGACGGTACGCTCGGCGCAAACGGCATCGCCATAGCGACGGGCGGCACGCAGCTATTCGGCGGCGACACATTGAACGGCGGCACGTTTACGTTCACGAACGCGAATGCCGGCGACGGCAATCGCACCGTCAATGTCGGCGGCGTCACGGTCGACGACCAGAACGGCGGCAACAACTACAACGTCAGCTACACAGCCAATACCACCAGCACCATCGAGCGCGCTGCCATAGCGATCAGCACCAGCAACGTCGTCAGAACCTACGACGGCACCCTGGCCGCGAACGGCACGGCCACGGTGGTCGAGGGTTCGCTCTACATGAACGCCAGCAACGGCGGCCTCCAAGACAGCCTGAGCGGCGGTGTGTTCGCATTCACCGACGCAAACGCCGGGTCGGGCAATCGCACTGTGTCGGTGGCGGACGTTGCGATCATCGACGGCAACGGCGGAGGCAACTACGCCGTTACCTATACCGCCAATACGAACAGTACGATCGACCGCGCAATGCTCACTTTCAACGGATCGATCATGTCTCGCGATTACGACGGCACAACCGATGCCACGCTGTCGGGCTACTCGCTCGGCGGTCTCATCGGCGCGGAAACCGTCAATGCGAGCCTGACGGGTGCGACTTTTGCGAGCCAGAACGCGGGTAGCGGGATTGCGGTGACGATCTCCGGCATCGCGCTCAGCGATGGCACCAACGGCGGCCTGGCTTCCAACTACGCCATTCCGCTCACGGCCGCCTCCACGGGCACGATCACGCCGCGTCTGCTGACGCTTGATGCTGTCGTCAACGACAGAGTCTACGACGGCACCACCAACGCCACACTGCAAGGTTTTGGCCTGAGTGGTTTCGTCGGTAGCGAGACTGTCACCGGCCTTCACACGGGCACGGCGACCTTCGCCGACAGGAATGTCGGCGACGATAAGGCCATCGCCATTACCGGCATTACGCTGCTGAATGGCCTGAACGGTGGACTTGCCATGAACTACGCGGTGCCGTCCACGGCCAACAGCAGTGCGAGTATCACACCGGCTCAATTGCATGTGGCCGGCGTGATCGCGCTTGATAGAGTGTACGACGGCACCGTGATCGCCAACCTCAACACGGAAGCCGCCGCGCTGGCCGGCGTGTTTGGCGCCGACGACATCGCGATTGGTTCGATCAGCGGCACCTTCGCCGACAGGAACGTCGGTGTGGACAAGGCAATCGGTGCCGGTACCGTCGAGATGAGCGGTGCGGATGCGGGCAACTATGTGCTGGTCCAGCCTTCTGGCCTGACCGCGAGCATCACGCCGCGCACGCTGAATCTGACGGCCACGGGTATCGACCGGGCCTATGACGGCACGACCGGCGCATCGGTGCTGCTGGCCGATGATCGCCTGGTCGGTGATGAACTCACGATCGCCTCAGTCAGCGCATTCCTGGACAAGAATGCGGGCACGAACAAGTACGTCGGCGTGAGCGGGCTCACGCTTGGCGGCCAGGATGCAGCCAACTACGTCGTGATCAGCGGTATCAGCACGGTCGCAAATATCACGCGTGCCACGCTCGCCATGCAGGTATCAGGCATCAACCGTACCTACGATGGCAGCACGCAGGCCTCGGTCTTCCTCACCGCCTCGCCAATCGGCAGCGACGAGATCGATCTCAGCTACAGCTCTGCCGCGTTCGCCGACAGGAACGCGGGCGCCGGCAAGGACGTAAGCGTCAGCGGAATCACGGCGAGCGGCGCGGATGCGGCCAACTACCTCGTCGGTACCACAGGTGTGACAACAGCGGACATCACGCCCGCCACGTTGACCGTCGGTGCGATCGGCCAGTCGCGCCTCTATGACGGCACGGCGCAGGCCAGTGTCGTGTTGACGGACAACCGACTGAGCGGCGATCAGCTTTCGATCGTGGCAGGCAATGCCTTGTTCGCGGACCCGGATGGCGGCACGGACAAACTCATTACGGTAAGTGGCATCGCTGTCGCGGGTGGCGCTGATGCCGGCAACTATGTACTGGGCAATCTGACGGCTACGACGACAGCCCACATCTTCGGCGGACCGGTCGCAGTGCCGCCGCCGGACCCGTCAACTGGCAATGCGACCCTGCCGCCGATCACGCCACAGGCACCGGCCGCGGTTGCGCCAGTGGCGCCAGCCGCACTGATCAACTTCACGCTGCCGACAGGCGTCGACACCATCGGCGGCCCAGGCGTGCTCGTGTCGATGGCGCGCTCATCCACAGCCAGTGCAGCGGGCCTGATCTCGGTGGCCGTGTCGGCACAGGCTGCCGCGGGTGCCGGTTTCACTTTCCCATTGCCAGCCGCGATTCCGCGTGACGGTGTGCGGATGTCACTGGCCAACGGCGCCCCGCTTCCGGCATGGCTGCGCTATGACGCAGGCTCGGGCAGCTTCAGTGTCAGCATGCTGCCGAGCGGCGCATTGCCGCTGGAGCTTCGAATCCAATCCGGAGAGCGCGAGTGGGCGATGCTGATCACCATTCGGCCAGACCAGGGGTAGGCCGACGCATGTGGCGCGGGCCAAGGTGGCGTTTGGTTTCCGCCGGGGTCGGCGCCCAGCGCCGGCACGGGCGAGGCAGCGCCGGCAGCGGGCATCACCCACGCCTTCTCGCCGGTCTGCGACATACGGCACTATCGCAACAGCCGATTTATCGGCAATGAGCTGCGCGCCGACTCAACCTGCCCAACCTGCCGCCGGAAATCCGTACATTCATCGAACTCGTCCGCAATGACAGAGAGATGCGCTGGGGCGGTGACTTCCGAAACGAAGACCCGGTGCACATAGACAATCACTTCAATAGCCGCAACGCGGCGCTGTGGGACAGCAAGTTCGCATCGCGTTTCTGATTGCAATCGAACGCCTCACACCGATAACTGAAAAAAACTCAGCCGTGCACGCAAAGCGTGCCGGACGCTGAATCACTCCCGCCATTCCGCACTCAATTCGTGCGCACCGAACGTGCGCGCTGAACGTCTACGCGTTCGCAACCCCGCGGCCACACGCGAATTCATCGCTGGCATACATATTGCTTTGCGAAGTTACAGATTTGTTGCGAAGCAGATCTGGGCACAAACAACCAACGCCGGCATCGCCTTGCACCGGCATGAATAAAGGAAGCAGGAATGAAGGACAGGACTCCACTCTCACAGCGACTGAGAGCAGCACGATCGCATCTGTGTATCGCCTCGGCCATCTCCATTGCCGCGGCATTCATCTCACCAGCGGCGTTTTCGGCAGGCACCATCGAGATCGATGACACGCGCTGGGTGAGCTTTGGCGGCGGCCTCCGGGCCGGCATGTCGAGCACTCAGTACGCGGCACCGGACGGTGGCAGCTCCACCGACTTCGATCTTTACAGCATCCGTCTGTACGTCAGCGGTCAGGCGCATGAAAACGTGAAGTTCACGTTCAATACCGAGCGCATCGGCGGCAGCATCGATGTTCTCGATGCCATCGCACAGTTCGAGTTCTCTCCCGCATTCAACATCTGGGTCGGACGCATGCTCACGCCCGCCGACCGGATCGAGATGAACGGGCCGTACTACGGGCTTTCGTGGAACCAGTACACCGTGCCACTACTGCCGTCCGACCAGACCGGGCAGGCCGGCGTATTCGGCCGCGACGACGGCGTCACGTTCTGGGGATCAGCCGATAAATTCCAGTACGCGTTCGGCGTCTTCGATGGCGTCGACGGTGGACCGAACCAGAGCGACAATGTGCTGTTCGCCACCCGGCTGGCCTACAACTTCCTGAACATGGAGGCCAATCCCGCCTACTACACCAGCAGCACCTACTTCGGTGAGGGCGGAGACATCTTCACCGTGGGACTGGCCTACCAGTCGCAGAAGGATGGCACAGGCACCGCGGCGAACCCGGCCGATTTCAGCGCCACCATCGTGGACTTTCTGTTCGAGAAGGTGCTCGGCGCTGGCGCCGCCTTCACGCTGGAAGGCGAATACAAGAGGTTTGACGCCGATCTCGCACCGGCCGCACTGGCCGATCCCGACTGCTTCTGTCTGTTCGACGGCAAGTCGTACTTCATGACCGCCGCCTATCTGCTGCCAGGCAGCACGGCCATGCGCTACCAGCCCTACCTGCGATACACGAAGAACTCGCCCAGCTCCGGCCCGAACAGCGACCTCTCCGAGGCCGGCATCAACTTCGTCATTCGCGGTCACAACGCGCGCCTGAATCTCAACTACAGCAAAGGAGACGCAAACCTCACCGGCATGCCCGGTGCCGACGTGAGAACCGTTTCGTTCGGCGTCCAGGTTCAGATCTAGCCACATGCACTCATTCGCATCGACAACAGCATCACGAATCCTTGCCGGTGCTGACGTGCACCGGCACGAAATCTTCACAGGAGGAACATCATGAGAAAGGGACGACGGAAGTTTTTCAATGCGCTGGCGGTATTGCTGACGACGGCCGCCGCGACCTTCGGCGCAGCAACGAATGCCAGCGCCGAAGACACCATCAAGGTGGGCATTCTGCACTCACTGTCCGGCACCATGGCCATCAGTGAGACCACGCTGAAAGACACCATGCTGATGCTCATCGAACGGCAGAACGCTGCCGGGGGCCTGCTCGGCAAGCAGCTGGAAGCGGTGGTGGTGGACCCGGCCTCCGACTGGCCTCTGTTCGCGGAGCGCGCCCGTGAACTGCTTCAGGTGCACGGTGTGGCCGCCGTGTTCGGCTGCTGGACGTCCGTGTCGCGCAAGGCCGTGCTGCCGGTATTCGAAGAGCTGAACGGTCTCTTGTTCTATCCGGTGCAGTACGAAGGCGAGGAATCTTCGCGCAACGTGTTCTACACCGGTGCGGCGCCGAATCAGCAGGCCATTCCAGCGGTGGACTACCTGATGAACGAGCTCGGTGTTGAACGCTGGGTACTCGCGGGCACCGACTATGTGTACCCGCGTACCACCAACCGCATCCTCGAAGCTTACCTCAAGTCGCATGGCGTGGAAGATGCCGACATCATGATCAACTACACGCCTTTCGGTCATTCCGATTGGCAGTCGATCATCGCCGAGATCCGCCGCTTCGGATCGGCCGGCAAGAAGACCGCCGTGGTGTCCACGATCAACGGCGATGCCAACGTGCCGTTCTACATCGAACTCGGCAACCAGGGCATTTCCGCCGAAGACATTCCGGTGGTGGCGTTCTCGGTGGGTGAGGAGGAACTGTCCGGCATCGATACCGGCCCGCTGGTGGGCCACCTGGCTGCCTGGAACTACTTCATGAGCATCGAGACCGACGTGAACGACACCTTCATCGATGACTGGCTGGGTTTCATCGGCGATTCGAATCGCGTGACGAATGACCCGATGGAAGCGCATTACATCGGCTTCAACATGTGGGTCGAGGCGGTGGAGAAAGCCGGCACCACCGATCCCACAGCGGTGCAGGAGGCCATCATCGGCGTATCGGTACCGAACCTCACTGGCGGTGTTGCGACGATGATGCCCAATCATCACATCACCAAACCGGTGTTCATCGGTGAAATCCAGGACGACGGACAGTTCGATGTGGTGTGGCAGACACGCGGCACCGTGGTCGGCGACGCGTGGTCGGACTTCCTGCCCGGTTCGCGTGATATCACCGCTGACTGGATGCCGCCACTGTCATGCGGCAACTACAACGTCCGCACCGGGCAGTGCTCGGGCCAGAACTACGAGTGATTGCTGTTGCGCTCTGGTGGCACCTGCAATCCGTGATCGCCAGACCGCATTCTTTGTTGGCAGTGGTGGGCAGGCCGGCTCAAGGATGAGCCGGCCCGCCCACCGGAGGACGTACGCTTGATAGCCCGGTTGCCGCGAGAAACGGCAAAGCTTTTCGCCCGTTCACGCATTCTGATTCCTGCGACGATCTGTATCGTGCTGGCCTTGCTGATGCCAGCCGCCAGCGCAATCGCCGACGATTTCCAGGACGATGATGCCGAACAGTTCACCGACACCTCTAACGACGCATTTCACGCCGCGCTGGCCGCTCTGGGCAGCGCCGATTCATTCAACGAGCGGGCCGACGCCGCGCGTGCGCTGGCCCGCATCGAGCACAACGCCGTGCTGCGCGTACTCGGCGCACTGCTGGAAGGCCAGCTCTACACCACACGCGCCGATGGCCGCGTGGTCATCGCCACCAGCACCGCCGACGGATTCTCTCTGCGCGATCCGACCACCGATGAGTCAGCCGGCGAGGCGGGTCGCCGCGAGGTCTCGCGCATCGGCGTGAACAACGCCCTGCGCAGCACCCTGCGCGAGGTCATCGCCGCTCTGGAGCTTGGTCAGGACGATCCGCGACGCCGCATCGAGGCGATTCGCGGAGTTGCCCGTGCCGGCGACGTCGAACTCGTACCGGTGCTTCAGTCCATGCTCGAGACCGAAGACAACGCACGCGTTGCACGCGAACTGCAAGTCGCGCTTGCATCGATGCGACTGATGGACGAGGACAACACCGTACGCCTGGCGGCGATCGAAGCCGTGCGCGGTCAGATGCGCAGCCATGTGCGGACGCGTCTGACACGCATCGCCAATGACGAAGGCATCGACACGCAGACACGTGCAGCGGCCGACGCGGCGCTGGAGGAGATCCTCCGCAAGCAGGCCAACTACGAGGTGGTCCAGACGATATTTTTCGGACTGAGCCTGGGTTCGATTCTGGCGCTCGCCGCCATTGGACTTGCAATCACGTTCGGCATCATGGGCGTGATCAACATGGCGCATGGCGAGCTGATCATGCTCGGCGCCTACACCACCTTCGTGATACAGCAGCTGTTTCCGGGCCAGCTGACGATGGCGCTGCTGCTCGCGATACCGGCGGCGTTTCTGGTCTCGGGTCTGGTGGGCGTCGCCATCGAACGCGGCATCGTGCAGTTTCTGTATGGCCGGCCGCTGGAAACGCTGCTGGCCACCTTCGGGGTCAGCCTGATTCTGCAGCAGGCGGTGCGCTCGATCTTCTCACCACTGAATCGCCCCGTGGTGTCACCGAGCTGGCTGTCCGGATCGTGGGAGATCGTGCCGGGCCTGGATATCACCTACAACCGGCTTTACATCCTGCTGTTCAGTCTGATCGTCTTCGCGCTGCTGTTCGTTGTGCTGCGCCGTACGCGGCTTGGCCTTGAAATGCGTGCGGTGACGCAGAACCGCGCCATGGCGCGTGCCATGGGCATCCGCTCGGCACGCGTCGACGCGCTCACGTTCGGCCTGGGTTCGGGCATCGCCGGCGTGGCCGGCGTCGCGCTCGCGCAGATCACCAATGTCGGACCCAACCTGGGGCAGGCCTACATCGTCGACTCATTCATGGTGGTGGTGTTCGGCGGTGTCGGCAACCTGTGGGGCACGCTGGTCAGTGGCCTCACGCTGGGCGTCGCCAATAAGCTGATCGAGCCGTTTGCCGGTGCGGTGGTCGCCAAGATCCTGGTGCTCATCTTCATCATCCTGTTCATTCAGAAGCGGCCGCGCGGCATGTTCCCGCAGAAGGGCCGTGCGGCGGAGAACTGACCGAATGCTCACCTTCCGACTGCTGAGTCACGATCGCGGCGGCATTGTGCTGCTAACGATCCTCGCGCTGGCCGCGGTGATCGTGCCGGTGTGCAACCTGTACGTGCCACCGGAATCGCCGTTCCACATCAGTTCCTACACCGTGGCACTGCTGGGCAAGTACCTGTGTTACGCGCTGCTGGCGGTGGCGCTGGATCTGGTGTGGGGTTACTGCGGCATCCTGAGTCTGTGCCATGCCGCGTTCTTCGCGCTGGGTGGCTACGCGATGGGCATGTATCTGATGCGTCAGATCGGGACGCGCGGCGTGTACGGCCACCCGGAACTGCCGGACTTCATGGTGTTCCTGAACTGGGACGGGCTGCCATGGTACTGGCTGGGCTTTGATCAGTTCTGGTTTACGGCGCTGATGATCATGGTGGTGCCCGGTGTGCTCGCGTTCGCGTTCGCGTGGCTGGCATTCCGCTCACGTGTCACCGGCGTCTACTTCTCCATCATGTCGCAGGCGCTCACGTTCGCGTTGATGCTGGCGTTCTTCCGCAATGAACTCGGCTTCGGTGGCAACAACGGCCTTACCGACTTCAAGGACATCATGGGCTCCAGCCTGCAGTCGGCGAGCACGCGCGCCGGACTATTCGTGGCATCGGCCGTGGCGCTGGCAGCCGGCTATCTGCTTTGCCGCTATGTGGTGACATCCAAGCTCGGCAGTGTGCTGGTTGCGGTGCGCGACGCCGAAGACCGGGCACGCTTCATCGGCTATCGCGTGGAGCACTTCAAGGTGTGGATCTTCACGGTCTCGGCGGTACTGGCCGGCATAGCCGGCGCGCTGTACGTGCCGCAGGTGGGCATCATCAACCCCAATGAATTCCAACCGCTGAACTCGATCGAGCTCGTGGTCTGGGTAGCGCTGGGTGGTCGCGCGACGCTGTATGGCGCGGCACTGGGTGCAGTGGTGGTGAACTATGCGAAAACCCGCTTCACGGTGCTGATGCCTGATCTGTGGCTGTTCGCGCTGGGCGCCCTGTTCGTGCTCGTCACGGTGGCCATGCCCAAGGGCCTCGTCGGATCGGGCGCACAGCTGAAGGCGCTGTATCAGCAGCGCGGACAGCTGCGCAAACTGCCCGGCAGGATTCGCGGCTGGCTGAAAAACGCGGCCGAACGTGTAAAAGGCGTGCGTCATGCCTGAACAGGCACAGACCACCGCTCCACCGCCCGCTGCGCATGCGGAGGCTATGGGACCCACTGCCGGAACGCGCCACGGCGCCACCGGCGCAACCGGCGTGGCCACGGCATGGACACCGGGAGATGATGCCGCCGCCGGCGTCATGCACGGTTCCATCCTGTATCTGGACAGCCTCACCGTCACATTCGACGGCTTTCGCGCGCTCAATGAGCTGAGTCTGTATGTCAGCGTGGGTGAACTGCGCTGCATCATCGGACCGAACGGTGCCGGCAAGACCACGATGATGGACGTCATCACCGGCAAGACGCGCCCGGATTCTGGCCAGGCATTCTTCGGTGAGAACATCGATCTGCTCAGGCTCACCGAACCGGAAATTGCCACCCGAGGTATCGGCCGCAAGTTTCAGAAGCCCACCGTGTTTGAAAGCCACAGCGTGGTCGAGAACCTGGAACTCGCGCTGCTGCCGGACAAGCGCGTGTGGCCCACACTGTTCAAGCGCATCACGGCCGAAGAGCGTGACCGTGTCGCCGCAACACTGGAAACCATCGGCCTGACGGCACGTGCCGGCACCACGGCCGGTTCCCTGTCGCATGGCCAGAAGCAGTGGCTGGAGATCGGCATGCTGCTGATGCAGGATCCGCGTCTGCTGCTGGTCGACGAACCGGTGGCGGGGATGAGCCGCCAGGAAAGTGAAGCCACCGCCGCGCTGCTGAATGCACTGGCCGGCCAACGCTCGGTGGTGGTCGTCGAACACGACATGGAGTTCGTGCGCTCCATCGCCCGCCGCGTCACCGTACTGCATGAGGGCCATGTGCTGGCTGAAGGCAGCATGGACGACGTGCAGAACAACCAGAAGGTCATCGATGTATACCTCGGAGCCTGAAGTGCATGCTGGAAGTCAACACACTCAATCAATCCTACGGCCAGAGTCACACCCTCTGGGACATCGATCTCACGGTGCCTGGCGGCAGCTGCATGAGCCTGGTGGGCCGCAACGGCGTTGGCAAAACCACGCTGCTCGGCTGCCTGATGGGCCTGATCCCGCACGAGTCCGGCACCATCCAGTTCGACGGCCGCAACCTGGGCGCGATGCGGGCGGAACAGCGCGCCGCCATGGGCATTGGTTACGTACCCCAGGGACGGATGATCTTTCCCCTGCTCACCGTCGAGGACAACCTGCGCACCGGCCTGCATGGCGGACGAACACAGATCCCACCGCTGGTGTTCGATCTGTTCCCGGTACTGAAGAGCATGCTGCGCCGACGCGGTGGCGATCTGTCAGGTGGTCAACAGCAGCAGCTGGCGATCGGGCGTGCACTGGTGCTGGAGCCGCGCATGCTGATTCTCGACGAACCGACCGAAGGCATTCAGCCAAGCATCGTCACGCAGATCGGTGACGTGATACGGCGGCTGAATCGTGACCTTGCAATGACCGTGCTGGTGGTGGAACAGAAGCTGCCTTTCGTGCGCCGCGTCTGTGACACCTTCGTGGCGCTGGACAAGGGGCGAGTGGTGGCGAGCGGGGCGATGAGCGAGCTCAGCGACGACGTCGTGAAGGCGCATCTGTCGGTATGAATCTGTTGAATGGAGGACGCTCGTGAGCGTAACGGAAACACTGTTGGCGGCGCCATGGGTCTACGCGGTGCTGCTGGGACTCTGGTTTGGACTGGTACACGCGCTGGATGCCGATCATCTGGCCACCATCGGTGGGCTTGCGGTGAACAGTCGCTCCGCATCGGCAACCCAGTACGCCGCGCGCTGGGCACTGGGCCATGCGCTGTCGCTGTGCCTGATTGCATCCCTGGTGCTGGGGCTCGGCCTGTGGGGACTGGCCGCGCTGGCCGAATGGGCCGAATTGCTGGTGGCGGCGGTGCTGCTGGCGATCGGCACGCATGCATTGCGTGGCGCCTATGCGCAGTGGCGCAACACCGATGTGTTGAGCCTGGCGGATCAGTCCACGCAGGCGACCTGCAATGCCACCGATCCCATACCGGCTGAACGCACGTCCGCGGCCATGTCCGCATCCGTCGCGCCGCCTGGCGATGGTTCGGCTGCTGCGCCGGGTTCAAAGTCGGTCGGTCGTGCCGGCATCTGGATGGGTGCATTACACGGCGGCGCGGGGTCGGCAGCGGTGCTGGCGCTGATACCGCTCACCAGCTTCCAGAGCGGGCTGCAAAGCTCAGTCTATCTGCTCTGTTTCTGCGCCGGGGTAGCGGTCGGCGCGCTGGCATTCTCCCGTGTGTTCGCAACGCTGTGCATCCGCACCGCGCGCGCCGGCCTCTATGCCGGTGCGCTGTGGCGAGGCGCGATCGGTGCGATCGCCATCACGGTCGGTGCCTGGCTGCTGCTGGAAGTGATCGGCGGCTGATGAGTCTGGCCGCGGACAATCTGCCCGCCGGGGCACAGAGCACATCCAACGTCGTGCCAATGCGGCGCCGCGAGGCCAGGCCCGCGCGTGGCTGGTGCGGCGCGCTCCGGCTGACCTTCGAGCATCGCGGCAGTCGCACGGTGATCATCGATCGCCGGCATCACGGCCCACTGTATCTGCAACGACCGTTCTATCCGGAAGGTGACTGCTGCCATGTCTACCTGCTGCACCCGCCCGGCGGCCTCACGGCCGGGGACGAACTGTCAGTGGATGTAGCTGCACGGAATGGCGCGAATGTGCTGTTGACGACACCGGCTTCCACCAAGTTTTACCGCAGTCCGGCCACCAGCTCGATGACGCAGTGGCTGCGCGTCGCCGCGGGCGCGTCGCTGGAGTGGCTGCCACTGGATACGATCCTGTTCGGCGGCAGCCATGCCCGGATTACAACCCGCATCGACCTTGAGCAGGGCGCGCGGTTCGCAGGCTGGGAAACCCTCACCCTGGGACGGCCTTTATCCGGCGACCGCTACTTCTCCGGATCGCTGCTGCAGCGCACCGAAATCCGCGTCGACGGGCGACCGTTGCTGCTGGAGAGACTGCATTGGCGTGACGCCGAGGATCCGCTGCTGAGCGCAGCCTGGGGACTGGGTGGCTTCACCGTCACCGGCAGCCTGTACGCCTACCCGGCCGATGCCGGTCTGCTCGCAGCCGCACGCGCCGGCCTGGTGGCAGCGGAGTCGGCCCGTCGCGGCTCACTCGAACAGGGTATCGCCGCTGCTACGCTGGCCGGCGAGCTGCTGATCGTGCGCATGCTGGCGCGGCAGACCAGCGAGCTGCAGCGAACATTCGAATCGGTCTGGGCAACGATACGGCCGGGGCTATTGCACCGCAACGCAAGTGCGCCGCGCATCTGGCGCACATAGCAATACAGGCGCAGCCAGCGAACGGATGCGCAGCGAAAAACGGAGAGACGCGATGGAACTGACACCTCGAGAGAAGGACAAGCTGCTTGTCTTCCTTGCCGCGCAACTTGCCGCACAGCGGCGGGCACGCGGCGTGAAGCTGAACTACCCGGAGAGCGTGGCGCTGATCTGCGCCAGCATCCTGGAGGGCGCACGCGACGGCAGGACAGTGGCCGAGCTGATGAGCGAGGGCTCGAGGATTCTGAGCCGCGACGACGTGATGGACGGCGTGGCTGACATGCTGCATGAAGTGCAGATCGAAGCCACCTTCCCCGACGGCACGAAGCTCGTGACCGTCCACAACCCGATTGTGTAGTCCGCCATGATTCCCGGTGAATACTTCATAGACGACGGCGAACTGGAACTGAACGCCGGCCGCGCCACGCTGACACTGGAGGTCGCCAATACGGGCGACAGACCGGTGCAGGTGGGTTCCCACTATCACTTCAGTGAAACCAACACGTCGCTGAGCTTCGATCGTGAAGCCGCGCGCGGCTTTCGGCTCGACATTCCCGCCGGCACCGCGGTGCGATTCGAACCGGGCCAGACCCGCCGCATCGAACTGGTGGCGCTGGGCGGCAAGCGCAATGTGTATGGTTTCCAGGGTCGGGTGATGGGTCCGCTCGACGTTCCCGGCGCCGGCGGCGTCACGGGCACGGGCACGGGCACGGGCACGGGCAGCAACGACGGTGACGCATCATGAGCCGCCTGTCGCGCCGCGCCTATGCGGAAATGTTCGGCCCCACCACCGGGGATCGCGTTCGCCTGGGCGACACGGAACTGGTGATCGAAGTCGAAGCCGATCACACCGTCTACGGCGACGAGGTGAAATTCGGTGGCGGCAAGGTAATACGCGACGGCATGGGCCAGAGCCAGCGGCCGGCCGCCGATGTGGTCGACGTGGTGATCACGAATGCCCTGATTCTTGATCACTGGGGCATCGTCAAGGCCGACGTCGGCATCAAGGACGGACGCATCGCTGGCATCGGCAAGGCCGGCAACCCGGATACCCAGGACGGCGTCGGCATCGTGATTGGTCCGGGAACCGAGGCGATCGCCGGTGAGGGCTGCATACTCACGGCCGGTGGACTGGACGCGCACATCCACTTCATCTGTCCGCAGCAGATCGAGGAAGCGCTGATGTCGGGCATCACAACCATGCTTGGCGGCGGTACGGGGCCGGCAACCGGCACCAACGCAACCACCTGCACACCCGGGCCGTGGAACATCGGCAGGATGTTGCAGGCGGCCGATGCGTTCCCGATGAACCTCGGGTTCATGGGGAAAGGCAATGCGAGCCTTCCACAGGCGCTGAACGAGCAGATCGAGGCCGGCGCCATCGGCCTGAAGCTGCATGAGGACTGGGGCACGACCCCGGCAGCCATTGACAATTGCCTGACCGTGGCCGACGCCTACGACGTACAGGTCGCCATTCACACCGACACGCTGAACGAATCCGGATTCGTCGAGGCCACGCTGGCCGCCATTGCCGGCCGCACGATACACACCTACCACACCGAGGGTGCCGGTGGCGGCCATGCGCCGGACATCATCAAGGCCTGTGGCGAACTCAACGTGCTGCCGTCCTCGACCAACCCCACACGCCCCTACACGGTAAATACCGTGGACGAGCATCTGGACATGCTGATGGTCTGCCATCACCTGGACCCGTCGATCGCCGAAGACGTCGCGTTCGCCGAGTCACGAATCCGCCGCGAGACCATCGCCGCCGAAGACATCCTGCACGACATGGGCGCGTTCTCGATCATTGCGTCGGACTCCCAGGCCATGGGGCGCGTAGGCGAGGTGATCACACGCACCTGGCAGACCGCGCACAAAATGAAGGTGCAGCGTGGCCCGTTGCCGGGCGACAGCATCCGCAACGACAACCTGCGCGCGCGACGCTACGTCGCCAAGTACACAATCAATCCTGCGATTGCGCATGGCATTGCGTCCGACGTTGGTTCTGTGCAGGTGGGAAAACTCGCCGACCTGGCGCTTTGGAAGCCTGCGTTTTTCGGCGTGAAGCCATCGCTGATCATCAAGGGCGGCATGATCGCCGCCGCACCGATGGGTGATCCGAATGCTTCGATACCAACACCACAGCCTGTGCACTACCGGCCGATGTTCGGTGCCTACGGTCGCGCCGTGGAGCACACATCGCTGACCTTCGTTTCGCGTGCAGCGCTGGACGCAGGTATCGGCTCCCGTCTCGGGCTTGCCAAGCAGCTTGCCGCGGTGGCGAACACGCGCAGCGTCACCAAGGCCGACATGGTGCTCAATGATCTGATGCCGGTGGTGGACGTGGATCCGGAAACCTACGAAGTGCGTGCCGACGGGGCACTGCTCACCTGCGAGCCCGCCTCCGTGCTGCCGCTGGCGCAGCGGTATTTTCTGTTCTGACGCGGCAGTCGTGAACGCTCCGCTGTCGGCTCTGTGTCCCAGGCCTCTTGTTGTGATACCGCTGTTGTTAAGCCTCTGTTGTTAAGGACGAGTCACGATGAACATCACACAGTCGATCGCCGTACCCGATCAACCGATCGTGTTTCGCGAGCACCTGAGCGCAACCGCGCCGGCCGACAGCGTGGTGTGTGATTACCTGATCCTGCCCTTCGAACTACGGCAGAAGGCGCGGCTGCGCGCGACGCTGGCATCCGGTGCCGTCGCGGGCATCATGCTGCCGCGAGGCACGGTGCTGCGTGGCGGCGATCGGCTGCGAGCCGAGTCAGGCAAGGTGATCGAAGTGCAGGCGGCCTCGGAAGAGGTGTCGACGGTGGCCACCCATGACCTGAAGACGCTGGCAAGGGTGGCCTATCACCTGGGCAACCGCCACGTGGCGCTGGAAGTGGGCGCCGGCTGGGTGCGCTATCTACGTGATCATGTTCTGGATGGCATGGTCGAGCAGCTAGGCCTTCAGGTGAGACATGAACGACAGCCCTTCGAGCCCGAAGCCGGTGCCTACGCGGGCGGGCACTCGCACGGGCACGGGCACGGGCACGGGCACGGGCACGGGCACGACGATCCTCGCCACGCACACGATCACGCGCATGGGCATGGGCATGGGCATGGGCATGGGCATGGGCATGGGCATCGATGATGAGAGCGGTAAGACTCTGGCAACTGATCAGTCCTTCGCTGCCGGTTGGCGCCTACAGCTATTCACAGGGCCTGGAACAGGCCGTACATAGGCGGCATGTGCACGATGAGGCGTCGACGCTGGACTGGGTTCGCGGCGTGCTGCGTGCCGGCCTCGGCTCCACCGATCTGCCGGTACTGGCGCGCGTCTATGCAGCGGCGGCCACGAGCGACGACCTCACGATACGTCGCTGGAACGACGAACTGGTGGCGCGACGGGAAACCGCCGAACTGCGCTTTGAGGACCTGAGCATGGGCGGTGCGCTGGTACGGCTGCTGCGCGATCTGGGCGTGCCCTGCCCCGCGGCCGAACTTACCTTCGCGGCCGCATTCGCGATTGCCGGTGCGCACTGGAAGATCCCTCTGGCGGGCACCGCCGCCGGATACGCATGGGCGTGGTGCGAAGCGCAGACGGCTGCCGCAGTGAAACTCGTTCCGCTAGGCCATACGGCCGGGCAGCGCGTGCTGCTCGCACTGGGCGGGCACATCGATGAGGTCATCGGCGAAGCGCTGATGGCCGGCGACGACGATATCGGCGCAAGTCTTCCCGGCCTCGCGCTGGTGAGTGCGCTGCACGAAACGCAATACACCCGACTCTTTCGTTCCTGAGGAGAACCCAATGACAACCGACCTGCTTCGCGTGGGTGTTGGCGGCCCGGTAGGATCGGGCAAGACCAGCCTGATCGAGGCGCTGTGCAAGCGTATGCGTGACCGCTACCAGATTGCAGTGGTGACCAATGACATCTATACGCAGGAGGACGCGCAGATACTGACGCGCGCCCAGGCACTGCCGGCCGAACGCATCATGGGCGTGGAAACCGGCGGCTGTCCGCATACCGCGATACGTGAAGACGCGTCGATGAACCTGGCTGCCATCGATCTGATGAGCGCACGATTTCCGTCACTGGATTTCATCATCGTCGAAAGCGGCGGCGACAACCTCAGCGCAACCTTCAGCCCGGAGCTGGTGGATCTGACGATCTACGTGATCGATGTATCGGCGGGTGACAAAATCCCCCGCAAGGGCGGCCCCGGAATTACACGCTCGGACCTGCTGGTCATCAACAAGACCGATCTGGCGCCACTGGTCGGCGCTTCGCTGGACGTGATGCGCAACGACACGCTGCGGATGCGCGGCGAGCGGCCCTTCGTATTCACCAACATTCGCGCCGGCGAGGGACTGGACGATGTGGAGCGCTTCGTCGTTACAGCGGGAATGCTACGGGCGGCCTAGTATTCTGTCGGACTCGGGGCATCGTAGCGAGGCGCGTGGGACTCGAGGACGATCGAAATTACGAGCCGGTTCCCGCGTGCCGCGGTAGATGATGCCAAGTCCGACAGGCTGCCAGGAGCGTTCCGGTCAGGGAAGTTCCGGCGGTGCCGCGCGTGTCGCTTCACCGAGCACGGCGTCCGGATCACCATCGATCCAGATACGACGCAGCTGTTCGATGGCGCGTGCATCCATGTTCAGTGATTCCGCGACACGAATCGCCTGCTGAGGATCCAGCTCGGCCAGACGGTTGATCAGCACGCTGAGTTCCACCGTTCGCCGGAACGATACCGGTTCCGCGGCGCGCTGCTCGATTTCGCGTCTCAGCGTCGCAACGTCCGTGAGCTGCGCAACACGTTCGCTGACCGCCAGAAAGCGTGCCACCGACGTCCCTGCATTCATGCCGGCGGCCGAGCGCATCGCGAGGATAGATGCGGCGACGGATTGATCGGCAGCCAGAAAAGCCGCGGGTTGGGAGGATCGATTGATGTAATAGAACACGCCCGCACCAAGCACCACGCCAAGGGTGACAACCAGAATTTCCCTTTTCATACGACGATCCGCTTCATGCGACTGTCCTCGAACCCTGCTTCAGGCGGGTAATGCTGGCAGTCTAGCAGTCCGCCCGACTCAGGGGCATGGCGGCGGTGTAAACGACCGTCGCCGACGTCCGGATGACTACTGGCGGTTGCCAGAACGACCGTGGCGCGACGGGCCAGCCGGAACGCTGGCACGCTGCTTGCAGATATATCACTACAACCAGCAATAACGAGGTACAACACCATGCTTTCCTGGATAGTGATTTTTCTGGTTCTCGCGCTGACCGCGGCCTTTCTCGGATTTTCCGGCATCGCTGGTGTGGCAGCGGGTATTGCACAGGTACTGTTTTTCATCTTTCTGGTGCTGCTGATAGTCAGCGCGATCGCCGCCGCACTGCGGGGCAGGCCGCCGCTCTAGCCACCGGTCGGACATGGGGCGTTCAATACGCCCACATCAACAGGCCGCACCCGCTGACGCAGGTGCGGCCTTCCTGTTGGTTGATTGTCTGTCGGTTGGCCGCGCGGACTCGCCCGCTCGTACACGGATCAGGCAGCCGATCAGGTAACGCGCCGCACCGGCAACCACCAGCGGCGCGCATACAGCAACGCTGTGCGGCACACACTGATGAACCCGGCAACAACAGGTGATCCGGATGCGCCCACCAGCGTACCGGCGGCGAAGAAGCATGCCATTGCTTCCATCGACGTAAGCCGTGATCGCACGCGCGCTTTCAGCGCGGCAATCGCATCGATAAGCGCGCGTCGATCGTTGGCTACGGCCCGCTCCAGGCGCTCCACCCGTGCAAGGCTTGCAGTGACCATCTTCATCAACGGGTCTCATCGCACAGCTTCAGCTGGCGTCGCGTTGCGCGAAACTCCAGATGCCTGGCCAGACGCATTGTCGCCTGCCACAAAACAATGGCGACGACGACATGCAGCAGCGCCAGCGCACCAAAGACCGGCCCCAACGGCAGTCCGCGGGCGCCGACCCACCACACAAGCATGGCGATCAGAAGACCCCAGGCCGTGAGCAGGCTGAGACCAGCCAATACCACTCCGTTGATCATCGCAACGAAACTGACGCCGGCGAGCCGCGCATCCGCGGCGACCAGCGCAGTCATGTCGCTGGCTTGTCGCCGCAGTGCCGAGACGACATCGGATGCGGTGGCAACGCCGGGCTGATCAGATTGCGACGTCTGTGTAGCAGTCATGATAGTGATCCCCCAATGATAGTGATCCGCCTGTTGGTGTCGATGATCTCAACGACGCAGCAGGGCGGTTGCGATCACGCCAGCGGCAAAGGCCAGCGCGGCGGTGGTCACCGGCTGCTTCTTGATGAAGTTTTCGATCGTACCAGCGACCTGCTTTGCTTCACGTTCAATCTCGGCTCTGGCTTCCTGAGCCTTGTCGGCTGCGACATCGATACCGGCTCTGGTCTTCTTCTCCATATCGGCGGCTTTGTCGGCCACGCCATCCACAATGTCGTGTACACGCTCTGCTGCCTGTGTCGTTGTTTTGGCTTCGGATTTCATACTGATCTCCTTTCGTTGGCTGGCATTGATTTGCACGGCTCTGTGGTACGAGCCGCTACCGTAAAAGATGCAGACTTCGTGCCAACTCTTCCGGGTGGGATCTTCCGGCCGCCTTGTTCGCCCGCCGTCTGCCCGGCGTCTGCCCGGCGTTGTCGAACGACGACACCGGACCCGGTGGAATCCGCCGATTACGACACTCGCAATTCGGGATGCTAGCCGCAGCACGCTGTCGGCATTCGCGCAACGCAATGATTCTTCTCGACGTATACGAAGGTGGCACGAAATCTGCTCGTTACGGATCAGCAGTCGCCTTCATGGACGTGGCGACTGAAACGCAATCAAGGAAGGTTCCGATATGGGACACATCATAAGGAGAAGACAGCCATGAACACGACGATAAATACAACGAAGCTGAAACTGCGGGCACTGCCGGTAGCGGCAGCCATGGCGGCGATTTTCGCGGCCGGACCGGCTACCGTGGCACTGGCGGACACCGCCGACCGGCCTGTGCAGGAGCAGGTGCAGGATGCCTGGGTGAAAGGCAAGTTGGAATCCGCATACCTGTTCAACCGACATCTGAATCCCTTCGACATACAAACCGAGGTCAATGGCGGCGTTGTCACGCTGACGGGCGTGGTCGAATCCGACATCGAGCGCGACCTGGCGGAAGAAATCGCCAGGGGCATTGAAGGCATCGACCGCGTCAACAATGACCTGAGCGTCAATGGCGACGCCCGACAGGCTTCGGCGTCGGCTTCCGACAACAACGATAGACGCACCTTCGGCCGCTGGGTCAACGACGCAACCACCAGCGCCGCGGTGCGCGCGAACCTGATTCGCAACGACAACATCACCGCACGTGACATCTCCATCGAGACGCGTGAGGACGTCGTGACGCTGACCGGAATGGTCGATTCAGCTCAGGAAAAGGAACTTGCCGAGCAGGTTGTCAGCAACACAGGCGACGTGAAGGAAGTGCGTAACGAGCTGCAGGTGCGTAACTGATCAGGAGATCGGCCCGGCACCGGCCTGATGCGCCGATTCCGGAAGCCGGCCCTGATAGCCGGATCGGAAAGCCGGTTACGCGCGGCGCGGAATCCCGGATTCCGCGCCGCGCTTGCATCCGCCTCTGTTTCCGCATCCCTTCCGCATCGGCTTCGGGCTGGGGTTCGGG
>JBJHBT010000040.1:0-36749 GCA_050485645.1 Gammaproteobacteria bacterium | reverse complement strand
CCTACGGGCTGCGCCTGCGCGGCTACGGCGGCACCAGCGTCAACGACGGACGCTACGAGGCAATGATCGGCCCGGTCGTGCGCAACAAGTGGTACGACTTCGTCTACAACGTGCGCTGGTCGTCCGGTTCGGACGGATTCCTCGACGCATGGGTGGATGGTGAACACGTACTCAGCCATCGCGGCCCGACCCTCTATGCCGGCATGGGCTGCTATCTGAAGCTTGCGAACTACCATACCGCCACCGATCAGTCGAGCTCGATCATCCATGACCGCGTGATCCGGGGCACCACGCCGGAAGCCGTTGCCATCGGCCCGCTGGAAGGTGTGCTTGATGTCGTCAACGGTGAATTCGTTGCCGTGCCGTAGCGGTTTGGTATGCCAGAGGCTCACAGCGTCACGCGAACCTGGAAAGTCAGCAGCTCGGCTTCATACTCGGCAAACTGCAATACCGAGTCGCGCTCCTGCCGGCGCCAGGCGAGACTGAGGTGGACGAGCGAGGTGGCCGTCCAGCCCAGGGTCAGCCCCGCGGCCCGTCCCTGTTCGGTCACGCGCGAACCCTCGATCAGCTGCAGGGCGGGGTCGCCGAGGTACTCGCGCTCGCTGTGCTCGATATTCGCACTCAGCTCGAAGCGGTCGGTGATACGCAGCCTTGGACGCAGTGCGAGACGCTCGACGAACACGAAGCCGATGTTCACTTCCTCGGAGGCGCTGATATTGCGTTCCGCCAGTGCGGTCATCGAGAACCTCGTCGTTGGCCGCCAGTCGTACTCGGCATCGAGCGTCCAACCCGAGAAGTCGCGTTCGTACACATCACGATAGCTGCGGGAAACCCGGCCGACGCGCACATTCACGCGCGATGGCTCCGTGATCCGCCAGTCCAGGACGGTTGCGGCGGACCGCTGCTCATAAGAGTTGTCAACGAGCACCCCGCCGACCAGCTGGCGTCGGGGCAGCCAGCCGCTCTCGGACTGGACGCTCAGACCGATACTGTTCCCTGAGCGCGAAGTGAAGTTCAGCGTCAGGTCGGCCTCGTCGATCCGGGCATCGCTGACCTGAAACTCCGGCGCGCTGTTGGAGTGCTGGCGTTCCGCCAGCGACCCCCTCAGCTCCCAGTTCGTTGCAAGCTGGATGCCGGCCTCGCCAAGCGTTCGGCGCAGCCGGATGAAGTTCGGGGATCTGGTCTGGATACCGCCCTGCAGATTGGCGAACGAGCCGAGCAGATATTCGTTGCTGTAACCGACCCTGCCGTCGAAGCGACGGCCGACCTGCCACAGCCATGCGACCTCCGCCACATGCCCATCGAGATCCAGATTCGAGAAGCGGTCATGCCGCCTTCTTTCCACGGTCGCGCTGCCGATGAAGCGCTGCGCACTGACGGGCACATCGAACCTCACGCCGGCCGACGTCGACAGATAGCGGTCACCCGTCGCCGTCGTACCCAGAATCGGTGTCGGATCAACACTGCGGCCGAGTCGGAAGATGTTGTCGTCCTGGCTGATGGACTGCGCGGCGAAAATTTCCAGCTGATCGTTCCACAGCGCCACTGCCACGCCCGGTATCGCGAACACGGCGAGCAGCGCGGTTGCGAACAGACGCAGACACATTGGCCGATACATGAGCGCAAGACTAGGCGCAGGCCCGTGACCGGGGACACCGCGTGGTCTCCCGATCGTAGTGATCCGATCGGACCATGCGCGGGCGCGCCAGACTGTGCCCGACCACGCCCGACCGGGCCCGAACTGCCGGTGTCGCAACATCGACATCACGGCGTGATGATGCGCGCATTCAGCGCCTTGCCGACGGCCTGCGCGCGGTTGACCACGTCGAGTTTGCGCAGAATCTTCTGAATGTGGTTTTTCGCTGTCAGCGGGCTTATCTTCAGAATAGATCCGATCTCGCCGTTGCTCTTGCCGAGATAGACCCAGTGCAGAACTTCCCGCTCCCTTTCACTCAGCACGGCCGCTCCAACCTGTGCCTCGCGATACTCATCGTGCACAACATCTTTTGTGTCCGTCTGTGAGCGCACCAGCGCGGCATGCAGAAACGGCACAACCAGCTGAACGAGATAGGACTCTCTGGGACCAACGCAACCGTCTGCGCATCCGAACAGAAACAGGCTCGTGACTTCGGCATCGATGTCGTGGCAGCCGTGCACAAGCAGCTCCCTGACGCCGATGCGGTCGAGCTCCTGTGCGAACGGCCCACCGGCCGCATCACCGAAAGCGTTCGGCGCACACACCTGGGGCCGGAAGGCGCGTTGCTTCCGGCTGTCGATCAGGCCCGGAAGCACGGGCGAGTCACGCAACAGCAGATCCCCCAGGACACCGGCGTCGGGTACGAGAGTCGAAAAGCCATCAACACGAAACGACGCCGGCCGACCGGTGCGCAGCGCGCAGACAAGTGCCTGGTGTGGAATCAGGCTCTGCATCAATCCCTGCGTCCAGTTGAACAGCTGCGCACGTGTGTGAACCTCGAGCGAGGTATCGAAGTTCAGCAACAGCGACTCAAGACATGCTCCGTCGAGAATCGCCGCGCGCTCGCTCGCCTGCCGCGGCGAATCCGGATGCACGGACGCAATGGGCTTCCTCACGACGTCAGTAGGCATTCTTACCGCCCAGTACCGTGCTGACCGTCTTCAGAACGATCTTCAGGTCAAGCAGCGGTGACCAGTTGCGCAGGTACTGAAGATCGAGTTCGACACGACCACGCATCTTCTCCAGTGTGTCTGTCTCACCTCGAAATCCGCTGACCTGAGCGAGCCCGGTGATGCCGGGCTTGACCTTGTGTCGCACCATGTAGCCGAGTATCTGCTTGCGATAAAGCTCATTGTGCGCCACCGCATGCGGGCGTGGCCCCACCACACTCATGGTTCCCTGCAACACATTGATGAACTGCGGAAGCTCGTCGAGCGAGTATCTTCTGAGAAATCTTCCGAAGCATGTGACACGCGGATCGTCGCGCTGCGTCTGTTCGACGACCACGCCGTCTTCAAGACATGACATCGTACGAAATTTATATACGAGTATCTCCTTGCCGTCGGCACCGTAGCGACGCTGCTTGAACAGCACCGGACCCGGCGAGCCACGTTTCACACAAATTGCAATCAGCAGCAGCAGGGGCGACAGCGAAATCAGTATCGACGCAGACAGCACAAGATCGCTAAGGCGCTTGTAGACCGCATTGATGCCGCAGAAAGGTGACTCGCAAAGGGCGATGACCGGCAGGCCACACACGGCGTCGAGACGCGCCTGCATCGCATCGAAGGACAGCATGTCCGGCACGAAGTAGATGGATGCCGTCGTATCCTGAAGCTCGACCAGCAGCGCCCTGATGCGAGGCTGTGAACTCATCGGCAGTGCGCAGTAGATCAGATCCACCCGGTGCTGCTTCACGAATCCGGCCAGATCGCCCAGCGGCCCGAGCAACTGATCACGCGGGATACCGGCGATGCGGTCTCCGGACCGGTCATCGAAGTAGCCGGCGACACGCATGCCCAGGCAGGGGTTTTGCTGAATACGCCGGCCAAGTGTCCTGCCTGTCTCACTGCTGCCGACGATGACCGCCGTCCGCTGCACGCCCGGTGTCGACAGCACCCGCGCGAGCACAGCCGGCATCAGGGTGTGCGCGACGAGCAGGGCAACCGGTGTCAGCACCGCCCATACCAGCAGCGCGGCGGGCTCGAACAACGCCAGCGTCTGTGTCGCCCAGCCGAGCATCAGCAACACGGCGACCAGCACACTCCAGTGGCCGACGATCTCGGCAATCAGCGTTGCCGACATCGGCACAACCGCGGCCGTCCTGCCGGGAAACTTCATCGCGAACACGAGCAGCGCGAGAATCACCCACGGTGCATTCAGACTGCCCTCGAACCACCACGCTGCCAGCAGAAGCATGGCCACGGCCACCACCGGATCGACAAGGACCCGAACGAGCTCCTGGCGGTTCGGCTGGAAGGGATTGATGCGCCGACTTTCCGCCGGTTCGATCGCCAGCAGCGCGCCGTCATCAACCGTGGACGACACGACCTGCTCCCACCCCCTTGTCGGGCACGTCCGCTACGCGTGCTGCCGTTACCCGCTCCCGATGCACCGGTACCGCGAACACGGAGCGCGACGCGAAGCTCCCGATATTCCACGGTTGCTGGTGTTCGGTCGTCGATTGCGGCGCTTCCGGCATCCGATAGCCAACACCGCGGACCGTCTCGATCAACGCTGAATGATCCGGTTTCAAGCTGCGTCGCAAACGGCGAACGTGAACGTCGACGGTCCTCTCCTCGACGTAGACGTTGTCACCCCACACGCGGTCCAGCAACTCACGACGGGTGAAGGTACGGCCCAGGTGAGTCAGGAAAAAATGCAGAAGCTTGAACTCCGTCTTGCGAAGATCGACCTCGCGACCATGAGCCGTCAGGCCACGTGCTCCGGGATCGAGCCGCAGTCCATGGACCTCCAGCACCTCCTCCGCCAGTTCCGGCGTGCGGCGGCGAAGCACGGCCTTGGCGCGCGCCAGAAGCTCGCGCATGGAAAACGGCTTGCGGACGTAGTCGTCTGCCCCGCTTTCGAGTGCGGCGATCGTGTCCTGCTCGTCGGAGCGATGGCCGATCATGATGATCGAGATCGATGCCGTACGTCGGTCACGACGCAACTGGCGTGTAAAGGTCAGGCCGGGCAGACCGGGATCCCAGTCGAGCAGCGCCAGCTCGGGACGAGTGTCGCGAACCAGCAGCTCGGCTTGAGCAAAGTCTCCGGCACAGATGACCTGATAGCCGGCATTCTGAAAATTGCCGGCGACAAGCTTGCGCATGGCGGCGTCACTGTCCACCACCAGGATCGAGCCTCGCATGGTTGCCTCCTGAGTCGAGATTGGGCTGGTTACGAGGCAGACTCTATCGACCATGCCCGAAGGATTCCGTGCGCTGCCGTACATACGACGCCGTCGCGTGGCGAGGCGGAACAGGAACCGGGCAGCGGCGTAGTCCGAGACGCGCACGCAGGATCGCTGAACGTGATCGGTTGCTGTCATGCGCCAGGCTCAGTATGACTGTTCAACCCGGATGGAGAACTGGCCGATGAGGCTTCCCGACATGGCGCTCGTGCTGTCAGCAACGCTGTTGCTGGCGACGAGCACACCCGCCTTTGCCGATTCATTGGATGAGTCCCTTGCCAGCGTTGCCCGGAAAGACGACCCCGCCCTTGAGCTCGAACTCGCCGACATGTCGAGAACGCCTCCACCAGCCGCACCGGTTTCGCCCGCGGCGGTCACCACCAAGCCAGACTCGATCGCGATGCCCGACAGGCAGGTGGAGCCGCGGGGCTGGACGATGCTGCTCATTGCCAGCATCGCGGCCGGTGTCATCGCCGCTCGCAGACTGCGCGGCCCTCTCCCTTGAATCCGCGCCTCGAATCCGCGCCTTCGAGTCAACACCTCGAACCAGCTCCCTGAATCGCCCCGGATCCATCTCCCTGACCCGCCTCCCAGGTCCATCTCCGTGAACCGACGGATGGTCCGAATGGATCAGCGCACCGGATCATGGGCTGTCACTGTCCGCCGTTAGCGTGATCCACATCGCTTTCGCGATCGTGCGCCCGATGCCGCGCGATCCTCACCACCGCATGCAGACAGACTTCAATACGGTGCAAATTCAGGGCTTCAGGCATGAACTCACTACGACGACTTCCCCGAACGAACCTTTCCGGCCTCATGGCCGCAGCGGCACTTGTGCTGGTGCTGGGCCTGACGCCCGCGGGCTCCGCGCTCGCCAGTGAGGGCCTGGGGGCGGGCGACACGGTACGCATTACCGTGTTCCGCAACCCGGACCTCGATACGGAAACCCGCATCTCGTCTGACGGGTCCATCACTTTCCCGCTGATCGGGCGGGTTCACCTGGCGGATCGCACGGTGGCGGAAGCCGGTACGGTGATCGCCGATGCACTGCGATCGGGCAATTTCGTGCGTGACGCGCAGGTCACGGTGCTGCTTCTGGAGGTCCGCAGCCGCCGTGTCTCGGTACTCGGGCACGTGGCCCGTCCCGGGCAGTATCCGCTCGACGCACCGGACCTCACATTAACCGACATGCTCGCCCTCGCAGGCGGGATCACTGAAACCGGTGACGACACGGTCGTCGTGATAACCAACCGAAATGGCGAAACCCAACGGATCGAGGTGGACGTACCTGCCATGTACCGCAGCGGCGACCTGTCGGCGAACATACCGCTTGTGAGTGGCGACACTGTGTTCGTGCCGAACGCGCCCGTGTTCTATCTGTATGGTGCTGTGCAGCGTGCCGGCGCCTACCGGCTCGAGCCGGACACACTGGTCCACCATGCGCTGTCACTGGGCGGGGGCCTGACGCCACGGGGTTCCGAGCGGGGTATTCGCATCAGCCGACAGATGCCTGACGGCAGCGTTGAACGGGTCAACGCAGGACTGTCTGATCCCGTTCAGGCAGGTGATGTGATCACCATCCGTGAAAGTCTTTTCTAGTGCCAGCGGCAATCAACCGGTCGAGACTCTACTTATGCATTTCCTGCTCTTTCTCTCCGCACTGCGCGCGAGGATAGGTCTGTTCTGCCTCGTGCTCGGGCTCACCGTCGCAACGGCAGCCGCTGTGAGCATCATCATGCCGCAAACCTTTCGCGCCACGACCTCACTGGTGGTCGACACGCGCCAGGAGCAGTCCATCAGCAGCCCGTTGGACGGGCTCGGATCGCCCCGCGAACGCAATGCCTACCTGCAAACCCAGGTCGATGTCATCCGCAGCCCGAAAGTCGCGCGCCGCGTGGTCGACGACCTGCAGCTGGCTGAACGCCCCACCGTCCGGGAGGACTACTCGCAATCCGGAAACGCCCGAGGGCCTATCGAGGACTGGCTTGCAGCCCGGCTGCGCGACAATCTGCAGGTGAGAACAACCCAGAGCAGCGTCATCGAACTCAGCTACGTCGGTGCCAATCCCGAAGACACTGCCTTGATCGCGAACGCCTTTGCGGCTGCCTACATCGCGACCATGCTTGAACTGCGCGTGGAGCCGACCCGGCAGGCCGCCAGCTGGTTCGACGAGCAGCTGACGACGCTGCGCACACAGCTCGAACAGGCACAGGCGAGAATGACTGCGTTTCAGCAGAATCACGGCATCGTGTCGGTCGACGAACGCGTGGACGAGAGGTTCGCGCGCTTCGCGGAGCTGTCCGCGCAGCTGCTGCGCGCTCAGGAGCAGACCATCGAGTATCAGGTACAGGCAGCATCGGCGCGTCGTATCATTGATTCGAACACTCCGCTCACCCAACTGCCAGAGATCCAGTCGAACCCCTACATCCAGCGACTGGATGCCGAGTTGCTGGAAGGCCAGTCGAGGCTCGATGCGCTTGCTACGCAGTACGGATTCAACCATCCCGAGTACCAGCGTCAGGTGGCCGAAAATGCCAGGAAACGCGAGAATCTCGAGATCGAAGCGCGCAAGCTGGTCGCGGCGTCCGAGAACGGCGCGCAACAGAACCGGCAACGCGTCATCGAGCTTGAACGCGCTCTCGATGTTCAGCGAACTCAACTTCTCGAACTGCAGGGGAGTCGCGACGCGCTGAGTGTTCTGATGCGCGATGTCGACTCGGCGAAGAATGCCTACGACGTCGCGATGCAGCGCTACATTGCCAGCCAGGTGGAGAGTCGCGCCAGCCACACCAACATCGCCATACTGAGCCCGGCGCTCGTGCCTCGCGGTTCGCATCAGCCCAACATCATGCTCAACCTCGCGCTCGCACTGTTCGCGGGAACCATTGTCGGCGGCGGCCTGGTCATGCTCACTGAAGTGTCCGACCGCCGCGTGCGCACTGTCATAGATCTTACTCAGGATTCGGACGTGCCCATGCTCGGCGAGATCGACGGCAAGCAGTCCTCGAAGTATCCGCTTCTGCCGGGGCCGCGCAGCGACGATGGATCCGGTCGGCAATTAAGGCTCACGGGTTGATACACATGCAAGCACTGGACAACAAGGCTCCCGACCAGGAGATCAAGAAGACCGATGCCGCCATACGGCCTGACAGGCGCATCGGCGCGCTCCTTGTTGCGGAGGGCAAACTCAACGCCAGGGACATCGAGCGGATCCTGGAGCTGCAGAAGAAACGTCCGGTGCGTTTCGGCGAAGCGGCAGTGCGCTGGGGATTGATCAGCGTCGATGACCTGCGCCATGCGTTGGCGCTGCAGTATGAACTGCCGCACCTCCTTCCGGACAACCCGCGCATGAACTCCGAACTCCTTGTCGCTCATGATCCCTTTGGCCGCCGCGCAGAACAGATTCGTGCCTTGCGGACGCAGCTGCTGATGCGCTGGACGAATGGCGGCGTCCAGGGCCGCGCGCTCGCGATCGTCAGCCCGGGTCGCCGCGAAGGCCGAAGCTTTCTCGCCGCCAATCTGGCCGTCGCTTTCGCGCAGCTGGGGCGACGCACACTGCTGATCGACGCCGACCTCAGGCGGTCTCGTCAACAGGACATTTTCGGCGTGCCAGACCGGGTCGGGCTGTCGACCGTGTTGTCGGGGCGCGCGGACCACACCGCAGTCGTGCCGATCCGGGACTTCGGTCCACTTTCGGTACTACCGGCGGGAGCCCGGCCGCCCAATCCCGTCGAACTGCTGTCGCACGATGCCCTGCCTGCGCTTCTCCGCAGGTTGCAGACATACTTCGATGTGATCCTGCTCGACACACCCGCGGCGCAGACCTGCTCTGATGCTCAGGCCGTCGCGTACCGTGTCGGGCGTGCCCTGCTGGTGGCCCGCAAGGATCACACGCGCCTTGCCGACACCCGGCGGGTCATGCGGCAACTCGACGACGCGGGCGCGCAGACGGTCGGGACAGTGTTCAATGCGTTCTGATCGAGTCGGCCCGTGCGATCCGCACTGAATCTGCGCCGCCCGATACGCAGTCTGGATTCGCTCGCAGCGCCATACGCCAGTTCGTTGTCGAGCGCGCCACCGGGAACATTGCCGTTGTTTGCCGGGACTCTGGTCGCGATCGTTTCCGGCGCCGCCATCGCGGTGTACGGCACGACTGGTCTGTACCTGTGCCTGTCGATCATCGGCGGCGCGATCATTCTTTATGACTTTCGCGCCGGCGTCGTACTGCTGATCCTGCTGATGCCGATCTCTCATACGGCCGTGTTTCCGCACGAGATGTTTGGCATAACCGGGGTCAATCCGCTCAATCTGCTGCTCGCGGCGACACTCGGCGCTTTCCTGGTCCAGGCGCTCTTCGAAGGCAGCATCAGGCACTTCCTTCCCCGCCCTCTGCTGTGGCTGTATATCGTTCCGTTCATCGCCGCCGGCGCGCTGGGTGCGCGTCATGTGGAGGAGATCGTACCGGCGTTCTTTGCGCTCGAACTGATCGCCTTCGACGACGTGCCGGGCTACCTGCGCGACATGATTGCCAAACCGCTGCTGATGGTGATCATTGCCCTGCTGGTCGGCGCTGCCGTCGCCCGCTCGGTGCGACCGGAGCGCTTCCTGATCCCCACCTTCGCAGCCGTCTGGGTGATGGGCCTGCTGGTGCTGATGTTCGTCTACCTCGCCGGCGGCACATTCGATCAACTCGCCCGGGCAACAGAACGCGACTTCCTGGCTCCGCTGGGACTGCACGCCAACGACCTTGGTCGACTGTATACGGTGGCCTATGCGCTGCTGCTGTTCACCTGGGCGGGAGCCCGTCATGCGGCACTGCGGTTTGCGCTGTTCGCCACCATGGTGATGATCATGGTGGCGCTGCTGCTCACCTTCTCACGTGCCGCTTTCGCCGGCGTCGTTCTCGTCACTGCGCTGTATCTGTTGTGGCGCCGCAATGTCCGCGCTTTGGCCTTCCTGCTGCTGTTGGGAGTCGCCGGGGTGGCATTGCTGCCCGGCGTCGTGTTCGAACGGGTCACCACCGGCTTCGGTGCCGGACTCGACGCGATCACGGCGGGGCGCCTGGAGGGCCTGTGGATCCCGCTGTTGCCCGACATGCTCGCAAGTCCCGTTTTCGGCAGCGGCATCGGTTCCATTCTCTGGACGGATACCATGCAGTCGGGCTTCGGAGGAACGATCATCGGCGCGACTCATCCGCACAATGCCTACCTCGAGACACTGCTCGACATGGGCGTCATCGGTCTGGCCCTGTTCGCGCTGTATTTTCTCCACGTATGGCGAGGTTTCGGGGAGCTGTATCGCGACATCAGCCTGACCCCGGTGCTGCGCGGCTTTTTTCTCGGAGCGGCTGCCGGTCTGCTGGGCTCCCTGGCGGTCGCGCTGGTCGGTGGCAGCCTGACGCCCCGGCCTGAGCAGGCCTTCCTCTGGCTCGCCATCGGTATGATGTACGGGTTGCTGGCGAAGCGGCGGGCCAGGGTCTGAGCACGGAAACCGCTGTGCGTGCCCCTCATACTGCCGGGCAGCTGCAACGCCGCGCGTACTCTCTCGGGATCGCACGTGGCTTCGACTACGCGATGCAGCTGGTACTGCCGATCGTGCTCGTGCGATTTCTCGATCCGGTCGATTTCGGTCAGTACCGCCTGCTGTGGCTCATTGCCGGTACGTTCATCGCATTCGCGACGCTCGCCATGCCGGCCAGTCTGTTCTACTTCCTGCCGCGCTCGGACGGTCCCACGCAACGTCTGTACGTGAAGCAGACCATACTGTTCCTGACCGGTGCGGGTCTCATCGCGGCCATCGGCATCGGTCCGTGGAATCCCTGGCTGCCGGAGAGTATCAAGGGACTGGGTGAGTACGGCGCGCTGGTGCCGGCCTTTCTGCTGCTGTGGATCGTTGCCTCTCTGCTCGATGCGCTGCCGACGGCTGAGGAGCGCGTCCGCTGGCAGGTGAACGCAACGATCTCCCTTGCGGCACTGCGCACCGTCGCCTTGTCGGCGGCCGCCGTGCTGACCGGGGAACTCGAGCCGGTGCTGTGGGCCCTGCTCGGTTTCGTGCTGATCAAAGCCGCGATTCTGCTGGCCTACGTCGCCGGCTTTCACGGCGTGCGCGGACCGCTGCTTCGCTGGCAGCTGCTTGGTGATCAGATCCGCTACGCAGCCCCTTTCGGCACCGGCGGCGCCCTGTACATGTTTCGGATCCAGGCCGACCAGTGGATCGCGGCCATGCTGTTTCCGATCGGTGCATTCGCCGCCTTCTCGATCGCCGCGGTACTGGGCCCGTTACTCAACGTATTTCGGCAGGCGGTGAGCTCGGTGTTTCTGCCCAGCATGAGTCGCCTGCAGGCCAACGGCGACATTCGCCAGGCACTGAACCTCAACAATCAGGCGAACACGCTGATCGGCACACTCCTGTATCCGCTGCTCGCCTGCGCGTTCGTGTTCGCCGAAGACCTGATCACGATCGTGTACACGGCCACCTATGTTCAGGCAGGACCCGTCATGCGCGTATACATCGTCGGACTCGTCGTGCTCGTGATCGAGCTCGCAACCGTCATGCAGGTGTTGCGCCAGGGCCCGTACATGTTCGGGATCAACGCGGTCACGCTGGTCATTTCGATCGTCCTGAGCTGGTATGCGGCGCAGCGCTTCGGGCTGCCGGGCGCCGCCGTCGGCAGCGTGTGCATGGCGTATCTGGACCGCGCGCTGACATTGTGGCGCATCGCGTCGATCACCGGCATCCGTATCCGCTCGCTGCAGCCCTGGGGCACGCTGGCGCTGCTCGTCACGCTGGCAACAGTCGCCGGCGCGCTGGCGTGGACAGTGACCGTCGCGTACCTCGAAGATCTCTCACCGCCGTGGCGTGTCGTGATCGGCAGTGCCGTGCTCGGTGCCGCTTACGGCGTGCTCTATCGTCTGTTCGCGGTTCGGTTACGCGCGATACCCGCCAACAGGGAACCCGGATCATGACGGCAACGCTGGGCGTGCTTTTCGTCACCAGTTCGCTTGGCCAGGGCGGTGCCGAGCGACAGTCCATCACACTGCTGACCCGCCTTGTTGAACGCGGGCACCGTTGCCGTCTGCTGCACATCAAACATGCCGACCATTCCCTCGAAGTTGCAGGCGGTGGTGTGGCGCGCAACCTCGGCGCAACCCGCTACCTGGACCGGCGGGCGATCAGCCGCCTGACCGCCGAAATCGCCGACTTCGGTCCCTCGGTCGTCGTCGCGGTCAATCCGTATGCGCTGATGTACGCCACGCTCGCATTACCCTGCTCCGGTCGGCGTGCGCGGCTGGCCGTGACCTATCACACGACCCGGCCTCTGGGTCTGAAAGAGCATCTGCAGACAATCGTCTATCGGCCGCTGTTCTGGCGAGCCCACTGCACGATCTTCGTCTGTGCCGGACAGCGCCGTTACGCACAGCGGCGCGCGATCTTCTCGCGCCGCAACGAGTCGATACACAACGGTGTCGACACGACTCTCTACAGCGACGCGAGTGACCGCACCGGGCAGGCAGAGCATCGGCGTGCGCTGGGCTTCAGCGAACGCGACTACGTGATCGGCATTTCGGCCTGGATGAGACCGGAAAAGAATCACACCCAACTGGTCGACGCGCTGGCCGCGCTGCGCAGCCGCGGCATCCCCGCCCGCGTACTGATGATCGGCGACGGAGAAGCGCGCGCGAGTATCGAACACCATGCACGCGAGGTCGGCGTGGAAGAACACATCGTGGTCACGGGTGCGCAGACCGACGTACGCCCCTTCGTCGCGGTATGCGACGTCATGGTCATCTGCAGTGTCGCTGTCGAGACGTTCTCGCTCGCCGCGCTGGAAGCCATGGCGATGGGCAAACCCGTCATCCACTCCGACCTGGGGGGCGCGGCTGAACTGATCGCCAACGGGGAAAACGGCTATGTGTTTCCGGTCGGCGACACCGCTGCGCTCATCGAAAAGCTGGCGGTTCTGAGTGATTCCGCGGTAGCCCGCAGTATGGGTGTCAACGCCCGAAACATCGTCAAGACGCACTTTTCGGAGACGACGATGGTGGACCGCTATGAGCGGCTGCTGCGTGAACTGTGCGCCCCGGTTCGGGCGCGGGGCTGACCGCGCAGCCCTCCGTTCGGCTCATGGCACGCACTACGGAGCTACACGGGCGGCGCGAATACTGGCGGTATCAGGTCAGATAGCCCGATGCCCGTGACACACATCATGCATGAAACCGCGAAAATGCCTGCGCCACGCGCCGTCGTGCTCGTGCTCGGACCTCATATCGACGCCATCAGTGGCGTGAGCGCGCACCTGGGCGTGCTGTTCGGTTCACAGCTCGACAACGAATTCACGCTCGTCCATTTCCAGGTCGGCAGCGAAGGGCATCCCGAGAGCCGGTTCGGCCGCTGGTGGCGTCTGCTCAGCAGCCCCTTCGCGCTCGCCGCGGCCATCCGCCGTCATCACGCGACCATCGTACATCTGAATACCTCGCTCGATGCCCGCGCATTCTGGCGCGACCTCGTTTTCATGATCATCGCGCGTCTGTCCCGCGCACGGGTTGTCTGGCAGGTCCACGGCGGCGCGTCGCCGGACGCATTCTTCGGCAGCGGCCTCAAGGGATCGCTGCTGCGCAGCACACTCAGGCTGCCCGATGCCATCGTGACCCTCGCACGATCCGAGCAGGAGGTATATCGCCGCTTCGTCCCCGAACAATGCGTGGTGCGGATACCGAACGCCATCGATCCCGGACCCTATCTGCACTGCCACCGCACGCGGTCCGACCCGGACAGCCCGTTGCGGATGGTCTACCTGGGTCGTCTTGCCGCGGACAAGGGCCTGGATGAGCTGGTGCGCGGATTCGCCTCCGCCTGCAGGTCCGGCTCGCGGGCTCATCTGTCGATCGCCGGCAGCGGCCCGGGCGCGGCGGACCTGCGCGCCAGCATCGCCGCGCTGGAACTGCACAACGTCAGCCTTCCGGGTGCCGTCACCAGGCGGGACAAGGTCGAGCTGCTCGCCCACAGCGACGTATTCGTGCTGCCGAGCTACCGCGAAGGTCTGCCCTACGCCCTGCTCGAAGCGATGGCCGCCGGCACTGCCGTGATCGTCACGCGCGTCGGGGCCATTCCCGACGTCGTCGAAGACGGTGTGCACGGCCGTTTCGTCCCGGTACGCGACGCCGAAGCCATCGCCAGCATCATTGGCGAGTTCGCTCGTGATCGCGACGCACTGCTGCGCATGCAGATCGCCTGCCGGCACCGTGTTGCAACCGCCTACGGCGCTGGCCGTCTTGGCGCCCAGTTCGGCGAACTGTACTCGAGTCTGTGCGCGGGTCGTCACGGAGCGATCGGCGCCGACAGGCGCATGGCCGACAGTTGAGGAGCAGTATCCAATGTGCGCAATAGCCGGGTGGGTGGTCACCGACGTCGCCGCGCCACCGGAGGGCACGATCGACACCATGCTCGATTCCATGGCACACCGCGGGCCGGACGACGAGGGCGCGTACCGCTTCCGCTCGCCCGATCACACCCATGACGTGACGCTCGGTCATCGCCGCCTTGCGATCATCGATCCGCAGGGCGCACGACAGCCGATGACCGATGACCGGGCTGGCATCACGCTGGTATTCAATGGCGAGATCTACAACTTTCGCATGCTGCGTGCGCGACTGACCCGCGAGGGTTACCACTTCACGCACGATTCAGACACGGAAGTGCTGTTACGCGCCTACCAGCACTGGGGCAGCGATGTCGTTCACTACCTGCGCGGCAGTTTCGCATTCGCACTCTGGGATGCCGGTCGCCAGCGGCTGGTTCTCGCCCGTGACCGCTTCGGCGAGAAGCCGCTGTATCTGCACGAGCGTGGCCGCAGTCTGTACTTCGCCTCCGAGATCAAGGCGCTGCTCAGGTTGCCCACGGTGGACCAGTCCGTCAATCTCGAAGGCGTCTGGGACTACCTCTCCTATCGCTATGTACCAGCGCCCGCAACCCTGTTCCGCCAGATCAGGAAACTCATGCCCGGTACGTTCGCCGTCTGGGAGCAGGGGAAGCTGACCGAAGCGAGGTACTGGAGATCTCCAGACGCCGAGCAGCTCGAGCACCCGCTGATCCCCGAGGATCCGGTGAACGAATTTCTGACCCGTCTCGACGAGGCGGTCGAGCTGCAGATGGTCAGTGACGTGTCGTACGGCGCATTCCTGTCCGGTGGCCTCGACTCCTCGATGATCGTCGGGCTCATGAGCCGGCACAGCGCCCAGGTCAAGACCTTCTCCGTCGGCTTCGCCGAGCAGGCCTACAGCGAGCTGGGGTATGCCGGCGAAGTCGCTCGCCACTTCGGCACCGATCACCACGAGCTGGTGATCGGCCAGCAGGACATCATCGATCAGCTCGAACATCTGGTACGCGTGCGAGACGCTCCGGTCTCCGAGCCATCCGACATCGCGTTGCACCTGCTCGCCCGCGAAGCCTCGCGTCAGGTGAAGATGGTGCTCAGCGGCGAAGGCAGCGACGAGCTGCTCGGCGGTTACCCGAAGCACATCGCGGAACGCTTCGCCACGAACTTTCAGCGGCTGCCGGATGTGCTGCGGCGCGGCCTGCTCGTACCCCTGACCCATGCATTGCCGTACGACTTCCGCCGCGTCAAGACAGCCGTCGCGAATCTGAACATAGAGCCATGGGAAGAGCGGCAGGCTCACTGGTTCGGGGCGTTGAACGGCTCGGAGCGAAGCGCGATGAGCGTGTTGAGATCCTGCGGCACCCAGACGCGCAGCGGACCGCCCTGCGACGGCGATGCCCGAGCCAGCCCGCTGCGAAGGATCCTGTACTTCGATCAGACGAGCTGGCTGCCCGACAACCTGCTCGAGCGTGCCGACCGCATGACGATGGCGGCATCGATCGAGGCCCGCGTACCGTTTCTCGACCACGAGCTTTCAGCCTACGTCTCTGCGCTTCCCGATCGTTACCGCGTGCGCGGCCTGTGCGGCAAGTGGATCCTGCGCGAGGCCGGCAAGCGGATGCTGCCGCAACGCATTCTCAGTCGCCCCAAGGTCGGCTTCCGCGTACCCGTCAACGAGTGGTTCCGTGGGCCGCTGCGTGATTTCCTGCGTGACCATCTGCAAAGTGCACGTTCGGCAACGCGTGCGTACTACGATCCGCAGAACCTGGACCAGCGCCTGGAGGAACACTTCTCGGGGCGCCAGAATCACGAAAAGCTGCTCTGGACGCTGCTGAACCTAGAGATCTGGCATCGCAGCTATGCCTGACGCGCAGCGCATGGCCGCCACGGCTCCTGTCTCCGAATCCGGGCATCGCAGCAGCGGTCGCGCGCGCTGGTACCTGAACAGACTGAGCCGGATGTCGCCCGCGGAGATCGTGCACCGTGTGATGCGTGCGCTCGCGACGCAGGCGGAACGCTTCGGACTGCGCGAGCGCTGGACGGCGGCGCCCGCGGATCTCACCCGGCGCACCGCGGCGTGGATTGCGCCGACCATCACCACAGACGCCAGCCGCTACATCGCGGCAGCCGATCGCATCGCAGCCGGCGAGCTCGACGTGTTCGAGCTGCACGGCATCGACCTGGGCTCGCCGCCGAACTGGAACCGCGATCCGAAGACCGGCATAGAAGCGCCGCTGGACTACGGCAAACTGATCAACTACCGCGACCCGGCCGTGGTCGGGGATCACAAGTATCTGTGGGAACCGAACCGGCACATGCAGATGGTCACGCTGGCGCAGGCGTGGGCCCTGGGCGGCGAACCGCGCCACGCCGAGGCGCTCGCCGATCAGCTCGAGAGCTGGTTCGCCGCCTGCCCGCATGGTCGCGGTCCGAACTGGGCCAGCGCACTGGAAGCTGCCCTGCGCCTGATCAACTGGTCCATTGCCTGGCAGCTGATCGGCGCAGCACACTCGCCGCTCTTCAGCACGCCAGCCGGCCAGCGACTGCGCGAGCGGTGGCTCGAATCGGTTCATCAGCACGCCTGTTTCATCCGTGGCTACTTCTCACTTCATTCTTCGGCGAACAACCACCTGATCGGCGAGGCGGCCGGACTGTTTGTCGCCGCGGTCACATGGCCACACTGGCCGGAGACGTCGTTGTGGCTGTCCGAGTCGCAGGCCATCCTGGAGAACGAGACCGCGCGGCAGAATTTTCCCGACGGGGTGAATCGCGAGCAGGCCGTCGCCTACCAGCAGTTCGAGATCGACCTGCTGCTGGCTGCACTGCTGGCGGGTCGAGCCAATGGGGTCGCACTGTCGTCCGCCACCTGTGCACGGCTGGAAGCCATGCTCGGGTACATCGCCGCCATCATGGACGCCGGCAGCCATGTACCCGCCTTCGGCGACTCCGACGACGGCTACGTAGTCCGGCTCTCACAGGAGGAATCGTTCTGTCCCTACCGGTCGCTGCTCGCGACGGGCGCCGTACTGTTCGAGCGCCCGGACTTCAGGTTCAAGGCCGGCACGCTCGATGACAAGACGCGCTGGCTCCTCGGATCGGAGGCCGAATCCGGCTTCGCGCGCCTGCACGCCGCGGATACATGCCATCGTGCACGGCGCGCATTCGCGCAGGGTGGTTATTACGTACTCGGATGCGAATTCGAGACGATGCGCGAGATCCGGCTGGTCGCCGACGCGGGCCCCCTCGGTTACGGAGCGATCGCCGCGCATGGCCATGCCGACGCGCTGTCGTTCACGCTGTCGATAGGCGGCCAGGAATTCCTTGTTGATCCAGGCACATACACCTACCACCCCGACAGCCCATGGCGTGCCTGGTTTCGCGGCACCGGGGCCCACAACACAGTGCGGGTCGATGGCCGCGACCAGTCCGAACCCGGCGGCAACTTCATGTGGCTCGCCCGCGCCAGCGCCACGTGCAGCGCATGGCAGTCATCGGATGCACGCGACGTGTTCGAGGGCTGGCACGACGGCTATCACCGGCTGCCCGACGCGCTGACACATCGACGCAAAATCACGCTCGACAAATCGACACGTCTGATTGTCATCGAGGACCGGCTGGAGGCGAACGCCGAGCACGACATCGAGTTGCTGTTTCACCTGAGCCACCACTGCCGTGTTGAAGCCGTCGACAGCGGCTTTCGGGTGCTGCGCCCAGACACAGGCGCAGACATACGGCTACGCCTGCCGCAGGCGAGCGGTGCGACGGCCGATGTGCATTGCGGTTCGGTTGAGCCGCGCCTGGGCTGGGTGTCACCCCGTTTCGGCGAGAAGCGGCCCGCGCCGTCGATCCGCTGGCGGGCGCGCCTCTCCAATGCCGTACTGCGGACCGACATTCAGTGTTGAGCTGAACGCGAACACTGAGCTGAACAGACTATGCGCGCACCTGATCCGTGCGCCATAAGGCCCCATTCGTCTCCTTAAGCTCGACCGGACGATACATCGGAAATCCTTTGGCGTTCACATATGGCCTCACCGGCACCCACACGCAGCGACGGGAGTCGCAGAATATGAAGATCACTGTTATGGGCCTTGGCTACGTCGGAACCGTCGTCGCCGGATGTCTCGCCAGTAGCGGCCATACCGTGGTCGGCGTGGATGTCGACGCACACAAGGTCGAGCTCATCAACAGGGGCGAGCCGCCGATCGTCGAGCCGGAGATCGGCTCGATTCTCAGGAAGGCGGTTGCGGCCGGCCGACTGTCGGCCAGCACCGATCTGAATGGCAGCGTCGCGCATGCCGACCTCATCCTCATCTGTGTCGGAACGCCGAGCCTTGGCAACGGCGCCATAGAGCTCAAGTTCATGAGCCGGGTGTGCGAACAGATCGGCGCCGCGCTGCGCGATCACACCGGCCGACCAATCATCACCGTACGCAGCACGGTACTGCCGGGCACAACCCACGAGACCGTCATTCCGATTCTTGAACGGGCCTCCGGGAAGCGCGCCGGGGTGGACTTCGGCGTGTGCATGAATCCTGAATTTCTGCGCGAAGGCACTGCCGTACAGGACTTCTTCAACCCGCCGAAGACGGTGATCGGCGAAAGCGATACCGCCAGCGGCGATGTGCTGTCGGCACTTTATGCGGATATGAAAGCCCCGCTGCTGCGCACCGAGATCGAAACGGCCGAGATGGTCAAGTACGCCGACAACGCCTGGCACGCGCTGAAAATCGGATTCGCGAATGAGATCGGCAATGTCTGCAAGGCACTGTCGGTCGACGGCCATCGCGTGATGGACATCTTTTGCCAGGATACCAAGCTCAACCTATCCCCCGCCTACCTGAAACCAGGTTTCGCGTTCGGCGGCCTGTGCCTGCCCAAGGATCTGCGCGCGCTGCTGAGCAAGGCCGGCCGACTGGACGTTCCGGTGCCGATACTCAGTGCCGTGCTGCCGAGCAATGTTCTTCAGATCACCAAGGGCGTGCGCGCCGTGATCGACGCGGGGCACCGTAAAGTCGGATTGCTCGGCATCAGCTTCAAGGCGGGCACTGACGATCTGCGCGAAAGCCCGGTGGTCGAGCTTGCCGAGCAGCTGATCGGCAAAGGCTATGACCTGCGGGTTTACGATCGCAACGTGAATCTGGCGCGCGTGAACGGGACCAATCGTGAGTACATTCTGGATCGTATTCCACATATATCGGCACTCATGGTTCCTTCGATCGACGCCGTACTCGATCACGGTAAGTCGATCGTCGTGGGCAACGCGTCGCCGGAGTTCGCGAGCCTCCCTACACGGGTTCGCAACGGCCAGATGATTATCGACCTGGTCCGAATCTCGAATGCACGAAGCACCGCTGGCGTCTACGAGGGGCTGTGCTGGTAGTGAAGCAGCGGCTCGACAGCATCGACGGAGCGCCCCTCAAGGCGGTACTGATTCTCGTCGAGAATCTTCCCGTGCCGTTCGATCGGCGTGTCTGGCAGGAGGCCTGCGCGCTCCGCGATGCCGGCTACCTGGTCTCCGTCATCTGCCCCACGGGCCACGGTTACGAGCGCAAGCTCGAAGTCATCGAAGGCGTCTACGTTTATCGCTACAGGCTGCCGCTGGAAGCCAACGGCGCAGCCGGCTACGCGCTTGAATACAGCACCGCGCTGATCAAGACCTTCATACTGACGCTGCGTGTGGCGCTCACGCGCGGCTTCGACGTAATCCACGCCTGCAATCCGCCGGACCTGTTTTTCCTGATAGGTCGCTTCTTCAAGCTGTTCGGCAAGAAATTCGTGTTCGACCACCACGACATCAACCCGGAACTCTACGAAGCCAAGTTCGGCCGCCGCGACTTTTTCTATCGCCTGTTGTTGAGCGCCGAACGGATGACGTTTCGTACGGCCGACGTTTCAATTGCAACCAATGAGTCGTATCGCCACATCGCGATCGAGCGCGGCGGCATGGATCCCGCGCGGGTCTTCGTCGTGCGCAGCGGTCCGAGCCTGGAAAGGATTACGATCGTCCCTGGCGATGATCGTCTCAAGCACGGCCGACGCTACCTCGTCGGATACGTGGGCGTGATCGGCGAACAGGAAGGCATCAACTATCTGCTGCACGCCGCCCAACACATTGTCTATGGCCTGGGCAGAAACGATATCCATTTCGCCCTGGCCGGCAGCGGGACTGCTCTGAAGGCCATGCAGGCACTTGCGGCGGAACTCAATCTGCTGGATCACGTCACGTTCGCCGGACGCATACCCGACGCGGAACTGCTGACGCTGCTCAACACGGCCGATGTCTGCGTGAATCCCGACAAGGTCAACGAGATGAACGACAAGTCGACGATGAACAAGATCATGGAGTACATGGCGCTCGGAAAGCCGATCGTCCAGTTCGATCTCAAGGAGGGGCGGCAGTCTGCCCGCCATGCATCCCTGTATGCCCGGCCCAACGACGCCGTGGATTTCGCGACGAAGGTCATCACCCTGGTCGACGACCCGAAGCGGCGCGCTGTGATGGGTGATTACGGGCGGCGACGCGTGCTGAGCGAACTCGAATGGCGGCATCAGATTCCGGCGCTGCTGGCCGCCTATGAAGAGCTTTTCTGGCCCGCGCCGGCGGCTGCGAAGGCCGGCCCCGCGCAGCGACCGCAATGAAGCTCGTACCCGTGCAGGATCGCGATCTCGTTGAGCGCGTGGCCGGCTGGCTGGCGGATCCCGAAAACAGCAAGTGGCTGGACTTCGCCGGCGGTCAGCGCGTGACGCCCTTCCTGGTGAAAGTCATGAGCCAGCGCGACACGCATTTCCTGCGTGTCTGCGTGAACGAAGACGATGTGCCGATTGGCATTGTCGGGCTGAACAACATCGATCGCAACGCCGGCTCGGCGACGTTCTGGGGAGTCACGGGCGAGAAAGCCTTTCGCCGTCACGGTTATGCAACGTTCGCGTGGTCGAAGTTCCTGAGCATCGCGTTTCACGAGCTCGGCCTGCACGTCATCAACACGTGGGTCGTCGAAACCAATCCCTCAAGACGCATCGTCGAACGTCTCGGCTTCCGATACATTGGCCGTCAACGTGAATGCCACCGTATGGGCGACCGCTTGTACGGCCGCGAACTGTACGACCTGCTCGCGAGCGAACATCGGGAACTGTCAAGCCGGGATGCCGCCCGTGAAAGCGAGTTCCCCGCTGTCGCGTCGGCCTTCAACCGCTAGCGAAGCGCATCCACCACTCGCCTTCGAGACGGCTCAGAAACGCATCACCGCGCTCGATAGCCGCGACAATCTCCGGTTCGCGCGAATGCACTAGCGTTACCGGCTCATCCCACCGCAACCAGCAATGCCTACGCGACAGGGGCCGCGCGGCATCGGGATCGAGTCGCCCGCGGACCGCCTGTGCACCATACCGAAAGGCGTCCCCGAGCAGGCCCCGCAACACCGTGTCGTAAGCGCCTTCTCGTGCCACCAGCTGCACCAGCTCGCTCGTCCCGCGTGTACCCAGAAAATAGATGTACCAGCCGAGCAGCCGTGTTCCGTCCAGCACCCGACGCGCCCGCAACGCCCCGCGCGGTTTGTCACCCAGCTGCCGCAGCAGCCAATTGAAAGAGTTGGCGTCGTATACAGGCCGCAGGGCCTTGCCGCTCACGAGCCCGGCAAAGTCGGCGTCGATCGTGGCCGCCGACAGCGGTTCTTCCGTAACTGGCGACGCTGCCGAAAAAAACCGGTTCGGCCGCAGCCGGACCGCAAGTGTGTCCGTCACCACAGCCAGCGGCCGGGCCGCGAGCGACAGGGCGCGCGAAGCCGGGCCGCGCCGGCTCAACAACTGCAACGCATAGCGCGCCGGCTGCAGCGGCCGCACCCAGTGCAGGTTATAGGCGAGCGGCGAGCGGCCGCCGACGCGGGTCCATAGCGGCAGTAGCTGTGCCGCGGCCCCATCCGACAAAGTCAGATCCTGCGGGCCGGAGAAGTGTGCCCGCAGCAGCTCGAACGCGGTCAATCCCCCCGCTTTCTTGGTATCGACCATGAAGTTGAAACCGACCGCCACACGCACGGCCTGGCCGCGAAACACCATCGCGCGGGGCTGGATGCCATAGAACCCGGTGATCGCGCCGTCCGACTCCGCCACCCAGGACGGAATCTCCGCGTCATACCACGGATTGCCGAACACCATATCGTTGAAGTACCGCGCGCAGGCGGCATCGGAACGCCAGCCGTTGTTCGGAAACTTTCTTCCGAACAGCCGCACGACGCCGGGAATGTCGTCGGCCGTGGCGGGGCGAACCCTGCTCAGCCGCGTAGCTCGCCGGCACATGCGCCGCCGCCGGACGACTGCGCTGCGCCGGGGGCGGTGTACGCCGCCTTTGGCGTCGCAAGCTCAGACGCTGAGTGAAAACCGGAAGCAAACTCCGAGAGCGTCCTGCCGCAGCACCACTGCGACACGTCGGTGAAAAGTCTCTCGAGGTGCTCATAGAGCAGCTCGATGTCTGCATGGCTGCGAATCTCGGGACTGCCACCGGGCATCAGCTCGGAAGAGTGCACCATGAACTGCAGATGCTGTACGTCGGCATCCGCTTTCGCCCGACGGGCTGCACTCAGCATGACCTTAAGGTGACGCTGCAGGCCGGTCCGCAGGGTAGGCTGAATAGGGCACAGCCAGGTCACGCCGGGCGACACGCGATTGGCGACCCGGCGCAGCAGCGGCACCTGGTAGATGATCGAGGCCTTGCGGTACAGGTTGCTGGTGCGCACGGTCATCGGCACCTCGAGCAGCCCCTCGTCCGCTGAACGCATGATATCGACAGGATCGAGATAGTAGGCGCGGCGCGGAAAATGCCGATAGTCGGGTCCACCCTCCCCGTCCGGCGCACCCGGATTCGCTCTCCAGTCGACGAACGGCGTCACCGAACAGTCCACCCTGTATCCCTGTTCCAGCAGCATGGCCGCGTAGCGGCCGTCGAACCCCCAGCGTCCGGCACGATGACTGGTGATGCGCTGCTCGAACCGCTCCTCGAGCAGCCGTGTGAGTGAGCTGATCTTTTCCCGCATGACGGCGTCGGGGTACTCCGGCAGATACGGATGGAACCTGAGGTCGTCGCGGCTGAGCGGCGTCAAAGGCGGCGAGTTCCAGGCATGCAGGTGCATGCCGATTTCTCCGGCCGACCGCTGCACGACATCCCGGCCGAAGTCGCGGAACGTATCGGACATCGCCATTTCGTAGTTCGTCAGGTAAACCGGTTTGAAGCGAAACCGCTCGCACAGCGCCTGGAACCGGGGCAGGAAGCCGGCATTGCGCGTCGTAATGTCGCGCGGCCGCGCCCAGAGATTGTCGCCTTCGGTGTCAACCGTGATGATGAACGGTATTTCAGACACGGTGGACCTTGCTTGCGGCCAGCGCTACCGCGGCCGTACCGTCAGTAGCGCCTGCATCGACGATCGACTCGAAAGTCTCGATATAAGGGGCGATCATGCTCGCCTCGCCGTACTCGCGCGCCATGAACGCGCGGCAGCGTTCACTTGCCGCCTCCCAGGCTCCCGGCTCGCCCAGCAACGCCTCGACCGCGTCCCGCAGCCCGTCTGACGAATCGGCCGCGATACCCAGACGCTCGCGCCGGATCACTCCGTCGGGATCAAAGAGGGCAACGACCGGCACTCCCCTCACCCAGCTCTGCAGGTAGGTATTCGGGAATCCCTCCACCTGCGACGTGCTCACCAGCAGACGTGCCCGTCGATACAGCGCATTGGTATCCGCATAGGGCAGGCGGCCGTGGAAGACGACGTTCGGCAGCGCAGCGGCCTGACGCTGCGTGGAGTGGTACAGCGCTTCTTCGCCCGGCAATGCCCCACCGACCATGTGCACGCTGAGGGCGGGAAGGCGGGCGGCCAGCGCGAGCATCACGTCGGGCCGCTTGATGGCACGGATATTCCCGACAAACAGCAGGTCGATGTCGCGCGCAACGGTCGATCGCTCCGGCGCGTCGACCAGCGAGCCGGCGCGACGGCTCGGCAGTCCAAAGCGGCTGGCGAGCAGGCTTGCCTGGTGTTGCGACTGCACGAGAATGGCATTGGCGCGGCGCAGGCCCCGGCGATACAGCCACCGGTCGCGCGCCAGGCGCACGAGCACCGTGGACGGATCACAGTCGGTGTCGCTCGCAATGCGGAACACGAAGGGCTTGCCGTGCTGATGGCAGAATGCCGCCAGAAGGCCGACCTGCATGCCCGCGCAGCTGGTGTAGTAAAGATCCGCGTCAGCCCGACGCAACGCAGACCAGATGGAGGTCCAGCGCGGATACACGAAGCGCAACAGCGGAAGGCCGGCGTCGGGCGCGCAGGCCCTGAACGTGCGGACGCCATCCCAGCTGCATCCGTCCGGCTGGCCGTAGTCCGCAACCACCATGCTGACGGTGTGACCGGCGCGGGCAAGTGCACGGGCCAGCAGTGTCTGCTGAACCTGCGCACCGCCAACGGAAAACCCGCCGAACTCCGGCGCCAGCACCGGCAGATTCTCAAGTCCCAGAAAGCAGATTCTCATCGCTGCCAAGCTACGCCGCGCCCGTGAAGGTGTCACGATGGCAGGCGCTGCGCCAGCTAGTCCGTTAAGCCTACCGCACACGGATGATCCACACGGACCAGGCGTGGCTGACGCGCACGTCCAACGCATCTGCTATCCAGGAACGAACGCCCGCCGACGCCACAAGGCCAGCTGTGCACCCATGATCTCCACAGTAATCACCAAGCCCGCGACGGCGACAGCGCTCATGCAGCCTGGAACACCAGATGCCACGAACCTCACTGGCCGAATGACGGCGTACGCCGCCGTGTTGCTCATCGCGCTCACGTGCATCACCATGCCGACGGCCGGTGCCGTCGACTGTACACCGATGGCGCAGGGCACGTTCACCGTCATCGCCCAACCGCTGCAGGTACGTCCGGCCGACTGCGCGCGTGTGGAACAGTCGCCGCCAGACTTCAGCTGGCCCGCTGCAGCGCCCGGCGCGATCTATGAATTTCGTCTGCGTCATCCGGACGGCCATGTCAGGACCATGCTGACGGAGCACAACTGGCTGGCATGGCCGCAGGTGCTGCCCCCCGGGGACTATCAATGGCGGATCGCGATTGAAGCGCCTGATGGCAGGCGCGTCGACGGCCCTGTCCGGCGGTTCGTCGTCACCGCGACCGCCCGGCCGTTCGTGATCCCGGACTGGCGCATGATTCTGGACAGTGCCAGCACCATGGCGCGGCCGCGTGCCCTGCCACCGGACAGGAACGCGCTGCGTGCGACGCTGCTGGCCGACAACCACGCCGGCCTCGATCACCTGCGCGGCAGCGTCGCCGACCGCCTGGACGCACCGCTGCCCGAGGCACCGCAACCCCGCGACGCCCTCGATGTCGCGTTCGCCTGGATCGTGACCGGGGAGAAGCGCTATCGCGAGGAAGCCGTGCGCCATGCGCGCCATCTTGCAAGCCGGGCACCAGACGGCATCACCTCGTACGCGTACAGCGATGAGCAGGCCCGCGAGATCACCTGGGCGCTGGCACTGCTGTATGACTGGCTGGCGCCCACGCTCAGCGACGACGACCGGCAACTGCTGCTTGCCACGCTTGAAGTGCGCATTGCCGACATCTACGAGGACATCATCGTCAACCGAAAATTCGCCGCCCAACCGTTCGACTCCCACCGCAGTCGCACGCTGACCCATCTCGCCGCGATGGCCGTGCTGCTCGCCGGCGACCTCCCCTCCGCCGCCGTCTGGATCCGCGACGCGCTGCCGCTGGCCGTGCACTGGACGAGCCCGTGGGGCGGTGAGGATGGCGGCTTCGCGAATGGCACTGCCTACGCACTGTGGGACATCAGCGGATCGCTGCTGGCGTGGTACGTGCTGCGCTGGGTCGCCGACGTCGACCTCGCTGGCAAAGCCTGGGCACGCAATTTCCCTGAATACCTCGCCTACTTCCTGCCGCCCGGCGCACCCGCCGGTGCTTTCGGCGACGGCGCCGAGCTGCCCCTGACCGAAGTCCGGGCACGCCTTGGCAAGGCTTACGCCCGCTTCGCACCCTCCCCGCTCGGCCGCTGGTATGCGGCCGCGCTCGATGGCGAGGATCCGGCGCGGCTCGAACTGCTGCTGGCACCGGCGGCAGACCCCGACGATGCCGCCGCCCTGCCATCCGACACAGCGAACGCGCGGCACTTTCCATCGATCGGCTGGACCGCCATGCACAGCAGTCTGCAGAACCTTGAACGCGTCTCGATCTACTTCAAGAGCAGCCCTTACGGTTCGTACAACCACAGCCATGCCGATCAGAACAGTTTCGTCCTCAACGCCGGCGGAGAACGCCTGGCGATCGACTCCGGCTATTACGACGGGTATCGGTCGGCGCACTGGCGACACTGGTACAAACAAACCATCGCGCACAACGCGATTACGTTCGACGGCGGTCACGGCCAACTGGTCTTCGAGGAGACCGATGAGCGCGCCCCGGGGGCGATCACGCATTTCACACACCGGCAGGACTACGACATTGTCAGCGCGGATGCGGCCAGCGCCTATGGCGGCGCGCTGAGTCGCGCGGACCGCACGCTCGTCTACCTTCGTCCCGGCTCCGTGCTGATTCATGACGTGCTGGAGTCGGCGCAGCCACGGCGCTGGGAGTGGAACATTCATGCCCTGCACCGCATTCTCGTCGACGCCGAGCGATCGATCCGGATTCGAAGTGGCGCAATGGAACTGTGCATAGACCTGCTGCACGCGCCTGCCGTGAGTTTCGCGCAGACCGATGAGTTTTCCGCCCCGCCCCAGGGCACGAGGGATCCGCAATGGCACGGCCATTTTGTCAGCTCGGACGCCTCCGCCAACGCCGAGTTTCTCGCCCTGCTGCGCGTCGGCTGCGAGCCGCAATCGGTAGCGGTCGAACCGGAGGAATGCGGCTGGCTCGTGCAGCTGGACGACCGCCGTATCCGTCTGTGCGGCGCAGGATCGACGGTGGAAACCCGAGCTCCGGCTCAGTGACGATTCTTCGCGATGAGCCGCGTGAGCCGCTCCAGTGTGCGCAGGTCGTCGAGTTCCATCTGCTCGAGCTCGACTTTCAGGCCAAATCGCAGATCAAGGAAGGTGAGCAGCTCGACCAGCTGAAAGGAATCGAGAATCCCACCGTCGATCAGATCGGCATCGGCTCCGGGCGCTTCGATCTCGAATATCTCCGTGAATCCGTCGCGCAGCTGATCGAGAAGAGTGTTCAGTTCGGGCATGGTTCGCTTCTCCGTGTTCAAGTCTCGTGGGTGGTATGTGCCGCAATCTGCGGCGATGAGTCCTGCAGGGGCGGGCAGCCGGGGGACGCCGCACGGGTCCTCTCCTGCTCGTTGGCGCGGAACGTATCCGCCAGTCCGGCGCGATCGATCTTGCCGGTGGCGTTTTTCGGCAGCCGCTCGCAGCTCAGCCAGCGCATCGGCAGCATGTGTCCGGGCAGCAGGCCCGCCAGCTCCGCGCGCAGCTGGCGCGGTGAGAATCCGTCGATGTCGTTCGGCGCATAGGCGCAGCAGATCAGCGTGCCTTCGAATCCCTCGGACGCGATCGCAACGACGACGCTTTCGCGCAGCTGCGCGACCGTGTGCAGGGCAGCCTCGATTTCGCCCAGCTCGATCCGATATCCACGGCACTTGATTTGCATGTCGCGACGACCGGAAAAATAAAGCAGGCCGTCGGTGCCGACGCATCCCCGATCGCCGGTTCTGTACAGACGGGCGCCGGCAGCGTCATCTTCCGGGTCGGCAATGAAGGCCGCCGCGGTCTTTTCCGCATCGCGCCAGTAGCCGGCGCTGAGCCCGCTGCCGCGAATGTACAGGTCGCCCACTTCCCCCCGTGCGACGCGCTGCAGCTGCTCGTCGAGCACGAGCACATCCTCACCCGCGCAGGGCCTGCCGATCGGAATCGGCGCCCGCGGATCGCGCGGAACTTCGGGCACCGTGTAACAGGTGCTTGCGATGGTTGCTTCCGTCGGCCCGTACAGGTTCGAGAAGCTCACATGGGGAAGGCGCCGCATCCAGTGGATGAGGACCGGCGTCGGCAGCACTTCGCCCAAAAACAGCACGCGCCGCAGATGCGGAAAGTCATCGGCTTCGACGACGTCGAACCTGGCCATCATATTGAGAACGGCCGGCACCGATAGCCACTGTGTCAGCTGTCGGTCGCGAATGAACTGCGCCAGCCTGTGCGGCAGAACGTTGAGCTCCGGTGGTACCAGATGAAGCTCCGCGCCTGCGCTTAGCGCACCGAATATATCGAAGGTGGAGAGATCGAAACGCAGGGGTGCATGCTGGGAAACGCGGTCGGACTCACCGACACCGAAATAGCCGACAGCCCAGTCGATGAAGCTCAGAATCGTCGCGTGTGTGATCATGACGCCCTTCGGCGTTCCGGTGGACCCGGACGTATACAGGATCTGAGCCAGGTCACCGTCGGTTGCAGCCGTTGCCGGCGCTGTCGGCGCGAACGCCGCGAGCTCGGTGATCGTGAAAACCTCTGACCCGCTGTGCGCCACATCCGTGTCGAGCCATCCGATCACCGGCGGCGCGCGCAGTCGGGCTGCCCGGATCGCGTCCTGGAGGACGGCGCCATCGCCGCAGGCAAGAATGCAGCGGCAATCGGCCGACTCCAGCGTGCGTGCAAGTCGTGCCGCCGGCTCGGCCGGGTCGAGCGGCACATAGGCGGCGCCGGCCTTCAGGACACCAAGCAGCCCGACAATCGCGGCGGGAACCTTGGGCATGCACAGCCCGATCCGATCACCGCGACCGTAACCCATGTCGACCAGCAGATTCGCGAGCCGGTTGCTGGACTCCTCGAGCGCCGCATATGACAGCCGTTCGGAATCAGACACCACCGCCATCGCGTCGGGACGTAAAAAGGCCCTTTCGGTGACGACGTCCTGCAGTAGACGGGTCATGCCAGCGCACACCGTTCGGAGGCACGCCTGAATGCGACTTCGATATGCTTCAGCTCCTCGGCGCTCGCCGGTTCGTCGAGTATGAACGTCGTATAGCCGTGATCGACGTAGCGCGCGAGTTCGCTCGCGACACGATCGTAGCTGCCGACCAGATACGGACACATGGCCTTGTAGTTCTCGAACGGGACCAGCCAGTACGGATTCTGCTCGGCCGCCTCGTTGCCCATCTCACTCAGCTGTCGATGCCAGTGCGAATCCGAGACCTTGTTGGCGAGCTGGCGCGTAATCTGGCCTCTGCGGTCCGCGGGGTAGCGTTCATGCGCCACCGACCAGGCTTCGCTTTCGTCATCACGAACGATCAACCCGATACGAATGCCCTGCGAAGTGCCGTTGGTGGGTACCGCCCCATTGAGCTTGCTCGCCGGTTGTGGATACTCCACGGCTGTCGCGCCGAGGCGTGCGGCCGCGTCGCGACCTGCCTGCGACGACCCGGACACGAAGATGCCGGGCAGCAGCGCCGGCGCAATCGGCGGCGTGAGCTTCAGGTTCCTGACCGCGTAGTACTTGCCCTCGAAACCCATTGGCTCTGGCACCCGCAGAAGGTCCCTGACGATGGTCGTGTACTCGACCAGACGGTCATAGCGATCATCGTGCGGAGTCTGGTCGTTCAGCGCGAGCAGATCATTCTTGAATCCTCCCGCGACCATGTTCAGACACACACGGCGATCGTGAAGAAACGCAAGCGAGGTGATCATTTTCGCAACGGTATATGGATGCATGTAGGCGGGCTGAATCGCGATCAGCGGGGACAGTTGTTCGGTCGCCCCGATGACGATCTGCGCCACGAGCCAGGGATCCAGCTGGCGATTGTCGGAAAACACCAGCATGCCTTCGCAACCGGCGCGCTCGCTCCAGTTCGCGACCTCCTCCAGCCGGCGAACGGCCGTGCGCGGGTGCTCCAGCGTCGAGATCGGGCAGGTGGTAAAAAGTTTCAGGCCTGAAGTCCGGGCACTCATGGGATAACTCTCGATTTGCGGCACCAGTGTTCTGTTTAAACAGCGCTCATGCCATTCCGGCTGCTCCCGGTGCGGGGAATGCTGATCCAATCGGGCTACTGCGGGGATGCCGGCGTGCCTGACTCCAATGAACGGACAGCCGGGCGCGCCTGGAGCGGAGTACGCAAGTCCTTCCCGCCTGCCGGCCGCAGATATCGTCCGGTCGGCCAGACGCCGGCCGCAACCAGGAGCCGGGTCAACACGCCGGGACGGCCAATGAAAACGTCATGACCTTCCCGCAATGCGGCGCCCCATCGGCGTTTGTGCTCACTGGCACCTGCCAGCAGATCGTAGGTCGCGACACCCTCGGCAATGCTGGCCGCAATCACCTCGTGGCGCAGTACGTTGCCCGCGCCGGATGTGAACTCCGGGTCGAATCCTTCCTGAATCTGGTAAAACGTATTGCCGTAAACGTATCCGAGCTGCACAGCGCGAAAGGCGTCTCCCTCGCGCAAGGCATAAAGCCGCAGCCATCCCCTGCGCAGCGCAACCGGCAGGAAGCGACGATAGAACAGCGGCAGCCGCGGGCGGCGCTGAAAGGAGCCAGGATCACCGCGCAGCTGCCAACGCCGGTGATGCAGATCGAACAGCGCATCCAGATAGGCGTCGATATCCTCGAAAGAGTCGCAGCGCGTGATCCGCACCCCGGCCTGCTGAAGGACTTTTCTGCACAGGCGACGCATCTTTTCGCGCTGCCCTTTCGACAAACCCGCTTCGTACTGCGCCAGTGATCCCGGCAAGGCAATCGAACAGAATGCGACACTGCGGCCCTGCGATCGGCATCCGTGATCACCCAGAACACGGCGCAGGTCCCGCTCGGCACCATTCCAACCCGACAGGTTGGGCAACCACACCCCATCCCAGTTCTTTCGGTGCAGGCTGAGCGTCGTGGCGATCTCCGCCTCGACCTCCGGCGCACGGCTGCGTTCGACGATCCAGTCGGGATACTCCGCGCCCGTCTGGTCGTCGGCGAGCACGCGCAACATGCGGAACGGCATGACGCCGGCAAGGCGATACGGCGCCAGGTAGAATGGCGCAACACCGCACAATCGGCCTTCACCGTCGCGCACCACAACAACAAACGGCCGGTGGCGCTCTTCCGTGACATCGATCCAGGCGTTGATCCACTCCCACGTGAGAAACAGCGTGTCCGACCTCGAGGTCTCGAGCAGCCCGTTCCACTCGTGCTCGAGCGCACGCACACCTGACCACTCCGTGATCAGCGCCGACTGCAGGTGCCGCCTTTCCACCGCTAGGAGGATCCGTCGGAACAGGAACCGTTTGCACACGCAGCGTGAATGCCGTGCGTCCAGGTCTGATTCGTGCTCGGCCCGATGCCGGCGTGGGTCTGTCTGGCGATGCAACGGCTGTCGTGATCTTCGCAGGTCATGTTCGACTCCAGCCGCGCTGGCGGCTCAGATGTCCGGGGGTCGGAAGGCGATCCATGCACGATGCGGCCGGGCCGGGTTGAAGTTCATGTTCCGATACGAACGGGGCATGCGGCGTCATGCCATTGCCGTCATGTCGTGTCGGGTCGTGCCGTGTCCATACGCTAGCGCAAACAGATCGATCCGTATGTACGCAGGAACACACAGCTGGCCGACGTCATCAGGCACAGGCCAGGTGTTTCCTCAGACTGGATCAGCACCCGGCGGGCGCGGCCGAAAATCGTCTGGTCGCCCTGCGAGGTGCTCAGGCCCGAGCTCGTCGATCGAGACAACGCCCAGTAGGGCGAGCACCCGGTCGATTTCACTCATCAGGATCTGAAGTGCGTGACGAACCCCCTGTTCGCCGCCGGACGCGACCCCGTAGAGAGCGGGACGGCCGACCAGCGCCATGTCCGCGCCGAGCGCGAGCGCCTTCACAACATCGGCGCCGCGCCGGAACCCGCCATCGGCGAGTATCGCCAGCCGCCCACCGACAGCCGCTGAGATCTGCGGCAGCACATCGAGCGTGGCCGACGCACCATCGAGCTGCCGCCCTCCGTGATTGGAAACCACGATCCCGTCGGCGCCGTGTTCGTACGCACGTCGGGCATCCTGCGCGGTGAGAACACCCTTCACCAGCAGTTTGTGAGGCCAGACGGTACGCAACCAGGCCAGGTCGTCCCAGTCGGCTGCATCGCGACGCAGGCTCCACTCGGGGATGGAGCGACCACGCAGCGACTTGAGGTAAACCTGCGTGAGCCAGCGCGGGTGACTGAGACCGTCCATTGCGAGTCGCGCCCCGATGCGTAGTGGGATGCCGAACCCGTTGCGTTCGTTGTACTCGCGGTTTCCGCCAACGGGAACGTCGACCGTCAGCACGAGGACTTCGCATCCGGCGTCGAGCGCGCGCTGCACCTGCACACCGGCGACATCACGATCCTTCGCCATGTAGAGCTGGAACCAGGGTGCCGCGCCGGACTCCCGGGCAATGCGTTCCACCGGCACGAAAGAATGTGTAGACAGCGCAAAAGGCACGTTGGCCCCCCGCGCCGCACGGGCGATGGCGAGATCGGCATCGTGCCAGCACAGCGCGGCGGCACCGAGGGGCGCAATGCCCAACGGACTGTCAAACGCATGACCGAACATCACAGACGCCTGCGAACGTTGCGACACGTTCACGAGCACGCGGGGCGCGAAACGTGTCCGTTCGAATGCTTCCCGGTTTGCCCGCAGGGTGACGCCGTCCTCGGCGCCGCCCTCGACATAGTCGAACACCACGCGCGGCAGGCGCCGGCGCGCGATCGCACGCAGGTCCGAGATGCTGAGCGCTTGACTCAGCTTCACCGTATCACTTGCGGTCTGCCGCGATGATGCTCTGGCTGGCGTTCGGCTCGGCCTGGGCGGTCCGTACCCGTCGGAACTTCAGATCCTTATAGAAGGTATACAGCGTCGGCAGCGGATCGCCCAGCTCCCAGGTCAGGTGATAGCTGCCTGGCACAGCTCGCAACATGCGTACCGCCCATGCGGCCAGCTCGGAAGCGCTCTGGCGATTGCGACGCGCGCAACCCACCCAGGCGTGAAGGTCGCCATGCAACCAGTGATACGACTTGCCAGTCAGGTACGGCCGGACAACCGGCGCCGGGCAGGAGCCCTCGCCGTGTGTGTACGCGGCAAGCGCCATGGCAAGTCGTGGAAAGTCATAGCCGAGCCGGTAAGGAAGGGCAGCAGTGCTGTCGAGGCGTGCGTTGAACTCGAGCAGGTTGGAATCGCCCGTGTGTTCATCGACGAGGAACTGAATGCAACCGATTCCAGTATACGCAAGTTCCCGCGTCAGTCGTTCGCAGTACTCGCGCAGTTGTGCCGAGGGCGCAACCGAGATTCCCGCCACACCCAGGCCCGTGCCGTCGGGCTCGTCCGTACGGATCACTTCCTGCTGAAAGAACGCTATGACATGGCCATCGGCTGCCGCAAGGTGGCAGTTGTGACGGGTTCCGGAAACAAACTTCTGCAGGATCAGGGACGCTGCATCGGCGTTCGCCTCAACTTTGGCGAGCAGCAGATCAAGTGCTCCCGGCGTCCTCAGAATGACCGCCTTGCGGCCGCAGACCAGGGAAGCGGAATCCTTGCGCTTCACCACCACCGGAAATCCTATCCGGCGTGCTCCCGCCCGCCAGTCTTCAGCGCTCGTATAGGGCAGCCAGCACGGCGTCGGGATACCCTGTCTGCTCGCCAGGGAATTGATGGTTCGCTTGTCGAAGCATCGTTCGAGTGTCAACGGCTCCGGCGCGATGAATGTCGCCAGCGGCGCCAGACGCGCGGCCGCAGCTGTGAGGTGACGCAGCGCCGTCTCGCCGACCGGAAACACGAAGTCTGTCGGGTGGCTGCGCAGGCGCGCCTCGAGCTGGTCGGGAAACCGCTCCGGACTCCCGCCACCGTAGTACCAGACGTCGGAAACGTATCGCGATCTGGCAGTCGAACTGCGCCGATCGTCCGTTGCGAGAGTCACTTCGTGACCGGAGCGCCCAAGCGAGCGAACGACCGTGACGGTCTGACGATAGTCACCCAGTACCAGAACACGCATGCGCCAGGATAATGGCTCACCGCTGTGACAGTGTGACAGGGATTCTGTAAGTATACCCAGTGCCGTTCGGACTATCGCCAACCGCGCCGACGCGGGCGGAGACGCATCAATCGGATCCGGCGAGCGTGATCTGCACATCCGTCACGTCGCCAGCCGCCGCCGGATCATCGACAAGCAGACGCACGCGCAGACTACGCTCGCCGCGGGGTTCGCCGCCGCGATACAAGGGCACGATGATCAGCGCGCGCTCCTCACCAGCCGCGAAACGGACGCTCGAATCGGACGACGGCACATAGTCTTCTTCGGGTCGCGCGCTACCGGGCAGAATCTGAAATCGAAGCCGCGCTTCCGCAGCGAGCGCCCCTTCACGAATCACCGGCAGCAAAATGGCGGGTTCTGCTCCGGAGACGCGCAGCTGGCTACTGGCGAAGGAGAAACGCGTCGGCACCGATGCGGGCCCCTGCGACGGCTCATCCGGCAGCGCGCGCTGATCCAGCGCCTGCACCGTCGCAAGCGCGTCCGGAGCGCCCTCACGCGACGTCCCGGGTTCGGGTTGGTCCTGGGACGCGGGTGCGAGCATTGGCTCTCGCACCTGCTCCAGCTCGGGCTCGGTCTCCAGCTCCAGCTCCAGCTCCAGCTCGGGTTCGGGCACCCGCCGCTGCACGCGGGTTGTCAATGATTCGGCACTCGCCGAATCCGACGATCCCGTCTCCGCCCGATCTTCGTCGGTCCAGCCAATCATCCACTCCTGCGGCACCCATGCCGGCGCTTCGAACGGCACCCGGTGCCGCAAGCCTGGCGACAGCGCCAGGGCAGCCACCGCGGACAGTCCGAGCACTGAAAACACCGACAGGAGTACTACGCCGACCTCGGCAGCCCGGGTGTAACGATGGCGGGTGGCGGTCTGTCGGCGGGCATCGGCGAGGGGCCGGGCCGGCAGTGCGGCCGTGGCATCCCAATCCGGTATGCCGCGCCGGTCCCGAAGTGGGGGCAGCGCGGCCTCGACGGCGGGCCTCGCCGTAGCATCGGCCGACGATTCGGCCGGCAATGCATCGCTATCCGCGAGTCCCCCGGACTCCACGTGCAGATCATCGAGGATGCCGCGAACAGCAAGCCAGCCGTTCGGGCCGAGCCGATCCTTGCCATCGTCGGAATCGAGGGCCGCTATCAGGCGTTGCAACGAGTCCGGATCGTCCGTTTGCAGAGCGTGCAGCCAGGAACGCAGCTGCGCGGCCGACAGTCGACCCTGATCGAATTGCGCAGCTTGCGCTTCAACGGCCGCGAGCAGCTCATCACGCGTCACGAGTTTGCTTCCTGAACTTTGGCAAGCCCCCAACAATAGCGTTCGGAGGTTTGCGCATCGGTGCGGTGGCGCACGCGAGGCCGGCGACACACGTCGAGGCCCGGCCACCCTGGCCCTGGAGGCTGCTCCTGAAGAAGAACTTCGTACGGTAGCGCACGGACAACCGATCTTCATGCGCGCTAGTTTCGCACGCTGACGGGGCACGTTTCCGACCCCGCAAAAAAGGAAAGACACATGACCTGCGAATCTCCAGCGACGAATCCGCGCGCCCGCGCCGGACTGTCCGCGGCCGCCAGCGTAAGCCGTTTGGCATGCGCCACGTTTGCACTGGCAGCGTGTCTGCCTGCGCAACTGCTTGCCCAACCGACCAATCAACCCAATCTACCCAGCCAGCTACCCAGCCAGACCAGTCAGGCCGGGCAGACCGGGCAGAGCGGGGCCGCCCGACGCACCGAAGGCATCGAGGCCTACATCAGCAACAAGGCCATGCAGGGCATGTACACGCGGCAAGTCGACATGGGTGAGTTCGGCACCAACGAGGCCCGCGCCGGCTTCTTCATCAATGGAGAGCGCGACCTCATCCTCATCGGCGATCTGCTGGTCGATACCGGCCGCGCGGAGCTGCGTCCGAACTGGGGACTGCAGGTGGGTCCCCGTGTATACGGCGCACTCCTTAGCGGCACCGAGAAGGACGATGTGTTTGCGATCAGCCTCGGCGGCAGGCTGAGCTACTTCCTGGGACGCAACAGGGTAACGTCGCTCTCCGTGGCCGCGTTCTACGCCCCTGAGATCATCACCTTCGGGAACGCGGACAGCGTCAGCGACGTCTCGGTTCAGTTCTCAACCCGGCTCACGGTATCAACTCGCGTCTTTGTCGGGTATCGGACATTTCAGTTCGCCCTTCCGGGAGACAACGACCGCAAGGTTGACCGCGGCGGCCACCTCGGGATCGCTTGGCACTTCTGATTCTGACACGCCCAGGCGCGGTGGACTCACTTCGCCGAAGTCCGGGCGTCCCCCCCCCTCAACAGCAACACCGGATGATCGGGTCGCGTCCCCGGCAGCAGACTCTGCCGGAGACGCACGCGCGGCGCCGGCATTATGCAGAGGCGAGAGCAGACGATCAGACTCGCGCGTCAACGCCGCGTAGCACTCGCAGACAAGGCGCTCCAGCATCGGCCTGTCCACCACGGTAATACGGCCACG
>JBJHBT010000039.1:0-37040 GCA_050485645.1 Gammaproteobacteria bacterium | reverse complement strand
TGGAGCTAACAACAGTGGAAAGACGTCTGCTATTACGGCATTGCGTTATTTCCTCGTGGGCCGAGAACGATCGAGTTTCTGTTTCAACGATTTCACGCTTGCCCATTGGCCGGCAGTTAATGCGATGGGGGCCGCCTGGGAAGCGGCGCATGGTGCGAACCAGCCACTGCCTGAACCCGAATGGGACCCAGTGTTACCGTTCCTGGATGTCTGGCTTCAAGTCGCCGAGGATGAAGTTCACTACGTCCAGAAGATCCTACCCACCCTTGACTGGGATGGAGGACTACTAGGTGTACGCATGCGACTGGAACCAAAGGATGCGGTACAACTGCAGCAGGACTACGTGACGGCACGGGCCCAGGCGCTGACGCTACAAGCGGCTGGCGCCGCCCTGGCTGAAGAGCAGGGAAGGGCGGCTGCCGATTTCCAGGTAGCCATCTGGCCGCGGAGGCTTGTCGAGTTTCTGCAACGCAGGTTGGCAGTTCTCTTCACGGTCAGGGCCTATGTGCTCGATCCTGCTGCCTGTGTCGATCCAGAGCATGGCGTGGCCAGGCCGCAGGCTCTCAATGGAGAGGAGCCGATCGACGGCGACCCGTTTCGCGGCCTTATTCGCATCGATGAAATCAGTGCCCAACGCGGCTTCGGTGTGGCGGGCGATGATAACGACGAGGAGGACGCTGTCACCGTTGGTGGATCGCGGAAGCTGTCAGCCCAGCTCCGCCAATACTATACGCGCCATCTTGACCCCTACGAGAATCCCGACGCGCAAGACCTTCTTGCGCTAAAGGCGATTGAGGAAGCCCAGCAAGCCTTCAATCTGCGGCTTAGCGATGGTTTTAAAAGTCCGCTCAAAGAAATGCACAAGCTCGGTTATCCGGGTGTCACGGATCCAAAGCTGAACATCTCGACGCGGCTGCGCCCCGTTGAAGGGTTGAACCACGACGCCGCCGTGCAGTTTGTCGTGCCGATTGATGACGGCGAGAACGCTACCGACCTATATCTGCCGGAGGACTCCAACGGCCTGGGCTACCAGAACCTCATCTCCATGGTGTTTCGCCTCATGGCCTTCCGCGACAGTTGGATGCGCGTCGGCAAAGCCAGGCATAAGTCTTCCGATGATACGATCATCCCACCTTTGCATTTGGTCCTGATCGAAGAGCCCGAGGTGCATCTTCACACTCAGGTCCAGCAGGTTTTCATCCGTCAGGCGTACAGGATTTTGCGCAACCATGACGATCTCCGCGCGAGCCCGAATTTCGTAACGCAGATGGTGGTTAGCACTCATTCGAGTCACATCGCTCATGAGTGCGAGTTTGATTCGTTGCGTTATTTTCGCCGCCTTCCGGCCGCTGAAAAAACGATCCCGACCTCGTGTGTAGTCAATCTGGAGAACACGTTTAGCTCCGATCCGGATACCAGGCGCTTCGTGACCCGCTACCTGCGTGTCACGCACTGTGACCTGTTCTTTGCCGATGCTGCAGTTCTGATCGAGGGGCCGGCCGAGCGAATCCTTGTGCCCAATTTCGTGAACTACCATCCGGAGTTCGAGAAGCTTTCGGAGAGCTATATCACTTGGCTTGAAATTGGTGGTAGCCACGCCCACAAGCTGCGCAGCCTGATCGAGAAGATTGGGCTGACAACGTTGGTCATCACTGATATCGATTCCTGCAACGCCGCAGGCGCCAGCGCGCCACCGGTGCGAGGCGCGGGTTACACGACGCGTAATGTCACCCTGAAGACCTGGTGGCCCGTTATCAATGACCTGGATCAGTTGCTAGACAAGCCCGAGGCCGATAAGGTCAAAGTCTACGCAGAGGAGAACTTCTCGGTGCGTGTTGCCTATCAGTCGCCCATCCAGGCAACGTTCAAAGGCACCACCGCTGAGGCACTTTCCTACACCCTCGAAGACGCGATAGTGATGGCGAATCTTGACTTGTTCGAGACCTTGCAGGGGACCGGGCTCATTGCCAAATTTCGCGCTGCCATCACTGATAGTGCCGATCTGAATGCTCTGGGCGAGGCACTCAAGACTGCGCTTGGCGGTGGGGGAAAGGCTGAATTTGCATTAGATCTTCTAGAAATTAAAAAACCCCTTTCGCTGAAACCTCCGACTTACATCCGTGACGGCTTGCTGTGGCTGGTATCCCAGCTTGAGCACAAACAGGTTGAGCTTGGGCTTACTCAGCTTGTGGACGAAGAAGGTGCCGGAGCGGTTGCCGCAACCGAGGAGAGCGTATTGTGAGCAACATTTCCCCATTATCGTCGAATGTTACGCTCGATGATCATGTCGAAGAGGAACTGGCTGGATTCTTGAGCCTTGAGAAGCCTACAAGCTTCTTTCTGTTCGCTGGCGCTGGTTCTGGAAAAACGCGCTCACTTGTGAATGCCCTGCATTATTTGGCAAAAACCTACCGTGATACGCTCCGCCTGCGCGGGCGACAGGTTGCCGTTATTACCTACACCAATGCTGCATGCGACGAGATTACGCAGCGCACCAAATACGACCCGCTGTTCGTGGTGCGTACCATCCACAGCTTCGCCTGGTCGCAGATACAAGGATTCAACACAGATATTCGCGTTTGGCTGAAAGACAATCTGCAACGCGAGATAGCCGACCTACAAGCCGAAGAAGAGAAGGGCCGGCCGGGCACCAAGGCATCGGTTGCCCGCCAAACCCAAATCGAGTCCAAGCAGCTCCGGTTGGAACGATTGGCCGACATCAAGACCTTCACCTATAACCCCAATGGCGATAATCGGGAACGCAATTCGCTAAATCACAGTGAGGTCATCAAAATATTCTCGTCGTTCCTGCTCACGAAGCAGCTCATGCAGCGCATATTCGTCGAGAAGTTCCCGTTCCTGCTCATCGACGAGAGCCAGGATACCAGCCGCGCGCTTATTGACGCGCTACTCGTCGTGCAGAACACGCACGCCGACCGCTTTTGCCTGGGGCTGATCGGGGACACGATGCAGCGTATCTATCCGGATGGTAAGGAACGGATCGAAAGCGAGATACCGCGGAGCTGGGCGACGCCGGAGAAGAAGCTAAATCATCGTTGCCCCCACCGCATCGTGCGGCTCATCAATCAGATTCGCAGTGGCGCCGATAGCCACAAGCAGGACCCGCGGGATGACCGGCCGGAAGGCTGGGTGCGACTTTTTTTGTTTCCAGTCGATGCTCCGGACAAACCTGCTCTGGAGCAAAGAGTCCGAGACCATATGGCGAGATTGACAGAAGATCAGGGTTGGGCCGATGTCAGTAAATGCAAAATCCTGACTCTGGAACATCACATGGCAGCCCGCCGGATGGGCTTCCTACAGATGTTTGAGGCTCTGGCTTCCGTGGATGATTATCGGACGAGCTTTCTCGACGGCAGCTTTGCGCCGACCCGGTTCTTTACCCACCATGTTCTGCCGCTCGTCAGGGCACAACAAAGGGGGGATAAATTTGCAGTGGCTAGACTGGTACGGGAAAGTTCCCCTCTGCTCAGCAAGGAAACCCTGGCAGGTAATGATAAGCCGCTGGCACAACTCCGTGCCGCCCAGGTTGCGATCGATAGCTTGATGGCCCTTTGGTCCGATGGTGAACCCACCTGTGCTGCGATCACCGCGAACATCGCCGAAACTAACCTCTTCGCGATTCCTGATAGTCTCAAAGCCGCGTTGGCCGCCACGCAGGCCGTGCCGGCAGAAAGACCTGACGATGAAAAAGCCGATCCTGTCAGCGACCAGATTGCTGCACTTGTTACGTTCCTTGGCTGCACATTTTCGGAAATATCTCCGTATGCCGCCTACATCGCACGCGAGGCTCCATTCGACACCCATCAGGGGGTGAAGGGGCTGGAGTTCGAGCGCGTCATGGTCCTCATGGACGATGGCGAGGCCCGAGGTTTCCTTTTCGGCTACGACAAACTGCTAGGAGCGAAAGCGCCCACGGCGGCCGACATCAAGAACGCCCAGGAGGGCAAGGAAACCTCCCTCGACCGCACGCGGCGCCTGTTCTACGTAATCTGCAGTCGAGCTCGATCCAGCTTGGCTCTCGTGGCCTATTCTTCTGACCCTACTGCGGTTCGGGAGCACGTCATTGCAAACGAGTGGTTTGCGGCTGATGAGGTTCTATCCACGGTGCCCTAGACACCAGTTGGTGCGCCGGAGGAAGGCGTGCCGCGCAGAGGTAGAGCCGTCGTGCTGTATGCGCGGCTCTGATATCATACTTTCTGGTTGATCATGGTGTGAAAGACACCGTCGCAGGAAAAATCGCTGCACCACCCGCGGAAACAAAGAGCTGGTGATTCTGACGGTAAACGCGACGGTAAAGCCCACAGTCAGCCATTTTTAAGTCCTTTACCTTCAATTGGTTAGACCCCTCGTTGATGATTGAGTGGGAGACGGTTGTCAGTCGACAGCCTCGCTAGACAAAGCGAGTTGAGTGCTGATCGATGGCATGAGTTCCGGCAATGTTGGTTGTGTAGTGGAGGTGCTGTGATATGGCCGATTCCCGACTGACCGCTTTCGTTGAAGCTGCGCTGAAGGCCGGTGCATCGCGGGCTGAGATCGAAAGGGCGTTGGTCGATGCCGGCTGGTCACGCGATCAGATCCGGGACGGAACGGCGAATTTCGCCGAAGTCGATTTCCGCGTACCGGTCCCACGGCCGCGTGCCGAAGTGTCGGCGCGCGATGCGTTCCAGTATCTGCTGATGTTCGCGACGCTATACGTGAGTGCGTATCAGTTCGGCAATCTCTGCTTTCAGCTCATCAATCTCGCGCTGCCGGACTCGGCCGACCCGACCTTTTTCGCTGAGAACGCCCGCCGAAGGCTGCGCTGGGCGGTTGCGTCGCTGATCGTCGCCGTCCCGGTATTCCTGTTGGTGGCCCGCACCATCGCGCGCTCCGTCGCCGCCGAGCCGGCGCGCAGGAACTCGGCGATCCGCAAGTGGCTGACCTACGCAACGCTGCTGGTGGCGGCGCTGGTGATCGTTGGAGATGGCATTACGCTGATCTATAACCTGCTCAGTGGCGAGATGACGCTGCGGTTCGTGATCAAGGCAATGATTGTCGCCGCAATCGCCGGCGCGCTGTTCGGCTTTTTCCTGTGGTCGGCACGGGCCGATGACCAGGCACTGAACCGATGAGTCCGCACCGCGCTGCCGCGATCGCGGTCGTGACTGTTGCGGCTGTGGCGGTCGTGGCGGGGGTGATGGTCGCGGGTTCGCCGGCCGAACAGCGGAATTTCAAGCTGGACGACCGGCGGATTGCGGATCTGCAGTCGCTGGCCAGGACGTTGCAGCGACGCCATGCCCACAGCGGCAATCTGCCGTCTCGTCTCGAGGACATGGTTGATGGGCTGATACTGTCGGCGCCACCCGTCGATCCGGTCACCGACGACATTTACGAATACGAGATCGTCGACGAATTCCGTTATCGGCTCTGCGCGACCTTTTCCGCTGAATCCCGCGGGTCGCGACAGGGTTTCTGGGCGCATGGCCCAGGGCGCCAGTGCTTCATACTGGATCTGTCCACCTGAACCATCAGCAGAATCTCCGACAGAATCCGCATGACAGCGGCGAGAGGCTCAGACTGGACTTATGATGGTGGCGCCACTATGATCCCGGACCCTATAAAGTAGTGAATCGTCTGGCTGCGTCGTCATGGGGCGATGCCACCCGCCGAACCGCTCAATTCCCAGACGGCGGCATCAGTATTGGCTGACAATCATCTGTTCCTTCCGCAGAGCCATTCGCGATGGATCCGGCCTGCTCCGTGTGCAGCGAATTGCTGCGCGCCAAGTGGCCGCGTTTACCTCACGTCAGCCCGCTTACCGCAAGTCCGCTTGGCGCTGGAGTCGCGACCGCATCGTTACTTCATCCCGGCGAACATCCCGAATATCCACTCCGTCGCAATCCCGTCGTGGCACTGCCCGACCAGCGGCGCACTGACCATAAAGGCGATTGAATGAATCCCTCCGAGACCTCGATTTCCCAGACATTTCGCTATGGCGCTCATGACGTCGTCATCGAAACCGGCGCCATTGCGCGCCAGGCCACGGGTGCCGCGCTGGTGACCGTGTCGGGCACCGTGGTGCTTGCTACTGTCGTGATGCGCCGTGATCCTGCTTTTGGCCGCGACTTCCTGCCGCTGACGGTGAACTATCAGGAGCGCTTTTATGCAGGCGGGCGTATTCCCGGTGGTTTCTTCAAGCGCGAAGGCCGCCCATCCGAGCGTGAAACGCTGCTGTCGCGGCTCATCGACCGCCCGATCCGGCCGCTGTTTCCGGAAGGCTTTCGCCACGACACCCAGATCATCGCGACCGTGCTCTCGATCGACCCGGAAGTCGGCACCGAAATTCCCTCGATGATCGCCTGTTCGGCCGCGCTGCGGCTCGGTGGCGCACCGCTGCAAAGCCCGATCGGCGCCGCCCGCGTCGGTTACGCGAACGGCGAGTATCTGCTCAATCCAACCGCCAGCGAGCTGCCCACCTCGCAGCTCGATCTGGTCGTGGCCGGCACGTCGCGCGCCGTGTTGATGGTTGAATCCGAAGCCTCGCTGCTGCCCGAGGAGGTCATGCTGGGCGCGGTGACTTTCGGGCACCGTCAGATGCAGGTTGCCATCGAAGCTATCGAAGCACTGGCTGTCAAAGCCGAATCCAAACCGTTTGACTGGGTGGCGCCTGAAACCGATGCATCGCTCGGGGAGCGCGTCACCGATCTTGCGAGCGCCGACATCGAGGCTGCTTATCGCATCACCGACCGCAACGAGCGCCGACAGGCGCTGCAGGCCGCGAAGGACTCGCTGCTCACCGCACTGGAGCCGGAGATTTCCGCAGGTCGCTGGACGGCCGACAAGATCGGCAATGAACTTGGCGAGCTCAAGTACCGCGTGATGCGCGCGCAGGTGCTGCGCGAGCAGCGCCGCGTCGACGGCCGCCCTCTGGACCGGGTACGCCAGATCGAGACCAGTGTGGGACTTCTGCCCCGCACACACGGCTCCGCGCTGTTCACGCGCGGTGAGACTCAGGCGCTGGTCACCGTCACGCTTGGCACCAAGCGCGATGCGCAGATCATCGACGCCATGGAAGGTGAATCGCGCGATCCGTTCCTGTTTCATTACAACTTCCCCCCTTACTGCGTGGGCGAGACCTCGATGATGCTCGGCCCCAAGCGGCGCGAGATCGGCCACGGCAAGCTCGCCAAGCGCGGTGTACAGGCGGTGATGCCTGATCTGGAATCCTTTCCGTACGTGATTCGCGTCGTGTCGGAAATCACCGAATCGAACGGCTCAAGTTCGATGGCCTCGGTCTGCGGCTCATCGCTCGCGCTGATGGACGCTGGTGTGCCGCTGATTGCACCGGTGGCCGGCGTTGCGATGGGACTGGTGAAGGAAGGCGACGACTTCGCGGTGCTGACCGACATTCTCGGCGACGAAGACCATCTGGGTGACATGGACTTCAAGGTCGCCGGCACGGCCGAAGGCATCTCGGCACTGCAGATGGATATCAAGATCGACGGCATCACCGAAGAGATCATGCGCACCGCGCTGGAACGTGCGCTCGCGGCCCGCTTGCACATACTCGACGAAATGAAGAAAACGCTCGATCGTCCGCGCGAGGATCTCTCTGAGTGGGCACCGCGGCTTTACACCATCAAGATTCCGGTTGACCGCATTCGTGACGTGATCGGCAAGGGTGGCGCAACGATCCGCGCGCTCGCAGCCGACACCGGAACCGAGATCGATGTCGCCGACGATGGCACCGTGACCGTCGCTGCCACCAGCGGTGCGTCCGCGAAGAGCGCGCTGGAGCGTATCCGGCTCGTGACCGCTGATGTGGAGCCGGGCACGATCTACGAGGGCCCGGTGGTGAAGATCATGGAGTTCGGCGCCTTTGTGTCCATCCTGCCTGGACGCGACGGACTTGTGCACATCTCGCAGATTTCCCACGAGCGTGTCGAACGCGTGTCCGATTGCCTCAAGGAAGGCGATATCGTCCGGGTGAAAGTGCTTGAGATCGACCGTCAGGGCCGCATTCGCCTGTCGATGCGCGAAGCCACACAGCCGGATGCCGCCGGCTGACGATCGGATAACGGTGTTCGCCTGATCAGTCGACAGTCCTCCGTGTGGATATCCTTGCGGCTCCATCCGCCGGAGACTGCGAATGCAAGAATGAGGACCCGTCTTCACGCGCGCCGCGCCTCTAGGTCTGGTTGCCGCCCTGTTGCGGCTGCTGTCGGGTTGCACCGCGACGCGGATCCATGGTCCGACATACGTGCTGCGGTCACCCTGACGTAGCGGCTGCGCCTCCATGCCGCTGGCGAGACACGGCGCCAGCAAGGCTTCCCCGCGAGTGGACCGATAGCGTTGATGAGTTTGGGCAGCGAGGTTCCGGTTGCCGTAAGCTGAGACAGGTAGCCGCGGGCAGGCGGGTTGAAAGGGAGCTCGTATGAAACAGCACGCTCGATCGCAGGAGATGTCCGCGAAACTTTACCGCATGGTGATGCCGGAGCATGTTTGCCCCTACGGCATCAAGTCGAAATGGCTGCTCGAATCCCAGGGCTACACCGTGGCCGATCACCATCTGACGACGCGTGAGGAGACCGACGCCTTCAAGGCAGAGTACGGTGTCGAAACTACACCGCAGGCCTTCGTCGGCGACACACATGTGGGTGGCTATGACGAGCTGCGCGAGTACTTCGGCAGATCCGTCATTCGTGAGGGCGATACAACATATCGGCCCGTCATCGCCATATTCGCCGTAGCTCTGTTCATGGGTGTGGCCATCTCGTGGACGGCACTTGGTACCATCGAGCCGGGTCGCACCGCAGAATGGTTCATCGCCTCGGCCATGGTGCTGCTCGGGCTGCAGAAGCTGCGCGACGTTGAAGGCTTCTCAACCATGTTCCTCAACTACGACCTGCTTGCCAGACGTTGGATCCCATACGGCTACATCTATCCTTTTTCCGAAACGCTGGCAGGTCTTCTGATGCTGGCCGGCACGGCGATCTGGATTTCCGCACCGCTGGCCCTGTTCATCGGATCTGTTGGCGCGGCATCCGTGTTCAAGGCCGTCTATATCGATAGGCGTGAACTCCGATGCGCGTGCGTTGGCGGTGGCTCTAACGTGCCACTCGGATTCGTCTCCTTTACCGAAAACCTCATGATGATCGGAATGGCGATCTGGATGGTGGTGCGGTACGGCATGTGAAAGGCACACACTCAGCGGTTGACGTCCTGAGCCACACTTCGCAGCGCCGCGACGAACTGCTCGCGCAGCGGGTTGCGTACTTGCTGCAGTCTCAGTATCCCGAGCTCAACCGGGCCGGCTTTGCCGCGCAAAGACCGGTATCGCACGCCGGATCGTTGGAGTTTGCGCACCGATATCACTGAGGGCGCGCTTCCGTGATCCGATGCCAGAAGCTCGGCGTCGTCCCTGTCGTTCCCTGCGATGGTGCCGATGGCCAGTCGATGCTTGATAGAGAAGCGCCTCGATGACTCGGTTCGTTGCGTCACACAGCAGTGAGTTTTTTTCATCGGGGTCGCGTTCGGACCTGAGGCTGTGGAAGGATCACCTGGTTCCTGGGCGGCCTTCGGGGCCGGCGGCGTATCCGACACGGCCGAAGCCCAGCAACCTGTCGATGCGGGACACCACGTAGTCAAACATCCGTACGGGCGCCGGGAAACCGCCCTTGTTACCTTCGATCGTGTAAATGATCCCGTGCGAGCAGTGATGTACGAGGCCGATATGCCCCTGCCAGCCTTCGGGACGACCCCGCCACCAGACGATGATGTCGCCCGGTGCGGGCTGTTCCTCGTCGGACGCGTCGAATGTCCAACCCCTGCGCTGAAACTGGTTACGGATGTCCCGCGCGCCGAGACTGTACCGGAACGGAATACCTCCGGGTGCATGACCGTAGCACCAGCTTACGAAACCCGCGCACCAGTTGGCTGGTGGCGGGACAATGCCGTTCAGATACTTTTCGACCCAAACGCCGGAATTGTTCGTGCCGATCTCGCGGGCGCCCGCCTGCATTTCGCCAATAGCGGCGGCCAGTGCAGCCCGTCCCGCCGGACTGCCTCCCGCCGGCACACGCGTATCCTGTACGGTAGCAACCGGCGTCGCTGAACCGTATAGCTGTCGCTGCGAGCTTGCGGCGCTGGCATCGATCCAGTTCCGCATGATGCCGGCGACCTTGCCTTCTCAACCCCAGATGTCCTGGTACCAACCGGATCGGATATCGATCCTGCTCTGGCGAAAATTCATCCATATCGCTGTTCTCGATGTTGAAGTTCTGGCAGAATCCGCAGCGGTCAGGTCGTCACGCGGAATGCGGTATCCAAACATGGAAAAACCGCCCGACAGAAAAAGAAGAGCAAAAACGGCAAAGAAGCGAACGTCAGGATCAGAAGGTCCAGGCATGGCGTCGCCTGTGCAGCACCTGTCTAAAACGAAAACGAACCCGTTGTCCGGCACCGACACACCTGGCGTTGTCCGGGCAACCAAAGCCATTTCAGATCCGTACACAACCGAGGTCGACTCCACCGAAAATGAACCGCTACCAGCGATCCCCGATCTGAAGGGAATCTCTGACGACGCGGCTGTTGCGGTTGCCGCCCGCTGCGCGTTGCGTGTTTTGCCGCTTGTCAGACCTGGAGCTCTGAGAACGGAGCAAACCCGGCTGACCGGGCAGATCCAGGCGCTGACAGTCACCATCGAGGGTGTGATCGCATGGCTGCTGACACACAGGGAACTGGCTGAAGACGCCACACGCCAGGCCCATCACCCCATTCTGGTTGCCGTCGCGCAGTCAGCTGATACGCTGTCGGAAATCGCCCGCAACCAACCGCCCTCCGAGCAACGCGCCATACTCTGTGCCATCTATCTGGCGCGAAGCGTTATCAGTCGGTCACGCACACTCCGGAACCATGCCCGCGATGCCATGACTGCCGCACACTCGGCCGCACGCGCGTTTCGCGGTCAGGCAGGCGAAATGATCGTTCGTGCCATGGAGGCGGACATGCGACTGCTGGCCCCACAACCCGGTTCCGACGAAAGCGCCAAAACCGACAGCAGAACAAGCGCAGAGACAGCAGGTATCAGGCTCATAAAGAATGCTCCGCTGTGGCCGGAGGGCGCGCCAGAACGCTGGCAAAGCGCGATTCTCGGCCCATGGCGGAAGGAGATGAATCAGCTAGCGGCAGGATCCGGCGCGAGTTCGCTGGCCGATATCGCCGAGCAGCACAGCCAGCTCGCAACCGGACGTCGGCTGGATTCACGGGCGCTGCTTCACCGCGTATCAGCGTGGTCCGCGAACGCTCCCAACGGTGCAACGGCCAGCCGCTTCGGCGCGCCAACGGCCCGGGAAGACACCCCGACCCGACAGGATCACCTGGGCAGAACGACGCTCGTTGAATCCCTGTCGGCAATGCTCGCCGCACGTGAGCAAACCACGCCATTCACCCTCGCATTGCTTGGAAACTGGGGTAGCGGGAAAAGCAGTGTGTTCGAGCAGATCAAGGTCCGGCTACAGGACTACGAGAATGGTCAAACGACGCCGTTCCGGTTCCGGCATGCCACGTTCAATGCATGGCAGTACGAACATACCGATAATATTCGCGCCGGCCTCGCCCAGGAGGTCATCGACGGAATTCTCGAAGGACAAGGCAGATGGTGGCGGCGACTCCAGCTCAAGCTCCAGTTCGCTCGCAAGGAGCATATGGGCGCGATCAGGTCTGGCGTAACCTGGCTGGTGCTGGCGCTGGTCATTGTCGCATCCCTGATAGCTCTGCCAAAGCTGTTTGAGGACTGGCTGGGCGGTACTGGATCGGAGATCCTGAGGGGCACCGCAGTCCTCGGCTTTATTGGAACGATCATCGTTCTTGTCAAGGAGTCAAAGAAGCTTCTTGATCATCCGCTGTCAGTTGAACTGGCTACTTACCTGAAGCTACCGGATTATGGCGACCATCTCGGCGTCATTCCCGTGATGAAGCGACACATTGCAACGCTGTGCGAACTCTGCGGCATCGGAGCGATCCCGGAGAAAAACGCGGACTGCGCTCGACTGGTGGTATTCATCGACGATTTGGACCGCTGTGAACCAACCTGCATACTTGACACTTTCGATGCCGTGCGGCTGGTTATGGATATTCCGGGTGTGATCGTCATTATCGCGATCGACCACCGTATCGCGCTTCGCGCCGTTGCCAGGCACTATGAGTCCGTCGCGGTTCGAAACGACGAAGCTGAAGAAATCGCGCGCGACTATCTCGGCAAGATCGTTCAACTCTCGGTTCTGCTCGAGGACCCGACACCTGAATCGCTGGATGATTTCGTTCGTCGTCGCCTGTTCCAGAGCGTTCGTGACGACGAAGATGACGCTGCAGACACTGCTGGCCAAGATCGTGTCGAGCCCGGCACGGGAGCTAGCGAGAGCACGAAGGGCTCTTACCGTTCCCGTGGATCCGACGCTTTCAACCACTCAAACGACGACTCCCTCAATCGTGAAGATCAAGCCTCGTCTGCGCCTTCGTATACGGCAGACCGTGAGCAATTGATCAATGGTGGGGAGAGTGAACAGGGCCGACGGACAACTGGTCTTGCGCCAGACGTATCACGCGCAAGACGAATCGCGCATATGGCAGACACCCGAGGGGCGCGCGATGCCTTCGCGCAGGCGGTGCGCGACTTCTCGTTCCGAAATCCACGACAGATCATCAGGTTGCACAATACCCTCCGTCTCCTGACGCAAGTGAATCTCGCTCCGAACGGCCAACCCTTGCGTGACGAGGCGAAGCTGCGGCATATGCTGTTCTGGCTTGAGTACCTGAATCAGCGGTCCGCCGCGGAGAGGAGCGTGCTTGAAGACGCTCTGCGTAAATTCGAGCCTGAGGACCACACACGGGCAGATCGAAACGCTCTTGTTACAGTTCAAGCTGCTTTTCCGGCAGTAGGCGACACAGACCACCACCACAACGACTACGACTCGTATCGACGTTTCGTTGGGCATTTCGTGCTGCCCTCCATCGCCGGTCCTTCGGCATCTTCATCGCACACCACCCGGCAACCAGCCGGCATCAGTTGACACAACCAGCAACAACAGTAAGAAAAACCCTCATACAAGAAGCGAAATACCATGAATTACAAATACTGGATGATCAGCAATCGCAACGAAACCAGACGCGTACGGCTGCGTCAGCGGGGCAGGGACGTACTTGGCGGGCGCATGGCAGACTTGTCCTATTGGGTATCCAATGGTGGTGCGCTGCACAAACTCGAGTCATGGGAGAAATCCAGCGAACGCGAATTTCACAAAGCCCTCAGGGAGCAGGCTGACGAGTTCCCTCTGATTCTGGATCCAGCCCACCACGAGAAGCAAAAGCACGTAACGCTATTCGTACACGGATACAACGTCGACTGGGCCGACGCCGCGAGACGCTACGCGCAAGTCTGCAAGGATATTTTCAAGCCGAGCGAAGGCTTGGGAATCTGCGTACTGTTTACTTGGCCATCAAACGGACTCGTGTCCGGCTATTTGCCAGACCGAAAGGATGCGCGTCGCTCAGGCGATCAGCTCGCCGAGGTGCTGAACGCGCTCTACGATCACCTCGTCAAGAAGCAACTAGAGACGAACGAAGAGCGGCGCTGCCGCGCCAAGACCTCGATCATTGCGCACAGCATGGGGAACTATGTGCTCCAGCATGCGATGCAACACTGCTGGACTCGCAACAACCAGCCACTACTCGTCAGCCTGATCAATCAGCTCGTCATGGTTGGTGCAGACGTCGACAATGACCTGTTCAGTGCCGGAGAATCGATAGATGGCAGCGATGGCGACGCAATCGCCAACCTTACCTATCGGGTGACTTCACTGTTCACTGGCCGAGATCCGATCCTTGGAGTTTCTGCCGGCATGAAGCACTTCGGCAAGCGTCGACTCGGCCGCAGCGGTCTTGACCAGACGAAACCCATTCCGGACAACGTATGGGACGTGGACTGCAGTTCGCTGATCGCTGCGAATGCCAACAATATTCATTCGGCTTACTTCGAGCAGCCCAAAGTCGTCACACTCATGCGAGAACTGTTGCGAGGCGTCGATCGTCACGTACTGCTGCAGCGCAACCTGATACCGGAGATTCACGCAACGGCTTGAATGGAGAAGCCGCGAACCACTATCTCGTAGTGTACTTCCGTGAATGAACACAAGACACCCAACAAAGACGTGCGCGCCTTGGCCAGTCGTCAAGTATCGCTCTTATGCCCTTCGTCGAAATTTCTCCAATGAGTGATGCCGGGCGAAAGTCCGGGCCTTGAGTGGTGCGGTACGGCATGTGAAAGGCGCACACTCAGCGGTTGACGTCCTGAGGCACACTTCGCAGCGCCGCGACGAACTGCTCGCGCAGCGGGTTGCGTACTTGCTGCAGTCTCAGTATCCCGAGCTCAACCGGGCCGGCTTTGCCGCGCAGTGACCGGTATCGCACGCCGGATCGTTTGAGGCTGCGAACCGAGGCGGGCACCAGTGCGAATCCCATGCCGCTGGCAACGAGGCTGATCACAGTCTGCATCTGCCTCGCGTGCTGCGTAATTCGTGGAGCGAATCCCGCGGCGCGGCAATGGCTGATGATGAGATCGTAGAGCCCGGGTGCGATATCGCGGGGTGGAACGATGAAGTGCTCCTGCGCCAGTGTGCGCAGATTGATCGCGGCCGTACCCTTGGCAAGCGGATGCCCGGCCGGTGCGGCGAGCAGCAGTTCTTCGCGCAGCACCCGTTCGAAACTGATGTCCGGTTCATCCACCGGCGCGAGGCCGATGCCAAGATCAAGCCTTGCGGCGCGGAGCTCTCGAACCTGCGCGTCGGTCGTGAGTTCGTGCAGCTGCACTTCGACCAACGGGAAGTTTGAGCGAAAGTTCTTCAGCGCCGGTGGCAGGATGCCATAGTCGGCGAGTGAGACGAATCCGATCGCGAGCATGCCGATGTCACCGCGATCGGCGCGCAGCGCCATGTTTTTCGCGTGCTCCAGTCGTGCGAGCGCCGCGCGCGTCTCGTCCAGAAAGACCGAGCCGGCTGCCGTGAGCGACACGCCGCGATTGCCACGGTCGAAGAGCCTTACACCGAGTTCGTCTTCCAGACTCCTGACCTGCGTTGACAGCGGTGGCTGTGAAATGTGCAGGCGCTCGGCGGCACGGGAAAAGTTTCCCGCCTCCGCGACGGCAATGAAGTAGCGCAGCTGGCGCAGTTCCACTATTCGAATTTCCTATAGCAAGTCGATGAATATTGTATTGGACGATATGGAAGGCGCAAGCCAGAATCCCGCCGAATTCCGGTCATCAGCCGCTGCGCGAGGTTCTCCCATGCCTGTTTACCGCTCCCGTACCAGCACCTTCGGCCGCAACATGGCCGGTGCCCGCGCACTGTGGCGCGCCACCGGCATGCGGGACGGTGATTTCGACAAGCCCATCATCGCCGTCGCCAATTCCTTCGCCCAGTTCGTGCCGGGACATGTGCACCTGAAGGACATGGGTCAGCTGGTGATCGATGAGATCGCCAGTGCCGGCGGCGTTGGCAAGGAGTTCAACACCATCGCGGTGGATGACGGTATCGCCATGGGGCACGATGGCATGCTCTACAGCCTGCCGTCGCGTGACATCATTGCCGACAGTGTCGAGTACATGTGCAATGCGCATGCCGTGGACGCGCTGGTGTGCATCTCCAACTGCGACAAGATCACGCCGGGCATGATGATGGCGGCCATGCGCCTCAACATTCCGACGATCTTCGTCTCTGGCGGTCCGATGGAGGCGGGCAAAACCCGGATTGCCGGCAGGGATGTTTCGCTCGACCTTGTCGACGCGGTGGTGGCCGCCGCGGATGAGCGCGTGGCCGATGCCGATGTTCAGGCCATCGAACGATCGGCCTGTCCCACCTGCGGCTCGTGTTCGGGCATGTTCACGGCCAATTCCATGAACTGCCTGAACGAAGCGCTGGGTCTGGCGCTGCCGGGTAACGGCTCACTGGTCGCCACGCATGCGGACCGGGAACAGTTGTTCCGGAGGGCCGGGCGAGTGATCGTCGAGCTGGTGACGCGCTATTATCGTCACAACGATGGGCACGCATTGCCACGTGGCATTGCAAGCAGGGCGGCATTCGAAAACGCGATGACGCTGGACATCGCGATGGGTGGTTCGACGAATACCGTCCTGCATCTTCTGGCGGCTGCGCAGGAGGGCGGAGTCGATTTCCACATGCACGATGTCGACCGTCTGTCGCGCAGCGTCCCCGTCCTGTGCAAGGTGGCGCCGTCGAGCCGCTATCACATGGAGGACGTGCATCGCGCCGGCGGCGTCATGGCCATCCTCGGCGAACTGGATCGTGCCGGCCTGGTGGATGTGTCAGTGCCAACGGTTCATGCCGCGTCGCTGGCCGATGCCCTTGCGGCCTGGGATGTGATGCGCACCGGGAATGAAGAAGTGCGAAAGTTCTTTCGAGCCGCACCGGCCGGCGTCCACAGCCGGGTCGCGTTTTCCCAGAACTGTCGGTACGCGGAGCTGGACACTGATCGCGGTGCCGGATGCATTCGCAACCGTGAATCGGCGTACAGGCAGGACGGTGGTCTGGCGGTGCTCTACGGCAACCTCGCCGAACGTGGCTGCATCGTCAAGACGGCCGGTGTCGACGAGGGCATGCTGCGTTTCAGCGGCCCGGCCGTGGTGGTCGAAAGTCAGGATGCGGCGGTTGAAGCGGTTCTCGGCGGTATCGTCAAGGCCGGAGACGTTGTGATTGTTCGCTATGAAGGACCGCGTGGCGGGCCAGGCATGCAGGAGATGCTCTATCCGACCAGCTATCTGAAATCGAGAGGCCTGGACACGCACTGCGCATTGATCACCGACGGACGTTTCTCGGGTGGCACCGCGGGGCTGTCGATCGGTCACGTATCGCCCGAAGCCGCCGAGGGTGGCAATATCGGTCTGGTTGAGAACGGTGATGTCATCCGGATCGATATCGTCGCGCGTACGATTCATCTGGATGTGGGTGACCAGGAGCTGGCGCGTCGACGCGATCACAGGCAGGCTCACGGCTTCAGGCCGGCACAGCCCCGCCCGCGCAGGGTCAGTGCATCACTGCGAGCCTATGCCACCCTGGTCACCAGCGCTGACAAAGGTGCGGTCCGCAATCCGGACTTGCTATCGTAGGGTCAGGCGACGCCATCGGCATTGATTCAGATTGGAGAACACGGCGGACATGACGTTCACGGCTGCAGACCTGCGCTTCATGGGTCGCGCGCTGACATGCGCCGGGTCGGCTGCAGCGGCTGGTGAGGTGCCGGTCGGTGCGGTGCTTGTGGACGAACACGGCACGCTGCTGGCGGAATCCGGCAATCGCTCCGTCGCGCTGAACGATCCGGCCGGTCATGCCGAGATCCTCGTCCTGCGTGACGCCGGCCGGCGCATCGGCAACTACCGGCTCACCGGTACGACGCTGTATGCGACGCTGGAGCCGTGTCCCATGTGCGCGGGTGCGCTGGTGCATGCGAGGGTGGCGAGGGTCGTGTTCGCGACGGCCGACCCCCGTACCGGCGCCTGCGGGTCGGTGTTCGATATCGTGCGCAGTGCCGCGCTCAATCATCGCCTTGAGGTGTGTTCCGGTCTGCTGGCCGCCGAGAGTTCGGCGCTTCTGAAGACGTTTTTCGCGGCACGCCGGCGGCAATCCGTGCAGGTGAGCGGGGAAGCCGGGTTCCGGGAGCCGTCAGTCCTGCCTAACGTGCGGCGTCCGGGCGCGAGCTGAGCGCAGTCTGGCCCCCCGGCGCTTCGGCAGCGAGCAGGAAATCGTTCGACGTCAGCCACTGCAGCAGCTCGTAGTAACGGCGCACGTTATCCACGTAGTGCACCGGTTCCGAACCGCGGGCGTAGCCGCGTGAAACACGCGTGTACCAGTTCTCGTCGCTGAGCAGCGGCAGATGCTCCCGCACGTGCTCCCACTGATCGGGATCGGCGCCGTGGATCTGCGTGATGATGCGCGCATCTTCCAGATGTCCGTAGCCGACGTTGTAGGCCGCCACGGCCAGCCACAGTTTGTCCGGATCCGGAATACGGGCCGGTATGGTCTCCAGCATGCGCTTGAAGTAGCGAGCGCCGCCAATGATGCTCTGATAGGGATCCCGTCGATCGCCGACGTCCATCATCTGCGCGGTACGCTGCGTCAGCATCATGATGCCGCGGACACCGGTGGGCGACACCGCGTGCAGATCCCAGTGCGACTCCTGATAGGCCATCGCCGCCAGCAGGCGCCAGTCGATGCCGGTGTCGTGCTGCGCCTCCAGGAAGTAATCGCGATACTCGGGCAGTCGTGAGCGGAAATGCTGTATGAATGCGCGCGAACCCACGTAATCGAAATCGTCCGCCGCGAAGGCCATGTAGTAGCCGTCCAGCACCCTGGCAAGCTGCCCGCTCGACCTGATTTCAGCGAAATAGGCGGCCACGCGTTCCCGCAATTCGATTTCATGCCTGGGAATGGCCCAGGCGAGCTGGTTGACGTTGCCCAGCCCGAAGGCGATACCGGCTTCGGGATGAAACTGGCGCAGAATCGCGAACGCGTTGGAATCGATGACGGTGTAGTCGACCTCGCCGGAAGTGACGCGGTGGATCAGTTCCTCAACGCTGGCGCTCGGGTTCTCCACCCACGTGAGCAGCGGCTCCGCCTCGCGCATGCGCTCGAGCTCGGCAACATAGGCCGAGCCCGCGGCCACTTCGAGACGGCCGCCAAGCAGGTCGGACAGTTCACGTGGTCGCCGCGTGCCACGCCGGTAGAGCACCTGGTGCTCCGTGGTTTCGTACCCGGGACTGAAGTCCACGATCGACAGTCGATCGTCGGTGATGGCGAGACCTGCAGCGGCAATGTGTGCATTGCCGGCAATGACGTCCGGCAATACCTGGTGCAGCTGGTCGGCTACCTGGATCGTAAGCTTCACGCCGAGATGATCGGCGAAGCCGCGCACAAGCTCGTACTCGATGCCACGCGGTTCGTCGGCGCCGTAGTAGAACGTGGTTGGCGAATTGCGCGTGACCACGCGCAGCTCGCCCGTTCGCAGGATCTGCTCGTACAGGGAGGGAGGAGTCGCGCACGTTGCAAGCAACGAACTCAGCAGGATTGTGGCGAGAGATCGCAAACTGTGAAAACCTTCAGGTTGCAGTGGGTGCGCATTATAGTGCATCGCTCGCGAAGTCAGCCGTTGTGTCGGGATTGTTGACAACTTCGCGAAAATTCAAGCCCAGCACAGCCCTGCGCGCAGCAGAGTCCATGTGCCATTGCCTTTCATTGACAAGAAATCCGCGCAAATGTTCGACGTACTTGAGAGTGTTCACCCGTATCTGCCGGCCACGGTCGGTCTGCTGCTGCTGCTGATCGCGGCTGTTCTGGCGGACCTTTTTTCCAGACTCGGTCTCGTTCGTGTGGTCAGGGCCGTCACGGCCCGTCTGACGCGCAACTGGCACGGTGCATTGAGCGAGCAGCGCGTGTTCGGGCGGGCCGCGCGGATCGTACCGTCCGTGGTCATCTACTCCGGCATCAACTTTGTGCCCGACGTTCCACCGGAAGTGGTGCTGTTGGTGCGCAACGTGACCATGGCGTTCGTCATCCTGATGGCAGGCATGACGCTGGCGGCGCTGCTGCGCGCTGGAAACCGTGTTTACGAGCAGTATCCGCTCTCACGTCACCGCCCGATCAAGGGCATCGTGCAGGTGCTGCAGATCGTCATCTACATTCTCGCCACGATCCTGATCATCGCGACACTGCTGGAGCGTTCGCCACTGCTGCTGCTCAGCGGTTTCGGCGCAATGACCGCGGTTCTGCTGCTGGTGTTTCGCGACACCATTCTCGGTCTGGTCGCGAGCGTGCAGCTCAGCTCGCAGGATATGGTTCGGGTGGGGGACTGGATCGAGATGCCTTCCGCCGGCGCCGACGGCGATGTCATCGACGTTGCGCTGCACACCGTCAAGGTGCGCAACTTCGATCGCACCATCACGACGATTCCGACCTACAAGCTGATCGAGCAGTCTTTCAGGAACTGGCGTGGCATGCGCGAGTCGGGCGGCCGCAGGATCAAGCGTCCGGTATACATCGACCAGAACACCGTGCGCTTTCTCACGCGTGATGAAACCGAGCATTTCAAACAGTTCGTGCTGCTGCGTGAGTATGTGGAACGCAAGGAGCGCGAGCTGGATGAATACCATGCCTCGCTGCATGCTTCGGCCGATCTCGAGATCAATCGCAGGCGACTGACCAACATCGGAACGTTTCGCGCCTATGTGTTCAGCTATCTTCAGCAGCACCCGCATGTGCACGATCAGCTGATAAAGATGGTGCGGCAGCTGGCGCCCGGCCCGGAGGGCCTGCCACTGGAGATCTATTGTTTCACGCGCAGCACCGAGTGGGTGGTCTATGAGGGCGTGCAGGCCGACATATTCGACCACGTGATCGCGATCCTGCCCGAGTTCGGGCTGCGCATTTTTCAGCGACCGGCGGGCACCGACTTCGCCGGGCTGCTGCGCGCGGTGGATGCGGTTGCCCCGCATGCTTCGGGCGTGACAACATCGGACTGAAGCGGTTTACACGGAGCTGTCATGAGATTCTGCGCGTCAACGGGGCTGGCTGTGATGGCGTTGCTGGTCGCCCCGCAAGCCGCGGCCGTCACCGAATTCGACCAATGCGTTGCGCGGATCCAGACCGCGGCGGAGCGGGGTGGCGTATCGCCGGGTACCGCGGCGCGCGTCCTGTCCACCGTCAGTCGGCTCGAACGCGTCATCGAACTCGACCGGCGTCAGCCCGAGTTCGTCGATACGTTCGGCGACTACTTCAGCCGCGCGGTCAGCGTGGACCGCATCACCGCGGGCCGGGAACTGCTCGCCGAACACCGCGACCTGCTCCAGCGGCTGTCGGTGCGCTACGGCGTACCCGGACAGTACATCGTTGCGCTGTGGGGCATGGAGAGCAACTATGGCAGGGTGCTGGGCAGTATCCGGGTTTTCGATTCGCTGGCTACCCTCGCCTGTGACGATCGCCGCGGCGCGTACTTCACCGACGAACTGATCAACGCGCTCAGGGTGGTGGACCGCGAAGGTCTGGATGACATGCGCATGGTGGGGTCGTGGGCAGGCGCGATGGGCCAGACCCAGTTCATGCCATCGAACTATCTGGCCTATGCGGTTGACGGTGACGGTGACGGGCGCGTTGATCTTTGGAACAGCGTGCCCGACGCGCTGGCGTCGGCGGCGAACTTCCTCAGTCAGCTCGGATGGCGTTCCGGCGAGCGCTGGGGACGTGAGGTGCTGTTGCCGGACGGTTTCGACTACTACCACGCGGGCAGGGATCGATCACGGCCGCTGCGCGAATGGCGGGCGCTGGGTATCACTGACACGGCTGGCGGTGTTCTGCCCGACGTCGACATCGATGCGTCCCTGCTGGTGCCGGCGGGACACTCGGGCCCGGCCTTTCTGGTCTATGGCAACTTCAATGTGATCATGCGCTGGAACCGCTCCGAGTTTTTCGCGCTGTCGGTGGGGCATCTGGCCGACCGCATTGCCGGTGCCGGCAGTCTGCACCGCACGCCACCGGCTCTGCCGCGCCTGAACCGCACACAGATCACCGCCATTCAGCAGGCGCTGGATGCGCGCGGCCTCGAGCCTGGTCCGGCGGATGGCATCTTCGGGCCGGCCACCCGCGCCGCGGTGCGCGAGTTCCAGCGCCAGCGTGGCCTGGTTGCTGATGGTCAGGCGGATGCCGCGCTGCTCGATGTGCTGGGCATCCGGTAGCGAACTCCGGCCCGGTCGGGCCGCGTAAGGTGTGCGCATGAAGCGCTGGTGGGTCAGGCTGCTGTTCGTGATGCTGCCCGTCGCGCTGGTCGGCCTGGCTCATGTCGACCGGCTGGACAGTGGCGGGACGGGTGACTGGCGCAGCGCAAGTCGTGAACCGGTGGGGCTTGCGCCGTCCCCTGACGTCGTCACCGAAGCGGTTGTGCAGGTGTATGGTGCGCGTGCCGTGCGCTGGCGTGGCTATTTCGGTATCCACACCTGGATTGCGACCAAGCCTTCGGGCGCGCCCGATTACACGATCTACGAAGTGATGGGCTGGCGACTGCGGCGTAGCGGCAATGCCGTTGCCGTCAGCGTGCGCGAGCCGGACGGGCGCTGGTTCGGTGCGGCCCCGCGGTTGCTCGCCGAACAGCGCGGTGACGGCGTGGACGGGATGATCGAGCGGATCGCCGCCGCGGCCGAAGCGTATCCGTACGCCGGCACCTATCGGGTGTGGCCAGGGCCCAATTCCAATACCTTCGTTGCCCATTTGCTGCGTGCGGTCCCGGAGCTGCGCGCCGACCTGCCCGCGCACGCCATAGGCAAGGACTACCTGGGGTGGTGGCCCCTGGCGCGGACACCAAGCGGCACCGGCTATCAGTTCAACCTGTTCGGCGTGTTCGGCCTGCTGGCAGGCGTTGAAGAAGGGCTGGAGGTCAACGTGCTCGGTCTGACATTCGGCGTCGACCCGCTGGATCTGGCGCTGAAACTGCCGCTGGTAGGGCGTCTTGGGGTGCCACGGACGGCCGCTGCGATGGCTGTCGGCGAAGAGCCGGACCCGGCACGCTGAGGCGGAGTGGCTGCCCGACGGCGGGAAACGATTGTTTGTCCCGTGGCTCCCGCGGCAGATTCCTGTTCGCGGGCTTGGAGTCGCCGCCGGATCCTGCGTAGAATCAGGGCATCACTCGTGCGGGACGTGTCGTCCGGCTCGGGGGCCACAAGCCGGACCACCGGCGGCCGGGGGGACAGTGAAGATACGTCGGCACAATCGTGTGCTCGTCACGCGGGACAGTCGGCCCGCAACCGGTGCCAGGCCGGCGCGGGCGGTGTTGTATGTTGCGTTGGCCGCCATCGCGACCGGATGCGTCAAGACACCTTCGCCACAGACTGAACTGGCGGCACACGCCGCCACCATCGATCGGTACTGTCTGGATTGTCACAGCTTCGCCGAGCGCGCCGGCGATCTGTCACTGGAACGGGTCGACCTGGCCGATGTCGCGGCGCATGCCGAGACGCTGGAAAGCGTGATTCGCAAACTGCGCGCCGGCATGATGCCACCAGCCGATCAGGCAAGGCCGGATGCGGCCACCGTACAGTCGCTGATCGGGTGGCTGGAGCGCAGCCTCGATGCCGAATGGAATGGCATCAACCCGCCGCCCGGCATGCACCGACTCAATCGCGTCGAGTATCGCAATGCGATTCGCGATCTGCTGGCGCTGGAAATCGACACCACGGTCATGTTCCCGGCTGACGACGTCAGCCGCGGCTTCGACAACCAGGCAGGCACACTGGGTCTGTCACCGGCACTGCTCGAGGCGTATCTCACTGCGTCCGGGCGTATCAGCCGTCTGGCGGTCGGCAGCGAGCGCGACGCCACGCAGGTCGTCTATCGTGTACCCGAAGACAAGAGCCAGAACGACCACATCGCCGGTCTGCCATTCGGTACCCGCGGCGGCATACTGATCCGCCACAATTTCCCTGCCGCCGGCGACTATCAACTCAGGATCGTGCCGATTCCGCTTGGCAACATGGGCGCCAGCCGACCGTTCGGCGACGTGCGTGGCGAGCAGCTGGTGGTTTATGTGGATGGCGAACTGGTGGCGCAGATCGACTGGGATGAGGAGTTCAGCGCCGGCGGCGGTGGCGGCACGCGGGACTATGTGCCTCGGGTGGATGTCGCGCTGACCGTCGACGCCGGCCCCAGGGACATCGGGGTGACGTTCCTGGCCAACAACTTCGCGCCGCTGCTGGATCTCAATCACGCCTTCGAGCGCACCACCATCGAGACCGGTGGTCTGCCCGGATTCAGCTTCTATCCGCATATCGGCAACGTGCGCATCGACGGGCCGTTCGATGCGCGTCCGTCGGCCCCGGACACCCCCAGTCGTCGTGCGATCTTCACCTGCATTCCGGATGAAGCCGCCGCCGAACAGGCATGCGCTGCGGAAATCATCGCCCGCATGGCGCGCATGGCCTACCGCGGTCAGCATGCCGAAAGCGACCTGGCGGTGCTGATGGACTTCTACATGGATGGTCATGCATCCGGTGGATTTGAAACCGGCATCGAAATGGCGCTACACCGCATGCTGGTTGATCCGAAGTTTCTCTACCGGTTCGAGGATTACCCCGATCACGTCGCCGAAGGAGAAAACTATCCGGTCGACCCGCTCGCGCTGGCGTCGCGCCTGTCGTTCTTTCTGTGGAGCAGTATTCCGGACGATGAACTGCTGGACCTGGCCGAGCGGGGGCTGCTGGATGATCCGGCCGTTCTGCGCGGCCAGGTGGTGCGGATGCTCGACGATCCGCGTTCGCTGGCGTTGACAGAGAATTTCGCCGGCCAGTGGCTGGCGCTGCGGGATCTGGAAGGTCATGTCCCGACACCGCAGGACTTCCCGGATTTCGACCACACGCTGCGACTGGCATTCCAGCGTGAGACCAGCATGCTGTTCGACAGCCTGGTTCGAGAGGACCGCAGCATCGTCGACCTGCTGACGGCCGACTACACCTTCCTCGACGAACGCCTGGCTCGCCACTATGGCATTGCCGGCGTGCGCGGCAGTCACTTCCGCCGTGTCGAGCTGGGCGATGCCCATCCGGAACGTCACGGTCTGCTCGGCAAAGGCAGTTTCCTGACGGTGACTTCCCAGCCCGGACGTACTTCACCTGTGATGCGTGGTGACTGGGTACTGGCGAATGTGATCGGCGTGCCGCCACCGCCCCCACCGCCGGATGTGCCGGAAATTGAACCGCCGGGGCCGACGGAAAGACCGTTGACGATTCGGGAGCAGTACGAGCGTCACCGGAATGATCCCGCCTGTATGGGGTGTCATGTGCTGATGGATCCGATCGGCTTCGCGCTGGAAGCCTATGACGGCATCGGACGGCACCGCAGCATGGATCTGTCCGGCAATCCCATCGATACCGCCGATGTGATGTACGACGGCACGCCCATCGATGGCGCGGCTGATCTGACAAGGTTCTTGCTGCGCTACGAAGACCAGTTCGTGACCACGTTCGTCGAAAAGCTGGTGACCTATGCGCTGGGCCGCGGCCTCGAGTACAACGATATGCCGCTGGTACGCGCAATTGTTCGCGAAGGTGAACGTGATCGATACAGTGTGCGGTCGCTGATCGCCGCTGTTGCACTGAGTGATGCATTTCGCATGAACACCCGGCTGGACGATGGCGGATCCGAATTCACCGCCACGAATCGCTGACAGCCGGCTGGAGGAGGGAAGAGATGGCCAGAGTGATCACAAACCGACACCTGCCGCGACGTACTTTCCTGCGCGGTCTCGGCGCCGCTGTCGGACTGCCGCTGCTGGATTCCATGCTGCCGGCCATTGGCACGGTTGCACATGCCGCCACGGTGGCGCCGACAAGGTTTGCCGGCATCTTCATCCCGCACGGCGCAGCGCCAGGCTACTGGGAACCGCAGAGTTCGGAGCCCGGTTTCCGGTTTCCGTTCATCTGGGAACCGCTGGAGCCTTTTCGCCGCAACGTGGTGCTCACGACCGGCGTATGGTCGAAGTCCTCGGAGAATCCGCCAGGTGAAACCGGTTCCGACCACTTCGTGGCCGCGGCGTATCTGTGCGGCGTGAAGCCGAGGAAAACCACCGGCGCCGACATCGAGTGCGGCGTCACCATCGACCAGCTGATCGCGCAGCGCATCGGTCAGGAAACACTGCTGCCATCGTTGCAGCTGGCTCTGGAAGATCCGGGTGCAAACTCCGGTGGTTGCGGCGAGGGCTACAGCTGCACCTACACCAATACCATCTCATGGCAGACGGCCACGCGTCCATTGCCGATGGAGATCAACCCCAGGGTCGTGTTCGAAAGGATGTTCGGTGACGGCGCGACACCGGAAATTCGTGCCGCGCGTCGCGCACAGCAGCGCAGCATTCTGGACTCGGTGACCGGGAGTCTGGGCGACATCTACAGAAAGGTTGGTCCTCACGATCGCATGCGTGTGGAACAGTATCTGGACGACGTGCGCGAGATCGAACGCCGGCTGATCGTGGCGGAGAACGCCGCCAGCGAAATGCCAGCGGATATCTCCGCTCCGGTTGGTGCTCCGGCATCGTTTCAGGAGCACTTGGAACTTCACTACGACCTGCTGGCATTGGCATGGCAGGCCGATATCACGCGCGTGGCCACGCTGCTGTACGCTCGTGATCTGACCAACCGGGTGTATCCGGAGAGCGGTGTCAACATCAGTTTCCACGGTGGCTCCCATCATGCGGAAGAGCCCGGACGCATCGCGCAGTATGCCCGGTTGAATCGCTACCACGCCGCAACGCTGGCGTACTTTGTGCAGAAGCTTCAGTCCATCCCCGAAGGCGACGGCACGCTGCTCGACAATTCGCTGCTGCTGTACGGATCCAATATGGGCAATTCCAATCAGCACACACACTACGATGTGCCTCACGTGCTGGTCGGCGGTGCATCGGGTCGGCTGCGTGGTGATCGCCATCTGGCCTTCCCCGGTCGTACGGTCACGAGCGGCAGTCTGCTGCTGAGCATCCTCGATCTGTACGGCATCCACCTGGACAGCTTCGGCGACAGCAACGGCCGCCTGCCGGGTGTCGATATCGACGTGCCGGCAGGCGTCGGCTGAGGGCACATGGGAAGGTCGGTGATGTTCGCTTTCAGAGGAACCGGCCAGGCACATGTCACGGCAACCACTGCGATTGCGGTGTGGCTGCTGACGGCCGCGACCCTCGTCCAAGCGACCGGACGGCAGCTGGTTGATGCCGCGCGTGATGGCGATCTTGCAACGCTGGAGCGGCTGCTGGCCGCCGAAGTCGATCCCGACAGCGCCCATCCGGATGGTTCCGGCGCACTGCATTGGGCGGTCTATCGCGGTGACGTGGTGGCTGCCCGAGCGCTGATTGCCGCCGGTGCCGGCGTTGGCCTTGCAACCCGAACCGGTATGACGGCCCTGGCGATGGCAGCGGAACGTGGCGACGCGGTGCTTGTCGATCTGCTGCTCGCGGCCGGCGCCGACCCGGATCAACCGCTGCGCAATGGCGAGACGGCCCTGATGATGGCTGCGCGTACCGGTGACACCCGGTCGCTGCAGGTGCTGCTGGCCGCCGGCGCCGACATCCAGGCACAGGAGACACTGCGCGGCACGACGGCACTGATGTGGGCGGCGGGCTACGGTAATGCGCAGGCGGTGCGTGTGCTTCTGGAACACGGGGCGGATCATGCCGCGCGCTCGGCAACCGCACCGCTGGGCCGGCGTCCTTACCTGGCGCCCACGGCCCGCTCGCGTATCGAGGAATATTTCCGCGGTGAAGGGCAGGGCGGACGGGCAATCGAAATCAACCTGGAAGCTGACGGCGAGGTGATCCGCCGTAGTGAAGAGGAACGCGAGCTGCTCAGGCAGGCCAGCGATTTCAACGATCCGCCGCCTCCCAATCGCGATCCTCGGGTCGGTGGCGGGTTGACGCCGCTGGTGTTCGCCGCGCGTATCGGTGACATGCACAGCGCGCGCGAGCTGCTGGAGGCCGGGGCGGACATCAATCAGGTCACCGAGTACGGCTGGACGCCGCTGCTCGCGGCCGTCAACAACCGCTACTATCGCCTCGCCGATTATCTGCTGGCGCACGGCGCCGATCCGAACATCGTCAACCGCGGCGGATGGAATGCGCTGTACCTGGCCACCAAGAACCGCAACATCGAGGGCGGGGACTATCCCACGCGTGTGCCGGATGCGAACGACATGGACGTGATCCGTGCGCTGCTGGATCATGGTGCCGACCCCAACCTGCGCATGCGTTCCAGCACCGAAACGCGCACTGTATTCACGCATCAGTGGCTGCACGAAGAGGGCGCGACACCGTTTCTGCGTGCCGCGATGTCCGGTGATGTGGAGCTGATGCAGCTGCTGCTCGACTACGGCGCGGACCCGTCGATCACGACAGACCATGGTGTCACGCCGTTGATGGTGGCGGCCGGCATCGGCTGGGTGGAGGGGGTGACGCGTGAGCGCTCGCCGGAGCAGACGCTGGCCGCGGTGCGGCTGCTGCTGGATCTTGGCGCGGATGTGAATGCCCAGGACGTCGTTGATCAACGCACCGCATTGATGGGCGCCGCGCACAAGGGTCGTGTGGATGTGATCCAGCTCCTGTACGACCGTGGCGCGGATCTGTCCATCGAGGACATCGGCAGTCGCGACAGCATCCACAAACTGTTCGGCGCCCGCTGGCAGGCCATCGACTATGCCGATGGCCTTGTGCGTATCGGCGTGCAGTCCGCGAGTCCGCAGCCTGAAGCATCGGCGCTGCTGCGACAGCTGATGCTGGCCGAAGGCTTGCCGGTTCCCGACGAAGGCCGGACGCTGGACTCGATCTGCGTCACACCGTCTCTGTGCTGAACATGCAGCGATGTGGCATCGGCCATCGGCCGGCTGTGGCATGATCGCCGCTCAATGAATTTCCGCAATCGTCCGGGCGACGCGCATCCCGGTGCGCGACCGCACCCTCATCAGTTTCCGCCTCACAAATTCGTCGGGCTCCTGCTCGGGACGACGGCGTTCGTTCTGATGCTGCTGCTGCCCGCGCCGCAGGGTCTCGACCCGGTTGGCTGGCGCGTTGCCGCCGTCGCGGTGCTGATGGCGATACTATGGCTCACCGAAGCGCTGCCGATTCCGGTGACCGCACTGCTGCCCCTGATTCTGTTTCCGTTGCTGGGTGTCAGAACCATCGAGGAGACGGCATCGCCGTACGCCAACCCGCTGGTGTTCCTGTTCTTCGGCGGCTTCGTGATCGCGCTGGCCATCGAACGCTGGAATCTGCACCGACGCATCGCCCTGCTGGTCATTCACCGCATCGGTGCCCGCGAGGATCTTCAGGTGGGCGGGTTCATGCTGGCCACCGCCGCGCTCAGCATGTGGGTGAGCAATACCGCGACCGCGGTCATGATGCTGCCGGTTGCGCTGTCGATCATCCCAAGATCCGCAGATGGCCTTGTGGAACCGGCTCGGCGCGGGTTTGCCACTGCGCTGCTGCTCAGTGTGGCCTATGCAGCCAACATCGGCGGCATTGCCACCCTGATCGGTACGCCGCCGAATGCATTTCTGGCGCTTTTCATGGCCGAGAGCCATGGCGTGCAGATCGGCATGGCGCAATGGATGATGCTCGGCATGCCGGTGGCGGCGGTGATGTTCGTGGTCTGCTGGCTGTTGCTGACGCGTGTGCTGTACAGACTCAGCCGCGAGACGCTGCCTGGCGCGAACGAGGCGCTCACGAAGGCGCTGCGTCAGCTTGGTCCCGCCAGTCGTGCCGAGATGCGCGTTGCCATCGTGTTCGGGACGACGGCGGTGCTGTGGATTTTCAGGCCGTTGATCGGGCAGTGGTTGCCCGCATTGTCGGATACCGGCATTGCGCTGCTTGGTGCGCTGGCGCTGTTTCTTATTCCCTCCGGACGCGGACGCGGCGAACTGCTGATGAGCTGGCGCGAGGCGGAGAAATTGCCGTGGGGTGTGCTGCTGCTGTTTGGCGGCGGCCTGAGTCTGGCCGCTGCCGTTTCCGCATCCGGCCTTGCGGCATGGATAGGCGGCGGTCTCGTTGCGTTCGGCAACTGGCCGGCACTGCTGTTGATCGTGCTCGTGGCGCTGCTGATCGTGTTCCTCACCGAACTGACGAGCAATCTCGCCACCACCGCGACGTTTCTGCCGGTGGTTGCCGCACTGGCGATCAGCGTCGACCTGCCGGTGCTGTACCTGGCGATTCCGGCCGTGCTGGCGGCAAGTTTCGCCTTCATGATGCCGGTTGCGACACCGCCCAACGCGATCGTATTCGCCAGCGGCTATATCAGCATCCCGCAGATGGTATACGCCGGGCTGTGGCTGAATCTGATTGGCGTCGCCGTGATCGTCGGGCTGCTCTATCTGCTGATGACGCCGGTGTTCGGTGTCTGATGCAGCCGTTCACCGTCCGTGCGGCCGGCGCCGCCGCGGGCGGTCATCCCGATGAAAGCCGTTGCGGTCACTCCCGGGAGGTGAACCGCGGCAGGACGCTGCTGCCCAGCAGTTCCGTGGTCTGCATGGCCTCATCCAGCGTCTGGTCGCCGAAGGCGACATCGCAGACGAAGTAGTTGGCACCGGTGGTGGCGATTTCCGCCGCTACGAACTCGACAAACGCCTCCGGCGTGCCGGCAAACGCACTGCCGGCATCGAGCATCGGTCCGATCACGGGCGGCAGCGGCAATGTGAATTCGCGGCCGTATCGATCCCACAGCAGACGCATGTGCGCGATCCATCGTCGGTAGGCACGCTCGGCCGTGCCCAGCGCTTCGGCTTCCGTGGGCGCCAGTACCACATGACGCTGAATGCCAATCAGAGGCAGCTCATCCGGGGAACGTCCGCAACCCGCCCATTCCTCGATGAAGCGCTGCACAATCGCGCGCGCCGGTGCGGTGGGCACGAAGGTGACCATATTCGCGCCTTCCCTGGCCGCCCAGTGCGTGGTCTCGCTGCGGGCCAGTCCATACCACAGCGGCGGATGCGGCTTCTGCACCGGGCTGAGCACGATGGGCACGTCGGTGAAATGATAGAACTCGCCTTCGAACGACAGCGTTGACGATGTCAGTCCCCGCAGTATCACGCGCAGGGCTTCCGGGAACTGTCTTGTGCCGGCGGCCGGATCCACGCCGAAGAAGCCGACCTCGATCGGTGACACCCCGCGCCCCACACCCAGCTCCAGCCGTCCGCCGCTGAGTTGATCGAGCATGCAGATTTCATCGATCAGTCGCAGCGGATGATAGAGCGGCAGCGTGTACACCAGCGGACCGAATCGCAACCGGCTGGTGCGCGCCGCAACAGCCGCGAGATAGATGCCCGGTGACGGTGTCAGTCCCAGTGGCGTGCCGTGGTGTTCGGCCAGATGATAGGCGTGGAATCCGTGCCTGTCGTAGGCGTCGATCAGCTGCAGTCGTTCGGCGTACTGCCGAGCCGGCGGCAGGCCGGTGCTGTCCATATGATCGAAGATGCCGAACTTCATGTCGCTGTCCGCGGGCCGGAGATGGACATCGCTGCGCAGACCCGGCGCTCAGGCGGCGGCAGGTGAGCGCAGACCGAAGGCGAGCTTCTCATCCGCGACCTCATCGGAGGCCAGAAAGTCCAGCAGCCGCGCGGCGTCGTCGCGCCGTGCGCAGCTGGCGGCGATCGCTCCGGCAAAGGTGGTCACGAGTTGGATGTCGTCGGGCAGCAGGCCCGCGACAGCAACCCCGGGCTGGTTCATCAGTTCGCTGAGTTGCTGGAATCCCAGCTGCGCGCGTCCCTCAGCCACCATCCGCGCCACCGGCACGCCTGGCGGCGGCACGACAATGCGGGGACGCAGTTCGTCCAGCATGCCCCAGCGCTCGAATGTCTGTTCAAGCCAGACGCCACTCGGGCCGGTGGAGTAGCTCAGCGAACCTGCATCCTGCACGGCCCGCCGCACCGCGTCCTCGTCGTGAATGTCGGGCGGGATGGCTGCGCTGCTTACTGCGATCGCAATCGGCGAGTCGGCGATGTCCTGGCGCGTACCAGGCAGCAGGCCGCCTTCGGACATCAGTCGTTCGATCGCCCTGTCGGCCAGCACGACGACATCAACGACCTCGCCGTCCTGCACCCGTTTCGCCACATCCACGCCGCCGCCGGCCTCGGCGACGACGGGCACACCGGTGGCCTGCCGATACCGTGCGGCGAGACTTCTCAGCATGCCGCGCGTTGCCATGGATGACAGGATTCTCAGTGGCTGTTCGGTCAAGGCCGGTCTCCCGATGCTGGCGGCTGATGCGCCGTTTCCGGGCGTACTTTACACGCTGACGCGCGATCGTGAACCCGGGCGGCATGTTTGCGGTCTACAGGCGTGAGGGTGGCCCGGCGGTGCCACCTACCCGTTGAGCTACGCCTACCGCGTGCCGGCATTCGGCGGCGTCGAGACCCTCATTCTGGTAGCCGACCGCAGGGCCTGGCTGTGGTGGGACCACGGCATCGAAGCCGACATGACGGAGTATCCGTTCACGGTGTTCCAGGTCCAGCTTGATCGGAACGGTGCGGGAGAGGCGAAAAGCTCACATACGGCCAGCGTGGCCGTCGACCATTCGCTGGGGCTCGTGCTGGAGGATCTCGAGTCGCAGCCGGTGCTGCTGGCCGATGTCAGGCGCAAACAGCGCTGACATGCGTGGCCGATCGTTGCGGTGGTCGGTTTCAGGTGTTGGCTGCCATGGCGAATGGCAGTAACGTGGCGGAGGGAGTGGGATTCGAACCCACGGTACGGTAAACCGTACACTTGATTTCGAGTCAAGCCCGTTCGACCACTCCGGCATCCCTCCGCGCGCGAATCTAGCAGCTCGGGTGGCCGGCGGCAAATCGAATGGCTGCCGGCCACCGCGGCAACCCTGGCCACATCGCCGGATGCGGGTGCCCGTTTGCCGGGCTGGAGGGCTCCTGGCGGCCTGATGCCGCCGCCGCGCAGCCTTTTTTTCGGCATCAGCGCGGCATCACGCGAACAGATCGAGCTGATCACCAGCCGCCGACGGTGTCGCGAACAGATCCGTGCGCAGCGCCGACGATTCCGGCCGCGGCAGGCCGTGGCGGCGGCAGGCGGCACGGAATCGTTGTGCAATCAGCGTCGCATACGGGCCCTCGCCGCGCATGCGACTGCCGAACCGTGCATCGTTGTCGCGCCCGCCGCGCATCTGCTGAACCAGGCTCATCACGTGCGCGGCACGCTGTGGATAGTGCGCATCCAGCCAGGCGCGAAACAGCGGTGCGACCTCGTGGGGCAGTCGAACCATCGTGAACGCGGCGTCGGTCGCGCCGTGCAGGGCGGCTGATTCGACGATCGCCTCGATCTCGTGATCGGTGATGGCGGGAATCACCGGCGCAACCATCACGCCCGTGGGGACGCCTGCATCGTTCAGATGTCGTACCGCCTTCAGCCGTGCGGCGGGGCCGGCCGCGCGCGGTTCCAGCGTGCGTTTGACGGCCGCGTCCAGACTGGTGATCGAAATCATCACCTGCACCAGACCTGCCTCGGCCATGGGCTGAAGCAGATCCAGATCGCGCAGCACCAGCGTGCCCTTGGTGATGATGCTCATCGGATGTCGGAACTCGTACAGCACCTCGATGATGGAACGCATTACGCGATACTCACGCTCGACGGGCTGGTAAGGATCGGTATTGGTACCCAGGGCGATCGGACTGCACTGATAGCTGCGTCGGGAAAGCGCCCTGCGCAGTAGATTCGCCGCGTCAGCCTTGTAGAACAGCCGTGTTTCGAAATCCAGGCCGGGGGAGAGATCCAGGTAGGCGTGGCTCGGACGGGCGTAGCAGTAGATGCAGCCGTGCTCACAGCCCTGGTACGGATTGATCGATTGCGAGAACGGAAGATCCGGCGAGCTGTTGTGAGCGATGATGGATCGTGCGTGATCAGGCTGAACCGTGGTGCGCAGCGGTGGCAGCGGCTCCTCGAGGCTGTCCCAGCCGTCGTCCTCGCGGGTGCGCGATTGTGTGGCGAATCGTCCTTGCGGATTGATGGTCGCGCCACGACCGGGGAGTGGTTTTCCGTCCGGGTGTTGCGGCATGGTTGAACTGTACGTATAAACAGTCATGCCGGCAAGGCCGCCTGCCGCCTGCCAATCAGTGGCGGCCGACTGCGCTCAGCGCGCGCGCAGCATCCGCATGCCGTTCAGCGTCACCAGCAGCGTGGCGCCCACATCGGCCAGGACCGCCATCCACAGGGTCGCCAGGCCGGGTATCGCCAGCGCCACGAATACCAGTTTCAGTCCCAGACTCAGCGCGATGTTCTCACGCACGATGCGTGCCGACCTGCGGCTGAGTCGCAGGGCCAGCGGCAGATGTCGCAGGTCATCCTGCATCAGCACCACGTCGGCGATCTCCATCGCCTCATCCGAACCCGCGCCGCCCATCGCAATGCCGAGGTCGGCGGCGGCCAGGGCCGGTGCGTCGTTGATGCCATCGCCGATCATCGCGACCTGGGCGTGACCGGCCTGCATTTCGCGGATCACCTGCAGTTTCTCGTCCGGCAACAGCCCGGCGTGCACCTCGTCCAGCTGGGGCAGATTTCTGGCCAGTGCCGCGGCTGCTTCCGGGCGGTCGCCGGTGAGCATGATGAATCGCACACCAGGGTCCAGCTTCTTCAGTTCAACCAGCGCATCGCTGGTGGAGGCGCGCAGTGCGTCCTCCACGCGAATGACGCCGAACAATCGCTCGTCGTCGCCGACCAGCATCAGCGAATGCGGTGAGTCCGTATCGTCGTCGAGCAGCATCCTGGCCTGCGCGCCTGAGGTGAACAATGCCGGTTGACCCACAGTGATTCTGCGGCCGTTCAGTGTGCCGCTGACCCCTCGGCCGGCATGGGCAACGACATCGGTTGCCGGCGCATAGCGGTGCTGGAGCCGGCGATGCGTGGCCTCGCTGAGCACGGCCTGCGCCAGCGGATGTCCGGAGCCGCTCTCCACGGAAGCCGCGACGGCAACGAGGTCGTCACAGGGCGCGCAGTCATCCGTGTGGGCGGTGGGGTGCGCGCAGTCGAGAGCGCGCGTGCCGGCGACAACCGGTCGGCCGCGCGTCAGTGTGCCGGTCTTGTCGAACGCGAAGATCTTCGTCCGCGCCAGCTGGTCCAGTCTTGCGCCGCCTTTGACCAGGACGCCCAGCTGCGCGAGTCGCGTCAGCGAGCTGACGACGGTCACTGGGATGCTGATCACCAGTGCGCATGGACAAGCAATGATCAGCAGCGCCAGTCCGCGATACAACCAGCCCGTCGTGCCATCCGGCTGGGTCATGAACGGCTGCCCGAAGACCAGCGGAGGCAGTGTCGCGACCAGCACGGCGATGGCAACCACGGCAGGCGTGTACCAGGCGGCGAAGCGGTCTACGGCGCGCTCGGCCGGTGAACGCTGCGCCTGTGCCTGTTCGACCAGCCGCGCGATCTGTGAGATCGTGAAATCGTCGGCCCTGCGACTCACTCGGATCTCCAGCGTGCCGCGACCGTTGATCGTGCCGGCGTGCACTTCATTGCCGGCCTCACGGTGTACGGGAACCGGCTCACCGGTGATCGCCGATTCATCGACAGCGCTGGCACCGGCGAGCACCACGCCATCGGCGGGCAGCCGCTCTCCGGCACGTACCAGCACCCGATCACCCGGTTGCAGTGCCGAGACCGCGACTTCGTCGTGATGCACATGTCGGTGGTCGGTCTCGCCGTGCTCGCGTATCACGGTGGCCGTGGCCGGCCGCAGACCCAGCAGCGAGCGCAGCGAATCGCGCGATTTCGCGGCCGCATAGCTTTCCAGCGCTTCGCCCAGCGTGAACAGCAGCACCACGGTCACCGCTTCGCCGGTGGCGCCGATGGCGATGGCGCCGATTACGGCAACCGTCATCAGCAGCTCGATGGTGATGCGACGTGCGTAAAGCACGGACCCCAGGCCGCGGCGCGCCAGCGGATAGCCGACTGCGAGGATCGCCAGCAGATACAGCGTGTCCACCGCGAACGCCGCCGCAGTGCCGATGTCCGCCAGCAGCAGGGGTATCGTCGCCAGCACCGCGATCGAGAAGGTCAGGGCGACGCGGTGCCGCGTGTCAGCCCACAGGTGACGCAGAAGTCCGGCGAGACCGGTGGGATGGGTGGCTGCCGGATCGGCATCCACATCACGCGGCTCCTCGAGCGCATAGCCCAGTGCAGCCACGCGTTCGCGCATCGCGGCGGTGGAGGCGGTGCCGTGGCCTTCAACGGAACCGGTGGCGAAGCTGACGCGCACCTCGTTCACGCCATCGAGGCGTCTGAGACTTTGTTCGATGGTCAACGCGCAGTTGCCGCAGTCCATGCCCTGGATACGAAACCGGAATGCCCGCCGCGACTGTGGCCTGGCCTCCGGCAACGGCTGTGCGTGATCATCCGCCTGTCGATGTCCGGCATGGTTGTGCATGCTTCGCAGGGTAGACCTTCAAGCAGGGTTGAAGGTCAAGGGCACCGGTTCAGCTGTTCGCTGGCGGGCCGGCTTCCAGGTCCAGAAAGAACTGGGCAAACAGGAAAGCGTGCTCACCGGTTGCACTGAACAGAAAGCCTTCGTCCACTTTCTCCAGCTGCGGCACCTGATGCGTGTGACAGTTGGCCTCGACCCCGGCGATCGCGGTCAGCGCCTGTTCCAGGGCCGGATCGTGGCCGGGGATCAGCACACGATAGATTTCCCCATCGCGCCAGATGTGCATATGGCGCCCCTTGAGCGCCGCGAGTACCGAATCCCGCTCGAGACTCGCCAGCCTGCATCCGCTCAGGTCCAGCAACCAGCTGAGCGTGGAACCGGCCGCCGACTCGTGCTGATCATGTCCGCAGACCCTCTGTACCAGCCTGTCGTAGACATCCGCGGATGTTCCGCTGCTGCTGGCGGCCCGGTTATTGATGTCCTGAAGAAAGACGCCCATTTCGTGGCGCAGAACCAGAAGTTCGGTGAGCTGCTTCTCCAGTGCCAGGTAGCGTCGCTCAGCGATTTGCGTAACAGACTCACCCGGGGCACGGCTCTCCGTGGCATTGTCCAGCAGCAGCTGTATGTCCCGCAGCGAAAACCCCAGCCGCTGCGCACGCTGGATAAACAGCAGCGTCTCGGCGGAGTCGGATGAATACAGCCTGTAGCCGGCCGAGGTGCGGTCGACGGGCCTGAGCAGACCCTGTTCCTCGTAGTAACGCAGCATGGAACGCGAAACACCCGCCAGGCGCGCCAGCTGGCCGATCGTCAGACGCTCACTATCAGAGTGCTTCATCGCGCCGATACTAGCAGCCGCCGGTCCGGAGTATTCATGAACGGGGTTGTGCCTCGCGGTGGCCGGGCTTCAGCGGATCATCCCCCTTTCTTCGGGGGCGGCGGAAGGGCGTCCATGCGCCTCGTCCGCGGCCCTCCCAGGCCGCGGCCGCCCCGAGAAAGGGGAAATCCCCCCTGAAGCCCGGCGTTCAAGTTGTCGCTGTTACTGAATAATCCG
>JBJHBT010000038.1:0-38470 GCA_050485645.1 Gammaproteobacteria bacterium | reverse complement strand
TGCCTGGCGGCCATAGCGGACGGGAACCACCCGATCCCATCCCGAACTCGGAAGTGAAAACGTCCAGCGCCGATGGTAGTGTGGAGTTATTCCACGCGAGAGTAGGTCATCGCCAGGCTTTTAAATGGAAAACCCCGAGCCGGAAACGGTTCGGGGTTTTTTTGTTCCTGCGTGGTTTTCGGTGGGGCCTGGGCGGGCCCCGCTGGTCACCGATGTCCCGGGAAGCAGCACCGTGAGCGGCACAACCATTCATCAACGACCGGCGCGCACTGTCTGACTCCCGGGTTGCCCATAGGGCGGGGCTAACGCCAGCGCAGGAGTCGCCGCTCAAGGTACGAGACAACGATGCTCATCGTCAGGCCCAGCGCCGACACGATGACGACGCCGGCCATGAGCCTGTCGGTCTGCATCATGTTGCCGGTCAGGATCAGGAACGCGCCGAGGCCGAACTGCGCACCGATCATTTCGGCGGCGACCAGCACCAGCAACGCGGCGGCAATGGAAATCCGGAAGCCCGCCAGCATCCCGGGCAACGCACCGGGGATCAGTACCTGCCAGACGATCCGCCACAGCGGCACATTGAAGCTCTGGGCCATGCGGATCAGATTTCTCGGCACCGAATCCACGCCACTGAACGTCGCAATGGCCGTCGGGAAGAACACGCTCAGGGCGATCGTCGTGACCTTCGATGCCTCACCGATGCCCAGCCACAGAATCAGCAACGGCAGCAGTGCGATCTTCGGAATCGGATAGATCGCTGCCACCAGCGGCAGCCCGACCGCGCGGGCGACGGTAAAAAGCCCGATCAACAGGCCGGCCGCGATGCCGAACAGGCTGCCGATGGTCCAGCCGTAGCCGATCCTGACCAGTGACGCGGACAGATGGCGCCACAGATCGCCGCTGACGGCGAGCGCCCACAGTGCTTCCATCACCCGCCACGGTGACGGCAGGAAAATCGGATTGACCATGCCGGTAGCGGTCACCAGCTGCCAGGCGCCAATGATGACCGCGAGCGCCACGATACTGATCCAGGTTCGGCGCTCGATCTCGAATCCACCACCGCGAAATGCCAGGCGGCGCTGTGGCAACTCGGCGCCGTTGTCAGGATGCCCCGAGGCAGCGACTCGATCAGACATTCGACAGCTCACGATCAGCGACAATCGCTTCGTCGCGGATCAGCGACCACAGTCGCTCGCCCAGCAGCGCAAGTTCCGCCTGTCTTTCCGGGCGGCTGCGTTCTTCCTTGGGAACAGGCACCTCGATGATTTCCTTGACCCGCCCCGGCCGTCGCGACAACACGCAGACGCGGTCAGCCAGCCTGATCGCCTCCTGAAAGTTGTGCGTGACATAGAGGATGGTCGGACGGTCGCGCCGCCACAGATCGAGTATGTCTTCCTGCAGAAGCTCCCGGGTCTGTGCGTCCAGTGCCGATAACGGTTCGTCCATGAGAAAGATAGCCGGTCTGACGGCCAGCGCCCGGGCGATGCCAACGCGCTGCCGCATGCCGCCCGACAGCTGTTTCGGTACCGCATGGCGAAAGTCACTGAGGCCGGTACGCTCCAGCGCATCCGCGATCCGGCGGTCCCGTTCGGCATGGCCAAGACCATGATGGTGCAGCACGAACCCGACGTTGTCTTCCACGTTCAGCCACGGCAGCAGCGAGAAATCCTGGAAGATGAACGTGATTTCATTCAGCGTATCGTCGGGCGGCTGGCCGCGCAGAATGACTTCCCCGGCGCTGGGTTTCAGGATGCCCCCGGCAATACCCAACAGCGTCGATTTGCCGCACCCCGAAGGACCGATCAGCGCCATGATTTCACCCTCGCGCACGTCGAGGGATACGTCGTCCAATGCCGTGAGGTCGCCGAACCGGTGCGTGATCTGCCCCAGCGCCAGCTCCATCTCAGCGACCCGCTGCCATCGAATCGGGCACGTTCTCGTGGCCGTCGACGAAGGACAGGTCGATGAACGTATGCGGATCGGTGCGGCGCTCTATCATGTCCTGCGCAACGTACCAGTCCACCATCTCGAAGATGCTGCCGATATCCAGCGTTGGGCTGATATAGGCCAGCGACAGCTCCAGCGCTTCAGGCGGAACCGACGTGTATCGGGAGATGATGCCCAACAGTTCGTCCGCCCGCACCCTGTCTCTGAAGCTGCCGTCCGGATTGCGTTCCAGCAGCCATTGGCGATATTCGTCGGCGCCGCGACTGTACACGGCGAGGATGGCCTCCAGCGCCGCGCGTTTCTCGCTGATGACACGCGGACTCGTGGCCAGCGCACCCAGCTGCCAGGACACCTCGTCACCGGCCCAGCCGATCACATGGGCGTTGCCGGCCTCCACGAGCGGCATGAATGCGGTACCGGCACCGGCAGCAACGTCGATCTGATTGCCGGTGACCATGGCCGCTAGATTGCCCAGTCCCTGCGCCGGCACCAGCCGGCTGCGGTTGATGTCGAAGCCGTACTTTTCGGCGATGCGGGCGACCGCATAGTGATTGGTCGATCCTATGGTGGTCAGCCCGATACTGCGTCCGGCCATGTCCGCCATCGATCGCACTCCGGCCTCCCAGGCGCGGTTGGATGCAAACACTCCGGTATTGCGGTAACCGGGCACCTCGCGACTGTGGCCAGCGATCACGGTGATGCCGCCTTGTGCGGCGAGGTTGAAAAATGCCGGCGTAAAGCCGATCACGGACAGATCCACGTCGCGTGAGACGATGGCGACCGTTGAAGGCACCGCGGCATCGAAGAACACCAGCTGCGGGTCGACGCCGGCTTCCTGAAACCAGCCCCGCTCCACGCCAAGGAAAAACGGCGCCTGCGACGCGATGCGCAGAACGCCGATGCGCATCTGGGTCAGGTCGTCCGCTACGGCCGCCGCCGGCAGCCCGAGGGCCAGTACCCACGCCACCAGCGCCACGTTCAGCCGTGTCCGCCATCCGGCCCGGTCCGGTCCCGCCGGTGTCTGCATCCTGCCCATCTACCCCTCCATCTTATGGCGTCAGTCGTGACGTACCATCTTAGCAACATCCGCTTCCGGACAAAGGGCCGGTGCCGTGTCTGCACCGTGCGCCTGCCGCCCCGCCCGCCGCGGTGCCGCTACCGCCCACTGTTCAGTATCCGGCCAGCTCAACGTAGCCATGGCCGGAAACCGGCCCGTCGCCATCGCTTCCGCTGAAGCGCACGGCGCCTTCCCAGTAACGCACCGAAAGATTCATTTCCTGATCGTCCAGCATGGCCGACATAGCCAGTTCCATGTCCAGCGTGGGCAGCCACAGCTGCCAGGCCACCGGATAGCGCACGCCGCTGTGCGGACTCGTCCAGTGGCGGGTTTCTCGCAGCGCCACGTCGTCGGCGGCCAGCGCCGTCGTGCCGCCGTCGGGCGCCACCAAAGTGCCGCCGCTGAAATCGCTGGCCGTGCCGTCGGTCTGGCGCAGGCGGTAGTACATGATGTCGCGACCATCCTCCAGCTGTATCGAGAACCAGTCCCAGCCCTCGATGTCCTCGCTGAGCACGCTGGTGCTCCATTCGCGGTCTTTCCACGCCAGTCCGGAGACGCGGTGCCGCTCGTCACCGAGGGTGACCGTCCCCTCGGCGGTCAGCCGGGTGTGTGAGAAATAAGCGGATGCGTTGCCCGGTTCGGCGCCTTTGGGATCGAAGCCTTCCTCGCCATGGCCGATCATGGGCTTGCCGGCATCGAGCCGAAGATCCAGGGCGAACCCGTCGCTGGCGGCACGCAGGCGCAGTGGCAGCAGGCCGTCATCGTCTTCGCCTTCGGCGTACCAGTCCTTCACCCATACCCGGAACGGCTGCGCCCGGGCGGCGGCGATGCCCAGCGCGCCACGTCCGAAACGTTCCGCGGCGTGAAATCGTCCGTTCGCGGTGTCGGTGATTGCGAAGTGCGCCATCCACGCCTGGCGGGTGCCCCAGCGGGATTCGCGTTCCGGTGTGTCGGCGGACAGCGCGAGGCGGAAAAACGTCAGCTGAAACCCGAGGTGCCGCTGCGTGGCGGTAAACAGGTTCCCGGTGAAGTACCACCACTCGATGCGGTGGTCGGGATGAGGGCCATGATCGTCCGGCACGACGAACGGCGTGGGCCCGGTAACCTGCGCGAAACCCGGCGCACCTTCGCCGATCAGATAGCGGGTTGCGCTGCGGGTGTCAGCCGTCCGCCCTGATTCTCCACCGGTGTCGCAGGCGGTCATCGCGACCGCGATGCCAACGCCGAGCGCGATTTTGCGCAGCAGACTACTCATCGCGCAGCGCCTGTCCCGGTTGGGTCCGCGCTGCTTGCCACGCAGGATACACGCCGGCCAGCAAGGCCGCCGTCAGCGCCAGCGCCACCGCACCCAGCAGTGGTCCGGGCGTGACCACCAGGTCCATGGACCAGCCGAATGAGCGGCGATTGATCACCTGAATCAGAAACAGCGTCAGTACGCTGCCCAGGGGAATGGCGATCAGTCCGGCGGCCAGACCGAGCAGGCCGGTCTGAGCCAACACCTGCCGTGCAAGTTCCCCGGGGCTGAAACCCAGCGAACCCATCAGCGCCAGCTCCCTGGTGCGCTCCAGCTGCAGGGCCAGCAGCGCGCTGAGTACGCCAAGGAATGCGATCAGTGCCGCCAGAATGCGCAACACCTCCGTAATCGTGAAGGTGCGGTCGAATACCTCCAGCGACAGTTCCCGCAGCGTGTGCGTGGAGCGTACGGTCGCCGCGGGGATCCGCTGCCGGACGGCCGCCATCACCGCATCGGGATCGCTGTCGGCGTGCAGGTGCAGACCGGCCGTCGCCGGAGGCAGCGCGTTCCAGTGTTGCTGCAGACGTGCCAGAGACACCATGACGATGCCACCACCCGTGTTGTAGTCGCGCGAAACGCCGGCGATCCTGAAATCGTGCCGGCCGTCGGGGAAGGTGAGTTCCAGCCTGTCGCCGGGCGCCAGATTCCAGCGCCACGCCAGCGGTTCGGTGATGATCACCGCATCGCCCTGCTCAAGTGCGGAAACCGCGGCGTCGTGGTTGCCGTCCACCAGTGTGACACCCCAGCCGCGGGCCCCTGGCGCGACGGCTCGCACCGGGACTTCCCCGTAAGGCGTGGGCAGCCGAAGAAAGCGTGACAGGCTGACGGCGTCGACGCCGGCGATTGCACTCAGGTCGGCGATGTCCGTGTCACTGAAGCCGGCGGCGGGCGTGTCGGACGGTACGGTCACATACTGGTCGGCAGCCAGCGTGACATCCAGCCATGCGATCAGGCTGGCGCGAAAGCTGGAGATCATCAGCCCGACACCTACGACGGCGGCCACCGCAACCGCCAGCGCCGCGGTGGCGACGCCGGTACGGCTCAGCGATGCACGTACACCGCGCACCGCCATCAGTCCGTTCAGGCCGGACACCCGGTAGGCAGGCAGGGCAAGCACCGTCATCAAAGCGGCGGTGGCGGCGGGCGTTGCCAGCGCGCCAGCCATCAGCACGAAGAACAGCGCCGCGAAGCCGACTTCCAGCGTATCGGGCGCCAGGGTGAGCAGCGCGGCCGCCATCAGCAGCGCCACCAGCGCCGCCGCAATGCCAAGGTGGCTGCGCCTGTGCGCGCTGCGTTCCACGCTGGCGCGGCTCATGACGCTGGCCGGATCCGCCGCGGCGGCTTCGCTGGCCGGCGCCAGTGTCGCAAGCAACGTGGCACCGATGCCCAGCGCCGCACCGGTCAGGTAGGCGCCAGCCGCCGGTGCCGCCGGTGCCACCGCGGCGCCGAAGTTCAGATCGGCCAGCGTTCCGAGCATGAGGTCCACCAGGTTCCGTGCCAGCACATGGCCGAGCACCAGGCCGATCGCGGTGGCAACGACACCGATGGCGGCCGCTTCGATCAGCACCCCGCCCAGCAGCTCGCGCCGCGCCGCGCCCATGGCGCGCAGGACACCGAACTGCTCGCGACGCTGTACGATCGCGAACGACATGGTTGCGTAGATCAGGAATACGCCGACCAGCAGCGCAAGCAGTCCCAGCGCCTGAAGATTGACATGGAACGCCCGCCTCAGATCGGCGAATGCGTCGGTTTCGGCGGCGGCTTCGACCAGCACGGTGCCGGGCGGCAGATCGTTCTCCAGTCGAGCCAGTGACTGCGGATCCAGAACCAGCTCCACGCGACTGATCATGCCGATCCGTCCGGTCAGCTCCTGAACGGTGGCGATGTCGGCGACGAACGGCGGCTCGCCATCGACCGTGGAGCCGCCATCGGCAACGAAACCGACAACCTCCAGAGACGCTGTCCGCCGTTCCACCAGCACCGCCAGCGTCGCGCCCGGACGCAGCGAATCCAGGCCCTGGGTGCGCGGTACCAGCACCGTTGCCGGTGCAGTGGTCAGCCGTTCGAAGTCGGCACCGGCATCCGGGATGAATCCGGCATAGCCTCGGAATGCGCCCTCGGACAGTGAATCGATACCGAGCAGCGTGAAGCGTCGTGCCGGCACGTCGGCGAGGCTCAGCTCGGCCTCGATCACCGGTGCAGCCCGATGCAGCCCCCGCTCGGCAACCAGTTCGGTGTAGATGTTCTCCGGCATGTCGCCGCCCACGGGGAGCAGGCGGTGGGTGGTCGTACCCAGCACGATGTCGGCAGACTGCGCGAACGCTCGCCTGGCGCTGTCATTGGCCACGTCCACACCCACGTACACGGCTACGCCGAGCGATACGCCGGCAATGGCCAGCGCCAGCTGCCACGGATGACGGGTATGAAAGCGCCAGGCGGCTGTCGCGAGCAGGCGCTTCACGGCGACTCTTCAGAAACGCGCGCGTCGCGAATCGTCAGCACACGGTCCGCGATGCCCATCACTTCGCGGCTGTGTGTGGCCATGAGCAGCGTCGTGCCGTTGCGACGGCAGACCCGGTCCAGCAGTTCCAGTACGCCGCGGGCGGTATCGAGGTCCAGATTGCCGGTGGGTTCGTCGGCAATGACCAGTGGCGGTTCGTGCACGATGGCGCGTGCGATCGCCACTCGCTGCTGTTCTCCGCCAGACAGTTCTTCCGGAAGCCGGGCAGTGCAGTCACCGACGCCAAGCTCGTCGAGCAGCCGCTGCGAGCGCTGTTGTGCGGAACGCAGGCCGATGCCGTTCATGCACAGCCGCAGAGCCACGTTCTCCAGTACCGTCAGCGTCGGCAACAGGTTGAAGAACTGGAATACGAAGCCGAGCCTGTGCCGCCGCAGCAGTGACCGCTGCTGCTCGGTCATAGTGTCCAGCCGCTCCCCCAGCACCGAGATCGAGCCTGTCGTGGGCCGGTCCATCGCGCCCGTCAGTTTGAGGAGGGTCGATTTGCCCGATCCGCTGCGACCCACGATGACCACCAGTTCACCGCGCCGGATGCTGAGACTGGCGTCCTGAAGCACGAAATGCCCGCCGTAGCGCCTGCTGACGCCGGACAGTCGAATCAGGGGTTGCTCATAGTCATTCATGGGTCTGCTTCATGGGTCTGCCGTCACAGTGTCCATGTTCGCGTGCGGCGATCAAGAGCCGGATCGGTCGACGCGTATCGCCGGCATTGAACCATAGGGGCAGGGGCGGTTGGTCGGGAAGTTTTCATTGATCGAACTAATGACGTATCGTTTGGGGCACGCTGATGTTCCGACAGGGGAGGGGCCAGCACGATGATACGTGGCGCGGGTGTGGATCCGGCGTTCTGCTTCGAGAATCATCCTGATCCGATATGGGTTTTTGATCGCGATACATTGCAATGCGTCGACGTCAACGAAGCAGCGTTACGCTGGCTGGGCTTCAGTCGTGAAACGTTTCTTGCCGGTACCGTCGCGACCCTCGCGTCTGGCGAAGATGTGCCCGCACTGCTGCAGGACCTCGGTCAGCTGCAACCGGGAACTTCCGTTTCCGGCAGGTGGTGTCTGAAGCCTGCGTCGGGCGAATTCGTTTACGCCGATGTTCGCTGCAGCGCTGGCGTGCACGAGGGACGCGTTCTGGTGCTCACATCCGCCCGTGATGTGACCGGGTGGAGGGCACCGGCGGACGAGAGCGAATCACTGCTGCGCGCGGTACAGCGGTTGATCGGCCTGGGCATTTGGGAGCTGGACCCGGCAACCGGCACACTGACCTGGTCGGACAACGTCTACGAAATCTACGGCCTGCCCAGGGAGAGGTTCGGCAACGACCTCGAATCTTACATGGAGCTGGTTCATCCAGACGACCGGTCCGCGATGCTCGCTCACTACAGGGATTTCATCGATTCCGGCCGGGCATTGTTCGCCTTTGAACACAGAGTTGTCTCCGCGGCCGGGCGTACGATCTTCGTTCGTGGTACGGGGGAGTTCCGCGATACCCCTGACGGTCGCCTCCTGGGAGGCGTCGTCCAGAACATCACCGATCTGATCGAGGCTCGCGATCGCACCGAGCATCTTTCGCGACGGCTCATGGATACGCTGGAAAACATGAGTGACGGATTCCTGGCGCTGGATCGCGACTGGCGCATCGAGTACATGAACACACAGGCGGAGCAGCTACTGAATCGCCCCCGTGGCGAAGTGCTGGGCAAGGTCATATGGGAAGAATTTCCGGAGGCGGTGGGATCCGGATTCCAGCAGCAGTATGAGACTGCCGTGAGTAGTGGGCAGACGGTTCGCTTCGTCGAGTACTCTGCGCCGCTGTCGAAATGGTTCGAGGTAAGTGCGTATCCAGCTTCCGAGTCGCTTGGCGTCTATTTCCGCGACATCACGGATCGACAGATTGCTGAAGAGGCGATGAGAATCAGCGACGAACGCTTCCGCATCGTCGCCGGGGCCACCAGCGACGTGATCTGGGATTGGGATCTGCAGGCACAGTCGGTCTGGTGGAACGAGGGAGTGACAACGCTGTTCGGCTACGATCGCGACGCCCTTGAGCCGGGTCCAGAATCCTGGTCACAACGTATTCATCCGGACGATCTGGAACGCGTGCTGCAGGGGATTCACGCCGTCATCGACGGCAGCGACTCGAATTGGGAGGACGAATACCGCTTCGTACACGCCAGTGGCCGGATTCTGACCGTGATGGATCGCGGCTACGTGATCCGTGATGATGATGGCAGGGCAGTTCGCATGATCGGCAGCATGAACAACCTGACGGAACGGCGCGAAATGGACGACCGTCTGCGTCAGTCTCAGAAGCTGGAGGCGATCGGACAGATCACAGGTGGCGTCGCGCACGATTTCAACAACCTGCTCACCGTGATTCTCGGCAACGCGGATCTGCTTGCGGAACAGCTTACCGATCGTCAGCAGTTGCGCATGATGGCGGAGATGACGGCCACCGCGGCCGAACGCGGTGCCGAGCTGACCGCACGGCTGCTCTCGTTCGCGCGCCGTCAGGCGCTGGCGCCCCAGCCGCTGAACGTCAACCGCCTCGTCAAGGGCATGGACGGATTGCTGCGGCGGACACTCACCGAGGACATTGATATTGAAATCGTGCAGGCCGGCGGGTTGTGGGTGACCAGCGTCGACCCCGGTCAGCTGGAGGTCGCGTTGCTCAACCTTGCGATCAATGCCCGCGATGCGATGCCTGGCGGTGGGTGCCTGACCATCGAAACCGCCAACACCAAGCTCGACGATGCCTATGCCCGTGCGCATGATGAAGTGTCCCCCGGCCAGTACGTGATGATTTCCGTATCCGATACCGGCTTCGGCATGCCGTCCGAGGTGGTGCAGCGGGCTTTCGAGCCGTTCTTCACGACCAAGGAAGTGGGTAAGGGCAGCGGTCTGGGTCTGAGCATGGTGCATGGCTTCGTCAAGCAGTCAGGCGGGCACGTGAAGATCTATGCCGAGTCTGGGGAAGGCACCACGGTGAAGCTCTATTTCCCACGCGACCTTGTGGAGATGCCCACCGGCGATTCGGATGAGACGGTGCCGCTGATCGCCGGCGGCCGCGAAACCATCCTTGTCGTCGAGGACGATGCGCTGGTGCGCGAACACCTGGTTTCGCAGTTGCAGGATCTGGGCTACGACGTGGCCGGCGCGTCCAGCGGCCCGGAGGCCATGGAGCTGCTGCATCGCGGTGAACGCTATGATCTGCTGTTCACCGATATCGTCATGCCAGGCGGCATGAATGGCCGTCAGCTCGCGGATGAGGCACTCAGGGTCGCGCCGCGTATGCGTGTGCTGTTTACGTCCGGTTATTCGGACAACGCCATCGTGCACCATGGCCGCCTTGACTATGGCGTGCAGTTGCTGAGCAAGCCGTACCGCCGCCAGGAGCTGGCCCAGAAAGTCCGCGACGTACTGGATCGGCCGGGCCCCCTGAAGTAACCGGTATACTGCATCGACGTCGCCGGATACGGACTCCCGAGCCGTCGACAGCGGCAGCGGCGGCAGCCGCAAAAACCCGGTGGTCGACAACCCGAGACCGAAGCGCATGCCCAGGACTTTCAACCGCTCAGTGCTCACCGCGCGGTGCAGCGAGTACGATCAGAAGCTCCGGAAGCTCCGGAAGCTCCGGACGCTCCGGACGCTCCGGATGCCCGGTCGCAGTCCGTGTGTTCCGGCGGAAGGCTTCATCGGACGGTCCATCGATCACATCGGCTGTTTGCAGCCGGCGCGCCCGGACACACCGTGAGCCTGGCACCCGCCATCCGCCGCCGGATCGAGACCGTCTATCGTGATGAGTCACGACGCGTGTACGCGACGCTGGTGCGGCTGCTCGGTGACATGCAGCTGGCCGAGGAAGCGCTTCAGGATGCGTTCCGTGCGGCATTGGAACAGTGGCCCCGGGACGGCGTACCCGACAACCCGCGGGCCTGGCTGGTGTCGGCGGGGCGCTTCAAGGCCATCGACAGGATACGCCGTGACCAGCGCATGCAGTCCCTGCCCGATCCTGATAGCGTCCAGGCCGATGCCGGCACCGACCCCGGTATCGACGACCGCGAACAGCTGGACGACGACCGCCTGCGGCTGATTTTCATCTGCTGTCATCCTTCCATTCCGCCCGATGCGCGCGTTGCGATGACTCTGCGCGAAGTGTGCGGGCTGACCACCGAGGAAGTGGCGCGTGCCTTTCTGGTACCGACAGCAACCATCGCGCAGCGTATCGTGCGCGCCAAGAGCAGGATTCGCGACGAGCGGATTCCGTATCAGGTTCCCGGCCGCGCGCAGCTGGCGGAGCGACTCGATGCTGTGCTGCGAGTGATCTATCTGGTCTTCAACGAAGGCTACAGCACGACCGCGGGTGCCGATCCCATGCGGCACGACCTCTCCGGTGAGGCGATACGCCTGGCACGTCTGATGGGGGAGCTGCTGCCGGAGCCTCAGGTGCTGGGGTTGTTGGCGCTGATGCTGTTGCAGGAGTCACGCCGCGCCGCACGGTTCGACAAAGCGGGCGATCTGGTGACGCTTGAGTATCAGGACAGGAACCTATGGGATCGTGAACTGATCGACGAAGGCAGTGCGCTGCTGCGGCGCGCACTGGCGTCGGGTCATGCCGGCAACTACGTGCTTCAGGCAGCGATAGCGGCAACGCACGCGGACGCACCGGATCCCGGACGTACCCGCTGGGCGGATATCGTTCAGCTGTATGATCTGCTGCTGCGTATTGAACCGTCACCGGTGATCGAGCTGAACCGGGCGGTTGCGATCGCCATGCACGAAGGGCCGGAAGCAGGGCTTGCCCTCATCGAAGAACTCGACAGAGGCAGCGTCCTTGACGGTTACCACCTGCTGTACGCGGTCAGGGCGGATCTGTGTCGGCGACTGGGTCGTGTCGACGACGCGCGCACGGCCTACGTACGGGCGCTGGGTTTGGCGAAACAGCAGGCGGAAGTGCGTTATCTGCAAAGGCGACTGAGCGAACTGGGCTGACGTGGCGCACCTTACCCGATGGTTCGCCACGGCAGTATCACGGGCTCGTTCTCGTAGCGCGCCAGGTAGGGCAGCACGCGATAGTGATCGTGCAGCGCTTCGTCATTGAGCACCGATTCGGGTGGCCCGTCGCCGTGAATGCATCCTTCACTGATCAGAATCATGCGTGTACAGAAGCGTGCGGCGAGCGCCAGATCATGCAGGACGGCGACGACCAGCGCGCCCTGCGCGGCGCACGCGGCCAGTGCAGCCATGATCTTGAGCTGGTGGTACGGATCCAGCGACGCCACGGGCTCATCGGCAAGCAACACCGGTGCGTTCACTGCCAGCGCGCGCGCCAGCAGTACGCGGGTGCGCTCACCACCGGACAGGGCATCGATGCTGCGCTCGGCCAATGGCGTCACATCCGTGCAGTTCATTGCGCGGGCGATCGCCTCGCTGTCCGCGCCATCGCCGGACGTGCCATAGCGGCGATGCGGCAGTCGGCCGAGCGCGACGAGATCACGGGTACGCATCGGCCAGTGAGCAGTCGGGGTCTGCGGCAGATACGACAGCCGGAGTGCGCGTTCGCGCGACGAAAAGTCCGCCAGCCGCCTGCCATCCAGGGTAATGGTGCCGTGGTGACCGACCACCCCGGCAACGGCCTTGAGCAGACTGCTCTTGCCGGCGCCGTTGGGTCCGACGAGTGCGATCAGTTCGCCGCGCGCCATGGTCAGCGAGACCGGCCCCAGCACGATGCGGGTCGAGTAGCTGACGGTGAGGTCGGTGATCGTCAGGCCGGACTCCCCGGCGGCGCGATCTGCCCGGCCGCCCCCGGCCCGCCCGCGATCGGCTGCCGTTCGGGCGTTTCGCGTCGCATTGGCACGATTCATCCCGCAGCACCTCCATGAAACGCGCCGGCGCGCGTGCGCATGATCAGATGAAGAAAAAACGGTGCCCCGAGCAGGGCGGTGACGACGCCGAGTTTGAGTTCCGGGCCGGGCGGCATCAGGCGTATCGCGATATCGGCCGTGAGGGTCAGCGCCGCGCCGCCGAGAAAGCATGGCAGCAGCAGGCGACTGGGATGAAAGCCCACCCATGGTCGCAACAGATGCGGCACGACCAGGCCTACGAATCCGACCACCCCGGTGGCGGCCACTGCACTGCCAACGGCGAGCGCCGTGCCGCCGATCACCAGCCACTGGGTGCGCCGCGGGTCGAAGCCCAGGCTGTGCGCCGTGTCTTCGCCCAGTGTCAAGGCGTCCAGGCCGCGACCGGCGCTCAGCACCATCACCCAGCCCGGCAGCATCAATGGCAGCGCCACCCAGACATGCGCGAGGCTGCGGTCGGCCAGTGAACCGAGCATCCAGAACAGGATCTCCAGAGCCGCGTACGGGCTGGGCGCAAAGTTCAGTGCCAGTGACGTCAGCGCCGCCGCGAGCGCGTTGATGGCGATGCCGGCCAGTATGATGGTGAGGAAATTGCCGCGCCGGCCGGCCAGTGCATACAGCACCGCCAGCGCAGCCAGCGAACCCGCCACCGCGCCCAGCGGCAGGCCCGGTGAATACGCGCCGGCGATGCCGAAGTAGAACACCACGACCGCGCCGAAGGCCGCGCCACTGGACGCGCCCAGCAATCCGGGCTCGGCGAGCGGGTTGCGGAGCAGTCCCTGCAGCGCGGCGCCGCACAGTCCGAGCGTGCCGCCGACGAGCACCGCCAGCAGCGCGCGTGGCAGGCGGATTTCGAACAGGATCAGATCGGCCAGGCTCTCATCGCCGAGCCCGAAAGTCGGGCCGCCGCTGGTGCGGCCAAGCAGCAGCGACAGTGTGAACAGCGCCAGCGTGATGATGCCCAGTATCCAGTACAGGCGCGACAGCCGCGCCGCGGGTTCGTTGCGGGTCTGCGTGGCGTCCACCGATTGTGTCTGTGGGATGGCGCTCATCCAGCGGCTCCATGACGCATCAGCGCAATCGAGTCGAGGCTCTCCGGCAGGCCGCAGGCCCAGTAGCGCGTGGGTATGGTCGTGCTGGCCACGGTTTCGCGGATGCGCGCCAGCGCCGGATGCTGCAGAACGGAGTTCGCCAGCGACGGTTCATGGACCCGGTAGCCGTTGAAGATCAGCAATTGCGGCGCGCTGCGCAGCAGGGTTTCCATGGCCAGGCTGCCCCAGCGATCCAGACCCTCGGCCGCGGCCACATTACGCAGTCCGGCCAGCGTCATCAGTTCATCGGCCAATTCGTATTCACCCACGGTAAAGCCGCCCGGCCGGACAACGACGGTGTCACGCCGCTCGTTCGGCAGGGTCCGCCGGTAGTGTTCCAGTTGCGTACGCATGCGCGCCGCGATCTGCCGGCCGCGTTCCTGCTGGCCGATGGCTTCGGCGGTGATACGCAGGTTGGCGAACACCTCGGCGAGCGTGTCGGCCGGTGGCAGGGCCACGACCGCGACACCCAGGCGCTCGAGCAGCGAGCGGGTGTGGTCGCCGGTCAGCGTACCGGCCAGCACGACATCGGGCTGGTAGCGGATCAGTTCTTCGGCGGTGCCGTAGTTCAGCGGGAACCGGCCTGCGGCTTCGGCGAACACCGATTCATCCGGATCGGCCGCCAGCCAGCTGACGGTGAGAATCTGTTCGGGGTCGGCCAGCCCCAGCAGCAGCTGGTCTGAACACAGGTTGATGGAAGCCACTCGTGGCAGGCCAGCCAGGGGGTCGAGAGCGGTGCCGGAATCCGCGTCGCGGGCCGCGCCGGGTGTCACGGAAGTGTTCTGCTGCGCCGACGCCACCGCGGGCAGCAGCACGGACATCATTGTGGCGGCGGTTGCCAGTATGACGGCAGTGGCCGCCGCTACGGCAACTGACAACGAATGGCGGCCGATTCGCGGCATGGCGCAATCTCCTGCTGAGGGAGAAGACCGCGATGTCGCTGCACGACGTCGCGATCCGGCTCCGCAATAAACACAGAGTTGTCGCCACGGCGGTTTATCGCTCCGAACGCTACCCCGGCGCGCGGAAGGACGACACAGGCGGCAGGTTTCCTGGCTCGCGGTTCAGACGGCTGCAACAGGCCTTCCCGGAGCGTGTCGCTTCAGTGGCCATGGTCGACGTTGCAGCCTTGCCGCTTACAGTTGCGGGGACAGCCGCAGTCTTGCACTGCGTTCCCTTTTAACCCCATTCCGGGGCACCGCCTCGCGCCACCTTAGGAGGGCGTCGCCGCATTTGCAAGCTGTGCGACAATGCGCGCCCGTGCCACCGGTTGCAGCAGCCCGTCGTCTGGCTGTAAGGAGCCTGCCCTGATCCGTTATCGCCTCGAACCGGCGGACCTCGACCGTCATCTGTTCGTCGTCGAATGCAGCATCGACCAGCCCGACACGCGGCAGCGATTCTCGCTGCCGTCCTGGATTCCCGGCAGCTATCTGCTGCGGGAGTACGCCCGTCATGTGGTGGCGGTCGACGCGCACTGCACCGACGCGCACTGCACCGACGCGGACGGCCAGTGGCGCACGGTCACCGCGACCAGGATCGCGAAGGGTACCTGGGAGTGTGCGGATGCCGCCGGAACGCTGACGGTGCGGCTGACGGTGTTCGCGTTTGATCTGTCGGTGCGCGGCGCGTATCTGGACAGACATCGCGCCTACTTCAACGGCCCATGCGTGTTCGTCTGGTTTCACGGGCGCGAGCACGATGCCGTGCAGGTGGACCTGATCAGGCCGGCAGGCGGACACGCCGCCGATTGGCGACTGGCCACCGCGATGACACCCGTCGACATCGATCGGCACGGCTTCGGTACCTACCGCGCCGATGACTACGACGAACTCATCGACCATCCCGTCGAGATCGGCCGCCACGAGCGGATCGATTTCGATGTCGGCGGCGTGCCGCACCGTCTGGTCGTTGCCGGCCGTGTCGACGCCGACTGGCGTCGCGTAGCTGACGACCTGACGCGGGTGTGTGCGGCGCATATCGGATTTTTCGGCACGCCGGCACCGTTTCGCGAGTACTGGTTTCTCGCCATCGCCACCGGCGATGGATACGGCGGCCTGGAGCATCGCGCATCCTCGAGCCTGATCTTCAGTCGTGACGATCTGCCGCGGACCGGCGACGGTGGCGTGTCCGCGGATTACCAGCGGTTTCTCGGCCTCGTCAGCCACGAGTACTTTCACAGCTGGCACGTGAAGCGGGTGAAGCCGGCGGCTTTTACACCCTACCGTCTCGATCGCCGCAACCACACCCGGCTGCTGTGGGTCTTTGAAGGTGTCACCACGTACTACCAGGATCTGATGCTGCTGCGCGGTGGCCTGATCGGGGCACGGGACTACCTGCGGCGATTGGCGGAGATCCTCAGCCGCGTGTACAGAACTCCGGGCCGATTGCGACACAGCCTCGCGGAGTCCAGCTTTGACGCCTGGGACGTGCTCTACAAGGCCGAGGCCAACACGATCAACGCCAGCGTCAGCTACTACAGCAAGGGTGCACTGACAGCGCTGGCGCTGGATCTGTCACTGCGGGCGATGACCGACGGCGGGCTGTCACTGGACGACGTGGTGCGGACGCTGTGGCGACGCTTCGGCAGCGGCGCCGACGGTGTCCCCGAAGACGGCTTCGAGTCGCTGGTGCTGGAGCTGGCTGGTGACCGGCATGCGCCGGCCTTGCGGGGGTTCTTCGACCAGGCGGTGCGCGGCACCGAAGACCTGCCGCTGGGTGTCCTGCTGCAGCGTTTCGGCGTGACGATGACGTCGGGTACGCAGGACGCTGGCGCTGCGGGGACCGCGGATGGTGCACGGCTCGCACTGGGCGTGAATCTGCGTGCCCGTGACGGCGCGCTCGAGCTGGTGAACGTGCTTGCCGATTCCGTTGCCGAGAACGCCGGCCTGGCTCCCGGAGATCTGTTGATTGCGCTCGATGGTCTGAGAGTGACCGAAGCCAGCCTCGCGAAGCGGCTGGCACGTTACCGCGTGGGCGATGCCATCAGTGCTCAGGCGTTTCGCGGTGACGAGCTGCTGCAGTTTGAACTGCGGTTGAGAGGCACACCCGGGGGCAATGTTTCCCTGACGCTGGACAGCGAACAGGACAGGGAGACGGCCGAGCGCAGACGGCAGTGGCTGGGCGTCTGAACGCATTCGATGGGCCGCGCCGGCGCATCAGCACCGATGCACGCATGACGCGGTAACATAGCGACCAATGATCGAACTGGGCCTGAAATTCACGCTCGCCTACCTGCTCGGATCGGTGCTCGGCGGTGTACTGCTGGGGAAGCTGTATGGTGTGGACCTGCGGCGTTCCGGCAGTGGCAACCCGGGCAGCACCAACGCCCTGCGCACCCGCGGCATGCGGTTCGCGCTGGCCGTTCTGGCCATCGATGTCGGCAAGGGTGTGGTCGCCCTGCTGCTGATCCCGGGGCTTGCGCTGCCGGCCGCGCTCGCCGATCCCGGCCTCGATCCGGCGCTGCTCACATTCGCGGTGGGATTCGCGGTCATACTCGGTCACGTGTTTCCCGTCTTCTGCAATTTCGCTGGCGGCAAGGGCGGCGCAACGGCGGCGGGTGTACTGATTCTCATCGACCCGACACTGGCCCTGTGGGTGCTGCTGTTCTGGGTTCTGGTGATCGGGTTCACCGGGTTCGTCGGGCTGGCAACGATAACCTCCGCGGCCGGTGCCGCGTTCGTCGTCGGCGTTACGCGGCTGCCCGAGCAGCACGGCCTGTTCGCGTTCGCGCTGTGCGTGACGGCGCTGCTCATCTATACCCACCGCTCGAACATCGCGCGTATGCGCGCCGGCAACGAGAACCGTCAGCGCCGGTTCCTGTTGGGCCGGTAACGTCCACCCGTTTCCCGATACATGAGGGATGATGTTTCAGGTTCGGGCGCTGCGACTGCCGAAACCATGCTGCGGCTGCTCGCCGATGGCGCCTGGCATCGCGTGGAAGCCGTCGACGCGGACATGGCGCTCCGGCATCGCGAGCGGTTCGAAGCCTGGGGTCTGACACTGGAGTTCGAAGCGCAAGACCTGCGGGCCGGTGGCGGCCGCATTCGCCTGAGTCGGCCGGTGGAGCTGATCGACAAACACAGGCTGGCGGTGTTGCTGGATCCGTCGTTGGCCGCGGCACTGAATCAGCTGTCGGTTCATACGGACATCGACTCCAGCAACGCTGAACTGCTCAGACGGGCACCGTTACCCGGCAGGCTCGATGTCTGCATCGCGGAGTTCCAGAGCGCCGGACGAGGTCGGCGCGGCCGTCGCTGGCAGGCGCCATTGGGAGGCTGTCTGTGCCTGTCCGTGGGCTGGCGGTCGCGGGCGTTGGCGGAACTGGAGCCGTCGTCGATACTGCCCCTGGCCAGCGGCGTTGCGGTCCGGCGGGTGCTGCACGCTCTCACCGGCATCGAGGCCGGACTGAAGTGGCCCAATGACATCGTCTGGCAGGACCGGAAGCTGGGCGGGATTCTGGTGGAGCGCACGATGGCGACGGATGGCAGCAGTCACGTGGTGATCGGCGTGGGTCTCAACGTGGACCTGTCGTCGTCGGTGAAAGCCCTTGTCAGTGACTGGCGAGGCGCCGCTACCGACCTGCGCGAGGCGACCGGTGGTCCGATGCCATCACGCACGGAACTGGCAGCGGCAATCGTCAACGAACTGTGGGATCCGCTGCGCGGTGCGGAGTCCGCACAGCCATCCGCCTGGATGGCCGCGACCCTTGCGCAATGGTCGGCAGCGGACGTGCTGCGTGAACGCGGGGTGAGCGTACGGCAGCACGATGGCGCGTTTCATGGCACGGCGGCAGGCGTCGACGACGACGGAGCACTGCGGGTGCGACTGGCCGACGGGTCGATCAGGCTTGTCGTGGCCGGCGAAGTCAGTGTCCGTCCCGCGGACCATGCGGCGGCACCGTCCGTGGCCAAGAGCGTCGTACCGTCATGACGGACGCGACCGATTTCGTCATCGACGCAGGCAACGCCCGCATCAAGTGGGCGCGCGCGCTGGAGGGCAGACTCAGCAACCAGGGTGCGGCGCTGCATGCCGGGCGTCTCGAGCAGGCGCTGCATGAACTCGCGGCCGCGGTGCCGTCCCGCCCGCGACGGGTATTGGTCGCCAACGTGGCCACGGAGTCCGTGGCCGCCGGTGTACGCGATGTCGTGCACAAGGTCACCGGCCGGATGCCGCTGTTCGCACGCACCACGACCGAAGCGCTGGGTGTGCGCTGTGCCTACGACGACCCCGAACGGCTCGGCGTGGATCGCTGGGTCGCACTGCTCGCGGCGCGGGCGATGGTCGATGGTCCGGTGTGTGTGATTTCGGCCGGCACTGCGGTGACGTTCGATGCGCTCGACGATGGCGGCCAGCATCTGGGCGGGCTGATTTTCGCCGGTCCCAGGCTCTGCGCCGAGGCGTTGCTGAACGGCACGCGCTACATCGGTCCGACCTCAGGTCGTGCGTCTGCGCCTTCGGACCGGCAGTTGCTGGGGCGCAGCACCGAGGAGGGGGTCAGCCACGCGGGTCTGCTCGGGGTGGCGGCCGGGCTGGATCGAGCCGTGGCAACGGTGAATCGCATGGTGGCCGGCCCCCCGCAGGTGCTGCTGTGCGGGGGCGACGCCGCCGAGTTGCATGGCTGGCTGGAAACCGCCGTTGAAATCAGGGCAGACTTGGTGCTCGAAGGACTGGCATTGCTGGCGGAACAGGGCTGATGCGTAATCTCTTTCTCGCGCTGTTGCTTGCGAACCTTGGATTCGCCGCCTGGCATCACTGGTTCGCCGACCAGTCGGCAACCGGCACGGTGGCCGCCGATGGTCCGTCCGGTATCACACTGGTCAGCGAGGTCGACCCGACGCTGGTGCGCCCGAGGGTACCCGACGACGCCGGTGCCCCGCGCGATGCGATCGATGCTTCCGCGGGAATCGCGCAACGGGCTGACGAGGAAAGCGATGCGCCCGCTGTCCCGCCACCGGGCGACGCGGTGGCCGAAGATGCCGACAGCCCCGGTCAGACGCGGGACGAACAGATCTCACCCGACCTGGCTTCCGAGCCTGATCCCGTCCTGCCTGCGCAGCGCTGCGTCAGTGTTGGCCCGTTCCGGGAACTTGCCCAGGCCGCCGCGGCGGCATCCGGGCTGCGCACCGCCGGCCACGCGACGAGTCAGCGGGTCGCCGAGGGTGATATCTGGGTGGGGTACTGGGTGTATCTCGATGGCATTCCCACCGTCGCCGAGGCCAACGAAGTGCTCGCGCGCGTACGCGAGGGCGGCGTCTCCGATTCGTATGTGATCCCCGGCACGGAGACGGGCAGCATCGTGTCCGTCGGTGTGTTCAGCGAGATCAGCCGCGCCGGACGTCGCCGTGAGGAGTTGCGCGCACTGGGGCTGGAACCGGAGATTGCCGACCGCACTCAGCGAGCGACGGTGTACTGGGTCGATGTGAATCTCCGTCCGGACGAACCGCTGGACTTCGACGCCCTGCAGGCGCCAGGGCGCATCATCCGTCTGGAACAGCGGGCCTGTCCGACGGACTGATGATGCGGTGTATGTCGACCGCCGGCGCAACCCGCTGCCTCCACCTGCTGTCCCGCCCGCTTCCCCGGTAGGAATGGCTGTGCCATTGGGCTATCGTTGGTCGCGGCCCGTGCAACGGGCGTACGACAACGAGGGGGAAACGATCATGAAAGCTTCCGCACTTCAGGGTGTCATGGCTGCGCTCTGCACGGGTCTGCTGCTGGCGCTTCCGGCCTTTGCACAGGACGGACAGGAAGCGCGCCTACGCGCCGCACTGGAATCGCCGCAGCGCGCCGAGGAGAACCGGGCACGGGACGCGGCGCGTCGCCCGATCCAGGTCATACAGTTCGTCGGCATCGAGGATGGCATGACGGTGCTGGACGTGATCGCGGCGGCGGGCTGGTACACCGAGGTATTGTCCGCGGCAGTCGGCCCGCAGGGGCAGGTGCTGGCGCACAACCCGGCGTTCTTTACGCAACGCGAGGGTTTCGTCGAGGCCGAGCAGGCGCGGCATGCGCAACTGGGCAATGTGCGCCCGGTGCACGGCGACATCGCCGCCGCGGGCATCGACGGCACCGTGGATGCGGCGATCTCGGCATTGAATCTGCACGACACCTACAACGGTCAGGGCGAGGAAGCGGCCGTGACGCTGGTGCGCGGCATTTACAATGCGCTCAAACCCGGCGGTGTGTTCGGCCTGATCGACCATCGCGGTGACGCGGGACAGGACAACCAGGCGCTGCATCGCATGCAGGTGTCGCAGGCGCGCGATGTGCTGACTCGCGCCGGGTTCGAGGTGGAGGCCGAGTCGGATCTGCTTGCCAACCCGGCGGACGACCGCAGGCTTGCCATCCGCGATCCGTCGCTGGAGCGCAACACCGACCGCTTCCTGCTGCGCGCGCGCAAGCCGGGCGGCTGATCCCGGCGACTGACCTCGGCGACTGATCGGCGCCAGCGGGGCCAAACCGTCACCGCCCCGCTGTTCACGAGCGACGGCCGTGCGTCGGCCGGGTAGCGCCGTGTCGGCTTCTATCCCGCTATAATGCGCGCTCGTGGAGGACGTGCCGGCTTAGCACAGCTGGTAGTGCACCTGATTTGTAATCAGGGGGTCGGGGGTTCGAATCCCTCAGCCGGCACCAATTCCGCGGATATTCTCTCGCCGAATACGAACCGGGGCGGTTCCGGACCGCGTAGCCAGACTCCGTTGGCGTATTCGCACGCGCACCTCTGCCATGCCCTGCCGGCCGGAACACGCCCATGACTGACTTACAGACCCGCATCGAATCGGCCTTGCGCGCGGCCGTTGTCAGGAGCCTGGGCGATGCCTGCGTGGACGCCGATCCGATGGTGACACCGGCCACCCGGCCCGAATTCGGTGACTATCAGGCCAATCTTGCGATGGGACTGGCCAAACGCGTCGGCGCGAAACCGCGTGACATTGCGGCGCGGATCGTCGCTGAGCTCGAACTCGGGCCGCTGATTGCCTCGGCCGACATCGCAGGTCCCGGATTCGTCAATCTGACCGTTGCCGACACCGCGCTGGAGCAGGTGGCGGAGGCGATGCGGTCGGATGAACGGCTGGGTGTACCGCCAGCTGCCACGCGGCAGCGCGTGGTCGTGGATTACTCCGCGCCGAACGTGGCCAAGGAAATGCACGTCGGGCACCTGCGCTCGACCATCATCGGCGACGCCATCGTGCGCGTGCTGGAGTTTCTCGGCCACGATGTGGTGCGGCAGAATCATGTGGGCGACTGGGGCACGCAGTTCGGCATGCTGATCGAGAGCCTGCTCGATCAGGGCTACGACCCATCGGGTGGTGAACCGCCGGGGGACCTCACGGCCGTCTACCAGCACGCACGCCAGCGCTTCGATACGGAGCCGGCGTTCGCTGATCGCGCCCGTCGACGCGTGGTCGCGCTGCAGAGCGGCGACGAAACTACGCTTGCGGTATGGCGGGCGCTGGTGGCCGTGTCGGCGCGCTACTTCCAGTCCGTCTACGACCGCATGGACGTGCGCCTCACCGAGGCCGATATTCGCGGTGAAAGTTTCTACAACGATCGCCTGCCGGGCATGATGCAGCGCCTGGAACGCGAGGGTCACCTGAAGACCAGCGATGGCGCGGCGGTGATCTACCCGCATGGCTTCACCGGCAAGGAAGGCCAGCCCCTGCCGCTGATCGTACGCAAGTCCGATGGCGGTTACCTGTATGCAACCACTGATCTGGCCGCCGCGATGTTTCGAGTCGACGAGCTGCGCGCCGGCCGCCTGATCTATGTGATCGGTCTGCCGCAGCGGCAGCACGTGGAAATGTTTACCCAGGCGCTGCGTCAGTGCGGCTGGGTGAGCGACGACGTGCGCATCGATTTCGCGGGCTTCGGATCCGTGCTTGGCAGCGATCGCAAGATGTTCAGGTCGCGCAGCGGTGATTCGGTAAAGCTCACCGATCTGCTGGAGGAAGCCGAGCAGCGTGCCCTGCAGGTGCTCGCCGAACGGAACCCGGAGCTGGATGAGGAAGAACGTCGCAACGTTGCGCGCGTGGTCGGTATCGGTTCGCTCAAGTACGCTGATCTGTCCGGCGATCGCGTCAGGGATTACGTGTTCGACTGGCAGCGCATGCTGGCGCTGGAGGGCAACACCGCACCGTACATGATCTATTCGTACGTGCGTGCGCGTTCCATTGCCCGACGCGCCGCGCAGGAAGGTCTGCGCGTGGACATGACCGGGGTGCGCTTCGTAATAGCCGATGCGGCCGAACGCCGGCTGGTGCTGCAGCTGGCGCAGTTTGCGCGTGTCGTGGAGGCCGTGGCCGATTCACTGGAGCCGCATCGTCTGTGCAACTATCTGTTCGAGCTGGCAACGGCATACCATCACTTCTTTGAGCGCTGTCCGGTGCTGCGCGCCGACGATGAAACGACACGCAACAGCCGCCTGGCGCTGTGTGAACTGGTTGCACGTACGCTGCAATGCGGACTCGGGCTGCTCGGCATACGCGTCGTTGAACGCATGTGATGGCCGGTCGGCACGGTAACCGGAGGACACGTGGATCCGATCAGCCCGATTGACTCCGTCGCGCAGGTGATCCAGCTCGCCGTTGCCCCGGTGTTTCTGCTGGCCGGCATCGCGGGCATGCTGTCGGTGCTGTCCACCCGTCTGGGCCGCATCACCGACCGCGCGCGCGCCGTGGAAAGGCGCATTCCCCGTGCCGTGCGCGAGGATCAGAAGGAGCTTCTGCAGACAGAGACCAATCTGCTGTGGAAGCGTATCCGGCTGATCAACTGGGCGATCAGGTTCTGTGTCAGCGGCGCGCTGATGGTGTGCCTGGTGATCGTCGGGCTGTTCGTGGCCGACTACGTGCGCGTGGATCTTTCGCTGCCGATCGCCGTGCTGTTCGTCTCCACGATGCTGCTGATCGTCGTTGGACTCGTGTTTTTTCTCAGCGAAGTGGGCATCGCAACGCATCGCATGCGCCAGGGCATGGAGATCGCCCTCGACGACTCCGGTGCCGAGTCCCCGTCAGCCACCGACCGTCAGCAGGGCTGAAGCCGGACAATGCGCCGCACCATCGTTGCGGCAACGCTTCAGCTGAAGCGTCCCGAGCTGAAGTGGCGTTGCAACCCGGAGGCGCAACGCCACTTCCGCACCCGTGCCGATGCAATAGTTACTCAGGCAGCGCCAGCGCGATGTACGCACCCTGCGGAGCCGCACCGCCCGGCGCCGGCGGCGGCGTTTCCAGCGTGGCGGCGAAGTCGGCCGGAAACAGCCCGTTGGGCGATGCGACCGGAAACACGATGAACTGCCGGCCGTCGACCTCGTAGGAAGCCGGTACGCCTTCGGAGCCGTTGGGCAGATCCATGCTCCATACCACCTCGCCGGTATCGCGGTCGTAGGCGCGCACCATGCGGTCGGATGCCGTGGCCGAGAACAGCAGTCCACCGGCGGTCACCAGCGGGCCGCCGCGCGGCAGGTGCGATCCGGCGTATTCGGGTAACCCGACCTCGGCCGGTGCATCGACGGTGCCATGCGGCCGACTCCACTTGACCTGTCCGGTGTTCAGGTCGTAGGCGGTGATTTCCGCCCAGGGTGTGGTGGCGGCTGACGCGCCGGTGCTCGGGCTGCGCAGGAAGTCGTACGGCGAGCCCAGTTGCAGCGGCCCGTCGCTTTCTTCCAGCAGCTGCTGCGCCTGTGCACGCAGCTCGGCTGCCTCTTCGCGTGAGACGACGGCCCCGTAAAGGCCGGTTTCCGTTGCCTGCTGGCCCGGCAGCGTCACACGCACCAGCGTGGGCAGATTCTTGGTGATCACGTACATCTCGCCGCGCAGCGGGTCGACGCCGACACTGCCCCAGTTGGCGCCGCCGTTGTGACCAGGCATCTGCACCGATCCCTCGAAGCTGGGCGGTGTGTACAGTCCCTCGTTGCGCCAGTTGGCCAGTCCCTGACGCAGCGCTTCCTGTTCGGCCTCGGGCAGGAACGGATTGATGTCGTTGGCGGTGAAGGTCATGCGTCCGAAGGGCGGCGGCAGCGTCGGGATCGGCTGGGTGGCGGCAGTCCATTCGCCGGGGACGTCGGTCTGCGGAACCGGCTGGTCCTCGATCGGCCAGAAGGGCTCGCCTGTCTCGCGGTCGAATACGAACACCAGACCCTGTTTGGCCACCTGTGCAACCACATCCACCGAACGGCCGTCGCGCTGCAGCGTCATCAGCTTGGGTGAGTTGGGCAAATCGTAGTCCCACAGGTCGTGACGGACGATCTGGAAATGCCACAGGCGCTCACCGGTGCGTGCGTTCAGCGCCACCAGGCTGTTGCCGTACAGGTTGTCACCATGACGGTCGCCGCCGTAGAAATCGAAGCGCGGGCTGCCGAAGGGAATGAACACGATGCCGCGATCCTCGTCCACGGTCATTTCGGCCCAGTTGTGCACACCGCCGCCGGTCTGATAGTGGCCTTCGGGCCAGGTGTCATAGCCGTATTCGCCAGGATGCGGAATGCTGTGGAACACCCACTGCAGTTCGCCGGTACGCACGTCGTAGGCATGCACATTGCCCGGCGTGGCTTCGTACTGCGCGCCCTGGGCCGGCAGTGAAATGATGTACAGATCATCGTAGATGCGACCGGGATTGCTGGTGGACAGCGGCCCACGTGCCTCGCGGCCGGCCTGCGCCAGCCCTTCGCGGAGGTCGACCCGGCCCTCGCTGCCGAAGCTGTTGATGATCTCGCCGTTGTCCGCGTTCATGGCGGTGACCATGCCGCCGGCCAGGAAGATCAGCCGGCGATCCGTGCCATCGTCGCTTTCCCAGTAATTGAAACCGCGTGCGCCCATGCCGGTGACCGGTGTGCTCCAGATCTGCTCGCCGGTGGCGGCGTTGAGTGCGACCACGGTGTTGCTCGGGCCGCGCGTATACAGCACGTCGCCGATCACGATCGGGCTGAAGGTTATGGTTCCTTGGCCCAGCGGAAAGGTCCACGCAATCTGAAGCTCATCGACGTTGGAGCGGTTGATCTGGTCCAGCGCGGTGAACTGTGTGGAGTGTGCGCCTCCCTGGTACTGACGCCATGTCGTGTAGCGGCCTGCGTCGGCGGTCGACGCCGTCTGGGACGGAGGCGGCTGAGTGGCCTGTTGCGCGGCCTGCTGGGTCTGGGGATCTCCGCCGCCGCAGGCGGTCAGCATGAGAATGGCGCCTGCCAATGCGGTCAGCGGGAGTGGGAGGATGACGGGTCTTTGCATGGTGCGACCTTCTGGTTGCTTGATGAACAGGGGCGCGGTCAGCCGCGCGAAGCACCGATTCTAGCAGGAGATATCCACTGCCTCACCGCGTCCTGCCTTGCCTCAACGCCCCGCCTCATCGTAAGGCATCGTGGCCGTGCCGGGCGGCAACGATCGCGATGGCCTGTGGACCGTGCCCCGCGTGCTCAAGGCGCCGGGCACCGGCGCTCCGGATGCGCCGACACTGATCATCGACGGTATGGTGATCTTCCGCTTCAGCAATGTCAGGGGTTCGTCTGCGTATGGGACGAGCACCTGGGCACCACGACGGATGAGGTCGATGTGTCGCCTGATCCGTGCGGCGTGTTTGAAACTGCGCTAATGATCCAGGAGTATGCGGCTTACCCGGTGAATCTCTCGCCCAATTGCAATGATTTTGCGAACTCCGGTGGGACCGCCCACTTCAGTTGGGCGGAGCTGAATGGTCGAGCGCCCGGCAATTGCCCGGGGCCTCGCCGCCTTCGGCGATCCGGCGATACCGCACCTCGTAGAGGCCGCACGTACGGGAGCACCCGAACGTGGCGGAGAACAGACGGCAGTTGTCACTGATGCCTTGATCGCTCTGCGGTTTCTCGCAGGAGGTAGTCCCGGCTCAGATGGCCCGGGTTGTCTCGCATTGGGAGGATCCGCGAGCGATCGAGCTCCTGGCGAAAGCTCTGGGGACCGGCTCTCTGATGATCCGGGAGAAGCACGTTAGTCATCGCGGACCTCGAACGGCTCTAGATCGCGCCGCTACAGCGCGCGGTACACACCGGGCGACGCTTCAGCTGAAGCGTCGTCGCACCACGATGGTGCGGGTGATACGACGTTGGTACCAGATCCGGCAGAGCTCAATGTCGACGGCGAACATCGGCTAGAACCGTTGTGCCGAGGTCAGACTCCGTCGCCGGAAAATTAAACGACCAGATTACGAGAATAGTGCAATGAACACTCAGCAGTTGAAACGCGCCGTACTCCTTAATCTTTGCATCCATCTTGTGGACGGCCGACGTTCACGCCCAGTTATCCGCGGAACTTGGCGGCGAGCTTTATGAAATCGACAGGCAGCAGTGGACGGAATTCCCGATAGAGGACGCCGTAGCGATGGTACGCCGTGGGATGGAGTCTGAGGATGCCAGAAACCGGCTGGCGGGATTCGGAGGGTTGATGCATGTCTTCGGAGAGGATCCGGAGCTTGCTCGCTCGGAGTTCGATCTGTCCGAAGTCGTTCGAGATCGGCTTCATGACAGTGACGACCGCGTCGTTGAGGTCGCAATGATGTATGCGCAATTTCTGATTGAAGACACAGAATAAGTGGAGAATGCGATTGTCGGGCGAGCGTTGCTCGGAGGTGAGCTGTTTGAACAGGGAAGGCACATACAGTTTCTTGAGTACCGTGGACTCGTGTCCCCGGCCGCACGGGATTACTTGACCTCGTTGACGGAAGGCCCGATTTCAGAGCGAAGATACTCTGCTACCCGCGCACTGCTCCAGGCGGCACCTTCACCACCGGAATCGTTGCTTCCCAAGGTCATGGAGTTGATTCGTAGCGCCGAGTATTTCTGCCATTCCAACCTGGTTCGTCACCTTCCGAAGTTCGGATCTGCAGCAACAGCCTATACGGACGAACTCAGGGTCCTGCGAGGCGAACTGGAGGCGGAATTGCTGTTGCCTCCGGACGACCGATCGGTGAGGATTACGAGTCAGAGTACGGTACTCTCAGTCCTGGATAGCGCTATTGCTGAGCTTGAAGGCATGTAGTGGTCACGCGCCGCTGCTGTGCTTGAGCCCCGCCGGCCACCCGAATTCCCCCATGGCCATCGGCTCCGTGGTGGAGGAAGGTCAAATCTCTCACCCCGACCACCGGCTCCGCTAACAGCCTGCCGGGCTTAACGATGGATCGGTGATAGTCACGTTGCGTTTCCTCAAGGTGATGACGAAATATGGAATCAATCTCGATTACTCCGACGTGGAGATTCGCGGAACGCATTGGTGGCGCATGGAGAGGAGAGGAGTCATTCGCCTGGACATTCTGGTTCTTGTTTGTCCTGTGTGGCTTTGCGCTTGGATTCGTCAGCTTTTTTGTTAGTCTCTCATTGCTTCCCGTGGCAGGTACCAATCTGGCCGACTTTCCGGATACCGCAGTCGGCCGCGCCCATACGACGTTGTCGGCGCTCGTCTTCCTCGGCCACCAAATCACCGTCTTCATCATGATGGTGCGTTGCGTATCCAACGTGGCATGGAAAGGATGGGAATACATTGCCATGATGTGCCTGATCGTGGCGGCATACTTCATTATCGAAAGAGCGTACTTTGTCGTTGAACGCGTTCAGCCAATGATCAGCGTACTGATCGGATGATCATCTCCCGGCAAAGCTGTACGCGTCCGGACGATGCGTTCAGCGGAACGCCGCAGCGTATTCCGCCGCCTGAAAGCCGACCAGTATCCGGTCACCCGCCTCCAGCACCGGGCACCTGATCATCGCCGGTTGCGCCAGCATCAGTTGCACCGCCTTGTCCTGATCGAGGTCGGCTCTGTCGGCCTCGGGCAGTTTGCGGAAGGTTGTTCCCGCGCGGTTGAGCGGTTTTCCCCAGCCCGTCTGCGCGGACCAGGCCAGCAGGCGATCACGCGTGATCCCTGACGATCGGTGTTCGTGGAATGTGTAGGCCACTGCGTGCTGATCCAGCCAGGCACGCGCCTTCTTCATCGTGTCGCAGTTCCTGATCTCGTAGATCGTTGATTTTGTCATGACACGCTTTTCCGGTTCGTCGTGCCCGATATCAGCGCACGTGTTGCCTTCAGAGCCTCTTGCCTTGTGGCGCGCAACGCTTCAGCTGAAGCGTCCCGGGCCGAATGGCGTGACGGGAATGCGCCACTCCGACGCGCGGCAGAGTTACGCGTCTTCGAACCGATGCTCCATCCGTATTATTGCGAATAAATCGTTAGTGGCGTTTGACAGCTCAGGTCGACAGTGGGAGTATTGAAGCGTACTAATAATATCGAATCGTATTTCGTGGGGGCATCCATGAGTGAACGCGGTTTCACTTCGTCCCGGTCTCCGGTCTCCGGTCTCCATCTGCTTGCGCTGACCAGGCGTTCGTAGTTCTTCGCGGTTCATACAGCCGATCGTCCCTCCGGCTCTACGCCAGAAAGTGGGGCGCGGGCATGGGACGAGTTCTGCTCGCCTCTGTAGCAGCAGCCCTGCTGTGCGTTCAATCCCTGCCGGCATTCGCGCAATACACGGTCGATACCTGGCTCGACTATGACGGGACGTCGCTGCAGCGGTATTCGGAGACGTCGGGAGGCGTCTACGACGAACAGTGCCATTGGGAACCCTGGGACGGAGCCGATTTCCCGATAGATCTCTGGGTCTGCTCGGGGCAGGAAACCATTGAGTTCCGCGTCGACACCTGGCTGTACGCGCCGGGTGGAGCACCGGTACTCGCGCTGTCCGATGTGGATCCGGACTTTGCGTCAGTCGGCTACCTCTACGGTCCTGGTACGAACTACGGGACATGGACCGCGGTCGCGGAACATCATGCGCGTGAAAGGTGGTATCAGGAAACGTGCTTTCCGCCGGGATTCACCCCGCCTCCGCCGCTTCAGCAATGTCAGGGGTTCGTCATCATATGGGACGAGAATCTCGGTACTACGATGGATGAGGTTGATGTGCTGCCGCCGCCGTGTGGAACGGGGGCGCAGAACGCCAGAGCGATCAATGACCTGTTGTATGACTGGCTGCCACATCAAGAGCCTTTCGAGAGATCGGCACGAATGAGGTGCGTAAACAACCAAGTCTTCCTCGATGCGCATTCAGACTCCTTTGGCGACATATTCCCAAATGGACCAGGCACGAGCAATGATCCATGTAGCGTGGGTACGCCGCTCGCTTTTTCGATAGCCGGAGTGCACAGTCACCCGTACTTCGATACTGTCGCGCAATACAATGCAGGCGACGGCTGTTTGGGCGAATACAACTGGGTCATTACGCTCCAACAGCTGCACATCTTGAATACTGTTACCAACTTGGATTTCAGTGATGACGACGAATCTTGGGTTATCGAGAGCGGATTGCCGCTCTACATGCGGAATCCGATCGTAGGACCGGCGCCGTTCCCCTATGCAGGCGCCATTCAGAGGCTTGAGCTGAATCTAACCAGAACCCATGTCTGGCCGTAGGAGTCGTCATGAATCGCAATCCAAAAATCGGTGGGTCACTTGTTGCGCTGGCTTGTGGCGTTGTGCTTCTCCTAGGCTTCGGGCCACTTGTGTCGGCTCAGGACGACGAATGTCACGTTGGCGACTATGCCTGTGTCGATGAGCAGTTCGGATCGGCGTGCGTCGCGCGAAGTATGGGGGCTACAACTGAAACCTGCGTGACCTTGTTGCAGTCACTACTGCAGCGCGCAGACGCCGATGCGCCTGAAATGCAGGTGACAATCGGGTACACCTATCTGGCATCGGGCCAGTTCAGTGAAGTTCCGCAGACAGGCCAGTCTTACCGTGAACAGAGCGCCGCGATCTTCGAGCAGCTCCGCGGTGCCGAATATCCAGTCAATGTAAGGGTAAGTGCCCTGTACGGACTCATGGCGGCCGCCGTGAGTCACGAAGAGCGCGTGGAGCACCTGAGGTCTATCGTCGCGATCGACCCTTCCAACCTTCAGGCAGCCCACCACCTTGCGGATGAGCTGCGCAACCGTGGTGGCATTCCGGGGCTGATCGAGGGCGTAGATGTGCTTCAGCATGCATTCACAGAGTCATCGGGGGCCGACGTTGCGGCTCGCCTGCGTTTGGCTTTCGGGGTTGCGCACCGTTACCGACGTCTCGTTAACGAGCTTGCCTCGTCGGATCCGACGGGAAGTGCCGAGGCGCAGGCGGGTCTTGAAGCATTTCTTGATCGGGCTCGAGAGGACTTTCGATGGAATTCCTTGCTGAGGGACGTCCATCAGGACCCGGTAACCGATCCGGCGCAGACGGCCACCGCCTTGGCGATCATTTGTCGTGATCATGCGGTATCGACGTTCGGGCCACACGACTGTGTCGAGTCGCTGATGGTCGTCGCCGACGCGGCTGCACGTTCCGGAGGCACTACCGGCGGCTTGCAGCTGGCTGATGCGGCAGCGTCGACCATGGCATCACTGTCGATTGATGGCTGGCGATTCCTGCGTGCATACCCGGATTGGCCGGATCGAGTCACCGCATCGTTGCGGCAGTTGCTGTCGAGCGGCATGGAAACAGCCGCAGTGTTTAGCGCCTACGCGCAGTTCGAATCCGATCCGGAGTCGCGACTGATCGCATTGCAGCGCGGTGCAACGCTGTTTCCGACGGACGGTGATGTCGCCCTGTTTTTAGGGCTGGAGTATCTCAGGCATGGCATTCATGATCAGGCGATCGAGCACTTGCTGGTAGCGCAGGATGAGGTGCCGTCACACGTTCAGGGCCGTGTCGATGGCTTGCTGAGAATGGCGCGTGGCGAAGCCGACTTGCCCGCGGAGATGTGATGCCGACACCGGACTGATCGCCGGCGACTGACCGGCAACGGGCGCTGACGTGGGCACAGCGGCTCAAGCGGGTTTTTGCCATCGACATCGAGGTCTGTCGCAGCTGCGGCGGGCGGCTGCGGGTGATCGCCAGCATCGAGGCGCCGGCGGTGATCGAGCGGATTCTCAGTGCGGCAGGGATCTTCCAAACGCTACGGTGGTCAGACACTCCATTTCCCCGATAGATCTCCGGGTCTGCTCGGGGCAGGAAGCCATTGAGTTCCGCGTCGATACCTGGCTGTACGCCCCGGGTGGAGCACCGGTGCTCGCGCTGTCCGACGTGGATCCAGACTTTGCGTCAGTCGGCTACCTCTACGGTCCTGGTACGAACTACGGGACATGGACCGCGGTCGCGGAACATCATGCGCGTGAAAGGTGGTATCAGGGAACGTGCTTTCCGCCGGGATTCACCCCGCCTCCGCCGCTTCAGCAATGTCAGGGATTCGTCATCATATGGGACGAGAATCTCGGTACTACGATGGATGAGGTTGATGTGCTGCCGCCGCCGCCACCATGCGAGTCCATGTCCGCTATCGACGCGGCGGCGATAACCGAGATGTTGAGTTGGCAGCCGCAACCGGAGCCGTTTGAGCGTGGAGCGCGGTTGCTGTGCCAGAACGGGCAGGTTGTCGTGGGGAACCGGGCGTCATCGTTTGGCCCTGAAGACGATCCGGAGGGCCCGTACGGTCCGACCGTCACAACCCCTAACACGCAGGATCCGTGTGGCGCAATCGTCGTAGGCACCGCTGCGCTGGCAGGAATTCACAGCCATCCCTACTTCTGGGATGCAGGGGACTACAATGCGGGTATCGCATGTGAAGGCAATCCCGATCCGGACGTTACTCAAGTTGAGTTGAACATTCTGAACTTCCATGTCAATACCGATTTTAGTGACGCGGACAAGGCTTGGGTTAGTCACCATGGAGTCCCGCTCTATATGCGAAATCCGCTCTTCGGCCACACCCCGTTGGGCGAGGTCCTGAGACTGGATCCGGGCCAAGTGAATCCGGTGCTGGTCTGGCCATAGGAGTCATCTCATGAACCATAGATCCCTTATCGTATCAACGTGCTGCATGCTGCTGTATCCGGGCTGGGGAGATTTGGCGATTGGTCAGAGCAACCAATGTCCGGTCGAGGACTATCGATGCCTGGATCAGCGCTTCGGTGCTGCCTGCATGGCAACACCTGAGGGCGCGACCGCCGAGACCTGTGCGGCATGGTTGTCGGAACTCCTGGATCGTACGGACGTCAATGCGCCCGAGGTGCAGGAGATTCTCGGGCATACGTACCTGTTGTTAGCGACGCTTAGTGAAAGCCCGGACGCGAGACAGTCATATCGGGATCTTGCCGATGTCACGTTTCAGGGACGATCAACTGAGGATCCGAGCGATGTAAGGCCGCTATACGGGCTCTCGGCCGCCGCTCGAACGCGCGAGCAAAGCGCCGCGCATTTGCGTCGAGCGGTGGCGATCGATCCCACCGACTTGCGGGCTGTCGAGTTTCTGGCTCGGGTTCTGTTGAACATGAGTGGCATTCCTGCCGTGCTCGAGAGCATCGAAATTCAGGAGTACGCATACGCCGAGGCGGACTTGTCGAACGAAATGACGCGCTTGCGCCTTGCCTCCAGCCTTGCGTTTCACTACAGGAATTTCATCGAACGTCTCGAATCGGCGCTGGGAACGCCGGAGTCAGACGAGGCACGGATAGCGGACGCGCAGGCGCGACTCACGGCATTCATTGAACGGGTTCGGCAGGATATGGCCATCGACACGAAGTTGATGGAGATACGGCAGGCACCCACCGAAGATTCGAGCCTTACAGTCAGCTACCTGTCCACACTCTGTCACCGTCACGCTATTGTGGTGTTCGGCGCGGGAAACTGTATCGACTCTATGGATGTCGTGATCGAGGCGGCTCTGACCACTTCAACGACTGCCGTCGGAACACAGCTGGCTGAAGCGATCGGCTCGACATTGCGGTCCATGGTGATAGATGCATGGATGTTCGAAAGAGACTTTCCTGAATGGCGTAGGCATTTTGCTGCGTCTTTGCGAGAGCTCATTGCCGCCGGCGTGCAGTCAGAGGCTGTGTACTACAACCACTACTACATGGAACTCGAGGATGCCGGTGCCCGACTGTTGACGTTACAACGCGGCTTGGAGTTGTTTCCGGATAGTCAGAACATCCGTCAAGCTCTGGTGGGAGAGTACGTCCTGCGTAGAATGCGAGAGGAAGCGATCGAGCAGTATCTGATTCTCATGGCAGGCAGAGCGGACTGGGATGGCTCGCGCGAGTCTGCTGGAGAACGGATTGATGAGCGGATCTACTTGCAGCGCAATGATCCCGATCTCTTCGGCGTAGAACGCTAGTGTCCCAGCTATTGAAATATGCGTAGCGTGTGTGGTGCGGCAGGGATCTTCCAAACGCTACGGTGGTCAGACACTCCATTTCCCCGATAGATCTCTGGGTCTGCTCGGGGCAGGAAGCCATTGAGTTCCGCGTCGATACCTGGCTGTACGCCCCGGGTGGAGCACCGGTGCTCGCGCTGTCCGACGTGGATCCAGACTTTGCGTCAGTCGGCTACCTCTACGGTCCTGGCACGAACTACGGGACATGGACCGCGGTCGCGGAACATCATGCGCGTGAAAGGTGGTATCAGGAAACGTGCTTTCCGCCGGGATTCACCCCGCCGCCTCCGCCGCCGCCACCACCACCCGGACTCGTGGAGATTGAGTATGTGATGTTCATTCCATTCGATCATATCCGGCTGCCAGGCACCGTCTGGTCGTCCGGAACCTTCTTCGAAGGTGACAACCAGCCTACATACTCGCCAGCCGGCACATACCGAATCCGCCAGTCTTTGGTGATCAACACTGCGAGCAAAACGGTCGGCTCGGTGTCCAATCTTGGTGACAACAGCGTAGGGTATGCGCCACCGATGAATTTCCTGAGCCCGTGGCCGATGTGCTATCGAAAGGACTGCCCGGATTGCCCTCAGTACGGCAGAGGGCAGACGCGCCGACACTGATCATCGACGGTATGGTGATCTTCGGAGGGCTGGACGTGAAGCTGCGCAAGACGCTGCGTGAGCGCGTGGTCGAGTTCGCCGACCATCTGCGCGCGATGTTTGGTCGCTGACGGTCGGCTTTAACCCGCATTATTCGTGCGCCGTGCCTTTTCACGGCGCACGAATAATGCGGGTTAATCACGGCTGATGCGCCTGACAGTGCTTGAAGCTCCACACGTTCGGCGCATGGCCGGCAGGAATCACGTGTCGCCGTGAACATTGCCGGGGCGTGATCGCTTAAAAGTGGTTCTCGACACAGTTCCGTCAGGGTTATGTGCAATGTAGTTTACGCAATTAAAGTGCTTAACAGACAATACATACTTAGGGAATATCGGAACAGCGAAGCTACAGAAGAGCCAAACTCCATGGCTCCGGCTTTCGGGGGAGATGTTAAATGACCCGTGCCCTGTTGCCCTGTTGCCTATGCCTTTCCGTGCGCTGATTCACCAGATCGCGGGGGAACCGCCAGCTCTCTCTGCCCGAGCGCCCCTATCCAACGCAAGCTGAGCGCATTCAGGAAACTCACGCTCGGAATACTCAGAGCAGGCGTATTACTGCTGGCTTTCGCCGCGTCCAGATCCCTGGCACATACCACCGACACCTGGCTGTTCGACAGCGGTACGACCTTGAATGTCAGCGGTCAGACGATTCTGGGATGGAGTGGTGAATCGCACGACTGCCAGATGCTTATTGAAGGTGGGTACTATTGCTACGGCTCCGAGAATACCGCCGTCAGGGTCGACACCCGACTTCTGGCGCCCGGCATGTGGCAGGTGCAGAACAGCCAGAGCATTGATGACACGCATGCGGAGGTGTACTTTTCGTACTATCCCCCGAACGCGGGCGGCCAGTGGTGGGGTTGGTGGTGGGCGGAGAGCGACCACTACGTTCAGGTAGACGAGTACCAGTACTACTGTCTGGACTACCACTTCGAATGCAGCTGTCCGTCCGGATTCCCGTATCCGTGCGGCACTTCCCAGTTCTGGCAGTTCCTGGGGCAGACTTCGGAGGGGGTGTTTGTCTATCCGCCGCCGCCGCCGCCCGGTCCGGTACACGTCGAGTACGCCATGATCATTCCCTTGGACCACGTGAGGGCTACTGAGCCATTTGTGAGCAGGGTTTTTGGTGGCGACAACCAAGCTACTTACACACAGAATTCGAGCTTTAGGATTCTGCATTCCTTCACGATCAATACAAGTAGTCAGAGTATCCAAAATATCATCCATGACAGTGGGCCAACGTATCGCTATGTCGCCTATCCTGGTCAGGGTGTGAGTGCACAGCCAAACTGCTACAGGAAGCACTGCCCACAATGCCCATCGTACCCGCCAAGTTGGCAGATTACACATGAGGGCATGTGCTTGGTGGTCACTCCGGCCAGCGCCAACTGTGCGGAGGAAGCTGACCATATGTCCTCCTTATCTGAGCATATCGTAGCAGCGGAATCGTCTTCAACGAGAGTGACAGTACAATTCAATGGATCACCAACGAACGCCTGCCAGCTCTGGGCGCCGGCCATCGATTGGGAGCACAAGCTAGCGATAGACTGGTCACAGGGGCAATCCACCTACAGCCTCACAGTCGATCATGATGCGTTCCCGATGCATGAAATAAGAATTAATGGAGTACTGATTCATACGCATGATCCAGTAGAAACTGGCCATACGCCTTTGGACTTGGCGCCTTGGCCCGGCTCCTCTGTTAAAAAAATCGTTAGTGGGAACATCCCTTAGAGTAAACAACCAGATGAAGAGATATAGTGCAATGAAGACTCAGCAATTGAAGCGCGCCGTACTTCTTGTCTTTGCCTTCATCTTGTGGGCGCCTGACCTTCACGCTCAGTTATCCGCGGAACTTGGCGGTGAGCTGTATGAAATCGAGAGGCAGCAGTGGACGGAATTCCCGATGGAGGACGCCGTAGCGATGGTGCGCCGTGGGATGGAGTCTGCGGATGCCAGAAACCGGCTGGCGGCATTCGGAGGATTGGTGCATGTATTCGGAGAGGATCCGGAGCTTGCTCGCTCGGAGTTCGATCTGTCCGAGGTCGTTCGAGACCTGCTCCATGACGGTGACGATCGCGTCGTCGAGGTCGCAATGATGTATGCGCATCTTCTGGTTGACGACGTAGAGGAAGTAGAGAATGCGATCGTCGGGCGAGCGTTGCTCGGGGGCGAGCTGTTCGAACAGGGAAGGCACATACAGTTTCTTGAGTACCGTGGACTCGTGTCCCAGGCCGCACGGGATTACTTGACCTCGCTAACGGAAGGCCCGATTTCAGCGCGAAGATACTCTGCTACCCGTGCACTGCTCCAGGCAGCGCCTTCACCCCCGGAATCGTTGCTTCCCGGGGTTATGGAGTTGATCCGTAGCGCCGAGTATTTCTGTAATTCCAACCTGATTCGACACCTTCCGAAGTTCGGATCTTCAGCGGCAGCCTATACGGACGAACTCAGGAGCCTGCGAGGCGAACTGGAGGTTGAATTGCTGTTACCTCCGGACGACCGATCGGTGAGGATTACGAATCAGGGTACGGTACTCTCGGTCTTGGATAGTGCTATCGCCGCGCTTGAAGGCATGTAGTGGCCATGCGCCGCTGCTGTGCTTGAACCCTGGAGGCGGGAGGCGCGCTGGGCGGCGCTGTACATCCACGACCCGCATGGAATTCCGCTTTACATGCGAACTCCGTGGGGGAACGAAATCTTGAGACTCGATCCTCCAGGGACACAGGATCCGGTGCAGGTCTGGCCATAGGAGTCACAATGAACCAAAGACCTTCAATCATTATCCTGGCTCATTGCGCCATGTTGTTCCTTGGCAATGTGTATTTGCCTCCGCTCAGAACAGAGAATGCCCTGCAGAGGACTACGAATGCCTGAGTCAACGCTACGGGGCGGCCTGCAGAGACCTCTCCGGTGGGGCCACAGCAGAGACTTGTACGGTTTGGCTTTCGGTTTTGCAGCAACGTGCCGACGTCGCCGCGCCAGACTCGCAGCTGATTTTAGGTGCTACGTATTGGACACTCTCGAACCTCAGCGAAGATCCAGCACTGAGAAGTATGTATCGTGAGCAGGCGGAAGATGTCTTCCGGCAGCATCTGCATGACCATCCGACCGACATTCCCGCACTCAACAGGCTCGCGACCGTCGTCACAACCTACGAAGAACGTGCAGAAATTCTTCGACGCGTTGTTGCGAGCGATCCGACCGACCTGGCCGCGGTCGAGCGTCTGGCGGCTGTATTGATCAACATCCCCGGCCTTGCCAGTGTGCGGGAACGTATCGATATCCAGGAATACGTCTATGCCAATGCAGATCTGTCTGGCGACACGGAACGTCTGCGTCTGGCGGTGGACCTGCTGCTGAGCTATCGCGCGCTCATCGACAGACTTGTTGATGCACCAGCTTCTTCTGCATCGGCGTTCGGGCGAGTTGCGGACGTTGAAGCGCGCCGCGCTGACTTCGTCAACCGGGTTCGTGAAGATTCGCAAATCGACGCTGTACGGCGGGATATCGACAGTGCGCCAGCGAGCGATGCGGAGCGTACTGCTGTAAATCTGTCGCTCCTTTGTAGTGCCGATGCAGTTTCTGTATTGGGTGCGCGGGATTGCATCGAGTCGCTGGCCGTCGTGGTCGATGCGGCGGTGACGTCCGGCGGCACCGAGGTGGGCTTTCTCCTGGCGGATTCGGCGGCGTCGACTATGCGCTCACTGGCAGGAAACGACTGGCGGTTTAGACTGAAGTTCCCCGCCTTGCCCGAGCGGTTTTGTTAGCACGTCTGGGCAGTTAGCGTGAGATTGGTGTGCAGCCGACTGGCTACACGCTGATCTGGTTGATCAGCTCAAGCGCGCGCTGCTGCG